>UPYK01000033.1 GCA_900538545.1 uncultured Eggerthella sp. | reverse complement strand
AGTTGAAGTGCCCATAGGCTCTTCATCAGGGTTAGCGTGCCACAGATTCTGGATGATCTTCACGCAGCGGTTCTCGAGGTCTGCGGTCATCGGATATTCGTCCTTATCGATCGCGTTCTTCTCGAGCGTTTCTTTCATCAGCTCTGCTGCTTCGGGCTCCATGTAGGTCTGGACGAACGTGCAGAGGTTCTGGTGTGCATTACCTTCCGTGCCGATATACTCACGAATGATCTCGCTTGCGATACGCGGCTCGATCGGGTCGTGGTTGAGCTTGTCAACCGGCATCTCAACATCTGAAGCATACGATCCGAAGATCGGGCTCAGATACTGAGTTTGAGCATCCATTTCGGCTAATTCTTCAGTCGAAACGAGCTTTACGTCTTTATCAGTCATGATGAACTCCTTAGTCTTTTCTTCGCTTGAGCGAAGACCTTTTTCCTTTACGTAGTTTTCTTCTGCTTACCTTATGATGCGTACGCACTCTGCGCCGCTACCCAGTCGCCTCCCCCCTTCCCCTTCGTTTCTTGAAAGCGAAGGGGAAACGCGACCAATAGCTCTGATCAACTTTGCTCCTTAGGCGGTGAATCACTGCTGTGGGCATCAGCGGATGCGGCTTGCTTTTGAGCAGGTTCGCTCTTCGCTGGTGCGGGAGCGCTTGAAGAAGTTGCAGCAGCAGCTGCCAGCATCTTCTTGCTCGGAATGGTGGGAGGATCGTGGTCGACGCCGCCATTCCAATGCTTACGTAGTGCATATACCACGAACGGTATCGCCACCGAAACCACCCAGCAGATGATCAAGGTCGCCACATAGACCGTGCCCGACTGAGCATCAAGCTGGCTTGGCGGGAAGAACGAAACGATCAGCGCAAAGACTGTGAGCAACAAACCGATGCCCGCAACGATGCACTTGCCAACGGTTCCCCCGAACACGTTGAAGGCACGCTCGTGATCCTTTCCCTTGAAGATGAGCTTGAAATAGCCCAAGAAGAACAGGATGTAGCCGACCAGATAGATGACAACGGTCAAGCCAACTGCGGTAAGGTACGAGATCGAGGACCCCGAACCGCCGGATAGCGCCATGGAGCCGCAGAGCACCGCATCCCAAATGGTTACCACGATACCCTGGATGACCACGATCTTCACCGACACGCCGTGCTTGTTGGTCTTTGCCAGGCTACGCGGGATGATGCCCTCGTCTGCCGTGTCGAGCAATGCACGAGAAGGACCAACGATCCACGAAGAGATCTCTGCGAGCACGCCTGCAGCCAGCAAGAACGCGATGATGTAGACGAACCAACCGCATCCGAAGTGCGCATCGAAGATGTTCGCAAACGCCGTGACCACGCCCGTGCTCAAGTTCGCGTCGAGCTGAGCTTCGGTCATGGTCATCGCAACAGCCAGACCACCCAATGTATCGAGTACGATCGTTAAGATACAGAGAACGATCATGACCATCGGGTAGATCTTGCCCGGGTTCTTCAACTCGTTAACGTGAGAAGCACTTGCCTCAACACCTGCGAACGCCAAGATGAACGATGCGAAAATGACCAGCGTACTCACTTGCGTGAAGTCCGGAACGAAGCCGTTCATATTGAAGTGGAGCTGCGAGACACCTCCTGTTGCCAAATACGCGATAAGACCGATGAGCAAGACCACCGCAGGGATCAAAACGCCTCCGAAGAAGCCAACCTTAGCGATACGAGCTGTCAGCTTTGTTCCTCCGAGCTGTGTTAGCGTCAATCCCCAAACGATGATCGCAACTCCGATGAACATAACAAGTGGATTGTTGTAGAGCGCATCCCATCCAACGATGTAGGATATCGCAGCCAAAACGAAGAATGCCATGGTTACGAATCCAACCGTGATCTGGAACCACTGATAGAACAGCGCCGAGAAGCCCCAGCGCTTACCGAGTGTGTTGCCAACCCAAGCGAAGATTCCGCCATTCTCCCATCCTTTGACGGTTGCCATTTCAGCAGCCACGAGCGCGACTGGCAAGAACCAGAACACACCGCCAAGAATCAAGAAGAAGATCAAATGGAGACCAGAAGATGCAAAATTAGGATACGCATAGACGGTCATGACCATTGATGCGGTCATAGCAAAGAACCCGCCGAATCCAAGCATCTTCGCCGTCTGCTTTTTGGAGCCAGATGAATTTGCAGGCGCTACAGAAGTCTTTGATTCACTCATTTTTCCCACCCCTTTCAAAATCATGCCGAGCGCCTCCAAGCACGTCGACTTTTTTCTTTATCCTCACCATGCCACTTTTTGCAGTTCATAGGCGGTATTGTGAGATTGTCGTAAGGTATGTTGATTAAACGTAAGCTCAATGCAACAGCTTAGAAACAATCCCAACAGATAAGCCCCCTGCGCATTTTGCACAGAGGGCTCTTCAGTGGTGTTCTGCTGCATTGACCTTCTATTCCATGGTTATCTTGCGTTTAAGGAGGCGCGTGGTCACCAGATAGTAGACGATGCCGATGATGATCCAGATGATGCCGATCGTGTGCGAGGTCGGATCGAGCGAAACGAAGATCGCACCAACGATGATCGCTCCGATGATCGGGCAGATAAGAAGGCGCAACGGGTTCGTATGGTCCTTGCCCTTCACCCAGAAATGCCAGACTACGCAAACATTCAAGATCACATAGGAGGCAAGAGCACCGAAGTTCACGACCTTTGCCAGACCATCCATACCGATGTTGAGGAAGAATGGCAGAAGCACGAGCGAAAGAGCAGAAACGAAGAGCGTTGCCACCAGCGGCACGCCACGCTTCTTATCCATCTTCGCGAGCGGACTTGGAAGCGAGCCGCTCTTACCCATCACGTAGAGCACGCGCGAGACCGAAACCTGGGCGACCAAACCCGTGAAGACTCCCTGAGCAAGCGCGACCGCCAAAGCGCAGAGCTGACCGAACCACTTGCCGCCCACCAATTCAGCGATAAGGTAGAAACCGTTCGTTTCGTTGGAGCGGCAGAGTTCACCACTTGGATCGACGCAGGTGGCGATATAGCACGTAAAAGCAAAGAGGACAGCCAAGATGATGACCATGATCATCATCGCACGCGGAGGGCCACTGCGCTCATTCTTGGCCTCTTCAGTAAGCGTGGCCACGCAACCGAATCCAACGAACGAGAACACCGCGAGCGACACCGCGCTCAGCATCGAGGGCATGGTGAACTTCGATGGATTGAAGAAGGCATCGAGCGTAAAGCCCGATGTTTCAGGGTGAGAGAATATGAAAGCGATGCCGAATACGAGGAACATTCCCAACACGATACATTCGCACACCAGTGCGATCTTGTTCACGATCATGGTCGTCTGGATGCCCCGTGAGGCGACCACGAGCACGATGGCCAAGAAGATCAAGCACCACGCCCACACGGGCACCGCGGGAACGTATTGATGAAGCGGTTCAGCAGCGATGATGAAGACCATGTCGGGCGAAATCAGGTACTGAAGGAGCATGAGCCAACCAGCGATGAAACCGATCGCACTCCCTAAGCTCTTCGACGCATAGGTATAGATCGAGCCTGACGAAGGAAACGTCTTGATCATGATGCCGAATGAGAGCACCGTGAAGAACATCGCAACGAAGGCGATAAGATAAGCCATCGATGCCATACCATTCGAGGCGTTCGCCACCCCGCCATAGATGCTGAAGGGCGCGATAGGCACCATGAAGATAAGGCCGTAGATGACCATATCGAAGATGGAAAGCGTACGCTTGAAACCGTCATTATTATTCGAGTTGTTTTGATCTTGTGTTGAGAGCGTTTGGGCATTCGCTGCTGAAGCGTTTGATGGGATCGGGCTACCCGCCGAAGGAGAGCCTGTTGACGCAACGCTCTTTCCTGCGTTCTTGTCCATTTCAGCCCCCTCATCTCAAATCGCAAACACACGCTGGGCAAAAGAAGATTGACACTCCATCTACTGCGATCAGCGCCGAGCGCGAGACACGAGGTTCCCCGCTTCCCTGCTCAAGAACCTG
>UPYK01000032.1 GCA_900538545.1 uncultured Eggerthella sp. | reverse complement strand
TTATCGGCTCATGGCTTGTCAGTGCTCCGCTTGTCTCGCTGTTCTTCTCGCGCGGCACTACTGGTTCGAGCCTTATCGGCGTAGCGTGCGCAACCATTATCGTTTGTGTGCTCCCGGCGCTCGTCTCGAACTTCCTGCTCTCCCACGCGCCCGATCCCATCTATCTGCTGCTTGCGATCGCATCCGGCCTCATCATGGCAGCTCTTGCGGTCCTTTTCCCTCCGCGGCACGAACACAGGCAATAGAATACGTACCCCGGCAAAACGTGCTTGCGTGCAGTAAGATCGGCAACACTGAGCACCTTGTTCGCCCATGCTCCATCACGTAGCTTTACACATCCATGTATGTGTATCTGTTATTGCCCTGTATCCTTTCGCGCGCGCTCGAGTCGATATAATAGGAGCAAACAGATTGCACCGAGAGGAGTTTCTATGCGTATTGATATGTCGAACGGAGCCATCGAAACGATTCCGAATGAGAAGGTGCTTGCCTCGATCGGCGACCACATCGATAATCCCATTCCTGATCCACCCACGCCCAAACTGGCTGCAACGGTCATGCTCGTGCGTGATTCCAAGCCTGGTCAAACGAAATATCGCATCGACGATGGCGTGTTCCCGCCCGATTTCCCGAACAACCAGAACGTCGAAGTGTTCATGCTGCGTCGTGTGAACACGATGGACTTCTTGCCCGATGCGGTGGTGTTTCCCGGCGGTCGTGTGGACGAACGCGATTCGAACCCCGATCTGCCCTGGTGCGGTCCCAGCCCGAAGGACTGGGCTGAGCTTTTGGGTGTCTCCGAAGATGATGCGCGCCGTATCGTGGTCGCAGCAGCCCGCGAAGTGTTCGAGGAGTGCGGCGTCCTGCTCGCTGGCCCCGATGCAACTTCTACGGTAACCGATCTTTCCGACCCGAGCTGGGACGCGAATCGCGAGGCGCTCGTTGCGCACGAGATCGCCTTTGCCGACCTGCTCGTCGAGCGCAACTTGATCCTGCGTACCGATCTGCTTGGCCTGGTTGCGAACTTCTGCACGCCTACCTTCGAACCGAAGCGCTATGATACCTTCTTCTTCTCAGCGCTCATGCCCGAAGGCCAGCACGCCGACGATAACACCTCTGAAGCGCAGATCGCCGATTGGGTCACCCCATCCTATGCCGTGCGCGAAGCCGACGAGAACCGCTGGCTCATCGTTGCGCCCACCCTCTTCAATCTCACGCGCATCGCTGAAGCACCTTCAGCCGAAGAGTTCGTTTCGAACCGTCGCAAGGTGAAGAAGATCATGTTCAAGCCGCTGCGTAAAGAAGACGGCACGATCGTACTGCATGCAGACTTGGACTAAGAGCATCAGGGGAGTTGTTTGGCATTCATTCGAAAAGGAGTTCATATGGGGTTCATCATCGACGAAACGCCCTATGCGGGCGGTAAGGAAAGCGAGCGCGTGTTCTGCGTGCGCGCCAACAATCCTTCACCCATGACCTATACGGGCACGAATACGTGGGTGCTTGCCGAAGCCGCTTCGCCCGAATGCATCGTGATCGATCCTGCTCCTGCGGGAGAGCATGTCCAGAAGGTGCTCAATGCCTGCATCGACCAGGGGTTGCGCGTGGGTGCGGTCGTGTGCACGCACATGCATGCCGATCATACGGAAGGCGCTGAAGAGCTTGCGGATATTTCAGGCGCACGCGTGTATGCGCCCTTCGATGGCACGTTGCTTCCTGGTGAATTTTGCCCGATTGAAAACGGTCCGGCGCTGCGTGTGGTGCCGCTGCCAGGCCACTCAAGCGACTCGGTTGGGCTCGTGTATCCTGCGGATCGCTCGATGTTCACGGGTGATGTGGTCTTCAAGCATGGCCCCACGGTGGTCTACTATCCCGATGGCAACTTGGGCGACTATATGGCTTCGCTCGATGTGCTCGAGCGCATCGTGAAAGAAGAGGGGATTCGTGTGTTCTATCCAGGGCACGGCTATCCCATCACCGATCCACTGCAAGCCATCGAAGCCACGCGTCAACACCGCCTCGAACGCTTGCAGCAGATAAAAGATGCGCTTGCCGCGGGCGTTGCGCGCGATGCTGATGCTCTGGTGGATGCAGTGTATGTTGATATCGATCCAGCATTGCGTGAAGCAGCACTCCGTAGCGTCCAAGCCCAGCTCGTCTACTTGGACGAAGAGTAAATAGTACAAAGCATCGCACGAAGCATCGCAAGAGCGTGCGCACGAAAAAAAGGGATTACAGCTTTTGCCGTAATCCCTTTTTGAGTAGTAGAGCAGGAATCTTCGGAGCGTCCCTCTCTTACTGGTTCCTTATGCGCTAGTACAGATACCCGAGCTTCTTCGCCTCATGCGTGAGTTCATCGCGGAAATCGGGGTGGGCGATGCTGATCAAGCGGCGGCAACGCTCAGGAATGTCGCAATACATCAAGTTCACGCAGCCATATTCGGTCACGAAATACTGAACATCGGTGCGCAGCGAAGTGACCACGCTGCCAGCCATGAGCGTAGGAGCGATCTTCGAGACCACGCCGTTCTTCGTCTTCGTGGTGGAGGTCATGGCGATGATGGCTTTGCCGTTCTTCGCGAGCGTCGCGCCACGGATGAAGTCGACCTGTCCGCCAGTGCCGGAATACTGGCGCGTTCCGATGCTCTCAGCGCAAACCTGGCCGGTCAGATCGACCGAAACAGCAGAATTCACGGAAACCATGTTGTCATTCAGGCGGATGAAATCAGGGTTGTTCACGTGGGAGTAGGGCGTGAAGAACATGCCCGGGTTATGATCGATGAAGTCGTAGAGGTACTGCTGGCCAGAGGCGAAGCCCGCAACGGAAACGCCGGGCAGGTAGTTCTTGCGGCTGTTGTCGATAACGCCGAGCTCCTGCAGCTCTGCCATGGCATCGTTGAACATTTCGGAATGCACACCCAAATGCTTGCGCGCCTTCAGGCCTTCAGCGATGGCATTCGCGATCGAACCGAATCCGAGCTGAATGCACGAGCCATCTTCGATGAGTTCGCAAACGATATCGCCCACGATCTTCTCTTCGGGCTTTGGCTCAGCGATCGGCATCTGCGTCATGGGCTGATCGATCTCAACGAAGGCATCGATCTGCGAAACATGCAGGTTACGCTCGAGGCCATTCACCCACGGCACGCTCGGGTTGATCTGCGCGATAACGTGCTTTGCCGTGCGAATGCCTTCAGGGCGGCAACCAACGTGACCGATATTGCAGTAGCCATGCTTGTCGGGAGGCGTCATAGCGATGAATGCTACATCGATCCCGTCATTTTCAACAAGGTTCTTCGTACGATGAAGGTGTAGGGGCACATAGGCAGTGTGACCAGCAGAAATGCCGTTGCGCTCGTTGCCACCGGTGAAGTAATTGTGGTAATGGAATTCGTCGAAGCCAACGGTCAATTCGTCGAGGTGCAGATCCTCGCTCGTGATGCCGCCATACATCGAGATGCCATGCAATACCCCGTCTTGAATGCGCTTGAGCATCGGGCGGATAAGGCCACCGGCCACTTCGAAGGTTCCTACGAAAACGGACGTGCCATCGCCCACGAAGCGATCAAGCATCGTCTCAACATCCATACTGCGATCCTTATAGATCTGCTGCCACTCCATATAAGCCCCCTTGGGTTCAAAAAACATGTTCACATAAGCATACAACCTCTTATGCGCCGCGGTGCAGAGCGATTTATCGTAAATGAAAATAGGTTAGTGCGGATTTGGATTGGTTTTGTGTTGATGGGGGCTTACATTACAGGTAAAATTTTGCCCAGTGTTCTCATGAACACGTTCTAACCTCATAAAAAAGGAAGAGGGACTATGATTACCGATCTTAAGATCAACGAAGAGAACAAAAAGCGCTATTACGAGCAAGGTTATTGGACCGAAAAGACGGTCAACGATATTTGGAACGATCGTGTTGCGGCTCACCCCGATCGTGAATATATCTCCGACGACATGGGTGTGCGCCTTACCTACGCCGAAATCGACGATAAGGCCGCGCGTCTTGCTTCATGGCTGCGTGAACAGGGCATCCAGAACGGTGATGTGGTCACCTTCCAGATGCCGCCGTGGTCTGAATTCGCTATTCTCTACGTTGCTTGCCTGAAGGTCGGCGCGGTCATCCATCCGCTCGCGGTCACCTTCAACGGCGAAGACCTCGTCTACGCCATGAACCTTGTTGAATCCAAGGCGTTCATTGCTCCCACCTTCCATCACAAGACCAATTTCGAAGATCAGATCTTCTCCGTGGTCGAGCGCATTCCTTCTCTTCCGATCAATGCGATCGCCGTTCACGACAAAACGGTCGATGCAAAATCTGCCACCACGCTCAAAGAGATCTTCGAGAAATACGAACCCTATACGGGCGAAGCAGGCAGCAAGTCCGATGAAGTGGTGCTCATCCTTTCCACTTCCGGTACCACCGGTCGTCCGAAGGCGGTGCTCATCACGCACAACGCGCTGCTCTTCTCCGAGCGCGCATTCTCGACGGGCCTCGGCCTTACGAAAGACGATGTCATGTTCATGCCGGCACCGCTCAATCATGCAACGGGCTTCAATCATGGTCTCATCACGCCGCTGCTGCTCGGCGGCCGTGTCGTAGTCGCACATCACTTCAACCCCGAAGAGGCGATCAACCAGATGAACCGCGAAGGCGTTACCTGGTCGATGGGCGCTACGCCGTTCATCTACGACATGCTGAACACAGCGGATTCAACCGATCTCGATTTCGAATCGCTCAAGCTCTACATTTGTGGCGGCGCTCCCGTTCCGGGCTCCATGGTCGAGCGCGCTGCGTCTCATGATGTGGTCCTCTGCGAATGCTATGGTTCCACCGAAAGTTGTCCGCACCTCTTCGTTCCGCCGGCAAAGGCGCTCGAATGGGATGGTGCTTGGTCAGGCGTTGCTCCTGAGGGCATCGAGGTCAAGGTCGTCGATGAGTTCGGTAATGAAGTTCCTCACGGCGAACAGGGCGAAGAGCTTTCGCGTGGCCCGCACATGTTCGCAGGTTATCTGAAGAACCCTGAAGCAACGGCTTCGGAGCTTTCCGACGACGGCTGGTTCTCTTCAGGCGACCTCTGCTACATGGATGATGAACACCGCATCCGCATCAATGGTCGCAAGAAGGAGATTCTCATTCGTGGCGGCATCAACATCTCTGCCAACGAAGTCGACGAGAACCTCATGGGTTGCCCGGGCGTTGGCGATCATGCCACCATCGGTTTGCCTGACGATCGCTTGGGCGAGCGCATCTGCACCTTCATCGTGCTCGAAGATCCGCATGCAGAGCGCCCCACGCTCGATTCCATCGCTGATTACCTTACTGCGAAGGGCATCGCGAAGCGTCTGTGGCCAGAGCACATCGAGTTCATCGATGAGATTCCTCATACGGAAAGCGGCAAGGTGAAGCGTCACCAGCTCGCCGACGAACTGGACAAGCGCCTCAAAGCCGCAAAGTAGGTGACAAACTACCCGGTCGTTCGACACCTAAGTTTCGTGCGACAGAGCAGTTGAACGCAAACGGGCAGGGATCATCCCTGCCCGTTTTTTTACTGCCTAGTAGCTGATTTGCTCGATCAGCGCCGAGCGCGAGACACGAGGTTCCCCGCTTCCCTGTTCGCGAATCAGATAAACTGATTCGCTCATGCGTCGCTGCTTTGCTCGGGTTTTATTAAAAATGAATTTAGTCGGCAA
>UPYK01000031.1 GCA_900538545.1 uncultured Eggerthella sp. | reverse complement strand
CACGGGCAACAAGTTCGAGTTCCGCATGCCCGGTTCGCACAACAACCTGGCAGATTGCAACATGATCCTGAACACCGCAGTGGCGAAGAGTCTGAAGAACTTCGCTGATGCCGTTGAAGGAGCGAGCGACCCGAAAGCTGCCGCTGCCGAATACATCAAGCAGACGCTCACCGATCACCAGCGCATCATCTTCAACGGCAACGGATATGCCGATGAATGGGAAGTGGAGGCCGCAAAGCGCGGACTTGCGAACAACCGCAACACCGCCGAAGCGCTACCTGCCTACGTGGCCGATAAGTCGATCGCGCTCTTCGGCGAGATGGGTGTGCTTTCCGAAAGCGAGATCGAAAGCCGCTACGAGTGCAAGCTCGAGCGCTATTGCAAGCTGATCAACATCGAAGCGCGTGTGATGCGTCGCATGACCCGCCGCACGTTCCTGCCGGCCATCAATGGCTACGCCTCGGAAGTGGCCGCGAGCATCGAGCGCTACAAGACCGTATCACCTGATGCGAAGGTGGGCACGCAGGAGAAGCTGCTCGCGAACCTGCTCGATTCGATCGAACAGATCGACACGCTCGTGTGTGCGCTCGACGATGCCGGCAAGCAGGCGCTCGAGATCGAGAACCTGCAAAAGCGCGCCGATTTCTACGCCCACACCCTCATCCCGATCATGGACGATTTGCGCAGCGTGGTCGACTATACCGAGACCATCACCGATCGCACGTATTGGCCAGTGCCGAGTTACAACAACATGTTGTTCTACGTCTAGGCTTTTACGATAGGGGCAAGCAAACGCGTTTGCCCGAAGAAATGGAAAGAGAAGAGCAGACCTCCCTTCTCTTTCCACCCTTTTGGGTGTAGGGTGAATTTCGGTTGCCCGCAGCAAAAACCACTGCACAGGCGAACCACTGCGAACACTCCAAGAGCAACAAGCACGATACCAAGGGAGATTCTGTGATCATACCAAGTGCGGCACCCGTCGCAACGCCCTCAGGCGCGACGCAGGTACCGAGCAAAGCAAGTGAACATATCCTGAGCAAGACCTCGAAAGCGAGTGCCCAACCAGCCCTTTTGGCGCTGGAAGACGGCAGTTGCTATCGAGGTTTTTCCTGTGGAGCGCCTGGTGAAGTGAGCGGCGAGCTCTGCTTCAACACAGGGCTGGTGGGCTATTTGGAAGTGATCACCGATCCTTCTTACGCCGGCCAGATCGTGACCATGACCTACCCGCAGATCGGCAACTATGGCGTAAACGAAGACGATGTGCAGGCAGATGAGATCGCCTTGCGCGGGCTGGTGGTGCGCGATATGTGCACCCATCCTTCCAACTGGCGCAGCGCCAAATCGCTGCCTG
Source organism: uncultured Eggerthella sp. (assembly GCA_900538545.1). Taxonomy (GTDB): domain Bacteria; phylum Actinomycetota; class Coriobacteriia; order Coriobacteriales; family Eggerthellaceae; genus Anaerotardibacter. Next base: position 4,494 of record UPYK01000031.1, on the reverse strand, counting down.
AGTTCTTGCGCGAACGCGGCGTGGTTGCCATCGAAGGGATCGATACGCGCGCGCTCGTTCGCCATTTGCGTGAAGCAGGTGCGATGCGGGCGGTGCTTTCCACGGAAGACCTCGACGAAGTGAGCCTAGTTGCCAAAGCACGGGCCGCAACCCCGCTCACGGAGGTGAACTTCGTCGAAGAGGTTTCGCGGGATGCCGTGGAGTCGTATGCCTATACTAATGTTCACTCCTTCGCGAAGGCGAACCCTGCCGAAGCGCGCTACAACGTGATCGCCTACGATTGCGGCGTGAAGAGCTCGATCCTTGATGGGCTTGTTGAAGCGGGTTGTGCCGTTACGGTCGTGCCGTGGGATATGCCTGCCGAAGAGGTGCTCGCGCTCGAGCCAGACGGCGTGTTCTTGAGCAATGGCCCGGGAGACCCCGACAAGGTGGAAGGCACGTTCGCCCAGGTAGAACAGTTGCTCGGAAAGGTGCCACTCTTCGGCATCTGCCTCGGGCATCAGATGCTCGGCAAGGCTGCTGGCGCCGAAGTGGTGAAGCTCAAATACGGGCATCGCGGCATCAATCAACCGGTCATGAACCTTATCACCAAGCGCGTCGAGATAACGGTGCAAAATCACGGCTTCAACCTCGTGTTCTCTTCGCTCGGCTCCCTTGAAGGAGACACGAAAACCGCCGAAGAGGTAGCGCGCGTTTCTGGGACAAGCGCTTCGGGCGAAGACCTGCGCCCTTGGACGCACGCTGCAAAGCCACCCGTTGCGCAAAACGAACGGTTCGGCCGCATCGAGCTCACCCATGTGAACTTGAACGACGGCACCATCGAAGGCATGCGCTTTCTGGATGTTCCCGCCTTCAGCGTGCAATACCACCCCGAAGCGGCGCCTGGTTCGACCGACTCTCAATATCTCTTCACCGCCTTCACCCACCTGATGGATGAGTGGCGCACCGCTGGTAAGAATGCTGGACCTGCGCCACAGGATGACTACCTGGCTATAGACATAGCCAAGGACCGCCTGATGGGATGGAGATTCAATTCGAACATGACCAACGAAAAATCAACGGCTTTCTGTGGAGAGTCAGATCGGCTTGAAGGTTCTTCGATTGAGGAGGTTACGAATGCCTAAACGCACCGACATCAATACCATCCTCGTAATAGGCTCAGGCCCGATCGTCATCGGCCAAGCCTGCGAGTTCGACTATTCCGGAGCGCAGGCGTGCAAGGTGCTCAAGGAAGAGGGCTATCGCGTGGTGCTCGTGAACAGCAACCCCGCCACCATCATGACCGATCCCGACCTGGTCGACCGCACGTATGTTGAACCTATCACCTGCGAGTTCATCGAGAAGATCATCGAGCGCGAAAAGCCCGATGCGCTACTCGCGACCCTTGGCGGGCAGACGGCGCTCAATGCTGCGGTGGAACTGGCTGAATCAGGCATACTCGATAAGCACAATGTGGAGCTGATCGGCTGCGATCTTGCCGCTATCCAAAAGGGCGAGAACCGCAAGCTCTTCAATGAAGCTATGGCCGAGATCGGCGTAGAGACCGCACGCGGCGATTACGCCTACTCGGTCGATCAAGCGCTCGAGATCGCAAGCAAGATCGGCTACCCCGTTATCCTGCGCCCCTCGTTCACCTTAGGTGGCGCGGGCGGCGGCGCAGCAACGAACCCCGAAGAGCTCGCGCGCATCGTTTCGCAGGGGCTTGAGCTCTCCCCCATCGGTGAAGTGCTCGTTGAAGAGAGCATCATGGGCTGGAAAGAGTACGAGATGGAGGTCATGCGCGATGGCGCAGGCAACGGCATCATCGTCTGCTCGATAGAGAACCTCGATCCCATGGGCGTGCACACCGGCGATTCGATCACAGTCGCCCCAGCTCAGACGCTTTCCGATATCGAATACCAGCGCATGCGCGTGGCATCGCTTGCCATCCTCGAGAAGATCGGCGTTGAGACCGGCGGCTCGAACGTGCAGTTCGCCATCAACCCCGAGAACGGTCGCATGATCGTGATCGAGATGAACCCGCGTGTGTCGCGTTCTTCGGCACTCGCTTCGAAGGCGACCGGTTTCCCCATCGCGAAAGCAGCCGCGAAACTGGCCGTGGGCTACACGCTCGACGAGATCGTGAACGATATCACGCGTGTCACGCCTGCGTGCTTCGAACCTTCCATCGATTACTGCGTGGTGAAGGTGCCGCGCTTCGCATTCGAAAAATTCCAAGGCGCCGATGATACGCTCACCACCCGCATGAAGGCAGTGGGCGAAGTGATGGCGATCGGGCGCACCTTCGAAGAGGCGCTCGCCAAAGCACTGCGCAGCCTGGAAGACGACCATATCGGTCTTGCCCCCACGCGTAAAGAAGCAGCTGCGTATGCCCAGATGAGCGACGCACAGCTGGAAACCGAGATCGCACGCCCGAGCGCCGAGCGCATCTTCCATGTGGCAGAGGGCTTCCGCCGCGGCCTCGCAAAAGGTGACAAACTACCCGGTCGTTCGACACCTACCGCGGCACGCATTCACGAACTTTCGGGCATCGATCCGTTCTTCTTGGGATGCATCGCCGACATGGTGCGCATGCAGGAGAATCTGCGCGATCTGAAGCTGGAAGATCTGGACGCCGAAGCGTTGCGCCTGCTCAAGCAAGAGGGCATGAGCGATGCGCTCATCGCCGAGCTAGTTGGCGCGACAGAAGAGACCGTGCGCGCATGCCGCAAGATCTTAGGCGTGCTGCCCGCGTTCAAGACGGTGGACACCTGTGCCGCCGAATTCGCGAGCACCACCTCGTATCATTACAAGACCTACGATGCGGCCGAGACCGAACTCGCGCCGAAGGAGCGCAAACGCATCATCATCTTAGGCGCAGGCCCTAACCGCATCGGACAGGGCATCGAATTCGACTACTGCTGCGTGCAGGCGAGCTACGCGCTGGCGGCTGATGGCTACGAAACCATCATGATCAACTGCAATCCCGAAACCGTTTCGACCGACTACGATACCTCCGACATGCTCTTCTTCGAACCGCTCACCTTCGAAGACGTGATGGATGTGGTCGAGGCGGTCGACCCTGATGGCGTGATTCTAACGCTGGGCGGGCAAACACCGCTGAAGCTTGCCGGTGCGCTTCAAGCAGCGGGCGTTCCGATCATCGGCACAACACCGGCCTCGATCGATCTGGCTGAAGACCGCGATCTGTTCTCGAATATCCTTGATGAGCTGGGGATCTCCTACCCCGCTGCGGGCATGGCCTCAACCTACGAACAGGCGTGCCGCGTGGCAGAGCACATCGGATTCCCGCTGCTCGTGCGTCCCAGCTACGTGCTAGGCGGACGCGGCATGGCGATCGTCTACGATGCAAACCAGCTTGAGACCTACATGACCCAAGCCGCACAGATCTCCCCCGATCACCCAATCTACCTCGATAAATTCCTGGAAGGCGCGATCGAGGTCGATCTTGATGCGCTCTGCGATGGAACCGATGTCTACATTGGCGGCGTGATGGAGCACATCGAAATGGCCGGCATCCACTCCGGCGATTCGGCTTGTGTCATTCCGCCCTACTCGCTTTCCGAAGGCATCGTGAACACGCTGCAAGATATTGCCGCGAAGCTCGCGCTGCGCTTGGGTGTGAAGGGGCTCTTGAATATCCAGTTCGCGATCAAAGACCAGGTGGTCTACGTGATTGAAGCGAACCCGCGCGCAAGCCGCACGGTACCGTTCGTCTCGAAGGCAACTGGCGTTCCGCTGGCGAAGGCTGCTGCGCGCATCATGGCAGGAGAGAAGCTTGCCCGCCTGGGGCTGCCTGCGCACAAAGCCGACCCTGATTATTATTGCGTGAAGGAAGCCGTGATGCCGTGGGGCCGTTTCCCTGGTGCGCGCGTGATCTTAGGGCCCGAGATGAAATCGACCGGCGAAGTGATGGGTATTGCGCCCACCGTGCCGGCAGCCTACGCGAAGACCCAGTTCGCGATCGACTACGCAATGCCCGAAGGCGGTCTTGCGTTCGTGAGCGTCAACGACGGCGATAAGCGCGCGATCGTCTCGCTCATTCGCGATGTTGAGCGCATGGGATTCGGTATCGTGGCCACGCAAGGCACGGCGAAAGTGCTGCGTGCTTCAGGCATCGATTGCTTGGAAGTGTCTAAGATCCACGAAGCTGACGCGGCAGATGGTGAAGGCGAACATCCCAGTGCACTCGACCTGATTCGCGATGGGAAGATCTCGCTCATCATCAACACGCCCTTCGGCACCGCCACACGCTCTGATGGCTATGAGATTCGAAGCGCAGCCGTGCGCCACGGCATCTGCCATACGACCACGCTTGCTGGTGCGCAGGCGATGATCGCTGGCATGGAGGCGGCGCGCCAAGGCACGGTGGGCGTAATCGCCCTGCAAGATCTCTAAAAAGATGACAAACTACCCGGTCGTTCGACATCTTTTTGCGTTCGATCAGCGCCGAGCGCGAGACACGAGGTTCCCCGCTTCCCTGCTCAAGAACCT
>UPYK01000030.1 GCA_900538545.1 uncultured Eggerthella sp. | reverse complement strand
TGGGCTCGGGCGCAAGCTGGACATCGCGACGCTCCGAGAAGATATCGAGGCGTTCGTCAATCGCTTCGGCCGTAGAAGGCAGCGGTTTGTGCGCATCGAGGAAATAGCCCTGCGAACTGTAGATGAGCGTGAAGCCCGCGATGCCCGTTGTTCCCTGGTAGGCGCTCGAGAAACCGCCGTCGATCGTGAACACCTTGCCGTTGCACTTCACGGGGTCTTCCCCATCCTTCACCTTCACGGGCACGTGGCCGCACACGATGTGCGCGGTCTTGGGATCGAGCCCGAAGTCTTCGAAGATGCCATCGAACACTGCCTCTTCATCGAAGAGCGTATAGAAGGGGTTCTTCACCTCTTTGCGCGCGGCCTTATCGGCCACCAGATAGATCTCGAACGTGGCCATCTTGCTCTTCGCGAAGAGCGGCGAACCTGCGCCGAGCCACATGTACCAGATAAGATCCTTGCCGCGTTTGCGCAGTTCAGGGTCGGGGCTGTAGAACGCATCGCGCACATAGCGGTCGAAGACGTCGAAGAGCGCGCGGCCCTTGTAGATGGTGCCGAACACATCCACCTCTTTGAGCGAGCCATCCGGGTTCAACGGCACGCAAGCGTGGAAGAGCAAGTTGCCATTATAAATAGTGTAAAGGCTGCCCACGTCGAGCATGAACTGCATGTGGCGCTGGAGCTTTTCGCAACCGATGAACGCTTGCGCGAGCGAGGTCATGACCGCCTCTTCTTCGGCGGTGAGCTTGTAGGGGTCGGACCAATCGACCGTGGGGAACACGGGGTCCGTGATCTCATATTCAACGCCGCCCACTTCGACGGTGCCTCCGGTGGGGTTACCGTTCTCGTCGGTCTCGGAGCTGAACTTGATGGTGTGAAGCTGCTTGCGATCTTCGAGGCCGAACGAAGGATACTCGTCGATGAGCTGGGCTTCTACCTTGAACTGCAGGATAGCCATGGCCTTCTGGATCTGCACGTTCAGACGGTGCTCTTCAGGCGTGAGGCCTGGATCGCCCTTTAGCGCGTAGCCCACGCAGGGGTCTTCGGCATAGGCGGTTTGCGCGAAGGTCGCGAGCGGACGCAGGTTGATGCCATAGGAATCTTCCAGAATGGAGAGGTTGCCATAGCGCGCGCAGTTGCGCACCACGTGCGCGATGCAGCCCCACTGGCCCAGCGCCGCGCCCATCCACACCGCATCGTGGTTGCCCCACTGAATGTCGATGGAGGGGAAGCGCATGAGCTCTTCCATGATGAGATCGGGGTACGGGCCGCGGTCGTAGACATCGCCCACCATGTGCAGGTGGTCGACCGCCAGGTGCTGAATGAGCTCGGCCAACGCCACGATGATATCGGGCGCGATGCCGGTTTCGATCGCGCTGTTGATGAGCGCGTTCGCGTAGAGATCGGGCTCGTAGGACTTTGCGATCTCGGGCGAGCCTTCGGGCTTGTGCACGTAGTGGCAGTGCACGAGCAGTGCGCGGATGAGCGCGGCATATTCGAGCGGGAGCAGATCGTCCACACGCTCGGCCGCATGGCGCAGCACGAGCGGATGCGCGAGCGCGACCAGTTCGACGATGGCGCCGAAATAGTAGGCCGCTTCGTCGATCGCCGCTTCGGCATCGATGGCCACGCGCTCTTCAGGGTAATAGACGAGCGAAGCGAGCGTGCGCTTCTTGTCTTCGGAAAGGCCGTCTTCGAACACGAAATCGATGAGTTCGCGAATGCCGCCTGAGGCGTTGCGCAAGATGTGCGAGAACGCGGCGAATTCGCCATGGATGTCGGAGACGAAGAATTCCGTTTCTTTGGGAAGATGCGCGGTTGCAGAGAGGCGCGCGATTTCGGCGGCTGCCTCTTCGTGCGTGGGATAGAGCGCATGGAGGGTTTGGAGCTGTTGCATGTTCTGTGCGTTCATGTTTCTCCTGTTCATCGGAGGGATAACGCGCGCTTGTTCACCGCGCGGCTGGCAATACTTTTGGCAATGATTCAACTGCCTTGTTGGCGTTGGTTCGGCTGCCTTGTTGGGAGTAGTTCAACTGCCTTTTTGGCAACGATTCAACTGTCCTGTTGGCAACGATTCAACTGCCCTATTAATTAGTAAGAAACTTCCTTATTACATTAGTAAGTATACCGTAGGCGAATTTCGAAAAATCTTTCATCTTGCTTACTTTTTAGCGACAGTAAGGCTAGACTTACTTATAGGGTCAAATCAAAAAAATGAAAGAGTCTACCTCGTGCGTTCAACGGATGCTCAAAAACGTGACGCTACGCGCGTCCTCTCTGTTCGTCGTGTGATGTTCGCGGCGCTCGTCGCCTGCGCGCTCGTGTTCGGCGGTGCGCTACTTCCGGCTGTTCCGGGGGGTTCGGCCCATGAATCCTTCGCCGAGCCTGTTCAATCTTCTTCCGAGGACAACAGCAAAGAGGTGCGCATCGGCTATTACTTCGGCGACGAGGCCTTCCAAGACGGCTTTGGCGACGACGAGCGCAAATCGGGGTACGCCTACGAATACTACCAGCGCCTTGCGCCCTATGCCGGGTGGGAGTACACCTATCGCTACCTCACGCGCAGCGAGGTCATCGAGGCGCTGCGAAACGGCGAAGTGGACATTGTTGCCGGCATCAACAAAACGCCCCAGCTCGAGAAGGAATTCCTCTTCTCATCTGCGGATATGGGGCTCGATGGCAATCCGCTCTACTTCGCGGTGAACAAGAACCGCGGCGATCTGCTGGCCGAGCTTGATCAGGCGCAGGAAGATCTGCTGGCGAACGATCCGAACTTCTTGGCGGAGAACCGGGAGAAATACTACGCTAACAGCGGCATGACCACCGCGCTCACCAAGGAAGAGCACGCCTGGCTCGAAGAGAAGGGGTCGATCACGCTCGGGTATCTTTCGGGCAATCTGCCCATCTCTGGCCACGATGACCAGGGGGAACCGACCGGTGTGCTAGGGTCGGCGCTTCCCATCATGGAGGAATATCTGGGCATTCCCATCAAAACGAAGGCGTTCGATAGCCGCTATGCGATGCGCGAGGCCATCAAGAACGGCGAGGTCGACGTGATCTTCCCCGTGTATGACGACGCGTGGTCGCGCGAAAAGGAAGATCTCTACCAGACCACGCCGCTCGTTGAGGACCGCATCATGGTCGCTTACACCGGCGACTACGACGATGACGTGCTCAAACGCGTGGCTTCCACCGAAGCGGCCATTGGGCAGCAGGAGTTCTTGGAGCAGTACGACCCGAGCGCGGAGCTGGTGAACTACCCTTCGCGCGATGAGGCGTTCAGGGCCATGTCGCGCGGCGAGGTCGACAGCGTCATCGGCAACGCGAGCATCATGCAGCTCTTCATTGCCGAACACCCCGAATACGATTCGTTCAACACCGCATATCTCGAGGCCAGCGAAGGTTTTTCGTTCGCCGTGAGCCGCAATGAGCCCACCCTTGCGGTGATCATGCAAGAGGCCACGCAGCAGATCGACGACACGCTGATCACGAACGCGATGATCCGCTATTCCGAGGCGCGCGCACCCTTTTCGCTGATCGAGGTGATCAGGCATTACGCGCTGCCGCTTCTGGTGATCGGTCTGGTGATCATTGCTGCGATCGTGATCGTGTTCCTGCGTTATCGCAGGCAGGTGAACCTCTTCAACAAGCATCAGGCTGCCGCGCGCGAGGCGCTCCAGACCGCGCTTGATGCAGCCGACAACGCGAGCGCCGCCAAGACAAGCTTCCTTTCGAACATGAGTCACGACATTCGCACGCCGCTCAATGCGATCATCGGCATGACCGCAATTGCGGGCGCCAACATAAACGACACGAACCGTGTGAAGGATTGCCTAGCGAAGATCTCCTCTTCGGGCAAACACCTGTTGTCCCTGATCAACGAGATATTGGATGTGTCAAAGATCGAATCGGGGCGCATCGAGCTTTCCGAGGAGCCGTTCGATCTTTCCGTGATGCTGAATGATCTGGTTGACATCAACCGGCCGCAAGCCGACGCGAAGCAGCAGAAGGTGATCATTCGCGTGAAGGATATCGTTCACGAAGAAGTGATCGGTGACCACGTGCGCCTGCAGCAGATCTACACCAACCTGGTGAGCAACGCGATCAAGTACACGCCCGAGGGCGGCACGATCGATATCACGCTGGAAGAGAAGAACGCGGGCAGCGCGAAGATCGCGCAGTTCGACTTCACCGTGAAGGACAACGGCATCGGCATGAGCAAGGATTACCTGCCGCATGTGTTCGACGCGTTCTCGCGCGCTGAGCGCAAGGAGGTCGTGGAGCAGCAGGGCACGGGGCTTGGCCTGCCGATCGCGCTTTCGGCAGCGCGCATGATGAATGGCGACATTGAGGTGAAGAGCGAGCTGGGCAAAGGCTCCACGTTCACCGCCACGGTGTTCCTGAAGATCGCCGAAGTGGACGAGAGCGTGTACGAGGAGTTCGTCGACCTGCCCGTGCTCATCGTGGACGACGACGAGGTGGTGTGCGAATCGACGCATATCATGCTCCAGGATCTGGGCATGAGGCCGGAGTACGTGCTGTCTGGGCGTGAAGCGGTGGATAGGCTTGTGGACGCCGAGGTGGCGGGCGAGCAGTTCTTCGCCGTGATCATCGACTGGATCATGCCGGGCATGGATGGCGTGCAAACGATCCGCGAGATTCGCAAGCGGACGAACGAGGATGTGCCGATCATCGTGATCTCGGCCTACGATTGGACCGAGATCGAGAAGGAAGCGCGCCAGGCGGGCGCGAGCTTCTTCGTGAGCAAGCCGCTGTTCAAGTCGCGCTTGAAGCAGCTGTTCGTTGAGCTGTTGGGGGCCGAGCCTGCGCAGAAGGACGTTGAGGAGAAGCTCGACGTGACCCAGATCGATTTCAGCGGCAAGCGCGGATTGCTGGCGGAGGACAACGAGCTGAACGCCGAGGTGGCAGCCGCGTTCTTGGAGGCGGCCGGCTTCAAGCTCGAGCGCGCGCTGAATGGGCAGGAGGCTTTCGAGATGGTGCGCGATCACGAGCCGGGCTATTACGATTGCGTGTTCATGGATATGCAGATGCCTGTGATGAACGGGCTCGACGCCACGCGCGCGATCCGCGATCTGCCGCGCGAGGACACGGACTACGACGCGCTGCCGATCTTCGCCATGACCGCGAATGCGTTCGTGGACGACGTGCGCAAGACCAAAGAGGCGGGCATGAACGGGCACTTCGCCAAGCCGCTCGATTTCACTGTTTTGCTCACGACGCTGCATCAGCGGTTGAATAAGTAAACAATTCCAACCGCGCTTCAACAGATTGTTGACAGAGCCCTCGAATGCTGAAATTCGGAGCTGCCCCCTTCCTATAATGAGTGGAACACACTAAGAAAAGATGACAAACTACCCGGTCGTTCGACACCAAAAACAAGACGGCCGGAGCGTTCGCCATCTGCAGAGGGAGGGGTTTTGATGGAACTCAAAGATTCACAATCCTGGAAGAATATGGAAACCGCGCTGAACGCCGAGGCGTTGGCTTATGTAACGTACACCTTCTTCGGGCAGCAGGCGCGCAAAGACGGCTATGTGCAGATCTCCGACATCTTCAACGAGACCGCCGGCAACGAATTGGCGCATGCAAAGCTGCTTTTCAAGCGCTTGCATGATGGCGAGATTCCGCACGTGCTCGATGGGCTGAAGGCCGCGGCTGGCTCCGAGCATTTCGAAGCCGACGATCAGTATCCCGCGTTCGCAAAAGTAGCGCGCGAAGAAGGCTTCGACGAGCTGGGCGATTTCTTCGACAACTTGGCGGCCATCGAGGCAACGCACGAAGAGCGCTACAACGTGCTGACCGAGCGCATCAAGAATGACGAGGTGTTCCGTCGCGAAGAGGCGCAGGTTTGGTACTGCACCGTGTGCGGGCATCTGCATATCGGCAAGGAAGCGCCCGAGAAGTGCCCGGTGTGCGCGCATCCACGCAGCCACTTTGAGATTCGCGCCACGAAC
>UPYK01000029.1 GCA_900538545.1 uncultured Eggerthella sp. | reverse complement strand
ACTTGTTGCCCGTGAAGGCAAAGGGGCTCGTGCGGTTGCGGTCGGTGTTGTCCTTCGCGAAGAGCGGCAGCGATTGAACGCCCAAGTCGATCTTGGTCTTCCCGTGGCCGATGTATTCCTTACCTTCGATGATAGCCTCAACGATCGCACCGAGCTCATCGCCCAAGAAGATCGAGATGATGGCCGGCGGCGCTTCGTTCGCGCCCAAGCGGTGGTCGTTGCCTGCGGTGGCTACCGACATGCGCAGCAGCTCCTGATACTCGTCTACCGCTTCGATGATGGCGGTAAGGAACACGAGGAATCGCAGGTTGTCCGAGGGCGTCTCGCCTGGGTCGAGCAGGTTCTTCTCGTCTGCCGAGATCGCCCAGTTGTTATGCTTGCCCGATCCATTCACGCCTTCGAAGGGCTTTTCGTGAAGCAGGCATACCAAACCGAAGCGGCTGGCGAGCATGGTCATCTCCTCCATGGTGAGGAGGTTCTGGTCGATGGCCTGGTTGGCGTTCGAGAAGATGGGGGCGATCTCGTGCTGCGCGGGCGCTACTTCGTTATGCTTCGTGCGCACGGGGATGCCGAGTTCCCACAGCTTATCGTCGAGGGCCTTTAAGAAGTTGTTCACGGTCGGGCGGATGGAGCCGAAGTAGTGCTCTTCGAGCTCTTGGCCCTTGCAGGGAGAATGACCGAACAGCGTGCGCCCAGTAAGCACCAGGTCTTCGCGGCGCTCGTATTCTTCCTTCGGGATGAGGAAGAATTCCTGCTCGGCGCCGACCGTGGTGGTCACGCGGTGCGGGTGTTCGTCGAAGACGGCCAGCACGCGCTTGGCTTGCTCTTCGATCGCGCCCATGGAACGCAGCAGTGGCGTTTTCTTGTCGAGCGCTTCGCCGGTATATGAGCAGAATGCGGTGGGGATGCAGAGCACTTCGTCCTTGATGAAGGCGTGGCTGGTGGGATCCCACGCGGTATAGCCGCGTGCTTCGAAGGTGGCGCGCAGGCCGCCGTTCGGGAAGCTCGAGGCATCGGGCTCGCCTTGGATGAGCTCTTTACCCGAGAAGGTCATGATCACGCTTCCGTCGGGCTGCGGATTGATGAAGGAATCATGCTTCTCGCTCGTTACGCCAGAAAGCGGTTGGAACCAGTGCGTGAAGTGGGTCGCACCGTGTTCGATGGCCCATTCCTTCATAGCGTGCGCTACTACGTTGGCAACTTCCAAGTTGAGCGGTTCGCCATCGTTGATGGTGCGCATGAGCTCCTTATAGGTTGCCTTCGGCAGGCGCTCTTTCATCACGCGCTCGTCGAAGACCATGGTCCCGTAAATATCAGAGACATTGGCAGGGGAATAGTCTTGTTCGCTGGTGGTGAAGGTTATGGTTTGGCTGTCCGATCCGGTTGACATGAGGTCTCCTTCTCTGCGATCCGCACGTAGGATCGCGTAAGACTTATTTCTCGACGCTAACTAGACTACGTAGCGAATGTTTCGAACATGCTTCATGGACGTTAATCTGTGTAACATTAGCTAATGATCTCGTGGGTGCAGGCGAGTGCGTCGGCGATCGCGTTCACCACGAGCGTCGAACCAAGGCGTGCATCGCCCGCAGCGAAGATGGCAGGCTTGTTGTTCGCTGGGTCGGCTTCGCGCAGGCAGTGTGCACCACTGCGCTCGGGCAGCGAAACATCGAAGGCTTCGAAGACGGCAGGATTCGCACCGGTGAAGCCCTTCGCGATCAGCACGAGCTGCGCAGGGATGGTAGCTTCTGTGCCTTCCACCAGATGGCGACCACCATCGTACGAAAGATCCTGTACGTGCACGTGGGCAACCGAGCCCGCTTCGGCGCCTTCGCCACCACTGAAGGCGATCGTATCGGTCGAGAAGATGCGGGGGTCTTCGCCAAAGCGTTCGCTCGCTTCCCGCTGGCCGTAGCCTTGCGAGAAGACCACGCGTTCAGCTGGCCATACTGCTTGAGCATCGCAGGTCTCTGGCGCGCGCTGAGCACGGATCACCTGTGTCACGCTCGCTGCCCCTTGGCGCAGCGCGCAGGCAACGCAGTCGTTTCCGGTATCGCCACCGCCGATCACGATCACATCCTTGCCTTCGGCGCTGATTGAGCAGTCGCGTTCATCAAGGTATGCGCTCGCAACCTCCGAAAGATACTCGAGGGCGAAATGAATGCCGGAAAGCTCGCGCCCTGGCAGCGCAACATCGCGCGCAACGTTCGCGCCCGTTGCGATCACCACTGCATCAGATTCAGCGGCGATCGTGTCCGCGCAGGCACACGCATCAACGCCACAGTTAAATTCGATGCCACTCTCGCGCATCAAGTTCACCCGACGCTCGATGATCCACTTCGGCAGCTTCATGTTAGGAATGCCATACATGAGCAGGCCACCAGGGCGATCGGCCTGCTCGTAGATGCGCACGCGCCATCCGCGCCGCGCCATCTCCCAGGCGCATGCCAGACCCGCTGGCCCCGAGCCGATTACGCTCACCAGCGGTGCATCGGCGGCAGGGGCGGGAAGCGGATCGATCCCGTTTTCCCAGGCGATATCAGAAAGCGCGCGTTCGTTATCGTTGATCGTGACCGGCGCCTTATGCAGCCCTAAGTTACAGGCCACTTCGCAAGGGGCCGGACACACGCGCCCGGTGAATTCGGGGAAGGGGTTCGTGAGCGCCACGCGTGCCACTGCGTCCTCGAAGCGATGCTGGTAGAGCAGATCGTTCGTCTCGGGGATCAGGTTATGCAGCGGACACCCCACTGCGTGCAGCGAATCACCTAGCGCCACGCCGGTCTGGCAGAACGCCACGCCGCAATTCATGCAGCGGCTCGCCTGTTCGCACTGTTCTTCAAGCGTGAGCGGAAGTGCGAACTCCTCGAAATCGTTCAGCGATTCGGAAGCAGGACGCAGGCCATGACCGACGCGCTCCGTATGCAAGAAAGCTCCAACTCGTCCCATGGCTATGCTCCCATCTTCGTGATCTCGAAGGCCAGCTCTTGCGCTTCTTCGTGCGTATGACCTTGTGCTTCGTATTCGGTGATCAAATCGAGCATCTTGGCGTATTCGATCGGGATCACCTTGGTGAAGTGCGTTTTGATGTCGTCGAATTGGTAGAGCATCATCACGCCCAGCGGGCTTGCCGTTGCTTCCACATGCGCTTCGAGCAGCTCACGAATGCGCGCGATATCGGTTTCATCTGGGTGGACAAGCTCGACCAGCTCCAAGTTGCAATGGCTCTTCAGCGTCTTCGTCTCGTCGTAGACATACGCGATGCCGCCCGACATGCCCGCAGCGAAGTTGAGTCCTACTTCGCCCAGCACCAGTACCTCGCCACCGGTCATGTATTCGCAGCCGTTTTCGCCTACGCCTTCCACCACCAGCTCGGCTCCTGAATTGCGCGCACCGAAGCGCTGGCCCGCAAGGCCGTTCACGAAGCCCTGACCTGCGGTTGCGCCGTAGAAGGCAACGTTGCCCACCAGGATGTTCTCTTCGGGGCGATAGGTCGCGTTCGCCGGCGGGGTGAGCGCGAGCGTACCACCGGAAAGCCCCTTGCCGAAGTAGTCGTTGGTGTCTCCCGCTACCTTCAGCGTGATGCCTTGCGGCAGGAAGGCGCCGAAGCTCATGCCGCCCGAACCCGCGCAATCGATCTCGATCGAGCCTGCGGGCAGGCCTTCAGGATGGCGTGCGGTCACCTGCGAGCCGAGCATCGTGCCCACGCAGCGATTCACGTTCGAGATATCGGCATGGAAGCGGATGGGTTCGAGGTGTTCGCGCGCGCTTTCGGTGTAGGGGATGAACAGCGTCGCATCGAGCGTTTCGGGCAGCGTGTTGGGTGCCTGCGCTTCGGTGAGGAAGTGCGGGCAGTGCGCCACCGGGATCGCGCGGCCGAATTCGACCTCAGGCTTCACGAGCAGCGCTGAAAGATCGACCAAGTTGGCCTTCCAGCTGCGCGCATCGTGCGTCTGACGCAGGCATTCCACCTGGCCCACCATCTCGTCGATCGTGGCGAACCCAAGTTCGGCCATGATCTCGCGCGTTTGCTCGGCCACCATCATCATGTAGTTCACCACGTATTCCGGCTTACCGCAGAAGCACGCGCGCAACTCGCGGTTTTGCGTGGCAATGCCCACCGGGCAGGTATCTTGCTGGCAATCGCGCTGCATCAAGCAGCCCATTGCGATGAGCGGCATGGTGGCGAACCCGAATTCTTCGGCGCCCAAGAGGCAGGCGATCGCAACGTCGCGGCCATCCATCAGCTTGCCATCGGCTTCGAGCACGATGCGGCTGCGCAGGCCGTTTTGCAGCAGCGTCTGTTGCGTTTCAGCCAAGCCCATCTCGAGCGGTAGGCCTGCATGATGGATTGAATCGCGAGGAGCGGCACCCGTGCCACCGTTCGAACCGGAGATGAGGATCTTGTTCGCGCCACCCTTGGCAACGCCGGTCGCGATCGTGCCCACGCCCGTTTCGGAAACGAGCTTGACCGATACGCGTGCGCCGGGGTTGGCGTTCTTCAGATCGAAGATGAGCTCGGCCAGGTCCTCGATCGAATAGATGTCGTGATGCGGAGGAGGTGAGATGAGCCCGATACCTGGTGTTGAGCGGCGGGTTCGCGCGATCCACGGCCACACTTTGCCGCTGGGCAGGTGACCGCCTTCGCCGGGCTTAGCGCCTTGCGCGAGCTTGATCTGGAGCTCGTCGGCGCTCATGAGGTAGCGGCTCGTCACACCAAAACGCCCCGAAGCGATCTGCTTGATGGCGCTGCGCTTGGAATCCCCATTGGGAAGTGGGGTCTCGCGCGCAGGGTTTTCGCCGCCTTCGCCAGAATTCGAACGGCCGCCGATGCGGTTCATGGCGATAGCCAAGCATTCGTGCGCTTCCTTCGAGATGGAACCGTAGCTCATCGCGCCGGTGTTGAAGCGCTTGACGATCTCGCTTGCGGGCTCGACTTCCGAAAGCGGAATGGAGGGGCGGGTGGAGACGAACTCGAGCAAATCGCGCAGCACGATGGCGCGACCCGGCTGGTGGACCGCTTCGCTGTAGGCAGCGAAGAGTTCGGGGTCGTTTGCGCGCACCGCACGTTGCAAGAGCGTGATGATCTGGGGTGTGATCAGGTGTTCTTCGCCGCGGGGACGCCACGTGGTAATACCTGATGAAGGAAGCTGATCAGGCGCGGGAGACCTGCGTTGTTGGAGCGCTTGAGCGTAGTGCAGGTCGCATTCATGCTGCAGATCATCGATCGAAAGACCGCCAATGCGGCTGACCGTGCCCGTGAAGTGCGCATCGATGAGCTCGCTCGCAAGACCGACCGCTTCGAAGATCTGTGCGGCATGGTAGCCCTGCATGGTCGAGATACCCATCTTCGACATGATCGAAACGATGCCAGAGAGGATGGCGGCATTGTAGTTCGCGATGCCCGTTTCGGCATCGAGCGCAAGCACACCGCGCTCGGCCAGCGAAGCGATCGTATCGTGAGCGAGATAGGGGTAGATGCCAGATGCGGAATAGCCCACCAACGTGGCGAAATCGTGCGCGGTGATCGCATCGCCGCATTCCACGATGAGGTCCGCTTGCGTGCGTAAGCCGCAACGCAGTAGGTGGTTGTGAACGCTGGAAACGGCTAGCAGGGAAGGCATCGGCACTTCGCCTTCGCCTACTCTATCGGAGATCGCAAGGATGCTCACGCCATCGCGCACCAGCTCTTCGGCCTGTTCGCATAAGCGATTCACGGCATCTGCCAGCGCGTGTTCGTTATCGGTTCGGGCTTCGTAGGACGCATAGATCTTCGCCCCCTTGAAGCCCTTCTCATCCATGGAGGCAAGCGCTTCGAAGGCATCGCGGGTAAGCAGCGGCGTATCGAGTCGCATCAGGCGGCAGTTCGTGCGAGCGTCTTCGAGCAGGTTGCCGTGGTTGCCGAGATAGAGCAGCGTGGAGGTGAGGTGCGATTCGCGCAGCGCGTCGATCGGAGGGTTTGTGACCTGCGCGAAGAGTTGGTTGAAGTAATGGAAAAAGCGGCGCGGATGTTCCGATAAACATGCGAGAGGGGTATCCGCGCCCATCGACGCCAACGGCGCCTTTGCTTTTTCCGCCATAGGGATGATCGCTTCCTCGATGTCGTCGAAGAAGTAACCATGTATAGCCTGTCGGGTGCTCAAGGCCATGCCTTCATCAGGGGTAGCCTCGAGCGGTTCTGTCGCTTGAGCGATGAGCGAGTCGAGCGTGTGAGTCTCGGCGTTGATCCAGTCGAGATAGGGTGCTTGGTTCGCCAGGTCATCTTTGATCTCGTCATCGAAGATCACGCGTCCTTCGCGCGGGTCGACGATGAGCATCTGACCGGGCCCTAAACTGCCTGCGATCAGGATCTTCGCGGGATCGACATCAAGCGTACCGGCTTCACTGGAGAGAATGAGCCGATCGTCGGAGGTCACGTAATAGCGCGCGGGGCGCAAGCCGTTGCGGTCGAGCACGGCGCCCATGATGACCCCATCGGTGAACGCGATAGCTGCGGGGCCTTCCCAAGCTTCTGTGAGCATGGATTGATATTCGCCCCAGGCGCTGCGCTTCTTTGAGAGCGTGGGGTTCTTGTCCCACGGCTCGGGCAGCAGCATCGAGATGGCGCGCGGTAAGCTGCGGCCGTTCATGGTGATGAACTCGAGCATGTTATCGAGCATGGCCGAGTCGGAGCCTTCGCCGTTGAACACGGGCAGCACCTTCTCGAGCGAAGGGCCCATGACCGGCGAATAGAGGTGTGGCTCGCGGGCGAGCGTCCAGTTCACATTGCAGCGAAGCGTGTTGATCTCGCCGTTGTGCACCATGTAGCGATTGGGGTGCGCGCGTTCCCACGAAGGCGTGGTGTTGGTGGAGTAGCGCGAATGCACGAGCGCGATGGCGGTTTCGCAGGAGGCATCGTCCAAGTCCTTGAAGAAGCCGCGCATCTGCGTGGAGACGAGCATACCCTTGTACACGATCGTGCGAGCACTCATCGAGCAGACGTAGAAGGTCTTGCCATCCAGGCTCGGCGTTTCCTTCGCGCGCTTTTCGATGGTGCGCCTACCTATATATAAGCGGCGTTCGAAATCTTCGTTCGTTTCGCAATCGGCGGGACGACCGAGGAACGCCTGCTTGATGGTGGGCATGCAATCGAGCGCGGCTTGGCCTAGGTCGTGAGGGTCGATTGGCACCTCGCGCCAGAAGAGCAGAGGGATGCCCTCTTCGATGCAACCGTCTTCGAAGATGCGCATGGCTTCGGCGATGCCGTGTTCATCGGTGGGGAGGAAGAGCATGGCCACACCATAATCGCCCTCATCGGGCAGCAGGCTGCCGCACTTCTGCGCTTCCTTGCGGAAGAAACGGTGTGGGATCTGCAGCAGGATGCCGGCGCCATCGCCCGTGTTGCGCTCGAGGCCAACGCCGCCGCGGTGCTCTAAGTTCACGAGCACGGAAAGCGCATCGTCCACCATCTGGTGGGAGCGCACGCCTTTGATGTTGGCGAGCGCGCCGATGCCGCATGCATCGTGCTCGAACGAGCTGCGATACATGCCAGGCTGTAGCGTTGCTGCTTGAGGCAAGTGCGTTCGATCCTGTTGGGCGGATTGCGGTGCGCTTTGTTCTGCGCACGTAGGTTCGCAAGGATGCGCGTGTGCGCATGTTGCTTCGCTTCTCATGTAGTACCCCTTTTCGCATGTTTTAAGGTGTTACTACCTTACGGAAGCTCTGTGTCGCCAATATTGCGCGATTGTTTCGCGTGCGTTAAATCGTTATCTTGCTCACTTTTGTGTTCAATCAGCGGAGAGGGTGAGGCAACGAGGTGACTCTTTGCCGACTAACTTCGTTAGTA
>UPYK01000028.1 GCA_900538545.1 uncultured Eggerthella sp. | reverse complement strand
CAAGCGAACAGCGAAAGCGGGTAATTACAAGTGCCCCTTGGGCGTGCTGCTTGCGGGTAGCAGGGAAGGAACCTCGTTGCCTCGCCCTCTCCACTGATCGAGCGCACACCATAAGCGTTCTGTGCGCGCGGCTCTGTAACAATCTAGCAAGGGAATTCTGGCTTTTGCTCTACACACGCTACGATGGTAGAACATCATGGCAAATCAGGTCGAACATACTACTCAGAGCAATGCTGGCATCAAGGGTCTTACGTCTGAAGAGGTGCGGGCCGCTCAGGCTGCAGGTAAGGTGAACGCGGATGCTACGGTGAAAACACGCTCGTATGGCAGCATTTTTCGTAGCAACATTTGCACGCTCTTCAACCTTATCAATGTGATCCTTGCGGTGTTCGTCTTCCTGACGGGCTCGTACAAGAACATGCTCTTCATGCTTGTGATCGTTATCAACACCATCATTGGCATCGTGCAAGAGATTCGCTCGAAGATCACGACTGATAGGCTCTCGATCGTAGTTGCCGCCAATGTTGAGGTGATGCGTGACGAGAAGCTTCAGAAGATCCCGATTGACGAGCTGGTGCTTGGCGATGTGATGCGTCTGGGACGCGGGAACCAAATTCCGACCGATTCGGTGGTGCTAGAAGGGGAGTGCAAGACCGACGAAAGCTTGCTCACGGGTGAAAGCAGGCTCATTCCCAAACACGCAGGCGACCAACTGTATAGTGGGTCGTTCATCAATGCGGGTACCGTATGGGCACGCGTTGAAAAGGTGGGAGCCGATAACTACGCCGCGCAGATCACGAACGAGGCTAAGCAGAAGAAGGCGATTAATTCCGAGATCATGACCAGCCTCAATAAGATCATCAAGTACGTGAGCATCTTCATGTTCCCAGTGGGGCTGCTGCTGTTCGCCAATGAGTATCTCTTGCATCATGTCGAGCTCGATCCTGCCATTCTCTCTACTGTTTCCGCCATGGTGGGCATGATCCCTGAAGGGCTCATCCTTCTTGCTTCAACAGTCATGGCGGTTGCGGTCGTGAGGCTTGCACGACACCAGGTGCTCGTGCAGCAGCTCTACTGCATTGAAACGCTTGCACGGGTGGACGTACTCTGCCTCGACAAAACAGGCACGATCACGACCGGAGGCATGGAAGTTTCTCGTCTGGTGCCGCTTGATGTTCCTGATTCAGAGCCAAAAGAACAAGAGTTGAGCAAGATAGTCGCCTCGCTTGTTGCAAGCGATGAGGACCCAAACGATACTGCACGTGCTATTCAGGAGTACTTCGGGCTTGCCAAAGAGGGGAAGCAAAAAGCCGAACAGGCGATACCGCCCACTGACCTGTTGAAGCCTACGCGTGTGATTCCCTTCTCTTCCGACACGAAGTGGTCAGGCGCCGCTTTTGCCAATGGCGAAGCCTACGTGATGGGGGCGGCGCAATTCGTTCTTGAGAAGAATGCAAGTGCTTTGGCGCAGATCAAAGACGCGCTCGATACCTATGCTGCCGATGCGCGCGTGCTGCTCGTAGCGCGTGTGGAGGGCTTTGATGCTAATGGCGCGATCGAAGGCGGGGTAACGCCGCTGGGCTTCGTGTGCCTGCGCGATCAAATCCGCTCGACTGCTGCTCAGACGATCGCCTACTTCAAAGAGCAAGGCGTGAAATTAAAGGTGATCTCGGGCGATGACCCTCATACCGTTTCTGGTATCGCGCAGAAAGTCGGTATCGAGGGAGCTGATCGCTTCGTGGATGCCACCACGCTCAAAACGGACCAGGACATTGCTTCTGCGATCAAGAACTACAACGTATTCGGACGCGTGCGCCCCGAACAGAAGAAGGCGTTCGTGCTTGCGCTACAGGCTGAAGGTCACACGGTTGCCATGACAGGAGATGGCGTGAACGATGTGCTTGCACTGAAGGCGAGCGATTGCAGTGTTGCCATGGCAAGCGGTTCCGATGCTGCGCGCAATGTTGCCCAGCTCGTGCTCGTTGATAACGATTTTGCAAGCATGCCTGCGGTGGTGGCAGAAGGACGTCGTTCGATCAACAACTTACAGCGCTCGGCTTCGCTCTTTCTGGTCAAGACCTTGCTTTCGATAACAGCAGCGTTCTTGTTCATCTTCTTGCCGTGGCAATATCCCTTCGTGCCGATCCAGCTTACGCTCATATCGGCCTTCACCATCGGTCTTCCTTCGTTCGTGCTTGCGCTTGAACCCAATAAGGATCTGGTACGAGGGCATTTCCTCCCGAATGTAGTGGTGCATTCCATCCCTGGCGCAGTCTGCGCGGTGGTGAGCATCGTGGTGCTTACGATAGTGGGCAATGAAGCGATCGGTCTTGATTATCGTCAAGTCTCAACGTTATGCGTTATGGTGGTGGCCTTGCTCGGAATCATGCTGGTGATCAAGCTCTCGATTCCCTTCACGCCACTCCGCTGGGGATTGTTGGTGGTCGTGATCGGCGGTCTTTTGATCGGTGTAGTCGGCTTCGGGTGGCTCTTCGATATCGCGCCCTTCACCCCAGAGATGTGGCAGAGCTTTGGCATTGCAGCGCTGGTGAATATCGTAGCGTTCAACTACCTCTACAACGTGCTCGATGCGCGTCACCAGCGTCGCCTCGCCTCCCTCACCCACTAAGATGACAAACTACCCGGTCGTTCGACACCTTTTTCCACTTATCTCACACAAGCAGCACGCCCAAGGGGCACTTGTAATTACCCGCTTTCGCTGTTCGCTTGCCTTTTCAGGCAAGCTCATGCGCTTCGCTCCTTCGGACAACCTATTTATATTGAAGTGAGCGGACTCAGAGTAATTTAAGTACCCCATGGGCTCAGCTGCTTGCTCGACCTAGATGACAAACTACCCGGGCATTTGCCACCTTAGATGCCCATGTCTTCGCTGTCTTGAACGAGGAGCTCTTTGCCGTAGCGCTCTTCGGTGATCTCGTCGAGCGAGCGACCTTGAGTCTTCGGACACCAGATCACGCCCACCACGAGCGACACGAGCAAGAAGCCGCACATGATCCAGCCTGCGGTTACGAAGCCTGCAGGCGTTTCAACGCCAAGGCCGGCAACAGCAACGAGTGACCAGATGCCGAGCACGCCACGCACGAGGAAGAACATGATGCCCTGCACGCCGCCACGATAGACGGTAGGGAAGAGCTCGGTCGACCAGAGTGCATAGAAGCACTGAGCCGAAAAGCCCGCTGAAACGCCCCAAAGCGCAACGAATACCCAGAGTAACCAGCCCCAGCTATCAGCCGTGCCTGCTTCGAGCTGCATGCCGAAGAACACCATGACCAGCCATGCCGCCAATGCCATGCCTGCGGTCAATGCGAACAGGATGCGGTGCGGCACCTTATCGCCGAGCGCCGAGAAGATGGCGAGCGAACCGATAGCGGTGAGCACCCACATGACCGTTTGGAGCAGCGAGATGGTGGTGTCGTCAAGATTGCCTGCCGCTGCGTACATGTAGGGCATGAACTGGCCCATCGTGCCCGCAACGATATTCCAGGTAAGGTAGACCGCAACGAGGAAGATGATCGTCTTGATGTTCACCGCATTGGTAAGCGCGCGCTTCATCATCGAGACGAAGCTCTCTTTCGCCTTCAGTTCCTGCTTGCTGGTCCAGTCGGTGGATTCCTGCAGCTTGCGCTGGAGATTCCACGCAACCAAGGCCACTACGAACAGGATCGCGAACAGCAAACGCATGGCGAACAAGCCGTCAAAAGGACCATAGGTTCCTGCGGGGAGCAGCTCGCCATTCGCGGCGAAGGTGGGGAACACAAGCGAGAAGATGAGCGAGATGAGGAAGATAACAGCCGGACCGCATGACCAGGCGAACTGGCTGATGCCGATGTTCGACGCGCGGCGGTTCGACCCCGACATCTCGGAGATGTAGCTCCACGATGCCGGCACGCCCGCGCCTACCGAGAGGCCCGAGATCACGATGCCTATCACCAACATGGGCAGATTCGCTGCGATCATCACGATGAATACGCCCGTGGCATACACGAGCATGTTGTAGGTGTAGATGAACTTTCGTCCCAGCTTGTCGGTGAGGAATCCGCCGATCAGCGCACCAACGGCGGCACCGAAAGCGTTCGCGCCGACCGCGCCTAAGATAGCGGTCCAGGCACTGCCGAAGTTGAATGCGACCGCCCACGCAGCAAGCGCCACGGATGAAGCAACGATACACCCCGAATCGAGGAAATTCGTAAGGGAAACCGCGATCGTTCCCTTTCTTTCTTGTGAGAGAGCCATGGCAGTCCCCTTTCTAGTCAAGGCGGAACACGCATTCGAGCGGCGTGCTCACCGGTGAATTGTCGGGATTGACCTCCATGACATCGGCCATGTAATCCCACCATCGTTTGCATATCTCAGTTTCAGCGCTCGTGTCGTAGTGTGCAGGATCTGCTACTTCAACGGAGGCGAAGAGCGTATCGGTCTCGGGGTCAAGGAAGATCGAGTAGTTGCGTGCGCCATAGTCGTGCAACATCGCGACCATCTCTGGCCACAGTTCATCATGGCGTCGCTCGTATTCAGCGGCAAACCCAGGTAGCAGCTTCATCTTGAAGCCCTGAATCGTATATCCATCTGCGGTCTTTCGCGTTGTCATAGCCTCATTCCTCCTCTTGCGCCGCGCACTTGCTGCACGTTTGCTCCGCGCTTACTGCACGTCGAGAAATTCCTTGTTGATCTTCACGTTGAACTCCACGCCGATCTGCGCGAGGCCTTCATCGGTGATGGTGTTCAAGAACTCGTTCGAGCCGCCATTCATCGTGCGAGCACGGAAGTAGATGTTCGCTGCCTTCTCGATGCAGTGCATGAGCCCGAAGGTCTCGTCGAAATCTGCGCCAGAAACGAACAGACCGTGCTGCGCCCAAATGACCGCAGGATAGCTCTTCATCTGCTCCGACGTGGCCTTCGCGATCTCGTTGCCGCCCGGCACCATCCAGGGCACCACGCCCACGCCTTCGGGGAACACGACCACGCATTCGGTCATGGCCTTCCAGAGCGCGCGCGAGAACGTGCGTGCATCGAGCGGTTCGACGAAGGTCATGGCGATGATATTGTTGGGGTGTGCGTGATAGATCACGCGGCAAGCGCCGTCCGTGGCCTTCATGCGGATAGCATGGTTCATGATGTGCGTGGGGAGTTCAGAGGTGGGTTTGCGGTTCACCAGCCCCCAGACCACACGATAGGCGCTGCCCGCTTCGTTCATCTCGACGATGCCGATGTTCTCGATCGGCGAAGCGGAGACATTATGCATATACGCACCAGACCCGGTAATGAGGAAGTAAGCGTTCGCCAGGGTCGGTTCACTGAAGCCCAGATCGACCCATGCGCGCGGCTCGCTGTCGAAACCGCCGCGCACCTTCGCTACGTCTTCTTCGGTCATACGGTAGGTGAGGTTGCCACCGTTGCGCTCGTGCCAGCCTTGCAGCCAGCCGTCGTCGCAGAGATGGATGAAAGCTTGGATGAAGGGCGCGCGCGTAACAAGCGCTTTGTTGGTTGCGCTGGCGGCGGCATCGAACCCTTTGCCGGCCGCATCCATCGCAGCATCGAAGCCCTTGCCTAGTCCTGCCTGGATATCGTCGAACACTCCCATTACGGTTCCTTTCTACTTGCGCTTTGAGGTGATCTGCTCTTCGTAACGTGCCACTTCAGGGTAGCACTCAAGGTCGGTCGGCACCCCTTGGCGCGTGCAGTATTCATCCCATACGGTGCCGAAGGGCATCGATTTCGCAGCTTCGGCGAGCATCATCTTTTCCGTGAAGCGATATTCATCCTGCAGCTCCTTGAGCTGATCGTTCGGCTGCAAGAGCGCGTAGAGCAGGGATTTCTCCATAGCGCGACAGCCGGTCACCCATGCGCCGATGCGATTGATGGAGGCGTCGAAGAAGTCGAGGCCCACGAGCACCTTTTCCCAGGCGCCAGGGCAACGTACGATCTCGGCGGCGATCTCTTTCGTAGGATCGTCGAAGAGAATCACGTGATCGGAGTCCCAGCGAACAGGGCGCGTGACATGCATGGGGATCTTATCGAAGAAGAGCAGCAGCGCGGAGAGCTTATCGGCTACGTTTTCAGTGGGGTGGAAGTGGCCCGAGTCGATAAGGTTGTAAACGCCAGGATGGGTGGCGGCGTAGGCGAGATAGAATTCGTTCGAGCCAACGGTCATGGATTCGAGCCCGATGCCGAACACCTTCGATTCGCACGCATCGATCACCCGGTCGTATTTCTCTTCGAAGATCTGGTCGAGCGAGTCTTTCAGGCGTGCGCGCAGTCCATAGCGGTCGCCTGGCACATCCTTCAGGCCATCAGGGATCCAGATATTGCAGAGCAACTCATCATCGAGCGCTTCGCCGATCTGCTGCGATATCTTACGGCACGCCTTCACGTGGTCGATCCAGAATCTGCGCGTCTCAGGATCGGGGGAAGAGAGCGAAAGTTCGTTGTTCATTTTGGGATGACCGAAGATGGTGGGGTTGAAATCGATACCATAGCCGTGCTCTTTGGCCCACTCGACCCAAGGTTCGAAGTTGGCATACGTGATCTGGTCGCGATCGACCCAGGGGTGTTCGTCGGTGAAGATGGCATACGAGGCGTGCAGCGCGATGCGCTTCGTGCCGGGCACCATGCTCATCGATTCTTCGAAGTCGGCTTTCAGCTCTTCGAAGTTGCGCGCGCGGCCAGGGTAGTTGCCGGTGGTTTGGATGCCGCCCGAAAGGCCGCCTTCTTGGTCGAAGCCGAGCACATCATCGCCTTGCCAACAGTGAACCGAGATGGCCTTTTGAGCCAGCTTGTCCATCGCGGCTTCAACGTCGATGCCGAGCTTGGCGTATTGCTCCTTTGCGCTTTCAAACATCGTGGTCATGATGGTGATCCTTTCTGGTGCTGATCGCTGGGTATCGATCTTCCTTACCTATATATAAGAGAGGTGTTCGCTGGTTGCATGGTGCCTTTGTTGGTTATGTTGGTCATGCGGCGTTCGCGTTGTTCGCTGTTCGCGTCTCACTCGATCTGCTCTTCGTTCGCGTGGTATTCGACTACGTTGAAGGATTCGGCGATGTTCGTGCGCAGGTCAGCCACGCTGTCGAAGACGCCATCGGCGATCATCTGCACCGCCAGATTGCCGAGCGCGGTTCCTTCGGTGGGGCCAGCATAGAGCGGGATGCCGCATGCACGCGTGGTGAGTTCGGAGAGATACCCATCTTGGCTGCCGCCGCCCACCACATTGAGCGAGGTGAACGTGCGGCCGGTGAGCACTTCCAGATCCGCGATCGAATGCGCATAGCACTGGGCGAGCGAAAGGTACACGCAGCGCATGAGCTCGCCAATGGTGCGCGGAACGTCTTGCCCGCTGCGCTCGCATGCGCGGCAGACTTCGTCGATCATCGAATCGGGCGCGAGCAGGCGGTCGTCGTTCACGTTGATCGTGGTGGAGAACGGTTCGGCACTACGGGCAACTTCGATCAGGTCGGCAAAACCTACCTGGCCCTTTTCGAGCGTGGGCTCTACCTCGAGCTCGTAGTGCTTGTTGGCGATATCGGTTGCGGGTGCGCTGGCACCTTGCGTATGCGCTTCGTGCGGTTTCGTTTCGCTGCCGCTCTTGTCTTTGCCTTCAACGTAGGAAACACCATTGAGCTCGCGACGGATCGATTGGATCATCCAGAGCCCCATGATGTTCTTCAAGAAGCGGAACCGCCCCTGGTAGCCGCCTTCATTCGTGAAGTTCTGGAGGCGAGAGGCGGCTGAAGTGATGGGTCCTTGGTTCTCGATGCCGAGCAAGCTCCAGGTGCCCGACGAGAGGAAGACCGCGTCGTCATCGCGCGCGGGCACGGCCAGATAGGCGCTGCCCGTATCGTGCGTTGCGGGCACGATCACGCGGGGCATGTAGCCGATGGCGGCCGCGATCTCGGGTTTCACCGTGCCGAGTTCGGTGCCCGCCATGACCACGTCCTTGAAGATGTGCGCAGGGATACCGAACGTTTCGAGGATCTTCTGGTCCCAGTCTTTCGCGCGCGCGTTCAAGAGCGAGGTGGTAGAGGCATTCGTGTATTCGTTGGCCATATTGCCGGTGAGCAAGAAGGCAAGATAGTCGGGGATCATGAGGAAATGCTCGGCCACTTCGAGCTGTTCGGGGTTATCGCGCTTCAAGGCGAGCAGCTGGTAGAGTGTGTTGAACGGTTGGCGCTGGATGCCCGTGTGCTGGTAGACCTCCGTGGGGTTCATGATGGCATCCGCCAGCGGGTAGATGCCCTGCGTGCGTTCGTCGCGATACGCCACCGCATTGCCGATGAGCTGCTCTTGCGCATCGAGCAGCACGAAATCCACGCCCCAGGTGTCGATGCCGAGCGTTTTCGGTTCGAAGCCTGCCTCACGTGCAGCGGCAAGCCCTGCCACCACTTCGTCGAAGAGCATCTCGATGTCCCAGCAATCGTGACCGTCGATGCGTTTTTGGATGTTGTCGAAGCGGTGAACTTCGGCGAGTTGGATGTGGCCGGCTTCATCGATCCAGCCGATAACCACGCGCCCTGAAGACGCTCCGATATCGATGGCGGCGTAGCAGTTCGTGTTCAAGGGAGCTTCCATTAGCGCGCCACCCCGCTTTCCTGGCAAGAGCTGGGCTCTTCGTTCGTATCGCAGTGCGCGGCAGCAGAGGGTGTTCCTTTCACCTGAACGACTTCGAGCACGTTGGTGGCGTGCACGATGCGCTGGGATGAACCAACGGCAAGGTTACTCGCTTCAGGTGAGGTACGGCGGTCGCCCAGCGTGAAGACTGCGATATCGCCCGGGTTCATGAGGTACGCATCGAGCACGGCTTGTTGGCTCGAGGAGAGCACCTGCGCAGGGTCGCCTTGATTCTTGCCGCAGATCGCGCGCACGCCCCAACAGAGGCTGAGCTTGCGGGCTACTTCTTCGGTGGAGGTGACTGCGAAGATGGGGACCTTCGGGCGGAAGGCTGATACGAGACGCGGCGTACGTCCGGTGAGCGTAGGTGTGACGATGCCGTGCGCTTCAAGGCTCTCTGCAGTGGCAGCGGCGGCGTATGCGATCATGGGAGAGACGCGCGCGTGCTTTTCGGAGCGACTCGGAACAGGATGCTCCGCCAAGAGATAGGGCTCGCTCGCTTCGGCGATGCGCGCCATGGTTTGTACCGCGAGCTGCGGATACGTGCCGATGGCGGTTTCGCCGGAGAGCATGACTGCATCGGCTCCGTCGTAGATGGCGTTCGCCACATCGGCCACTTCCGCGCGCGTGGGGTGAGGGTGGTGGATCATCGAGTCGAGCATGTGGGTCGCGATGACCACGGGGCAGAATGCGCGGTTGCATGCCTTCACGATCTTCTTCTGCAGGTGAGGCACCGATGCCGGATCGACCTCCACGCCCAGATCGCCACGAGCGACCATGATGGCATCCGAAGCTTCGATGATCTCGTCGATGTTCTCGACCGCCTGAGCATTCTCGATCTTCGACATGATATCAATGTTCGTGCCGCCGTTTTCGTCGAGGAAGGTGCGGATCGCGCGCACGTCTTCGGCGCTGCGCACGAATGAGGCGGCGATGTAATCGACTCCCATTTCGATGCCGAAGCGCAGGTCGCACTCATCTTGCTCGGTGATGATCGGGAGCGGAATGGTGATGTCGGGAATGTTCAGCTGCTTGCGTTGCTCGAGCGTGCCAGGATTCTGCACGGTGCAGAGGATATCGGTGCCGTCAACTTTGTCGACGGCAAGTTCGATCAGGCCATCGTCAAGCAGGATGGTGGAGCCGGTCTGGACGTATTCGTGCAAACCAGGGAAGGTTTGATGGATGCGCGCGGCAGTGCCAGGCACGTCTTCTTCGGTAAGAACGAGCTGCTTGCCAGCGTAGAGTTTCACAGGGCCTTCGTTTTGAAGGAGGCCGGTGCGGACGCAGGGGCCCTTCGTGTCGAGGATGATGCCGATGGGAAGGTCGAGCTCTTCGCGCACCTTCTTCAGGTTATCGATATGGGTGCGATGCTCTTCGTGCGTTCCGTGAGAGAAATTGAGGCGCGCAAGATCCATGCCTGCCACGATCATGGCATGAATGGTGGTTTCCGATTCGGTGGCTGGGCCGAGCGTGCCAATGATCTTCGTACGCTTGTTCACAACGCCCCCTTCTCCCGCATTCGTGAATTACGTACCACCCAGAGCATAAAACAGGCGCAGCCTTGCGCACTAATAGAACATACATTTGTTAAAAAGGTGACAAACTACCCGGTCGTTCGACACCTTTCATGACTCGACCAGCGCCGAGCGCGAGACACGAGGTTCCCCGCTTCCCTGCTCGCTCCTCTGCTTCGCAGAGACGCTCGTGCGTCGCTGCTTTGCTCGGGTTTTATTAAAAATGAATTTAGTCGGCAAAGA
>UPYK01000027.1 GCA_900538545.1 uncultured Eggerthella sp. | reverse complement strand
TGTCTGATGCGAGCTTTGTCGAGAGGATCTGCAGACCCTCTTAGCAAAAAAGGTGTCGAACGACCGGGTAGTTTGTCACCTTCTGCCGCCTGCCGAGGATAGCGGCGGGCGAGCCACCGAATCGGGTAGGATAGGTGGTGTTACGAATTTAAGGAGAATAACATGCTCTCATTGAACTACTGGGATCGTGCTGCGGCATTCCATGGGCATACCTGCCCGGGGCTTGCGATCGGTTTCAAGGCCGTGGAGGGCGCGATCGCTGAATTGGGACTTGATGATACTCAGCTGCCAGCCATCGATGAGGAGCTGGTATGCGTGACCGAGAACGATGCCTGCTGTGTTGATGCTATCCAATGCTTGCTCGGCTGCACGTATGGCAAGGCGAATCTCATTCCGCTTCTGCGCGGCAAGATGGCGTTCACCTTCTTCGTGCGTGATGAGAACAGCAGTGCAGCCAAAGCGGTTCGGCTCTTCTTGAAGCCTGAAGCGGGCGAGGGGATGAGTCGCGATGAGTATCAGAACTACCTGCTGAACACGCCTTATACCGAGTTGTTCGAGGTTCTGGAGCCACGTATCGCACTGCCTGAACCGGCGCGTCATTTCGCTTCGGAGCACTGTGCGGTGTGTGGCGAATACACCGCTGAATATGGCCTGCGCTTGCAAGATGGCAAGCCAGTCTGCCTCGATTGCTATAGTGCCTACGAGCGCGAAGGATTCTAAACGCGTGAGCAAAGCTGCGAACAATCCTGAGCTTCACGATCAGCAAGCGCGCTCGATGCAGGCCTGCTCGACACAGACGCTCGCGGAAGCGCGCGATACTGCTGCGCACGCTATCACGCAAGAACGGAAGCACATCGAACGGCGCAACGTGGTGGCGATCTTTGCCATGGTGGTGGTGCTTTTGGCGGTTGCTGCGATCGAGCTCGCTTGTGGCGCTTCGGCCATCGATATCCCCACCAGCATCGCAGCGCTGTTCGGCCAGGGGAGCGCAAGCGATATCGCGGCTGTGCAGGGCATCCGTCTGCCGCGCGTTGTGTGCGCCATCATCTCGGGCGCGGGGCTTGCTATTGCAGGCGCGGTGCTGCAGAGCGTGCTCGAAAACCCGCTCGCCTCAGCTTCCACGGTGGGTATTTCGCAGGGAGCAGGCTTCGGCGCCACGTTCGCGATCCTCATGGTGGTTCCCGCTATCACCGGTTCGAGCGCCAGTGTGAACATGGGCATGACCGCTCTCTTCGCCTTCGCAGGTGCTATGATATCGAGCCTGGTCGTTCTCGCTTTCTCGCGTTTGGGTCTGTTGCGCCCTGAAAGCATCATCTTGGTCGGCGTGGCGCTCTCTGCTCTTTTCGCGGGCGCTTCGACCATCATCCAATACTTCGCCGACGATGTTGAGCTCACAAAGGTCATGTTCTGGCAGTTCGGCGATCTTTCCCGTGCAACGTGG
Organism: uncultured Eggerthella sp.; assembly: GCA_900538545.1. GTDB lineage: Bacteria > Actinomycetota > Coriobacteriia > Coriobacteriales > Eggerthellaceae > Anaerotardibacter. The sequence continues at coordinate 8,999 of UPYK01000027.1, read as the reverse complement.
AGTCAGATGGGCTTCATGTTCGTGGTGGGGCTCGTGTGTACGGTCTACTTCATCTTCAATCGCTGGAATTATAACGCGTTGCAAAACGGCGGCCATGTGGCCGGAGGCTTGGGCGTGAGCGTGGATCGCGTGCGCGTCTTGGGCGTGCTGTTCGCTTCGATCATGGCGGCGGCCATGGTCTCCTTCGTGGGTTTGATCAACTTCATCGGCCTTATTGCGCCGCACATCGCACGCCGTTTCATCGGCAATGATTATCGCTACTTGCTGCCGGCATCGCTCGTGCTCGGTGCGATCATCATGCTTGCGAGCGATCTAGTGGCGCGCATGATCATCTCGCCCATCATCTTGCCCATCGGCGCGATCACGTCGTTCTTGGGCGCGCCACTCTTCCTCTACCTGCTCTATCGCGGATATCGGAGGCAGGCATGAGTGAAACGAACGAACAGAAACGCATGCAGCAGCAAGCCGCTGAACTTCCGGTTTCGGCAACAGAGAGCGAAGCTTCGATGCCGGTAACGCATGCGCATGTGCATGAGCATGCCGACGGCACGGTGCACAGCCACTACCACACGCATCCTGGTGGGGATGTGGCGCATGAGCATGCGGCAGCCAGCCACGATGAGATCGCGTTCGACCAGGGAAGCGAAGCGCATGCCCCCGGTGCGATCCCTGAGCATTCGCACGCTACCACCACTTCCATCAAGCCGCCGCTCGAGGCGTGCGATCTTGCTTACGTGTATCCGCGCCAGGAGCATCCGGTGTTCAGCGGGCTATCGTTCCATGTTCATCCGGCCTCGATGCTTGCGATCCTTGGCAACAACGGAGCAGGCAAGTCGACGTTGCTCGATCTGCTGGCGGGTATCACCAAGCCAACGGCGGGGCGTGTGCTCATCGATGGAGAGGATGCGAGCGCGCTCTCGCGCAAGGAGATGGCTCGACGTATCGCCTATGTTGCGCAGCAGCAAACTGTTCCGCATCTTTCGGTCTACGATGAGGTGCTGCTTGGGCGTAAGCCGCATATTTCGTGGGCCGTGCGGCCGATCGATCGCGAGGTTGTTTCTCGGGCGCTCGTGGATCTTGAATTGGAGCAGTTCAGCGAACGTTTTTGCGACGAACTATCGGGTGGCGAACGCCAAAAGGTGTTCATCGCGCGTGCCTTGGCGCAGGAGCCGCACATCCTTATCCTGGATGAGCCTACCAGCGCGCTCGATCCGAAGAACCAGCTTGAGGTGCTCGAGGTGGTGCGGCGGGTGACGCATGAAGCTGGGCTCGCTTCGGTGCTCGTGCTTCACGATGTGAATCTCGCGCTGCGTTTCTGTGATCATTTCATGCTCGTGCGCGACGGCGAAGTGGTAGCAGCGGGGGACCGTTCGGTCGTTACGGGCGAGGCTCTCACGCAAACGTATGGTACGCCGTTCAAGATCGTTGAGGTCGATGGTGTTCCAGTTGCCGTGCCTGCGTAGGGACTAAACCCTGAACCCGAGCATAGCGATCGTGGTCTCGATGCGTTCGTAGACCGTTCCTTCTTCAGCGATCTGCGCGAGATAGTCTTGAACGATCGCTTTCTGTTCCGCGGAAAGATCGGGCGCAACCAGGTGGTTCGCGTAGACTGTTTGAGCGTCTTCGAGCGTGCGTTGGTCAAGCCAAACATCATCGTAGTGCATGACGGTCGGGGTCTTTCCCAACAGCCACGCATAGGCAAAGCCATATAGGAAGTTGCGGTCGCGATCAGGGTCGCCGTGCTCCGCGCTTGCAAGACGGCGCGCCTCTTCGAGCACGAAATCTCGGCGACGCGTAGGGCATGCCATGAAGCACCACGAGCGGGCGAGCGAAACCATCTTCTGGAATTCAGTGGCGCTATTGATGGCGGGCGTGAAATGCGCGAAGACCACGTCGAAGGGTTCATCGAAGGTGAGATCGGCAAAGTTTCCGCAGATGAACTGAGCATTCGCGCAGCCTTCTGCGGTAGCGCGGTTGCGTGCGGCCTCGATCATCTTTTCCGAGAAATCGCAGCCGACCACTTCGGCAACGTGAGGAGCGAGCGCAATGCTGTAGAGTCCCGCACCGCAGCCGATATCGAGCACGCGCACATCGGGCGTGAGCGCACCTTCCGCTTGCATCATGGCAAGAAAGGGGTCGTCTTCAAAGGTGGGCAAGGGCTTTTCGGCATATCCTGCCGCGGCTTCGTCCCATACTTCTACATGGGAAAAGCCGCCCGCAGAGCCACTCCAGCGCTCTTGCAATTCTTCTAAGCTATCGAAAAAACTCATGTCGGTGCTTTCTTTTGATCGAGAGAATCCATGCCTATTCTACGACAGAGATGACAAACTACCCAGTCGTTCGACACCTTTTTCAGGGTTCAAGGAAGCTTAAAGCTCTGCGATGTTGAGCTGCTCGAACTTATACCCTTCGGCGGCCAGATCGCTCGAGAGTTTTTCGCCGAGGAAGAACTCAGAGATCTCGTCGAGCTTATCGGTCGGGTTCACATCCGAGAAGCTGTCGGGATAGACCATCGCGCCAACTTGGTAGCAATTCGCGAGCGCGAGCTCGACATTGGTCGAATAGAAGCGATAGGAGATGAGCGAATACGTATGGCCATCTTGTACCGCCTTCAGCGCCTGATAGTAAGCAGGGTTGGTGCTGTAATTCTCCTTGATAAGGGGCAGGTTGCCGCATTCCATGAAGATGTAGTCAGGCTGAGCCGCTGAAACGGTTTCGAGGTCGATCGTGAAGGCACCATCCGATCCGTGGCCATCGGCAACGTTATCGATATTGCAGGCTATGAAGGGCTGGAAGTTCGCTTCGGTGCCATCGAAGCCATGCCCGCCGCGGAAGTTGATGCCAGCTGCATAGGCGGTGTTGTTGTCCGCGTTTTCTGAGGCAGCGCTGCGCTGCTCAAGATCGTTATCCACTTCTTTGATGTAGTTCACCACATCGGCGGCGCGCTCTTCTTTGCCAAGCACTTTGCCGAGTAACTCGAGGTTGTTGTAGTACTTGTCATCGAACACGGTTTCGGGTTGGTCGAGGCAGACGAAGGGAATGCCGGTCTTCTGTTGCAGGTTGTCGGCCTCATCGGCAGAAAGGCTGTCGCAGATAACGAGCTGGGGAGCGGCCTCCATGAGCGCCTCTTCATTGATGGTCACGCCGCTCGAGCCGCCGTCGCCGATAACGGGCAAGCTGGCGAACAGATCGTGATTCACGTGACGGTACGCGCAGCTCACATTGTCTTCTTGCTCGGACGCTTCGACGCCGACCACCATATCCTCAGCTTGCAAGTAGCACACGGGGCGCAGTGCGCAACCAACGGCAACGATGCGCTCGAGATCTGCGGGAATCTCCACGCTACGGCCGCGCATATCGGTGATGGTTTGGGTTTCCGCATTCGAACTCGAGTTAGATTCGTTCGAGCTGCATCCGGTGAGCATGGCAGCTGCGAAGGTGAGTGCGATCGCGCAGATGCAGACGCTCAAGCGCAGCCAGAGCTTTGATATCATTTGGTCTTTCATCGAGGGCCTTTCGTCTGGTTCGTTAGCTGGGTTGTTACAATGAGAGAATTCGTAACATGTTACTGATGATAAATTAGTAACACTGAGCGCGCAAGTTCCGATTCACAAGATCTTTGGTGAACGGCATGCGTGCTTTGCTTACAACACTGCAACAGCCTGGGAAGATGCGGCCATTTTGCTTTATGATTCACGCATCGAATACTACGAGACCTCGCGATCGGTCTTGATCAAGTGAATCAGGAGAAACGCTATGGTTGCCCAGCACTCACGAAAGAAGAAGGTTGCGCTTGGCGTGATCATCGCATTGGTATGTGTAGTGGTGGCTGTCTTGATCGGTTTCAATCTCTATATCCGCATCGCGTATAGTTCTTTTTACAGCAAGGCGCAGGAAGAATTCGCGATTCCTGGTGTGAACAACGGTTTTATCTGCCAAGATCTCGACTATTACGATGAGGGTGATTGCTGGCTTTTCAGTGGCTATAGTTCAAGCGAAGGTCCCTCGCCGCTGTATCGTCGCGATGCGAACGGTGAGACGGTGAAGTTCACCGCCGAACTTCCCGATGGAACGCCGTACGAGGGACATGGTTCTGGTATCACCACGTCCGAGAACTTCGCTTTCCTTACGTGCGATGAAGGTTATCTGGTGTTCGATGTTGCTGCGTTGGCCCAAGCAGGAGAGGGCGAAAGTGTGCGTGCGATCGATAAGGTCGATCTTGAGATCACGCCGGCTTTCATCAACATCGAGAACGATGCGCTCTACACGGGAACGTTCCACCTTGAACCGAACTATGCTGCACCTGAAGAGCATCACCTGACCACGCCCGATGGGAGCGAAAATGCAGGCGTGCTCTTCGTGTATCCTGGTGATACGTCGGCGCGCTACGGCTACGCCCAGTCGCCCGCATGTGTTTATTCACTGCCTGATAAAGTGCAGGGTGTGTGCGAGCTGCCCAATGGTGATATCGTGCTTTCGACCTCGTATGGCCTTGCGGGTTCTCATTTGCTCACCTACCATCCGGTGAACCAAGCGGCTACGCCAGTAGTTGAACTGCCTGTTCAGCAAGGGGGAGAGAGTGACGCTGCGGCTGCACAGCCCGTAGGCGATACGTTCGCTGTGAACGGGAAGCAGGTGCCGCTTTACTACTTCGACTCGACCAATCTTGTAGCAGATCTTTCGGCGCCGCCCATGAGCGAGGGTATCGAATATCACGATGGCCGCATCTATATCTCTGAAGAAGCAGCAAGCAACAAGTACATCTTCGGCAAGCTCTATGGGGCAGGGGTCGTCTACTCGCTTCCCGAAAATGCTTTCATCATCCCCTAACTAGTTGTTATTCCAGGTGGGTTCGTAGCCGGGGAGGAAGGCATCGGCGTGCAGCGGATTGGGCTTCGGCATGGGGTAGTTGCCGTCGAAGCAGGCCGTGCAATACTGCGGATGTTCAGCGTAGATGCACGATTTCAATCCTTCCAGGGAAAGATAGGCGAGCGAATCGGCGCCAATGTAGCTGCAGATCTCTTCGACCGATTGCGTTGCCGCGATCAGCTGACCTTGTGTGTCGGTATTGATGCCCAAGAAGCAGGGCCACACGATAGCGGGCGAAGTGATGCGCAAGTGAACTTCGGCAGCTCCGGCGTTGCGCAGCATCTGCACGAGTTGCTTGGACGTGCTACCACGTACGATCGAATCGTCCACCACGATGATGCGGCGATTGCGTACAGCGTAATGAAGCGGATTCAGCTTGATACGAATGCCCTGTTCGCGCAACTCTTGGGTGGGTTCGATAAACGTGCGATCGACATAGCGGTTCTTGATCAGTCCCTCTGAATACACCACGCCGCTCTCTCGCGCGTAGCCGATGGCCGCAGGAATGCCGGAGTCGGGCACGCCGATCACGATGTCCGCTTCAACCGGCGCTTCATGAAAGAGGCGCCTTCCCATGGCTTCGCGGGCTCGGTAGACGTTCGCACTGTCGATCACCGAATCGGGGCGCGCGAAATACACGTATTCGAACAGACATGCAGCCGGGCGCGCACAGAGGTGCGGATGTTCGTTGGCAATCTTCTTGGAATGGATGCCGGCGCTATCGATGCGCACCAGTTCACCAGGGGCGATGTCGCGCAAGTAGGTGGCGCCTACCAGGTCGAACGCGCAGGTTTCGCTCGCGATGGCAAAACCGCCTTTGCTGGGAAGTTCGCCCAGACAAAGGGGGCGGATGCCCGAGAAATCGCGCAGCGCATAGAGGGCATCGGGGGCAAGGACCACGATCGAGTATGCCCCTTGTGCGGTATGCATGAAGCGCTCGAGTGCGCTCTCAAGGCTTTTGGTCTCGCGCGCGAAATGGGCAATGAAATCGGTTGCGATCTGGGTGTCACTTACCGCGGCACTGGTGGTGCAAGCTCCATTTTGACCGCTCATCTCTTGCCCAGCGCCCATCGCTTCGAGCAGATCGGCTGTATTGGTGAGCGTGCCGTTGTGGGCGAGCGCGAATCCACCTTCAGCATCGAGTGCAACGAGCGGTTGAGCCATCTGAAGGCTGATGTCCGGGTCTTTGCCACTGGTGGAATAGCGCACGTGCCCGACGGCAGCTTGTCCTTGCAGTGCTGCGATGGTTGCATCGTCGAACACCTCACGCGCAAGACCAAGCCCCTTTTCGCAGGTGAGAGTCGCACCATCGCTCACTGCAATGCCAGCAGATTCTTGGCCGCGGTGCTGCAGCGCTTGAAGGCCGAAGAAGGTGAGGCGCGCAACATCCGCATCGGGCGCCCAGATGCCGAACACACCGCAGGCTTCATGAAGCGCATCATCGAGGCTTTCTGGGCAGGGTGCGCAAGGGGTGTTGGACTCGGAGGCGGTGCAAAAAGACGGTTTCAGCTGAGGCATCATGGGTTCCTGTTTTCTCACGAGGGCTAGTTTGAAGAGGCAATCAGAACGACGGCTTGCGCGGGCGAAGCATGCGTGTTGTTCGCGGGGCAAGCCACGCAGGCCGCAGGCATAAAGAAAGCCCGCACGAGCTGCACGGGCTTTCGGGATCTACACCAGCTGCTTGATGCGATCGACCGCTTCGAGCAGGCGATCGTCGGGCGTGGTGAGCGAGATGCGGATGTAGCCTTCGCCTTCGGGGCCGTAGCCGTTACCGGGCGTGACCACCACATGCGCTTCCTCGAGCAGTTTCGTGGCGAAGGATTCGGACGTTTCGCCTTCGGGTACCTTCGCCCACACATAGATGGTGGCCTTCGGCGCTTCACACTCCACACCGATCGCGCGCAGTGCATCTACCACCAGGTCACGACGCTTCTGATAGAGCGAGCACATCTCTTCGACGCAGTCTTGCGGACCCGTGAGCGCCACGATAGCGGCATCCTGGATGGCGGTGAACTGCCCGGAATCGAGGTTGTTCTTCACGGTGCCCAGCGCCTCGATGGCCTCAGGGTTTCCGCATGCGAACCCGATGCGCCAGCCGGTCATGTTGTACGACTTGCTCAAGCTGAAGAACTCGATGCAGCAGTCCATGGCGTGCGGGCGCTGGAGGATGGAGGGGGCTTCGTAGCCGTCGTAGCAGATGTCGCAGTAGGCGTTGTCGTGCGCGAGCAGGATGTCGTGTTCGCGGCAGAACGCGATAGCCTTGTCGAAGTATTCAGGCGTTGCGCAGGCGCCCGTGGGATTGTTCGGATAGCCCAAGAACATGATCTTCGCGCGCTCGAGCACCTCTTCTGGGATGTGATCGAAGTCAGCCAGGAAGCCGTTTTCCTTGTTCATGGGCATGAAATAGGTATTGGCGCTCTGCAGCGTGGCCCCACCAGAATAGACGGGGTAGCCGATGGCAGGTGCGAGCACATAATCGCCTGGGTTCACGAAGGCGGTATGCAGGTGTGCGATGCCTTCCTTGCTGCCGATGAGCGCGAGCACTTCGGTCTTCGGATCGAGCGTCACGTCGAACTTGCGCTTCATGTAATCGGCGCAGGCCTGACGATAAGCGAGCGAACCGGCGTAATCGGGATACTGGTGGTTCGCGGGATTGCGGATGGCCTCAGCCATCGCATCCACGATATGGGCGGGCGTGGGCATGTCGGGGTCGCCGATTCCGAGCGAGATCACATCGATACCCTGTTCGGTGAGGGCTGCTTTCTTGGCATCGATCTGGGCGAACAGGTAGGGGGCAAGGTGGTTCAGACATTCGGCAGTTTGCATGGGGCTCCTTTTGTTGAGGTGGGCTGGTGGCAGGTGCGCCTTATTGGGCGGGGCGACGTTTATGGGTAACTTGCACGGGTTTGTGCTTTTGATTGTTGTTGACGCTCTTGCGTGCATTCATCATGTTCACGGTTCCGCACTGACGTTCGAGCTTTTGAAGCTTTCTGCTGGTTACCATGCGATCAGCTCCTTGGGATCTACGGTGCCGCTGAAGCTTTCCGCAGCTGGGCCGGTCATGATCACGTGCCCGCCTTCAAGGGCGATATGAAGCACGCCGCCAAGCAGATGCAGGTCGGCGGCTGGTTCTGTCATGCCTAAAAGGTGCGCGGCAACTTGGGTCGCGCAGGCACCCGTGCCGCAAGCGTGAGTCTCGCCGCAGCCACGTTCGAATACGCGCATCGAGATGTTGCGCGCATCTTCGACCACGGCGAATTCGACGTTGGTCTTCTCAGGGAAGAACTCATGAGCTTCGAAGAACGAGCCCACACGGGCAAGATCGAGGGTCTTGAGCGAGCGCGGTGCGCCTGTGAAACATTCAGCGGGGAGTGCGGCGAACGCTTCTTCATCGAGGAAGCACACGGCATGAGGGTTTCCCATGCTCACGCAAGCGAAGGTAAAGGCACCCCAGGGCGATTCGATCGTTTGGACCACGATGGCTTCAGCATCGATCGCACAGGTTCCTTCGTGCGCGGTTGGTGAGGTTGCAGCGTTCGGCGCGACGGGAATGAGCGCTGCTTCGAGGATCGGGGCATCCATATCGACCGTTGCGGTCGCAAGCTTGTTCTCGGCGTCGACCGTGAACGTGATGGGCTTCGGGCCAGCAAGCGTATCGGCTACGAACGAGCCGCTTTCCGCGCTCACGTAGCCATGGTCAACAAGGAATTTCGCGAAGCAGCGCACGCCGTTGCCGCACATCTGAGCGAGCGTGCCATCTGCGTTGATGTAGTGCATATAACCTGCGCATTCACTGCGCGGAGAAGGCTTCACTACGATCACACCGTCGCCTCCGATGCCGGTATGGCGATCGCAGAGCGCCGCAACCTCGGCGGTGGAAAGTTCGAGCTCTTCTTCCATAGCGTCAAAGAACACGAAGTCGTTGCCGAGGCCATGAAGTTTCCAGAACGGATAGGTTGCCATGCTCGCTCCCTCTCTCTCGTTTATCGAAGCGCATGGGGCTTATCTATCCTTAGCCTACGCGCGGAATATTTCGAGAATGTTTAGAGAACGAAAAAATCTGCGAACGCATCGCTCGATTAAAAGATGACAAACTACCCGGTCGTTCGACACCTGCTTCATTTTGGTAC
>UPYK01000026.1 GCA_900538545.1 uncultured Eggerthella sp. | reverse complement strand
CCAGAACCTAAATCTGGCGCGTCTGCCAATTCCGCCACACCCGCGTCTTTTCGGCATCGTTTAAAGCAATAAACGACAATTCGTTATAGTAACAAAAGATACCCTTATCGTCACGAAGATGCAGCAAATGCACACGTGCTAGAGCTCACTGATATCCTTAGCGGAAATAACCTTGCTCGGTGAGATGAGCAACGCGCCCACTTCGCCTTTGAGCGCTGCGTCGTTGAAGAACACATCGTCCGAAGAAACGCCGACTGGATTGAGGCCTTCTTCTTGGGTCGAGATGACGATATCGATGCCTTCGACATCGTTCACCCGCGAAAGCTCATCGACGAGCGCCACGACGAAATCCACATCGGCAGCGCGATAGGTTTCGATACGCTTGTTGATGTAGTACGGCAAGTCCGAAGCTGCGTCGATCGTGAGGATGCCGAAACGGTACTTGCCCGCCTTCACGATGGTCTCATCGATGTAGCGCGTGGGGTCGGAAAGGTCGAGCACATAGACAGAAGCGTTCTTCTGCAAGAAAGAATCGCGCACGGCCGAGAGCGTGAGCGGCTCTTTTGGCTCTTCAGCGCTTCCCTGCCCGTCTGCAGTGGATTTGGGCACCACATCGGACACCACGACCTCATCGCCTGCGGCAGCATCATCCACTTGTTGGTCTTTGCCCAGCTCGAGCGTCTTGTTGCTGCCATCTTCCGCGATGCGTTCAAGTCCCGCTTCACCGAGCGCTTTCTTCTCTTCAGCGGTGCCTTCGTAGATGATGGCGGTGTAGTCGCCCAAATCGCCTGCCGCATCATCGATCGTGCTCGCGGTAACGTTGAACGAATGGCCGATGTTCGTGATGTAGAACATGAGCGCTCCGAAACCGCACACGACGAGCAGTGCGAAGATGATGAGGGCGATCTTTTCGCGAGAGAGCTTCTTCATAGCCGTTATTGTAAGCCTGCGCGCACGCTTTTGCAGCGATGCACGCAAAGCTTAGGCATAAGCGGTCTTGCAGCGATCGTCGGCAAGGACGCGCTTCAAGAAGCGCCCGGTATGGCTTTCGGGAACCTGAGCGACCTTTTCCGGCGTGCCTTTCGCAACGACCGTTCCGCCCTTCGCGCCGCCTTCGGGCCCGAGGTCGATCAGGTGGTCGGCAGCCTTGATCACGTCGAGGTTGTGCTCGATCACGAGCACTGTGTTGCCCAGGTCGACCAAGCGCTGGAGCACTTCCAAGAGCGCCCGTACATCGTCGAAATGGAGACCCGTGGTCGGTTCGTCAAGGATGTAGAAGGTCTTGCCTGTCTGGCGTTTCTGCAGTTCGCTCGCAAGTTTCACGCGTTGCGCTTCACCGCCAGAAAGCGTGGTTGCCGGCTGACCGAGCTTGATATAGCCAAGCCCCACATCGTGGAGCGTCTCGAGCTTGCGCCGAAGCGATGGAATCTTGCCGAAGAATTCGAGGGCCTCATCCACGGTCATCTCGAGCACTTCGTAGACGTTCTTGCCCTTGTAGGTCACCTGCAGCGTTTCGCGATTGTAGCGCGTGCCATCGCACACTTCGCAGTTCACGTACACATCGGGAAGGAAGTGCATCTCGATCTTCTTCTGGCCATCGCCCTTGCACGCTTCGCAGCGTCCGCCTGCAACGTTGAAGGAGAAACGGCCTGGTCCGTAGCCGCGCGCCTTGCTCTCTTGCGTGGAAGCGAAGAGGTTACGGATATCGTCCCAAAGGCCGATGTAGGTTGCCGGGTTGGAACGCGGGGTGCGGCCGATCGGGCTTTGATCGATGCTGATCACCTTGTCGATGAGCTCTACCCCTTCGAGCTTCTTGAACTTGCCCACCTTGCGATGCGCGCGATTCACGCGATTGGCGAGCGCTGGGGTGAGCGTGTCGGTAACGAGCGAGCTCTTGCCCGAGCCCGAAACACCTGTGACCACTGTGAGCGTGCCGATCGGGATCTCCGCCGTCACATTCTTGAGGTTATTCTCGCTCGCACCCGTGATCTTGATCTTGCCGCGCTTTGGATTACGACGCTCAGCGGGAATGGGGATGCACTTTTCGCCGCGCAGGTATTGCGCCGTGAGCGATTCGTCGCTTGCCATGATCTCTTCAGGGGTGCCGCACGCAACCACTTCGCCACCGTGTTCGCCAGCACGCGGACCCATGTCGATCACATAGTCGGCACAGCGGATCGTATCCTCGTCGTGCTCGACCACGAGCACCGTGTTGCCCAGATCGCGCAGATGCTCGAGCGTTTTGATGAGGCGCTCGTTATCGCGCTGGTGAAGGCCGATGGAGGGCTCGTCCAGGATGTAGAGCACGCCCATGAGGCCTGCGCCAATCTGCGTCGCGAGACGAATGCGCTGCGCTTCGCCACCGGAAAGCGTGGCGGTCGCACGTTCGAGCGTGAGGTAATCGAGACCCACGTTCACCAAGAAACGCAAGCGCTCGGTGATCTCCTTCACGATCGGGCCCGCGATCACCTCTTGCGTCTCGTTGAAATGCAGGCCTTCGAAGAACTTCAGCGAATCAGCAGCTGAAAGCTCACAGACCTCGTGGATGTTCTTGTCGTTCACCGTGACCGCCAAGATGGAAGGATTGAGGCGCTTGCCACCGCACGTCGCACACGGGATGATCGAGAAGTAGCGCTCGTATTTCTGGCGCTGGCGATCGCTCGAGGCTTCCTTGTAGCGATGCGTGACTGCCGCAGAGATGCCCTCCCATTCGACGAACCAGTAGGTCTCGCGCCCATCGACCGTTACGTAGTCGACGCGGATCTTCTCGCCCGGCGCGCCGTAGAAGAGTTTCTTCTGCACCTTCTTCGGGATATCCTGCCAGGGCGTATCAGGATCGACGCCATAGTGGAGCAGCACCGCACGCATGACCTGCGGATAGTAATTGCCCGACTTGAACGGTGCCACGGCCCCTTCGTTGAGCGACAGGCTCGGATCAGGGATGACCAGGTCGGGGTCCACTTCTTCCCTGCTGCCGATGCCCAGGCAATCGGGGCATGCACCATAGGGAGCATTGAAGGAGAAATCGCGCGGCTGCAGCTCGTCCATGGAATGTCCGTGCTCAGGGCAGCCGAGCGCGAGCGAGAAGAGGTACTCCCCTTCCGCAAGGCCACCAGTCGCACCGGATGAAACCGTGCGTTCGCCCCCCAACGGCTCGTTGTTCTTGTCGAGCAGCTGCACGAGCACGCGACCGTCGGCAAGCCTAGTGGCCGTCTCGACCGCTTCCGCGATACGGCTTTGTGCCGAAGGCTTGAGCACCACACGATCGACCACCACGTCGATGAAGTGCTTGATCTTCTTGTTCAGCACGATCGGGTTCTCGTCGAGCTTCGTGATCTCGCCGTCGATGCGCACGCGCGAGAATCCTTCGGCGAGCAAGTCTTTGAAGAGCTTCGTGAATTCACCTTTGCGCCCAGTTACCACTGGCGCCATGATGATGCACTTGGTCTTCTCGTCTTCGGAAAGACGCAGGATATCGTCGGTCACCTGGTCGGTCGTTTGCATGCGGATCTCGCGACCGCACTCCGGACAATGCGGGATGCCCACGCGCGCGAAGAGCAGACGCAGGTAATCGTAGATCTCGGTGGTGGTTCCCACCGTCGAACGAGGATTCTTGCTCGTGGTCTTCTGGTCGATCGAGACCGAAGGTGAAAGACCATCGATGGAATCGAGGTCGGGTTTGCTCATTTGGCCAAGGAACATGCGTGCATAGCTCGAAAGGCTTTCGACATAGCGTCGTTGACCTTCGGCATAGATGGTATCGAAGGCAAGCGATGACTTGCCCGAGCCCGAAAGGCCCGTGATGACGACAAGTTCGTCGCGCGGGATCGTGACGTCGATATCTTTGAGGTTATGCTCACGTGCGCCTTTGATGACAATGGATGATTGCGCCATAGCTACACTGCTTTCTGTGGTGGTGAACGATGCTGCCGAATGCGCATGCGCGCTGGATGCGGAGCATCGGTTGGTTTTCGGCAATCCATCATAGCGCGCGTTTTGAAATGGGGCAATCGCATCGAACCTTCAGCATGATTCCCTCATGATTTCACCACGCAAGGACAAAAGGAGGCGAGCTAACCAGTCATTCGTCATCTATGGCAAGCACCGCGCCCAAGGGACTTACGCCTGAGGAGTGATTAGGCCTGCACCAGTGGAGAGGGTGAGGCAGCGAGGTGACTCTTCGCCGACTAAATTCATTATTTATAAAACCCGAGCGAAGCAGCGACGCATGAGCGAATCAGCATGCGCTGATTCGCGAACAGGGAAGCGGGGAACCTCGTGTCTCGCCCGGTTCGCTGGTGCAGATACAAGGACAAACGCCGGGTAGTTCGTCATCTTTTCGAGCGGGGATGGGCTTGCTGCTGGACCTGCTTCAAGTGCTCGGGAGAAAGATGCGTATAGATCTGCGTGGTCGAAAGGCTGGAATGGCCGAGCATCTCCTGCACACTGCGCAGGTCCGCCCCACCCACGAGCAGATCGCTTGCAAAGGAGTGACGCATCGCATGGGGCGAGAGCGAAGGGTCGAGACCAGCAAGCGTAAGCGCCTGCTTGAAGATCGTGCGGATCGCGGCGGTCGAGAGCGGGTTGCCGCGCGTTGAAAGGAAACAGGCATCGGTTGCGCGCTCTGAATGCGCAGCTAGCTCAGAACGTGATTCCTCAAGGTAGCGGCGAAGCGCCGAAACAGCTTTGTGGTAGATTGGGACACGGCGCTCCTTGTTCCCCTTGCCCACCACGCTCACATACCCTTGGTCGAGATGGAGCCTATCGAGCGTGAGCCCTTCGACTTCAGACACACGCAGACCGCACGCATAGAGCAGCTCAAGAACAGCCTGGTTACGCAGAGCCACCGCTCTATCGCGCTCAAGTTCTTCTTCGCTCGCATACACCGAAAGCAGCCGCTGCATATCTTCATGCGAGATCGTCTTGGGAAGCGTTTGCGCCTGCTTCGCGCCCTGCAGGACCGCAGCTGGATTTGAAGGATAGCCATACGCGATCATGAGCCATTGATAGAACCCTTTGAGCGAAGAGAGATGCCTGTTAGCTGTTCTGCGCGAACGCCCTTCTCGATCGAGCGTGCCCAAATACCGCCTGATCTGCTTATGGGAAGGAGCCTCAAAAGGCGCGTTCGTCTCAGAGCACCAATGCGCAAAGCTCATCAGATCGTTCCCATAGGCTTTCATGGTGTGCGCGGAATGATTGAGCGTTCTCAAGTAGTCGAGGTATTCGTCGATCAGGGCGCGCGACGCTGAGCAGACGCATTCTAGCTGCTTGCTGCATTCGGTCTGCTCTTCATGTCCTGACATGATCTAGTTTGTTCCCTCGAGCAGCTGACCAAGCGCAGAAACGTATGACTTCATGGCTTCGCTCCCCCGTTCGGCATAGGCCTCATAGCGCTGCTGCTTATTGCGAATACGCTCTTCGAACGGCGGCAGGATGCCGAAGTTCACATGCATAGGCTGGTAGTCCTTCGTCTCCGGATCGGTCGCGTAATCTATGAGCGCCCCGAAAGCGCTTTCGCGCGGAAGCGGATCGAGCTCGATACCGCGCGCAGCCCCGCGCACGCTCAAGCTGGCGAGCAATCCTGAAGCGATGGCTTCGACATATCCTTCGGTCCCGCTCAGCTGCCCTGCAACATACAAGCGGACGGGCAGAGCACGTGAAGCAGCACTCTGCAGTTCAAGATGGCAGTTGAGCAGCTCAGGTGCATTGATGAACGTATTGCGATGCATCACGCCATAGCGCGCGAACTGCGCCTGCTCAAGGCCGGGGATCATGCGGAACACGCGCTCTTGTTCAGGGAACGCAAGGTTCGTCTGGAAGCCAACGAGGTTATAGCACTGCTTATCTCTACCCTCTGCACGCAATTGCACCACCGCCCAAGGGCGTTTCTGCGTGCGCGGATCCACGAGTCCGACTGGCTTCAACGGTCCAAACCGTGGTGCATCGAATCCTTTGCGCGCGATCTCTTCGATCGGCAAACAAGCCTGGAACAGATCGCTCAACTCGAATTCCTTCTTGATAACGCAACGCGCATCGATGAGCTCCTGCGCGAAGGCTTCATATTCTTCTTTGTTGAAAGGCGCATTGAGGTAGTCCCCTGTGCCTTCTTCGTAGCGGCTCTGACCGAACACGACATCGTGGTCGAGCGAATCCGCATAGACGATCGGCGCCGCAGCGTCATAGAAGGAAAGATGGTCTTCCCCAGTAAGCGTACGCAGCGATTCTGCGAGCGCAGGCGAAGTAAGAGGGCCCGTAGCGATGATGCAGAACGGTGCCGGGTCCTCAAGAACATGCGATTCTTCATGATGCGCATCTTCGATGATGAGCGCGCCGGAAGGGTCGATGCCCACCACCTCAGCTTCGATACGCGTGACTCCCGCTTGCACGAGCGCATCGGTGACCAGCGAAGCGAACTGCTCGCGATCGACCGCAAGCGCACCACCGGCAGGAACGCTGCTCTCATGCGCAAACGCAAGCAAGCGCGAACCGAGCAGCTTGAGTTCTGCCTTGAGCATGCCAGCTGCACTGGCCTCTTTGGTGGATTTGAGCGAATTTGAACAGACGAGTTCCGCGCACTTATCGCCATGATGCGCGCCCGTGGTGCGGAACGGGCGCATCTCGATCAAGCGCACCGCAAAACCATCTGCAGCCAGTTGCAAGGCAGCTTCGCTTCCTGCAAGACCGCCTCCGATGATGTCAACACGTTTTTCCATGCCATCAGGGTACTACACAACACAGGCGCCATAACTTCCGTTCGGAAATCTTTCTATGAAACCCTCATGTTCGAGCTTCGCCAACTCGACCATGAGCCAAGCAAGGCGCTTCTCGCGCAAAGGCGCACCGATATCATCTTTCTCCATGAGCGCATCGATCGAGAGCTGCTCAGCCTGAAGCGCCGCAAAGAGCAGCGATGTTTCACCCACCTCCTTCTTGCGCATGTCCTGGACCTTCAAGCATCCATACAGGTTGAAGATGACATCCTCGAACGTCTCTTCGTCGACAATAGGAGTAGCGCCCTGATACAGAAGCCGGTTCGCACCGCGCGAGGTGGGCGAAGTGATCGCACCTGGCACGACGAGCACTTCACGATTCGAAGAAAGCGCATCATCAGCAGTCGAGAACGTTCCTGAAGGAAGCCCTGCTTCTACGATGAGCGTTGCACGCGAAAGACCCGCGATGATGCGATTGCGCGCGCGGAAGGTGTAGGGCATGGGCGGAAACTGCCATTGGTGTTCAGAGATGACGGCACCGCCTTTATCAACGACCTCCTGAAACAGATCGCGATTTGACTCAGGATAGATGCAATCGCACCCTCCGCCAAGCACGACCACCGTTGGACTCCCTCCTTCAAGACATCCCCGGTGAGCTGCGCTATCGCAGCCGAGCGCTCCACCCGAAATGATCGTGACCCCATGCTCCGAAGCGATCTTCGCGAACTTGAACGCCACATCTCGCCCATAGGGCGTTGCTTTACGTGCACCGATCACAGAAAGGCCACACGTGAGCACTTGCGGGTTACCGATGCCATAGAGCTTCTTCGGCGGATCGGGAATATTCATCAATTGTTCAGGGTAATCCTCTCCTCCATAAGGAAGAATGAAACGTACTCCTTCAAGGGGTTTCGTCGGTCGCAACTCACTCATGAATCATCCTCTCTTGATCATTGTTTCGCTTCTATGATCTGAAAACGCAAGGCATAGGCCTCGGCCAAGTGTTCTTCTTCGACTGAATCCGAAAGAGAAAGATCGGCGATCGTGCGCGCGAGCGAAAGAATCTTCATGATCGAACGCGTATTGAGCCCGCTCGTATTTATCGCAAGCTCAAGGAACTCATTCGCACGTCTGCTGAGCGCACAGGAATGGAACAGCGCCAAGAGCTTATTGCGTTTGCCGATCCGGAGCGGCGAATCTACGGGTCCCAAACATTCATCCGCCCCTTGGCTCTTCGTACGATGGAGCGTGCGCTCGTGAGCGAACGCGCGTGCACGGACGATCTCGTCTCTCATTTGCTCAGAACTTTTACCAGGACGCGCCTTATCCAGATGCGAAAGATCGATACGAGCAACATCGATCCTGATATCGATGCGATCCATCACCGGACCGCCGATCTTGCTCTGATAGCGCTGGATCTGATACGGGCTGCATTTGCATTCGTGCTCTTCATCGCCGTAGTAACCACAGGGGCAAAGATTCGTCGCCGCCACGAACATGAAGCGCGCAGGAAATACATACGAGCCCTCCGCTCGCGTGATGTGCACGATCCCTTCTTCAAGGGGTTGCCGAAGCTGCTGCAACACATCGTTATGCATCTCTGCAAGCTCATCGACGAAGAGCACACCATTGTGTGCAAGCGATACTTCGCCAGGACGCACGGGGTTTCCTCCCCCGAGCAAACCAGCCGCCGTCACACTATGATGGGGCATGCGAAAGGGCCGCAAGCCGCCATAAATACCCCGCAGATCGGCATCGAGCGCGGAGTGGATCATGGCGGTTTGGATCTTCTCTTCTTCGGAGAGTGGAGGCAGGATGCTCGGCACGCACTGGGCGAGCAAGGTCTTGCCCGCACCAGGAGAGCCCATCATGATGATGCCGTGATTCCCGCAAACTGCTACCTGCAACGCACGCTTGGCCGCATCATGACCGACCACGTCCGCGAAATCGAACGCATAGTCGCGCTGTTCTGGTTCGGTGAAGCAGAGCGCGGGCAGTTCTTCGCGCGTGATCTGACGCAGGTATTCGAGCGCGAAGCATTCCACCCCTGAAACGGGAAGGGCGCCATGGTCGGTCGCTCCCGTTATGAGCGTTGTGCCCAATTCGCGCGCGCATTGCTGATACGAGATGAGCCCTGCCGTAGAACGAACCCTTCCTTCAAGAGAGAGCTCACCCACCACGAGCGCGTTTTCCAAATGAGCAACAGGGATCTGACCCGTTGCCGCAAGGAGCGCGAGCGCGATGGGCAGATCGAACCCTGATCCGGTCTTGCGCAACGAGCTTGGCGCAAGATTCACGACGATCTTATCGCTTGGCACATGAAAGCCTGCCGATTTGATAGCTGCCCGCACGCGCTCTCGTGATTCCTGGATGGCGGTATCGGGCATACCTACGATCGAGAACGAAGGAATGCCGCTTGAGATGAGCACTTCGACTTCAACCGGCAGCGCCTCGACACCGCGCAGCACGGCACTCTTCACCTTGTAGGACTGCTGAGACATCGCTGCCTCACATCGACCCAAAGGCGTTCAGATGATGGCGCAGGAAAGCACGATCCTCTCCGAGCACAAGGATCGCGATAATATCGAAACGCACGCGCACATCGGCATAATCGTGATCTTTGAGATAACACGCTGCAATGCGTTCGTAACGCGAGCGCTTCCGCGTGTCCACCGCCTCAGAAGGAAAGCCTTTCTGAGCGTCCTTACGAGTTTTCACCTCGATGAAGCAGAGCGTATCGTCTTGAAGCGCGACGATATCCGCCTCGCCAGCGATACATTTCCAGTTGCGATCGAGGATCTCGTATTCGCGGCGCTCAAGGAAGCATGCAGCAGCCTCTTCTCCCCTCTTGCCGAGTTCATGCGGGGAATATGAAGCTATGTCCTTGGTCTCTTTGGGCTCTTTGGTCCTTTTGGCCTCTTCTGTGGCATTGGCTCTTTTGGCACCAGCGTTCTCTTTGCAAGGCGCTTCATCTTCTTTTGGTTTCGTGCATAAAGCTTGTGATTCTTCCATTCCTACCTCCTTGACTTAAGGATAGGAAGGGAATCTCAACGAAATTTGAAAGAAATCTGATGTCTTCGCGCGCGCAGATTTACGTTTTGCTCACGTTTTTCTCAAACAACGAGGAATCTCCCCGTTCAGCAAAGACCCTTTATGAGCTCGGCCCGTAGCTGATCGCTCTAGAGCGAATGCTCCTGTGTAAAGTTCTTGCAATACGAAGCACGATGAATAGGGGTAAGCCCCTTCTCCGCGATAGCACGACGATGTGCAGCGCTGCCATACCCCTTCGATGAAGCGAGGTCATATCCTGGGTAAACTTGATCGTATTCGACCATGAGCGCATCGCGTTCGACCTTAGCGATGACCGAAGCGGCCGCAATGGAGGCACAACGCGCATCCCCCTTCACCACATTGATCTCGCGCGCGTCGAAGCCGAGCGGATTGCCGTCGAGTAGGATGACCTCAGGCACGATACCTTGGGCTTCGATGTTAGCGACTGCTGTTTTGAAGGCGCGCTTGAGGCAAGCCATGATGCCGAACGCATCGATATCTTCAGGAGGGATATGAACGACCGAGAAAGCGCGAGCTGAACGCTTCACCTCATCTGCGATAGCAGGACGCTTTGCTTCCGCGATCTGCTTGGAATCGTTGAGTCCGCCTATGAACGCAGCCGTCGGATCGAGCACCACAGCGCCCACGCTCACAGGACCAGCAAGAGGACCGCGACCAACCTCATCGAGCCCAACCACGACCTTGCCGCCTGCAAGCTCTTGTTCGAACGTATAGAGACGCGTCAGTCGCGCATGCTCCTGCTCTTCGCGCTCAATGCGCCTGCGCGCGGTAGCGAGCGCCTGCTGCACTCCTTTGCGCTCATCGGAGGCGAGTGCGCTCTCGAGCGCAGGGAAGCTTTCAGGTGTTGCTTCTTTCAGCAACGCTCGTATCTCCGCTATCGATCTCACGCTCTCTCCTTTTCTCAACTAGCCGGGCAATGTGCGCTCAGGTGACAAACTACCCGGTCGTTCGACACCTTTTTGGCAACGCGCGATCAGGATGACAAACGGGAGTGCGGACATTTTCTTGGACGCTCTAGACCGTGTAGCCTAGAGCC
>UPYK01000025.1 GCA_900538545.1 uncultured Eggerthella sp. | reverse complement strand
GGTACATTGCACCACATCCTTACTCGTGGTGCAATGATCGCTAGAATTCGCCCGGGTAGTTTGTCACCTTTTGATGAGGCGAGTTGCCATGAAGTCGTTGGCGTTCAGTTCGACGGTGTCGTCGAGCACTTCGAGCTTCACTGGCTGGTCGAACTTGCGTGAGAGCGCAGTTGCGATGAGCCAATCGGCCACCTCGGGGTTCTTTCCTAAGAGTGGTCCATGCAAGTAGGATCCGATCACATTCTTGTAACGTACGCCATCGGCGCCTGATGTGTCGTTGTTGCCGTGCCCGGTCGTTGAGATCACCTGACCGAATGGCTCAAGACCTTCGCCAAGATGCGTGCGTCCCGCATGATTCTCGTAGCCGATCACAGGGCGCGAGGCGATAGGGGAGACGAGCGCAATGTTCTCGATCAAGCGATCGAAGCCTTTGTTCGCGCGCTTGGTCTCGGCATCGATGATCGAAAGCCCTTCAACGATCTCATCGCCCATCAGCCAGTTCTTGCCTAAAATTTGATACCCACCGCAGATAGCGAGCAACACACCACCGTTTTCGACGTAGGTGGCAAGCTGCTCTTTGTTCTTCAAGATCTCCTGTGAGGCAAGATGCTGTTCGCGGTCGGGACCGCCGCCCATGAACACGATATCGGCTTCCGAAATATCGAACTCATCGCCATAGTGAATCTGTTCGAGCTGAGCAGGGATTCCGCGCCAGGCGCAACGCTGCATGAGCACCTTCAGATTGCCCCCATCGCCGTAGAGGTTGAGCAGGTCGGGGAAGAGATGCACGATGCATAGCGGCTCCTGTTGGATGGGCGGGATCGTGTTCGCCATGACCGCAGGGGTAACGCTGAGCTTGCCTTCGCGCGCGGTCGCGACCTCAGCGCTATCGGCGCGTTCCATCAGCGCGGCGCGCACCGCGGGCAACGCCGTGTAGTTCGCGATCGCGTACATGTTCCAATCGGCGGGCATGTCGAGCGCGGTGTCGACCATATCGTTCACACTGTTGATGAGTCGTGCCTGGATGCCGGCATATTTCAGGCGCAGCTGCAGATCGTTCTTGCGCGTGCCGCCAGCATAGACCACGAGCTCCGGCTGGCTTGCGAGCTCTTCGAAATCGCAGTCCCAGATCCACGAGATATCGTGCCCATCCGCTTCATTGTCGTTGATGAAGAACGCTACCACCTTCTTGCCTTCATCAGCAGTAATGATCTTCAAGTTCTGATTGAACCCGGTAGGGTTCTTCGCAAGGTTCAGAAGCAGCGGACGCCCCTCGATCGTAAGGTGCTGCAAGCGCCCATTCTGTGGATCGAACGCGCTCACACATTCCTGAATGGTTTCGTTGTCGATACCGAGCTTATGCGCGCAGGTCCATACCGCAAGCGTGTTGTAGACCATGTAGGGACCAGACTGCGCGAGGCGCATGGTGGCCTGCGTGGAATCGATCGTATCGGTGATCGCGTAGGTGATGCCGCCATCGAAGGTCACATTATGCGCATGAACATCCAACTCGGGGCGCGCAAAGCCGCAGTTTTCGCAGTGATAAGTACCGAGCTGCCCGTACTGGCGATAATCGTAGGTGAACATGCCTGAACAACGCTGGCACATCTGTGCATCGGCAACGGTGTTCTGCGCGAGGCGCATGTCTTCGCTCACACCGAAGGCGATCGTCTTGTTCTCGACCTTCTCGGCGATGATCGCGCACAGGGGATCGTCGGCGTTGTAGATGAGCGTGGATTCAGGTGAATGCTCAAGCCCTGAGATGATGGCATCCTGTACGCGGTCGATCTCGCCGCAGCGGTCGAGCTGGTCGCGGAAGAGGTTCAACAGCACCACATAGGTGGCTTTCACCTGCGGCAAGATGCGCGCGAGCCAGAGCTCGTCGGACTCGAACACGCCCCAGTCCGCCGGCTCGGTCTGCAAGAGCGTAGCCGCCACGCCATAAGCCATGTTCGCACCCGTGCGATTGCACGCTACGGTCTTGTCGCTTGCTTCGATCACATCGGCGATCATGTTGGTTACGGTGGTCTTTCCGTTCGTGCCCACTACCACGATCGAGCCCTCCGCGATCTTGCTCATCTCTTCGGAGATGATATCGGGGTCGATCTTAAGCGCGATCTTGCCCGGCATGTTCGCTGCCGGACGATGGGCGAGGGTCTTCAGCCCCCAGGTGGAAAGCGACGATGCCAAGCGGGCACCTGTCTTACGAAAGCTCATGCTCGCTCCTCACTCTTAGTACGAATCATTCTACACGATGGTCTTGCTTGAGCGCGCTTGCGCAAGCGGGTATCATCGAACGGACGGTTTGAGCGTGCTGATGCTGATGCAGTGGCTCCTCATTGCACTACCGGATCGAAAGGACGAAGCAATGCCCAGCTTGAAGAATGCGATCGAGAACTTGACCAAGGAGCAGCTCATTGAGCTTTTGAGGATGGCCTCGAAGAACCTGGTCGCCATGGATGGCACCTGGTTCCAGATCCTTGAAGAGCGCGAGGGCATGGATTACGCCATGGAGATCGATATTGCCGTATGGGAACGCTATCCCATTTCTGAGGCAAGGCGCCTGAAGAAGTTCCTCAACCTTGCTGAATATCCTGGGCTTGAAGGTCTTGCGCAGGCGCTTCCGCTCTACTACAACACGATCGCGAACGAGACGAGCATGTACTGGGAAGACGACGCGCTCATCTTCCGCACCGATGTATGCCGCGTTCAATCGGCCCGCTCGCGCAAGGGCATGGAGTTCCATCCGTGCAAGCCAGCTGGCATCAACGAATACACCACGTTCGCCCAGACGATCGACCCGCGCATCGAGGTCGAGTGCCTGAGCTGCTACCCCGAGATCACGGATCCGACATGCGGTTGCTCATGGCGCTTTACCCTGCCGAGCGACTCTGCAGACGAGGTCGATCAAGGCAAGTAGCCACGATGAAACCGGCACAAAAAGGCTTCTATTTTGTACGAGAAACCTTACAAAATTCATGGGCTCAACACAATTTTGGAGAAAAAACGCTAAATACGCGGAGTTCTTGTTTGTTACCCGATAAACGATTGCGTAACAAATAGAGTTTGAGCATTATATACTCATGATGAAATCGCGAAAAAAGTCTGGGCGCCACGCCGCCCACAGTGCTGAGAGCTCGTCATACAACGAGTCTTTCACATCGCCCTATGATGTGAGCGCCTATTCTCGGCATGGTAATGCTGAACAATATCACGATGCTTCGCGCAAGCAGAAGAAGCATCACAAGCGCAAGATCGGCATGACGGTTGCGGCCATCTTCTTGGTGGTCGTACTTGCGGGTGTCGGCGTTGCGTTTGCCTTCATTTCCAATATCGATCGCAATCTGCAAGACGGTCTCGACGATGATCTGCTCGCCTCGCTCACTGCGTCCGATTCTCCGAGCGAACCGTTCTACATGCTCTTGATCGGCGTTGATAAATCGGAAGAGCGCGAAGAGAGCGACATTTACGGCGGTGCGTATCGTACCGACTCCATGATCCTTACCCGCGTCGATCCGCGCAACACCAAGATAACCATGGTTTCGATCTATCGCGATACGATGGTCGAACTACCAGGCTACGGCAAACAGAAGATCAACGCAGCGTATGCGTTCGGCGGCCCTTCGCTCGCGGTCAAGACCGTTTCTGAGCTGGCGGGTGTGCCGATCCACCATTACGCAGAGATCGACTTCAATGGCTTTGAAGACGTGGTCAACGCGCTCGGTGGCGTTGAGGTCGATGTGCCTATGGCCATCAACGATCCCCTTGCTGGCGAGCCGCTCGAAGCTGGTCCTCAAACGCTCAATGGTTCGCAAGCGCTCGTGCTCTGCCGTTCGCGCCATGCCTACGATCAGTACGGCGATGGCGATCTTATGCGTGCGGCGAACCAGCGCATGGTCATCTCGGCTATTTTGAAGAAGATCATGTCTTCCGATGTGGCAACCATGACCAACACGGTCAACACGCTTGCCGATTACATCACCACCGACTTCTCGGTCTCGAGCATCCTTGGTTTCGCGAACACCTTCAAAGATATCAACGTTGAAGAAGATATCTATTCGGCTATGGAGCCCACCACGCCACTGTATGAGAATGACATTTGGTGGGCGATCCTTGATGAAGAGCCATGGCGCGAGATGATGAAGCGCGTTGATGCGGGATTGCCTCCAACCGAAGAAGACCTGGTTGATCCTAATACCGGCGTTACGCTTGCGGTTGTTGGTGACGGCGGCAAGAACGCTTCCGCAACGAGTGGATCCAGCGCTTCCAACTCCAGCCTTTCGGGTGTCAAGATCGCGGTTCGTAATGGCGCAGGCATAAATGGCGTTGCGGCAGAAGCAGCAGGAAAGCTTTCGGACAAGGGTGCCATAACTGATACGGGCAATGCGGACGATTCTAAGTACAAGAATACGCTCATCATCTACAACGACGACTCTGACAAAGCACAAGCACAGGCGATCGCTGATGCGCTCGGGGTGGGTCAGCTCAAGAAGAACACAGGCGGAACCTATTCCTTCACGACCGACTTCCTCGTGGTGATTGGCGCCGACTGGAAATAGTTATTTGTGGTAGGGCTCGCGCTTGATGATCTTGAAGGCGCGATAGACCTGTTCGAGCAGAACCACCCGCGCCAAGTTGTGCGGAAGCGTGATCGGCCCGAAACTCATGCGCAAAGAAGCGCGTTCTTTCACCGCATTCGTAAGACCATCTGATCCTCCGATCACGAACACCAGATGCGACACTCCTTCAACGGTGTAGCGCTCGATCCGGCTTGCGAGCGCTTCGCTCGAGGTTTCTTTCCCTTGGATATCGAGCACGATGATGGTCGCATTTTCGGGCAGCGCTTCCAAAACGAGTGTGCTTTCTTGCTCACGATTCGAATCAGGGATCTCTCGCACGGTAAGGTTGCAGTAGCTACCAAGCCGCTTGCTATATTCAGCGCACGCATCGCGCCAGAAGCGCTCTTTCAATTTGCCGACTGCGATAACGGTGATTTTTAGCATGGAGAATCCCCTTCATGAATCGTTAACTCCATCTGATTGTTTATACTACGTTCTATACGTTTCCATGAGCGCGCGGGGGAATAAAGCGCCCAAGAATCGCGGAACGTAGAAGATTTAACGAATCATCCAATCGATAGCGCACAAAGGGGAGGGTTATGCGTCATATGATCGACAAGCTCTTCCGTGCGACCCTCGATCACCCTAAAGGGGTATTGGCGGCGGCGCTTTTGTTGTGCGTTGCCTGCGCGCTGTGCATCCCGCTGGTGAAGATCAACTACCAGTTCTCGGACTACTTGCCCGAAGATTCTCCTTCTACCGGTTCGCTCCAAACGCTCGAAGACGCTTTCGGCGCGAACTTGCCCAACAGCTACATCTACGCCCAAGGGATCGACCTCATGCAGGCCGATGCGCTTGCCGCTGAATTCGCGGCGATCGACGGCGTGGATGACCTCATTTGGCTCGGCGACGTGGTGGATATCCGCAGGCCGCTCGAAACCTACGATGCCGATGTCGTGAAAGCATGGAAGAGCGATGAGGGCTATCTCTATCAGGTCGCACTCGACTCAACGAAGTCGGTCGCGGCCCTCGATGCGATCAAGGAAGCGGCTCAAGCAGGAGGGGCGAGCGCGGTCGCGCTTTCAGGCGACGAAGTGAATACGGCGGTCGCGCAAGGTTCGTCGGACTTTGAGATTCAGCTCATCTTGGTCATGGCGGTCATCGTGATCTTGGGGCTTCTGCTCCTCACGAGCGAAGCCTGGTTCGAACCGGTGCTCTTCCTTTCGGTCATCGGCATCTCGATCGTGTACAACCTCGGTACCAATATCATCTTCGGCGAGATCTCGTTCATCACGCAAATGTGCGCGGCTATTTTGCAACTCGCGGTCTCCATGGACTACGGCATCGTCATGCTGCACGAATACCGCCACTTCAAGCAAGAGGGCCACTCGTCCTACGATGCCGCGCTCGCGGGCATGCACAAGGCTTCGGGTGTCATC
Organism: uncultured Eggerthella sp.; assembly: GCA_900538545.1. GTDB lineage: Bacteria > Actinomycetota > Coriobacteriia > Coriobacteriales > Eggerthellaceae > Anaerotardibacter. The sequence continues at coordinate 5,879 of UPYK01000025.1, read as the reverse complement.
GCTTCGTCGGCTGCGACCACGTTCTTCGGATTCCTCTCCCTCTGCGCGATGGCGTTTCTCATCGGCGCGGATATGGGCGTGGTACTGGCGAAAGGCATCGTGTTCAGCTTTCTTTCGGTGCTGTTCATCTTGCCCGTTATGGTCCTGCTTTCTGAAAAGCTGCTGCAGCGAACGGCGCATCGCAAGTTCTTGCCCTCGTTCGACAAGTTCGCGAAGTGGTGCATGCGCTTGAGCATCCCGTTCACCCTTATCGCCGCGCTCATCGTAGTGCCGGCGTTCTTGGGATCGCGCAACACTGAATATGTGTATGGTGCGAGCGGGTTCGTGGAACCAGGCAGCCAGCTCTACGAGGATACCGAGCTCATCGAAGAGACCTTCAATGCCTCTGGTCAGTGCGCGGTACTCGTGCCTGAAGGCCAGTGGGGCAAAGAGAAGGAGCTGGTCGCTGCGCTCGATACGCTGCCGCACGTAAGCTCGATCACGTCGTACGTGACCACGGTCTCGGAACGCATCCCTACCGACATGGTGCCTCCTGCAAGCCTTGAATCGCTCATTTCGGGCGGTTATTCGCGCATCATCATCGCGACCGACTTGCGCGGCGAAAGCCCCGAAGCGTTCGAACTCGTGCAGCGTATTCGCGATCTATGCCAGCTCTACTATCCTGACGAAGCGAAGCTCGTTGGCTCCACGGTAACGAGCTACGATATGTCGCTCATCGTGAACGACGATTCTGCGCGCGTGCTGTTCGCTTCGATCATAGCTATCGGACTCGTGCTCTTGCTCATGTTCCGCAGCCTGTCGATCCCGCTCATCTTGTTGCTCACGATCGAGAGCTCGATCTGGATCAACCTGGCCATTCCCTATTTTGCGGGCGAGACGATCCAGTACATCGGCTACCTCATCATCAGCGCGATCATGCTGGGAGCAACGGTCGATTACACGATCATCCTCACGCGTTCTTACCTCGACAAACGCCGTGTGCAACCGAAGCGCCAGGCCATCACCGAAGCGATCTCGCGCAGTGCGATCACGATCCTTACCTCAGCGACCATCCTCACGCTGTGCGGTGTGTTCATCGGTCTTATTTCGAGCAACGGGGTCATCGCGAGCCTCGGAACGCTCATCGGGCGCGGCGCCTTCATCGCGGCGCTCAACACGTTCTTGCTCCTGCCGATGCTCTTCATGATCTTCGATCGCGTTATCGAAAAGACAACGCTTGGAACGCAGTTCTATAAACAGCCTTACAAACAGCCACTCGAAGAGAAAGCGGGCAGGTGAGAGCCATGACGCTACGAAGAACCGCATTAGCAATGGTGCTTTGCGTGCTATTGATCATCGCGACCGCCATCACCGAGATCGCTCCTGCGAATCTCGGATATGCCGCAGAAGAACAGCAGACCAATGCGGCCGAGGCAGAGAGCGCGACCAACACTACGCTCGCTGCGCCGCCTTCAACCCTGCTCGAGGGTACGTGCGAAAAGCAAGAGGTTGTGTATGCGAGCATGACGGCTACAGGTGTGGTGAAGAGCCTCTACGTGGTGAACGAACTGTTCTCCGAAGAGCCCGTCATGGTGAAGGACTTCGGCACCTACAGCGAAGTGGTGAACCTGACCGATGGCACGAACATCGCGCGCGAGTCTGATAGCGTGCTGTGCACCGTGGAGAGTGAGTCGTTCGCCTACCAGGGCAATCTCACCTCGACCGATCTGCCTTGGAACGTGAGCATCACCTACGAGCTCGATGGTAAGGTGTGCTCACCCGAAGAAGTTGCCGGCAAGTCGGGTGAGCTGAAGATAACCATCGAGACCACTCAGAATCAAGCGATCGATCCGCTCTACTTCGCCAATTATCTGTTGCAGATCACCTGCACGCTTCCGATGGACCACGTCTCGAACATTGCCACGGACGAGGGCTCCATTGCGCTCAATGGTTCTAACACCGCAGTCACGTTCAGCGGTATGCCGGGCAAGACAGGCTCCTATGTGCTCACGGCCCATGTCGAAGACTTCGAGATGGAGGGGGTGAGCATCGCCGCCATCCCGTTCTCGATGGCCATCGAAGCACCCGATTCGAGCGCGCTCATCGCACAATTCGATGAGCTCATCAAGGGAACGGGCAAGCTCGATACTGGTGCGGAAGATCTTGAAGAGGGCACAACTGCGCTCGCAGCGGGAACTCGTAAGCTCGAGAGCGGAACGGCTCAGTTGCAAGGGGGCGCTCAAGAGCTCTCTGCAGGGGTGGCTGTCTATGTGGCAGGCGTCGCGCAGGTAAGCGATGGCCTTGCACAGGCGGCTGCAGGGTCGAAGACCTTCGCCGAACAGCTCGAGGGGCTGAGCCAAGCGAGCGCTGCTATAGTGCGTTCCCTCGACCAGACACAAACGCAGATGCAGCAGTTGGTGAACGCTATCCAAACAAGCCCCACGATGTCGCAAGCTGAAAAGGATGCGATCGTTGCCCAGCTTTCAGGCATGTCTGGACAGTTCAGCCAGCTGAAAGACTATGCCGCGGGAGTTGAAGGGCTTGCAGATGGCTATGCGCCGCTCGACAGTTCGCTCACCAAGCTTTCAGGTGGCCTTAGCGAGCTTGCCCAGCAGGGCGATGAGCTTACGAGCGGTTCTGCCGCGCTCGATGCGGGTGTGAGCGAACTTGCGGGTTCGAGTGGAAGTCTTGCACAGGGAGCTGGCAAGCTGAGCGATGGAGTCTCGGCGCTAGCTGAAGGAACGGCTACGCTCCATGAGGAAAGCGCGACCATCCCCGACAAGGTCCAAGCTGAGATCGATGCCATGATGGCCGAGTACGACAAGAGCGATTTCACTCCGAAGAGCTTCGCGGATGCGCGCAATACCAACGTGAACCTCGTTCAGTTCGTCATGACTACTGAAGCGATCGCACTGCCTGAGCCCGAGCCTGAAGAAGTGCAAGAAACCGACGAATCGTTACTATCGCGTTTCTTCGCTTTATTTTCGTAGTCCTACCTATTACTATGGGGTAGATACGGATAAGTTAACCTCATATAACTAGCATATCGAGCGAGGCACGAAAGAAAGGGCTCCCATGTCGCTTCCAGCACCAAAGCATGATGTCGAACCTGATAATCTCACCACTATGGAATTGGGCGAATGCCTGCCGATGACCGCCGAGGTCATTGATGGCCATCTTCATATCGGTGGCGTGGATATGGTGAAAGTTGCCGAAGAATTCGGCACGGCGCTCTACGTGTACGACCAGGCAGACCTTGAGAATCGCATGGAAACCTATCGCGATGCGTTCGCTTCGCGCTATCCCAATTCCGATGTCATCTATGCTTCGAAGGCGTTCTTGAACAAGGCGGTCTGTCGCCTCGTGAATGCGCACGGCCTCTGCCTCGATGTGTCGGGCGGCGGCGAGTTGGCGCTGGCGCAAGCTGTCGATTTCCCGATGGAGCGCGTGTTCGTGCATGGCAACAACAAGACTTCCCAAGAGCTGCGCGAAGCCATTGCGGCAGGCGTAGGGCGCATCGTGGTCGATTCGCGCATCGAAGCACGTCGTGTCTCCGAGATCGCAGGCGAGCTAGGCAAGACGCAGGATATCTACATGCGCATCACGCCAGGTGTCGAGGCCGACACGCACGAATATATCCGCACGGGTTGCGAAGACTCGAAGTTCGGCTTCACCATGCGCGAAGATTTCGCGTTCAACTGCGTAGCCGACATCCTTGAGCTTCCGAACGTGAATCTTGTGGGCTTCCATATGCACATTGGCTCGCAGATCTTCGCACTGCATTCGTTCGACGAAGCCATCAAGGTCATCGTCGAATTTGCGGCGCGCGTTAAGGGCCACTACGGCATCGAAGTGGGCGAGATCGATGTGGGCGGCGGTCTGGGCATCGCCTACACCACCGAAGAGAACCCCTCGTCGATCGATGAATTCGCTGAAGTGGTCACCACGGCCATGAAGAAGTATTGCGCCGAGTTCTCCTTCGCCGAGCCACGCCTGCTCTGCGAGCCGGGTCGTTCGATGGTGGCTGTGCCAGGCGTTACGCTCTACACGGTGGGCATTCTGAAGACGCTTCCCGGCATCCGCAAGTACGTGGCCATCGACGGCGGCATGTCCGACAATATCCGCACGGCGCTCTATCACGCAGACTACGAACCAGTGGTTGCTAACAAGGCCGACCAACCGCGCACAGAGATCGTGACCATCTGCGGCAAGCACTGCGAAAGCGGCGATGCGGTCGTGCTCGATCGCCCGCTGCAGCATCCCGATCTGGACGACGTCATCTGCGTGTTCGGCACCGGTGCCTATTGCCATTCCATGGCGAGCAACTACAATGGCCAGCCGCGCCCAGGCATCGTGTTCGTGAAGGATGGGCAAGCCAAGCTCGTCACGCGCCGCGAGACCTATGCCGACCTCATGGCGTGCGACGTGGATTAAGCGCCAAAGCGCCGCAAGACAATCGAAAACGCTATCTTATCGAGCGGCCCGCGATCTGGCCGCTCGATGTGTCTTCTAGTAGGTATAATCACGGGATACACGATTTTGAATGGAGTGGATCACATGGCAGTTAAAGTCGGCTTGGTTGGAACCGGTACCGTTGGTGGTGGCTGCATCGATATTCTGCACAACCACAAGGAAGATTTCCTGCGTCATTACGGCATCGATATCGAGCTCGTGCGCGTTTGTTCGCGTGAACCTGAACAAGCTGAAGCGCACGGCGTGGCCGACCTCTTCACGGAAGACTTTAACGACATCATCAACGATCCTGAGATCGATATCGTCATCGAGCTCATCGGTGGTACGGGCATTGCCAAGCAGGTCATCCTTGACGCGCTCAATGCAGGCAAGAACGTGGTTACCGCGAACAAGGCGGTCATGGCAACTTCAGGCGAAGAGATCATGGCACTCGCGGAAGAAAAGGGCGTTGAGCTGGCTTTTGAGGCAAGCGTTGGCGGCGGCATCCCTATCATCGGTCCGCTGAAGCACTCGCTGATCGCCAACGAGATCTCTGCGGTCATGGGCATCGTGAACGGCACGACGAACTACATGCTCACCCGCATGGGCGAAGACGGCATGAGCTACGATGAAGCACTCGCTGAAGCCCAGACCAAAGGCTTTGCAGAAGCCGATCCCACGGCCGATGTTGATGGCCATGATGCGGCAGCGAAGATCGCCATCCTGGCTTCAATCGCGTTCAATTCGCGCGTGGTCATGGACGACGTCTATACAGAAGGCATCCGCCGCATTTCGCCGGTTGACCTGGCCATGGCGGACACCATGGGCTATGCCGTGAAGCTCGTTGCGCATGCTCATCGCACCGATCACGGCATCGACGTGCGTGTTCATCCCACTATGATTCCGCTCGATCATCAGCTTGCGAAGGTCAATGGCGTTTACAACGCGATCTACGTGATCGGCGATGCCGTAGGCGAGACCATGTTCTTCGGTGAAGGCGCGGGCGCTGGTCCTGCGGCGAGCGCGGTCATGGGCGATGTGCTCGAAGTGGCGCGCCATCTGCAGCTGGGCGTGAAGCCGATCGTTGGCTGCACGTGCACGGATAACATCCCGGTCATCTCCGTTGAAGAGCTGCAAACGAAGTACTACCTGCGCTTCCTCGTGGAAGACCGTGCAGGCGTTTTGGCAGCATGTGCAGACATCTTCGCGAAGTACGATGTCTCGCTCCAGTCGGTTCAGCAGCGTGGTACGAAAGCGCGCGATGCGGTCAACCTCGTGTTCGTCACGCATACGGCTCACGAAGACAGCGTTGCCAAGGTCATCGACGAGATTCTCGCGCTCCCCAATGCAGTCATCGGCGGCTATCCTTCCGTCATCCGCGTCCAAGATTAAAGTGACAAACCACCCGGGGCAAGTTCAGACGATCATTGCACCTTCTGCTAATACTT
>UPYK01000024.1 GCA_900538545.1 uncultured Eggerthella sp. | reverse complement strand
GCTGCTTGCGTGGGATAGATGGAAAAAGGTGTCGAACGACCGGGTAGTTTGTCATTAGCCTTGTTTGAAGGCGGAGGGGCAGAGATCGTTCAAGAAGCATTCGGCGCATTTTGGTTTGCGCGCGATGCAGGTTTCGCGTCCGAACAACACCCATTGATGATTGATCGGCCCCCAGCACTCGCGGGGGTAGAGCTTGAGCAGATCTTGTTCGGTTTGTAAGGGAGTGTCGGCATTGGAGAACTTCAAGCGGTGCGCAATGCGGAACACGTGTGTATCGACTGCGATGCCTTCGACGATGCCGAACCCTTCGTTCAGTACGATGTTCGCCGTCTTCCTGCCCACCCCAGGAAGCTTTTGAAGGCTTTTCATGTCACGGGGTACCTCGCCACCGAAATCGCTCATGATCATCTGAGCGCATGCAACGCAATTCTTCGCCTTATTGCGGAAGAATCCGAGCGAATGGATGATATCGGCAACCTCTTCCACATTCGCTTGTGCCATGGCCTCGGGTGTTCCGAAACGGGCGAACAGGGTAGGGGTTACCTTATTCACGTTCACATCGGTGGTTTGTGCGGAAAGAGCGACAGCGATCGTGAGTTCGAAGGGTGTTCGGTAATGAAGCGCGCATTCGGGTTCGGGATAGTGTTCGCCCATGCGGCGCTCGACTTCGAGCGCGCGAGCAAGTTTATCCGCTTTCTTCTCTCGTGCCATAGCTGTCCCTTCGCTTGTATTTCTGTTCTCGTATTGTAGCAGGGTTACACGATGGTAGCGCGCCTGTGGTGAGTGCGTGAAGAGCGGTGCGCTGGCAAGCGAACGGACGGGCGAATTGGTAGACTTATCTTCACTGTTGCCGCGAAAAGCGGCTTTTCGTGTTTGGTTTAGCTGCCTTCGTAGGCACAAGAAAGGGACGCAGATGCTGATTGACCTTCTTTCGCAGACGCTCGAGCGCTCGGGTGCACTTGAGAACTTCTGGGGCAAGCTGGATGCCGGCGCCGATGCCACGATCGGTGTTGCTTCTTCGGCACGTCCGTTCTTGGTAGCAGCGCGCTTTGCGGAGCGCCCGCAGCCTACGCTCGTGGTGGTTCCCGGTGAAGAGACCGCCGAAACGTTCGCGCGTATGCTCGGTGCCTACGTGGGCGATGAGAAGGTCTATCTCTATCGAGAACGCGAAGAGAATCCGTTCATCCTCGATCCTCCTGCGAACGCGAAGGAGTACCAGGCGCGCGCACGCCAGTCGGCACGTCGTCTTGAAGCGCTTTGGGCACTTCAGAGCGGAAGGTCGTGCTTGGTAGTAGCATCCGCTCGAGCGCTCTTGCGCAAGGTGGCATCCGCGCGTGCCGAGGTTGCGCGCCCGCTTGTGCTCGAAGCAGGAAAAGAGCTCGATGAGATGGGCATTTCAGGTGTCGAGGATTACGAGGGTCTGGTCGAGCGCCTGGTGGAGCTCGGCTATGAGAACACCGGCAAGCTCGATGGACCAGGAACCTTCAGTGCGCAGGGCGGCACGATCGATGTGTTCGCGGGCAATCTGGTCAATCCGGTGCGTCTCGATTTCTTCGGCGACGAACTGGAAGAGATCCGCAGCTTGCTTCCCGGAACAGGGCAGACCATCTCTTCGCGCGCGTCGGTCGAGATCTTTCCCGTGCGCGAATTTCCTATCACTTCGCGCGGTATCGCTCAGGCGCGTTCGCGGTTGGTGCCGCAGTCGAGCACCACGCCGCTCTATCGCGACCTGCTCGATGCGCTCGAACAGACCGAGATATTCACGCCGCAGGCGCTCTTGCCCTATGTGTTCGAAGAGCTTGATACCGTGGGCAATTACCTTCCGGATGATGCTCTTACGGTGGTGGTCGAGCCTCGAAGTTTGGTCGATGATGCGCTTCACTATCGCGATGAGCTCATGAAGAAGACGAACGCCTCGCTGCTTTTGGCAGACGAGCTCTTCTTCGCCCCACAAGCGCTCGATTTCGGGAAGAATCAGCGCGCAACCTACGTATCGATCATGCGGGTGGGCGTGGAGCTCGATGATGAATTGGTGGTCAAGCGCGTGGATGTGGCGGGAGATGCCGATAGGCTCTTCGGCAAGCTCTATTCGCTCACGCAGCAGGGCTTCACCGTGGTGTTCTCGGTGCCGCATTTCCGCGCACGTCAGGAGATGAAGCTCGAACTGGTCGATCGGGGGATCCCGATCAAAGAAGAGCTCGATGTGTTAGCAGCTCCCGATGATGAGGGCGAAGGCGCATCTTCATCTTTGCCCACTCGTTCTCAGGAAGACGAGGAAGCGTCCGCATCTTCAGATACTGCTCACCGCGCGCGCAAGCTGCGCCGTGGCGTGGTGAATATCGTCGATGTGAACATTCCGCTCGGTATGATCTTCCCTGCGGCGAAGCTCGCTCTTGTGTCGCTTGCCGATACGCAAGGTTCCATGTCGGTGCGCACCACGAAGCGCGTCGACATCACCGACATCACCTTTCCCTACAAGCCCGGTGATTATGTGGTGCATGCACATCATGGCGTGGCATTCTTCCGCGACCTTGTGCGCCGTGATGTGGGTGGGATCGAGCGCGATTACTTGCTTTTGGAATACGCTGAAGGCGATAAGCTCTACGTGCCGGTCGAGCAGTTCGATCGCGTAACGCGCTATGTTGGCCCCGAAGGAGCATCCCCGCGTCTGACGCGTCTCAACACGTCGGACTGGTCACGTGCGATAGGACGTGCGCGCAAGGCAACGAAGCAGCTTGCGTTCGACTTGGTGGACGTGTATACGCGCCGTAGCGCGACAAAGGGTTATCAATATAAAGAGGACACGCCCTGGCAGCGCGAGATGGAAGAAGCGTTCCCTTACCAAGAAACACCTGATCAGCTTGCGGCTATTGCGGACATCAAGACTGACATGCAATCGATTCATCCGATGGATCGGCTCGTGTGCGGCGATGTGGGTTTCGGCAAGACCGAGGTGGCATTGCGTGCGGCGTTCAAGGCAACGCAGGACAAGAAGCAGGTGATGGTGCTCTGTCCGACCACCATCTTGGCTCAGCAGCACTACACCACATTCAAGGAACGCTTCGAACCTTTCGGGGTACGCGTCGAAGTGCTCTCGCGTTTCCGTACGCCTGCGCAGCAAAAAAGGACCCTTGAAGATTTCGCCAACGGGGAGGTACAGGTGCTCGTGGGTACGCATCGCCTGCTCTCGCGCGATGTGAATCCGAAAGACCTAGGGCTTGTGATCATCGACGAGGAACAGCGCTTCGGCGTGGGACATAAAGAGCAGCTGAAGAACATGCGTGAATCGATCGATATCCTCACGCTTTCGGCAACACCCATTCCGCGTACGATGCAGATGGGGCTTTCCGGCGTGCGCGACATGAGCCTGATCATGACGCCGCCCGATGATCGCCGCCCCGTGGAAGTGCACGTGGGCGAGTGGGACCCTGATGTGGTCGCCGATGCCATCGCGCGCGAACTCGACCGTAAGGGGCAGGTGTACTACGTGAGCAATCGCGTGCGCTCGATCGATGACGCGGTGAAGCGCGTGCGTGAAGCGGCAGGTGAAGCGCGCATCGGGGTAGCGCACGGCAAGATGTCGAAAGAAGAGCTCGAGATCGTGATGGAAGATTTCTCCGCAGGCGAGATCGATGTGCTCGTAGCAACTACCATCATCGAGAGCGGCATCGACAACCCGCATACGAATACGCTCATAATCGAAGACGCGCAGCGTTTGGGTCTCGCGCAGATGTACCAGCTCAAAGGACGTGTCGGTCGCTCTTCCACGCAGGCATATGCTTACTTCCTGTTCCCCGATAACGTTCCCCTTACCGAAGAAGCGCGCGATCGCCTGACCGCGATCGACGAGAATGCCGATCTGGGAAGCGGCATGCGTATCGCCATGAAGGATCTTGAGATCCGTGGCGCAGGCAGCATCCTTGGCGCAGAGCAGAGCGGTAACATGTCGGCGGTGGGCTTCGATCTCTATGCGCAGATGCTCTCGCAGGCGGTGAATCTTACGCGTGAGGGAGAGAGCATATCCGACAACTATCTTCCTGAAGCTCTTTCCGACATCGTGATCAACGTGCCCGATCACACGTACATCCCTGAAGAATATGTGCCTGATGCTGATGAGCGCGTGCTCTTCTATCGCAAGCTGGCCAGTGCTGATACGATCGAATTCGTAGATGAGCTAGCGCGCGAGATCATAGAGAAACATGGCGAAATGCCGCCAGCTACGGTCAATCAATTCCAGAAAGCGCGGTTGAAAGCGTTCGCGAACAAACACAACATCGCGCAGATATCGGTAACGGGCGGCAAGCTTATCGTAGAGCCTATCACCATTTCGAAGAAGCAGGCATCTGCACTCCGCAAGAAAGCAGGGCGTTACTTGGCGGACAAGAAGAAGCTCATCGTGCCGATGCGCGTGGTGGGAGAGAGCGAAGATGGTACCACGCTCACTGCAGTGCAGGAATTCCTCGCATCCTTCTTCAGCTCAAACGATGCGGATGGTGCATAGACCTGGCCGTCGTGCGCTCGATGAAAAACGAGCCGCAAGGGTTTACCTGCGGCTCGTCTTGGCTGATCGATCGGGTAATAGATCTTAGCGGATGCTTAGTTATAGGTCCGATGATCGCGGTAATTCGCCAGGTACTTCGCGAATTCCTTCGAGGTATCGGAATTGCCGATACGCCATGTCTTGTGATCGATGATCGTGCTTTCGAACCCATAATACGAATCGATATGGGCGATCAGCTTGTTCAGAGCTTCAAGCTGCGCTTTTGGATACGCCTCGCCTGAACTTCCCCGATGAATGAGTTCGATGCCGATCGAGTAGCTGTTCATGCCATAGTCGGGGCAGTAGGATCCAATAGGGGTCGTGCCTTTCATGTCGTCTCGTCCGTCTTCAGGCACGCCGAACTTGGCATTGTGGCCTTTGTTGCCATAACCAGCATGATGTGCGATTTGATCGAGCGGGACACATTGTACGATCGTGCCATCCTTGCCGATCACGAAGTGCGCTGCAACGCGTCTTCCGTTGCTCGCCCAACCTGCGATGACGTTCTGTGGGGTTCCGCCGCCTTCAGTATCGTGGATCACGATGTACTTCTGATGTTTGGCTGTTTTCGTACCGTGTGAGAATTGGCTCCTGAAGTCTTTGATGATGTTGACCTGCACCCAGGCGCCATCGCTTCCCACATAGTATTTGCCGCCGTCGACCCAGGTGTTCGTGGCCATTGCACCGCTGGAAGCGAGCCAGTACCATTTGCCGCCGGTCTTGACCCATCCTGTTTGCATGACGCCGTCAGCATCGGCATAGAACCAGGTGCCACCGATCTTCTGCCAGCCAGTGAGGGTTTTTCCCTGCGCATCCTTCAAGATGACCTTGTCGCCTTCATAGGCGCCGATCGTGCTTATCGCGCCAGAAGATGCAGCGTAGCCGTATTCGTTGTTCTCGAGCTTTACCTGACAGTTCGCACGCATCGCGCCGCTTGAGGTGAACGAATAGCGCACGTTCTTGACGGTGGTGAGTGCATCAGCGATCATGAGGCCATCTTTTTCGGGCTGCAGCCAATACCATTTCCCGCCGCTCTTGAGCCAACCGGTCTTGAGCGCTCCAGAGACATTCGGGTAGTACCAGCCTTCAGAGAGCTTCACCCATTTGTTCGCGTACATCGCACCTGAGCTATTCGAGATATACCAGGAGTTGCCTGCTTTGTACTTGCCCGTTGCCATCTTGCCATTTGCAGGATCGAGGTAGTACCACTTCCCGCCGCTCTTGAGCCATTCGGTGGTCATAGCGCCAGATTTCTTATAGTGATACCAGATGCCGTCTTCTTTGTTCCAGCCCGTCTTCATCGCTCCAGAAGCAGCAAGATAATACGTTGCACCGTTGATGGTGTGCTTTCCTGTTGCCATCTTGCCATTTGCAGGCTCGAGGTAGTACCAGATGCCCTTTACTTTTTTCCAGCCAGTGGCCATGGCTCCTGAATTGTTGAAGTAGTACCAATCGTTATCAAGTTTCAGCCAGCCGGTCTTCATGATGCCCGTGCTGGGGTCAAGGTAGTAGGTCTTGCCGCTCACCTTGATGAATCCGGTTTGAGCACCTTCGCTGGTCAGGTATTTCCAGCCTGAAGCAGTTTTCTGCCAGGTGCCTTCGGTCTGCTCGACAACTGATGGCGTGGTGGAATCCGCTTCGTTGTCTGCATACGCTGGCAAAACGCTGAAGCTGAGATAGAGAACGAATGTGAGCAAGCAGCCTACGCAAAAGGTGGTCGTTGCTTTCACGATCTTCAGGCTCATGGTAACAACCTTTCTATGAGAAATGATGTTCGGCAGGTTGATATGGTTCGAGTATAACAGCTGAAATACGAGGTCACTCGGTGATCTCAAGAGTGGGTTCGATAGCTTCTTCGGCTGCAGGTGCCTCTTGAGGTGCAGGCGCATTCGAGGGCGCTTCGAGGGTGGTTGCCGTGAGCGTCCGGTGCCCAGCAAGCGGAACGGCTTTTTCGAAGTTCGGAAGCAGCTTGTTGCAGAGATTCACGACCACCCCTACGAACAGCGCCGAGAGGATGGTGCCTTCGCGCACACCGAATAGGCCACCCATCGCGATGAGCGAGATGATCACGCCGATAACGCCTTGGGACGTGTCGAACGCCACCTTGCATTTCGGGAACGCGATCTTGGTCACCTTCGAAACTGCCAGCACGATCCCTTCTCCAGGGAGCGTGATAAGCGAGGCCTTCACCTGCAGGAAGATGCCAAAGCCCGTCATGAATACGCCCAGTATGGTGTAAAAGAGCTCGAATCCGTAGTTCGGCATAGGGATGAGCTCGCAAAACGGGACGAAGAAATCGATCATCGCTGAGAAGACGAACACGAAAGCGATCTGCAAGAACTGGATCGGGTTGAAATCGCTGCGCAACAAGATGATCTGGATGAGCACGAACAGTACGTTCACTACAAAGGTCCATGTGCCGATGGTCCAAGCTGTGGTGAAGCTCAAGACCGCAGGGATGCACGAGATGGGTGAGGTGCCGAGTCCTGAAGCGCGAGTGAGTGCGACCGAAGCGGCAACCAGTGCAAGACCGAAGAACATGACCGCAAAACGCAAGATCATGTTCGGGGCGGAGCGATTGAAGAAGGTATGCCAGCGTTCGGTGAAGTTCATGCGACTCTTTTCTTGCGTATGCGTATAAGACTGAGGTGCGGATGCAGTCCGATTTTACGCCCCTTTGGCGCACTTAGACCGTGTTTTCGTGCGAATGGAAAAGAGAACCACCTGCAGCAGGGCGGCACGCAGGTGGTTTTGCGTTCGGGGCGTTATTTTGGGAAGGAAGAAGGTCTAGCTACGATGTGCGGTGCAGACGAACTGCGCAACGTTGGTTCCCAGGTCGTCGGTGATATCGACGGTGTAGAAGCCTACGGTTCGACCTGCCTTGTTCGCGCTGCCCGTTGCGATGAGCTTCTCGCCTTTGGCGGGGGAGAAGAAGCGGATCGTGCAGTCGATAGCAACGGTGGGCTTGTTGTCCATGTTCGAGATGATGGCCATGGTGAAATCTGCCAGCGTGAACATCGCGCCACCCATGACGGTGCCGTTGGCGTTGAGGTGGTTTTCGGTGATGGGCATTTCGCAGATGGCATGATTCGGCGCGGCTTCGATGATGCTGCACTGCGCTTGAGCTGCGAATTTATCCTGAGCGAAGTATGCGCGGATCTCTTCTAATGAATTGGTTTCATCGACCATGGTATCTCCTTTGGGATCGAGGGGTGCAAGAAGAAGGCGATGCCTTGAGTTCGATTATAAACCTAGCTCATGGATGGAGTTGAGAGGAGCGAAGCTGATCGTTATTCGTTGGTGCTTTGTTTGGAAAGGAAGATCGTAGCATCGGTTTCGAAGAGATATGCTGCGCCCGTGGGGCAATAGAGTGCGCAATTGCCGCACGCGATGCAGAGCTGGGGATCGACCACGATCGCGCCTGCTTCATCCAGGGTACGTGCGCCCGCAGGGCAGTGCGAGAAGCACGGCTCGTAACAGCGTTCGCAAAGGGCATCATCGACTGCTGCAAAATAGCGGGGGATGTTGGGTGCGATCTCGGGATGCTCTTCGACGGTGTTTGCCACGAGCGTAAGGCGTGGCCAGGGCTTACGCACCACAAGATCGGGCGTTGAAGGAACATGCTGGTGGTGATGAGCGTTTTGCGCGTGACCCTGTGCACGCAGGTGGGCTTTTTGCTCGTGAAATTTGGCGAGCGTATCGTTATAGCGCTTGCGATGCTTGCCGCTTGCGATATCGGCGGCCTCGTTCACGAGTGAGGTGGCAACACCGCGTCGGTGAAATTCATCGGAGGTAGCCTCGAAGAAGCGGCTCAAGATATCGGTCTTTTCGGGAAGGCGCTCGGCTTTGCCCATATGGATGCGGCTCCAGCGCTCACCCAGATTCACTGCATGCGTGAGCAGTGCCTTCGCCTCGGGACCTGCGGTGGGGCAATCGGTGCAGAGCGAGAAGTTGCAATAGATCTGCAATTCAGGGTTCGCTTCGAGGGCAGCCAGCCAGAATTCGGGCGCGACCGCGCCAATGCAAGGCAGGACCACAACATTGGGATGCACTTCGAAGTCTTCAGGGATCTGATCGTAGCAGGTGAAGAAGACCGGCTCGCCCTCGCCAGAGAGGCGGCGAACCTTGTCGAGCAGGTCGTTCATCGTGATGCGCTCGGTAACGAAGGCATCGCAGATGCCGCAACAGAGTCCGCAGCGGGTGCAGAATTCCTCGTCAATGAGGGGGCGATCCTGTTCGTCGAAGAAGATCGCATCGTAGGGACAGACGAAGGTGCACCGCTCGCATGTGCTGCCAGCGAGGCGGGTGCAGAATCCTGGCAGGACCGAGATGGGAAAGCGCGGGTCTGCGGGTGGAGCAGGAGTCTCTTCGGCTGCTTCGCAGAGAGCATTGTCAGAGCGGTGGGTCGCCTCTTCAACAGGCGTTTCGTTGTTCTGTTCGGTTGCCTTTGCTGCTTCGGACTGGCAGGCATCAGGCGCCTCAGGGGCCTCTTTTGCGGAGTGCACTTCGCTATCTGCAGAAGGCCCAGGAGCGCTTTGGGGCATGAACGCCGCACCGGCTGCAAATGCTTCAAGAGCAGCAGGCGAGATCGGTATGCTCCTGTCTTCGCTCATGGCAGCCTTTCGTTTGGTTCATTAAGGCTCATTAGGCTCGTGAGGCAACCTGCGCGACTAGGCGCCGAACACTTCGGCCAGCGTGTAGTCGATGCGTGCGAGCACGTCTTCGCGCTTCATGAGTTCGATGCTCTCGAACAGCGGCGGCGAAACCTGTGAACCAGTAACGGCAACACGGATGGGTTGGAAGACGAACTTCGCTTTCAAGTCGAGCTTCTCGGTGAGCTCGCGCACGGCATCTTGCAGCGGATCGCACTGCCACGGGATCGACTCATCGGCCAGGATCGCGCGCGTTTCGCGCAGCACTTCATCAGCGCGTGCGCCTTCTTTGAGCAGGTTCTTCTTCACTGATTTCTCATCGAGCGTCACGTTCGGCCCATCGAAGATGAACGAGAGCTTCTCGATCGCATCGTTCAGGTGCTTCGAGCGCTCCGCGACGAGCGGGTAGAGCTTCTCGAACCAGGCGCGGTTGGCTTCGATATCTTCAGCGCTTGCAAGACCTGCTTCGATGAAGAAGGGAGCGACCTCATCCACCCAGGCAGCAGCGCCCATGTTCTGGATGTAGATGCCGTTCATCCAGTCGAGCTTCTCTTCGTCGAGGATCGCATCCTTGCGCGTCACGCGATCGAGCGAGAACTCGCGGCAGAGCGTATCGCGATCGATGATGGTCGTCTCGCCGTCGAGCGACCAGCCCAAAAGCGCGAGGAAATTGATGAGCGTATCGGGCAGATAGCCCATCTCCTTGTACTGCTCGACCGAGGTGGCGTTGCGACGCTTGGAAAGCTTGCGACCGTCCGAGCCCAAGATCATGGGAAGATGGGCGAACACCGGAACGTCGTAGCCAAGCGCTTCGTAGATGAGGATCTGGCGCGGGGTGTTCGAGAGGTGGTCGTCGCCACGGATCACGTGCGAGATGTTCATGAGCGCATCGTCGCAGACCACGGCGAAGTTATAGGTGGGCGTGCCATCGGAGCGCACCAGGATCATGTCGTCCATCACGTCTGCCGGGAAGCTCATGTGGCCATAGACCGCATCGTCGAATTCGATCGGGCCGTGATCGAGCGGCACTTTCAGACGCCAAACATGGGGCTCTCCTGCATCGATGCGCGCTTGGGCCTCTTCAGCAGAGAGGCTGCGGCAAGTGCGGTCGTAGCCCGAATAGCCGCCTTCGGTCGTTTCGGCGGCAGCACGCTTCTCGTCGAGCTGCTCCTTTGTGCAGAAGCACGGGTAGACCATGCTGCGTTCTTTCAGGCGCTCGAGCGCATCTGCGTAGGTGTCGAAACGCTCGGTCTGAAGGTAAGGGCCATGGTCGCCGCCTACTTCAGGGCCTTCGTCCCAGTCGAGACCGAGCCAGCGCATCGCGCGCAAGATGATCTGCTTGTTCTCTTCGGTGGAGCGCTCGGGGTCGGTGTCCTCGATGCGCAGGATGAAATCGCCATCGTTAGCACGTGCGAATGCCCAGTTATAAATGGCCGTGCGCGCGCCGCCGATGTGGAGCTCTCCGGTAGGAGAGGGAGCGAAACGGACGCGTACGGGTTTCTCAGAAGCAGTCATCGGTATCCTTTCAAGCTTTCAAAAGGTGAAGTGCCTGTATTCTACAACGCGCGTGCCTAGCGCTTCACGAAACGCCCGATGAACGAGACGATCAGGCAGGCGAGTATGCTCACCGCAACCCAAACGATCCCCATGCCCATCCAGAAGCTTTCGGGGAAGAGCGTGATCAGCAGCGAATCGGCAGGGAATATCCAGCTGCCGCCCGTGAAGAAGAGCGTGTGGAGTTGACCGAACAGCGAATCGAAATCGACGAACGCCCAGATGCCAAGCGCAACGATGATCCCGATCACGGCAAGTGGGGTCGCGAACATGATCCAGCCAGCAAGCTTCCTTCGTCTGCGCGCGATGAGCAGGATGATTCCTACAGCAGCGAAGACCAGGCTCAAGATGATCATGATGCGCGAGGTGGCGAACACGGGGATGCAGTCTTCCAGGTGGTCCACCGCGCTTGCGGGTAGGGTGTAGATCGAGAGCAGGTTACCGGCGCCGATGCCGCCAGCGTAGAGGTTCCCGGCCGCGTTTTGGCCGGTGTTGCCTGCGGCGAGCGTGCGCTCGATGTCGGGGAAATGCTCTTCGAGGGCGGTTCGCACGCATGCTTCGAGCTGCGGGCGTCCAGTATCGTCGATCGAGAAGGAACGTACCGCTTCGGCGAGTTCGCTCATGGTGTCTTGCGGGTAGGTCGCTTCGTTCCAGCCGGAGAAGTTATTGCCGAGCACCTGGGTGGTCTGCGGCATCATGCACACCACGAGCCCTGAGCCGAACAGGCCGAACGCCAACAGAACGGTCGTGAGAGCAGCAGCTACTATGTCGATCGCACGTTGCACCATAGCTCAAGCTCGATCACGCACGCGAATGGTGGCGGCGGTCATGCCGTGGTGCTCCTTGCTAATCTCAGGAAGCGGCCCGAGACGCGAGAATACCCCTGTGAAGGTGCCATTGTAGAGGTAGAGTCCGCTGATGTTGTTGTAGAGCACACCTTCGCGCTCGACCTCTTCAACGCTTGTGGCAAGCCCTTGTTCAACGAGCCATTCGAGGTCGGCGGCAGGAGGAATCGTCTTCGTACGATAGGGCGTAACGTAGCGCTGCACGAGGAAGGGCGCATCAGCTGCCCCGTTCGCGAAACGGTCGATGAGCGCGTTCCACTCCTCTTCGCTGCATGCTTTGCCGGCATACACATCGGCCGCGCCATAGTTATCGGTGGGTTTGATGATCCAGTCGTCCTTGTTCGTGCGTACAGCAGCAAGGTCGCAGTTTTCATCGGTAAGGAAATAGGTGGCAGGAATCTGCTCTTCGATGAAGGCATTCTCCTCATCGTTCAAAAATGCCTTCGTGAGCGGGTGCTTGAGCGCTTCGAAGATCTGCTTGTCGTGCACGATATGACCCGAGAACGCTCCGATGAGCGCTACGGCTTGCGCACGCACCGCGCTGATGAGCTCCTGCGATTCATCCCAGTGCTCGAGCACGTCGTTCGTGACGCAACGACGCCAGATCGCGTCGATCTGCTGACCGTTGCCATCGCGCAACACGGTGCCATCGAAAGACAGATCGCGCACGTCGGCGATGACGCATTCATAGCCAGCTTGCTTAAAGTATTCGCTGAAGATGCGGAATTCATCGACCACACCCACATCCAAATAGTCGCAGATGGCAAAGCGCGGATGCTCGACCTTGTTCTTGAAGGTTTCATAGATCGCGATGAATTCAGCGACCCAGCTTTTGAAGAGCTCGCACGACTCAAGTTGGTGGTGCGCGGCGAAGCGCGTGAAGGTCTCGCTGCCTTCGATGCTGTGAACGATCTCGCGATCCTCGTTGAGCCCCGCAGAACCATCGCCGTTGAGCTCACAGAACGCGCTTTCGAGCGTGTCTTCGTTGAGGAATATATCCACGCGTGCGAAGGGGAGGATGGCATCGTAGCCGCGGGGGAGCAGGATGAGCTCCACCAGCCGCGGATCATAATCGAAGACCGCGCGATAGGATTCGTCGCTGCGATAGCGCTCGATCACCTTGCACAGGATGGTATGGATCGTTTCCGAGATGAAGCGAAAGCGCTCCCAGACTTCGTCGTTGTAGAGACGGGGAATGAAGCTTGCGCCCACCACGCGATGATGGACGATCGCGCTTGACTGGTCCATATAGGCGCGCGCCGATCGCTTGCCAGCCAGATCGCCATCAAGTGAGTTCATCGTATCGAAATACTCTTGAGTGAGCATCGCGTCGCTTATCATGAGTCGGCCTTTCTTCTTCGGTCGGCGAAGAACGATAGGTTCATCGGTAGAACTTTTGCTCGGTTCGTTGCAGAAAAACTATTTGTTCCCAAGTTGCTTTCAATAGTAGCGCAACCCTATTTCGACAGTTCTCAGCATTCTGTTGAAAAAAACGCGCTTGAGCGGGGAGCACGACGCCAGTGGCGTAAAACGCCGCTAGAAAAAACGAAGAAAATGGCATAATAACGAATTGTATTTTCGAGACATGACTCAGTCCTGCTTATAGATAACGAAATTTGAGGGGGATCATTTATGGGCGCAACAGACGCAATGAAAAAAGCAGCGATCACGAAACTGATGAACTATCTTCTCGCAGACCCAGAGAATAATATCAATAAGATCATGGATACGCTCGAGCCGCTTCTGCCAAAATCGCTCTTCCCGAGCCAGCGTGAGTCGATCCGTAACGCGATCGAGCAGAAGAACAACTGGTATCAGCTCATCATGAAGATCATGACCGATATCAACCCTGAGGTGCGCGATGACCTGCTGAAGACTTTCGTCATCGATGCGAACCTCCTTGCTTGGACCCAACAGGAGAAGAGCCGCAAGAAGTACGAATGCAACATTCCGTGGGCCATCCTGCTCGACCCGACCAGTGCTTGCAACTTGCACTGCACCGGTTGCTGGGCGGCAGATTATGGCAATGCGCTCAATCTCTCCTATGACGATATCGATTCGATCATCACGCAAGGTAAAGAGCTGGGCGTTCATATCTACATCTACACGGGCGGTGAGCCGCTGGTGCGCAAGAAGGACCTCATCAAGCTCTGCGAAGCTCATCCCGATTGTGCGTTCCTCTGCTTCACGAACGCAACGCTCATCGACGAAGAGTTCTGCCAGGAGATGATCCGCGTCAAGAATTTCGTTCCTGCTATCTCAGCGGAAGGCGATGAGGCTTCTACGGATTCACGCCGTGGCGAAGGTACCTACCAGAAGGTCGACGAGGCCATGGATCTGCTTCGCTCGCATGGGCTGCCCTTCGGCGTTTCCATCTGCTACACCTCAGTGAACTCAGACAGCGTTACGAGCGAGGAATACATCGATTGGCTGATCGACAAGGGAGCGCTCTTCGCGTGGATCTTCACCTATATGCCAGTTGGTAAGGATTCTCCGACCGACCTCATGCCTACGCCCGAACAGCGCGAGAAGCTCTATCTTTTCAACGACAAGATGCGCCAGACGAAGCCGCTCTTCACGCTGGACTTCCAGCACGACGGCGAATATGTTGGCGGCTGTATCGCTGGTGGACGCCGCTATCTGCACATCAATGCGGCAGGCGATGTCGAGCCGTGCGTGTTCATCCACTATTCGAACGCGAACATCCACGATTCAACGTTGCTCGATTGCCTGCGTTCACCCATCTTCATGGAGTACTACCACGAGCAGCCCTTCAACGATAACTATATGCGTCCCTGCCCGATGCTCGAGAATCCTGAATGCCTCGAGTACATGGTGGCTGAATCAGGCGCTCATTCTACGGATCTGGTCGCGCAGGAAAGTGCTGAAGAGCTGTGTGCGAAGACGAAGCCTGCTGCTGAGGCATGGGCACCGGTCGCAGAGCGCCTTTGGACCGATAAGGAAGGTCCGCGCGTCAAGAACCGCGAGCGCGACAATATCGGCATGGCGGAGACTGACATCGCGAAGTTCAAGAAGGATGGTCGCGTGATCCGTGGTGCATGGGATCCCGAGCGCGATCCTCGTTCTGCTATCGCGCAAAAGACCGAAGCATCCAAGTAAGCGAATAAGAGAACAGAAAGTACGATACTGATATGGCTAATTCCTCTTACATCTTCACGAGCGAGTCGGTAACGGAAGGGCACCCCGACAAGATCTGCGATCAGATCTCGGACGCAGTTCTCGATGCTATCCTTGCTAAGGAGATCGAGCTTGCTGAACAGGGCTATATCTCTCCTTCTGGCGCACCCGCCGATCCGAGCGCGGTGCGTTGCGCCTGCGAGACCATGGCTACCACAGGCATGGTGCTCGTAACGGGCGAGATTCGCACGCAAGCCTATGTTGATGTGCCAGCCATCGTGCGCGAGGTGCTCGAAGACATCGGTTACAACCGCGCGAAGTATGGTTTTGATGCCACCACCTGTGGCGTGCTCAATGCGATCCACGATCAGTCTGCCGATATCGCTCAAGGCGTCGATCAGTCCTTCGAAGCGCAGAAGGGCGAAGCCGAGGACAGCTATTCCGAGATCGGCGCGGGCGACCAGGGCATGATGTTCGGCTATGCCTGCAACGAAACGGCAGAGCTCATGCCGCTTCCCATCTATGCAGCCCATCGCCTTTCCGAGCGTCTTACCAAGGTGCGCAAAGAGGGCATCCTGCCTTACTTGCGTCCTGATGGCAAGACCCAGGTGAGCGTTCGCTATGAGAACGATAAGCCGGTAGGTATCGACAAGATCGTCGTTTCTACCCAGCACTCTGAGGATATCGATCCTAAGCAGCTGCGCGAAGACATCATCGAGCAGGTCATCGCACCGGTATTCGCTGATCTCGATCTTTCCTATGAAGGTGCCGAGATCTTCATCAACCCGACCGGTCGTTTCGTGATCGGTGGTCCTATGGGCGATGCGGGTCTTACTGGCCGTAAGATCATCGTTGATACCTATGGCGGCATGGGTCGTCATGGTGGCGGCGCGTTCTCGGGCAAGGACTGCACGAAGGTCGATCGTTCTGGCGCGTATGCAGCCCGCTGGGTCGCTAAGAACGTGGTTGCAGCTGGCCTTGCTGATCGCTGCGAGGTCCAGATCGCTTATGCTATCGGTGTCGCGCGCCCCGTTTCGATCATGATCGAAACGTTCGGCACGAACCATGTTCCGCAAGAAGAGATCGAAGCGGCAGTCGAGAAGGTGTTCGATCTGCGCCCGGCAGCTATCATCGATGCGCTCGACCTGCGTCGTCCGATCTATCGTAAGACTGCAGCGTACGGCCACTTCGGTCGCGAACTTCCAGAATTCACTTGGGAACATACGAACAAGGTTGAAGATTTGAAGGCAGCTTGTCCGTCGCTTTCGTAAGCGTACGCGCCTGCGCTATACTAGCGCCATTATGACCTACGCTTCGGTGATCCTCGACATACCCACGCAAGCACTCGATAGTGCTTACACCTACGCATTACCAGCCGATCTCGCACACGCGCAGATCGGCTGTGCTGTTCTCGTGCCGTTTGGTGGCAGGAAAGCGATCGGGTACGTGGTGGGCGTAAGCGAAGAGGGGCCTGAGAACGTGAAGCGCCTGAAGTCCATCGAGGCGGTGCTCTCCGAATCCTATTTCGATGAAGCTGGTGCTGAACTTGCCTTCTATCTTTCCGAGCGCTATATCGCACCGCTCTCATCGTGCGTGCGCTTGCTGCTGCCCCCAGGAGCAACTCCGAAGATGAAGCGCGTGGCAGGTGCGTGGGAGGTGCTCTACCCGAAGGTTCAACAAGTCGATGAACGCTGGGCATCGCGTCTGCCTGCAGCCGATGAGTATACGCCGCGCAAGTCTGCTGTGAAGCAGATCGCGATCCTTGAAGCGCTCAAGCAGGGCGACCTGAAAGTTGCAGACTTGAGTGCCGAATATGGTTCGGTCTCAGCGGTCATCAAAGCGCTTGAAGAGAAGGGTGTGATCGCTGTTGAAGAACGCAGGCGTGTGCGCGGCGCGGCGGAGATCAGCTCGGCCTTCACCAAGCGCATCCATGAACGTCCTGCCTTGACGCCTGATCAAAGCGCTGCACTTGAAGTGATCGGTGCGGCTCAGCAACGCGCCAATGGGGAAGTGGTAGTGCTCGATGGCGTTACGGGGTCGGGCAAGACCGAAGTGTTCCTCTGCGCGATCGAGGAAGAGCTGAAGGCGGGGCGCAATGCGATCGTGCTCGTGCCCGAGATCTCGCTCACGCCACAAACGGTCGCGCGTTTTCGTGGACGCTTCGGCGATACGGTGGCGGTGCTTCACTCGCGCATGAGCCAAGGGGAACGCTTCGACCAGTGGGATCTGATCCATTCAGGCGAGATCCGTGTGGTGGTGGGTGCGCGCAGCGCGCTCTTCGCTCCGCTTACGAACGTGGGCATGATCATCATCGACGAAGAGCACGAAGGCAGCTATAAGCAGGATCAGGCGCCGCGCTATGTGACGCGCGATGTGGCAGAGTGGCTCGTGCGCAGGAATGGCGCCACGCTCATCTTGGGTTCGGCCACGCCCTCGATCGAGGCGCTCCATCGAGTGAAGACCGATGATTCGTGGCATCAGGTGGTCATGGCCAGCCGCGCCAATGGCAAGCCACTGCCCGATATCCAGGTGGTCGATATGGCGCGCGAGTTCGGCGCGGGCAATCGCAAGATGTTCTCGAAGGCGCTCCAGGATGCGCTCGACGAAACGCTCGACAAAGGCGAGAAAGCGGTCTTGCTGCTCAACCAGCGTGGGTTCGCGCAGTTCTTGCTCTGCCGCGACTGCGGCTTCGTGCCTGAATGCGAATCCTGTTCAACATCGCTCACCTATCACGAAGAGGGCAATCGGCTCGTTTGCCACCACTGCGGTTATGAGATCCCCGCTCCCGTTACCTGCCCCGATTGTGGCTCGCCTTACCTGAAGCGCTTCGGTGCGGGAACGCAACGCGTTGAAGCGGAGTTGCGCGTTTTCTTGGGGGAGCGTGCCTGCGAGGTCGTTCGCATGGATGCGGATACCACGGCGCACAAGGGCGACCATCAGCGCTTGCTCGAACAGTTCGCGAAGGCGGATGCTGCAGTGCTCTTAGGTACGCAGATGATCGCGAAAGGGCTCGACTTCGATGATGTTACGCTCGTGGGTGTTATCAATGCCGACACCATGCTCCACCTTCCCGATTTCCGCAGCTCTGAGCGCACGTTCGATCTGATCGAACAGGTGGCCGGGCGCTCGGGTCGTGCCGATCTTCCTGGCAAGGTGATCGTGCAGACCTACAGTGCGCAGGATGACGCTATCGCTGCAGCTGCGCGCTATGATCGTGAGAGATTCCTCGAGCAGGAGCTGAAACTGCGCCACGATCTTTCTTATCCGCCGTTCGTGCGTATGGCGAATGTGCTCATCTGGGGAGAGCGTGAGTCTGAAGTGATCGGGGTTGCGCAGCAGCTCTTCTTCGATCTTATGAAGCTTGGTGAAGAGCGGGGCGCACAGGGGATACAGATCTTTCCGCCCACGCCGTGCGTGCTTTCGCGCCTCAAGAAGAACTTCCGCTATCACATCCTCATCAAAGCGCAGCCCACCGAAGACATCTCCGCTTTCTGCATCGATTACTTCCGCTCCCGCAAGCCTCACAAGACTGTGAACGTCTCGATCGACATCGACCCCGTGAGCGTACTCTAACATCTACCAACCTGCGATATCTCCTCTTCGAGCAAGCAGCACGCCCAAGGGGCACTTGTAATTACCCGCTTTCGCTGTTCGCTTGC
>UPYK01000023.1 GCA_900538545.1 uncultured Eggerthella sp. | reverse complement strand
GCGGACTCAGAGTAATTTAAGTACCCCATGGGCTCAGCTGCTTGCTCGACCGGAAACACCTGGCTCGATCAGCGGAGAGGGTGAGGCGACGAGGTGACTCTTTTCCGACATTCTCGTTATTAATAAAACCCGAGAAAAGCAGTGACGCATGAGCGAATCTGCAAAAGCAGATTCGCGAACAGGGAAACGGGTCACCTCGTGTCTCGCGCTCGGCGCTGATCGAGCCACAAAAGATGTCGAACGACTGGGTAGTTTGTCACCTTAGGAAAAGAGTGGGGTGGAGAAGTAGCGCTCGCCGGTATCGGGGAGGATGGTCACGACGGTCTTACCAGGGCCGAGGTGCGTTGCAAGGCGGCGTGCGATAGCAACATTGGTGCCGGAGGAGATGCCGCACAAAATACCCTCTTTGCGCGCAAGCTCACGGCTCGTTTCGAGAGCCTCTTCATCGGAGATAAGGCAAATATGGTCGTAGATGCCTTCGTCGAAGATAGCAGGAATGAGCCCATCGCCGATGCCTTGTTGCAGGTGGGAGCCTATTTCGCCGCCTGAAAGAATAGCAGCATGCTCTGGTTCGGCGACCCAGATCTGAAGATCGGGATAGGCCTCACGTAAAACGCGTCCAACTCCTGAGATGGTTCCGCCCGTGCCGAACCCCGCGCAGAATCCATCGATCGGCGTATCGATATCGCGCAAGATCTCTTGCGCCGTACCTGTTTCGTGCGCAACGAGATTGTCGGCGTTCTCGAACTGCTGAGGGATGTAGACCTGCGGGTCGTTTTCGGCCATTTCGTTAGCGAGCGCGATGCAGCGTGCAATGCATTCGCCGATATCGCCTTCGTCGTGCACCATGATGACTTCTGCGCCGTATTGCCTGACGAGCTCATGGCGTTCGTGCGAGACCGAATCGGGCATGATCAGCACCGCTTTGTAGCCCTTCACCGCGCAGACGAGCGCGAGTCCAATGCCTTGGTTGCCACTGGTAGGCTCAACGATGATGGAATCGGGACCGGTGATCCCCCGTGTTTCGGCTCCTTCGATCATCTGGAGCGCAGTGCGCGTCTTGATCGAGCCACCCACATTCAACCCTTCATACTTCACCACGATGCGCGCCTGGTCAGGCGTGGTCATATGGTTGAGCTCGATCAGCGGGGTATTGCCGAGCGCGTCTAAGATTGTGCGATAGACCATTATGATTCCTTATGCATGAAGGGGAGATTTCATTCACTCAATCATAGCCGATTTAGCTCTGTTCGATGGTTCGGAGGATAGCGAGCGCTTCAAATGTGCTGGGATTGGGCGAAAGATCGCATGGTCTGTTCGTGTGCGGTAACGCCTTTCCTGATAATGTTGAGCGCATGAGCGGATTTGGCTGCTATGCTGAATTCTTGTTTATCAATCAGTGCGGTAAGGGAATGCGTGATGGAGATTCTTGAACAGATCGATGCCTTCGTTTGGGGGCCTGCGATGATCGTTCTTCTTTTGGGATCGCACATCTTCCTCACGTTCCGCACGCGGTTCATCCAGCGGAAGATTCCGCAAGCCATCAAGATGTCGCTGAAAAAGACCGAAGGTGAAGGAGATATTTCTCCCTTCGGGGCGCTTGCCACAGCGCTCGCGGCAACCATCGGCACTGGTTCGATCGTGGGCGTGGCTACGGCGATCCTGGCGGGTGGTCCTGGCGCGATCTTCTGGATGTGGCTTACGGGCGTGTTCGGCATCGCTACGAAGTATTCCGAGGTGTTCGTCGCGATCAAGTATCGCGTGAAGGATCACAATGGCAACATGCTGGGCGGCGCTATGTATGCCTGGCAGCGTGGGTTCACGAAGAATGGCAAGGTGCCCTGGTACGCGCGCATAGGTGCGGTCGCATTCGCTCTCTTTGCGGCGATAGCGGCGATCGGCACGGGATCGGCAGTGCAGGCATCGGCGATGACGGGTATCATGACGTCGAGCGGTCTTCAGGTCGAGCCGTGGATCATCGGCATCGTGATCGTGGTGTTGGTCGCGGCGGTCATCTTCGGCGGCGTGAAGATCATCTCTGATGTTTGCGAGCGCCTGGTGCCGGTCATGGCGATCGGCTACGCCCTTGGCTGCGTGATCATCCTGGCGTTGAACTGGGCGTACCTGTGGGATGCGCTCGTACTCATCTTCGAATGCGCGTTCACGGCGAAGGCTGCCTTTGGAGGCGCAGTGGGCTCGGGCATCATGGTGGCGCTCCAGTTCGGGTGCGCGCGCGGGCTCTTCTCGAACGAGTCGGGTCTTGGTTCAGCACCGATCATCGCGGCGGCGGCGAAGACAAAGAATCCTGCTGAGCAGTCGCTCATCGCGATGACGGGAACGTTCTGGTCGACCGTGGTCATCTGCGCGCTCACCGGCATCGTGCTCGTTTCGACGATGCTTGCGTATCCGGGCATTCAAGAGGAGATTCTGAACAACCCGACCATCTTCTCGGGTGCTCAGCTTGCAAGCCTTGCCTTCGCGCAGATCCCTTATCTGGGCACGCCGCTCTTGGTGGTGGGCATGGTCGCATTCTCGTACTCGACCATTCTGGGGTGGTCCTACTATGGTAGCCGCGCCATCACCTATCTGTTCGGCAAGCATGCGATCTTGCCCTATCAGATCCTCTATGTGGCAGCGGCGTTCTTGGGGGCGATCGGCATCGGCGATATGGTGTGGGTGATATCCGATATCGGCAATGCGCTCATGGCTATCCCGAACATCATCATGGTGTTGTTGCTCTCAGGGCTCATCGCGCGCGAAACGAAATACTACGTCTACGACGGCAACCTCGATGAAGAGGACAAGACGCCGATCCCCATCGTTGAGTCGAAGTAGCCCTTCTTTAATAGTGCGCACGAATATAAGAGCGAGCGCGCGAAGAAAAACCCTCTAGGGTCCGCGGTGTTATTTCAGGATGCGGGTGTATTTCAGCACGAGGAATACGATCACGCAGAGGATGACCGCTAATAGAACGGGGTACCACCACAGTTCAGCGAGGGGCAGGCCTGCAACATTCATGCCGTAGAAGCTGAAGATGATCGTGGGCATCGCGAGGATGATGGTGATGCCGGTCAAGATACGCATGGTGGTGTTCAGATTGTTGTTGAGCACGTTCGAGAAGGCATCGGTGATCCCTTCGAGGATGTCGGTATAGATATTGCACATCTCGCTTGCTTGTGCGATCTCGATCTTCACGTTATCGAGCAGTTCATCTTCATCAGAGGTGATGTGAACCGTTTCTTTGAATTCAACATGCGAAACCGTTGCGCGCAACCCTTGGAGCGAGGTGGTGAAGTAGATCAGCGATTTCTCGAAATCGAGCATGACCAGCAGGTCGGAGTCGTTGATGCGCTTGCGCAGGAGCTTTTCATACTCGTGGATCTGGCGATTGATCACGCGCAGGCTATGAAGATAGACCTCGCAGATGAAAAGGAGCGTCTTTAGGAGGAACTGCTGGGGGTGCGCTGTGTCGATCGTGCTGCCCTTCTTCTTCGCGAATTCATCGAGGTACTCGTTGTGATGAAGGCTGAGCGTGAGCAAGTACTTCTCCTTGGGGATGAAGATGAACGAAATCGGTAGCGTATCGTACTGGGTGATCTTCTTGCCGTGCTGGCAGTCTTCCGAAACGACATACGGGCAGTCGACGATAACGAGCACCTGATCATTATCAGGATCGACATCTGCATGGGCCGATTCCTCTTCGTCGAAGGCTTTGCTCAGGAAGTTGGGAGAGATGTCCAGGCTCTGACTGAGCCAGCTAAATTCCTTTTCGGTGGGCTCGTATACGTTGATCCAGCAGCCTGGTTCGGGTTTATCGATGGTTTCGAGCGCGCCATGGTTCGTTCGATAATAGGTGATCATGACAGCTCCTTGTCTTACACCCAAGTTCGGTTGCCCTGCTCATCGTGCAGGGCATTCTTGCAGTTAGTTCTCATGGTAGGGAAGCGCTGCAGGGTGAAGAAGGAGAATGTGAAATCTATACCGAAATGTTGAGTCTGCCCTTGATGAAGCAGCGCAGTGGTTCATTGGAGCTTCTTCTTGCGCGCGGGCCAATCGGGCATGACGCGATCCATGAGCGCATGGAACCCTGGCCCGTGGTTCGGCTCGAGAAAATGGCAGAGTTCGTGAACGACCACGTATTCTAGGCATTCGGGTGGATAGAGCGCAAGGCGGATGTTGAAGCAGATGCGTCCTGTTTCGGGTTGGCAGCTGCCCCAGCGGCTCTTCATGTTGCGATAGGCGATCGTTTTCGGATGAACATCCAGAATAACCGCCCACTGTTCGACCAGGGGAGGAACGCAAGCTTTCACGACCGCGCGCCACGCTTCGATCTCTTCTTTGCTCGCCGTCTCAGCGTGCGCTGAAGGGGAAGCAGCGATGCGCGCTTGCTGCTGGCGGATCCAATCTGCGCGTGCAGCAATAAAGGTACGGAGCTCGGCTTCGGGAACATGATACGGAGCCGAGAGGCACACGTCTCCGCTCGGAGATTTCACTCGTAGGCGCACTGACTTCATGCGCTTTCGCGTGAGCTTCACCGGGATGCCTTCGATGTAGAGAACCTTTTCAGTCAAGTGAAGATAGCTGTTTGTCTGTTAAGCCTGGGGCGTGTCCTTGTGCGAGATGAGCAGCAAGATACCCGATATCAGATCGACGAAGATGAGCGTACACACGCCGAACGCAACGGTGTTGGCGCGCGTACCCTTGTAGATGCCCCAGCTGATGACCGTCATCGGAATCATCCAAGCGAGCGGGATGATGAGCCACGCCCACCCTACGCAGGAGATGATGTTCAGGATGAAAGCGATTAGGCGCAGCACGCGGTCTTGGCTGGTCATGGGGTAGATCTGTTCAGAATCGAACACCTGATAGGAGGTGTCTGAGGTGACCGGTGCGGCAGGGGTAGGCTGTGCGGTATAGGCTGCGGCCTGTGCAACCTGCGGGTCTTCCGCAGGAGATGCGGTGGGGATGGGGGTATAGTTATCGGTCCACTGGGTGCCGTCCCAATAGCGGAGGCGCGAGGTGTCACCTTCAGGGTCTGGATACCAACCTGCAACTGCTGACATGATGCATCGATCCTTTTCTTTCGAGGGAGTTCAAGGGCGCTCTACGAGCCCCTTTCGTATCTTACCTACTAGCATAGCGTATCCCTTGGCATAAAATGGCAGGGGTGACAAAAAGGTCATAGGGGCGTAACGATTCTTTCACTTCGCCCGGCAACGAGACAGGAATCTTTGCGTGGATGAACAAGCATACGAGAGGATCTCGCGTACGTTTCGCGAGAATAGCAACGCCCTGTTATGGCTGCGCTTGGCAAATCGTGCGCTCACGCTTGTTGGGTATATCGCGTATCCGCTCCTGCTGGTGCTCGTTGCTCTTGCGGGAGATTGGGTAGCGTTCGTGCGCTTCGTTGTGGTGCCAGCTATCGGCTTTACGGCACTGAGCGTATTCCGTCGTTACTACGATGCTCCGCGTCCCTACGAGGTGCTCGCGATCGATCCGCTCATCGAAAAGGACACGATGGGGCATTCGTTCCCTAGTCGGCATACGTTCTCGCTCATGATGATCGCCTGTTCGTGGTGCGCTTGGAACGTGTGGGTGGGCATCGCGCTCGTGGTATGCAGCTGCGCGTTCGGTGTGATACGCGTGATCGGGGGCGTTCATTTTCCCCGCGATGTGATCGCCGGTGCGCTCTTCGCGTTCCTTTGTGCCTTCGTGGGGTATGTCCTTATCCCTTGGTAAAAAAGTTCGAAGGTTTCAAAAATACCCCCTTTTGAGCGGGGGAGAACTTTTATATAATAGTTCGATGCGCTATAAAGCACACAGTTAGACTCAACGGTAACGAGAGGATCAAGTGTGGCTAAAACCTCTTCAAAAGCTAGTAAGAAAACTACTTTGGAAACAGAAGAAGTAGAATCTTCGAAGAAAGAGACTAAAAAAGCCAAAGCGCCTGCCAAGAAAGCAACAACGAAAAAGGCTGCCACGAAAAAGACGACGAGCAGCAAGAAGAAACAAGAAAAAGTTGCTAAAGAGCAGGTCGAAAGCAAGACAACTGAAGAAACCAAAAAGGCAGCTGCGCAAGTAGCGGCCGAAGAAATCCTCGAAGAGGAACTCGAAGAAGACTTGTTAGAAGACGATTCTATCGAGCCTGATCTTTCTAAACCAGACAAGACAACTGAAGATGATTCCGTCGAAGCGGATGCGAGCCTTTCAGACGACGAGCTTCTTGAGGGCATTCCCCAAGAAGAGCTGAAGGCTGCCGCCGAGATCACGGTTCCTCGTGTCTCATCCAAGACCAAGACGGCGCGCACGCGCAAATACAACTCCGACAATTCCGTCGCTATGCTCACGGGCGATCCGGTGCGCATGTATCTCAAAGAGATCGGCAAGGTCTCACTGCTCACGGCGGCTGAAGAGGTCGATCTCGCCATGAAGATCGAGGCAGGTGTCGAGGCTATGGCACAGCTCGATGCGTCGGAAGAAGAGGGTGGTGTGCCGCTCGAGCGTCGCGAACGCAGGCGCCTTTCCCGTATCGAGCAGGTGGGTCTGGATGCAAAGCAGCAGCTCATCGAAGCGAACTTGCGTTTGGTGGTCTCCATCGCGAAGCGTTATGTGGGTCGTGGCATGCTGTTTCTGGACCTTATCCAGGAAGGCAACCTCGGTCTGATCCGCGCGGTCGAGAAGTTCGACTACACGAAGGGCTTCAAGTTCTCCACCTATGCCACCTGGTGGATCCGCCAGGCTATCACCCGCGCTATCGCAGACCAGGCGCGCACCATCCGCATTCCCGTTCATATGGTCGAGACGATCAACAAGCTCGTGCGCATTCAGCGTCAGCTCCTGCAATCGCTCGGTCGCGAACCAACCCCTGAAGAGATCGCTGAAGAGATGGGTCTCACGCCTGAGCGCGTTCGTGAGATCCAGAAGATCTCGCAAGAGCCGGTCAGCCTTGAAACCCCTATCGGTGAAGAGGAAGACTCGCAGCTGGGTGACTTCATCGAAGACGACGCTGCGGTCGTTCCGCCCGATGCAGCAAGCTTCTCCATGCTCCAAGAGCAGCTCGCGAAAACGCTCGAGGGCTTGGCAGAGCGTGAGCGCAAGGTCATCACGCTGCGTTTCGGCCTCGAAGACGGTCATCCGCGCACGCTTGAAGAAGTGGGCCGCGAATTCGGCGTCACGCGTGAGCGCATCCGCCAGATCGAGAGCAAGACGCTCGCGAAACTGCGCCATCCTTCTCGTTCCCAGAAGCTCAAGGATTATCTGGAAGATTAATGGAGTCATCGCTTGAGTTTTATGCGGTCTGCCCGGCTGGTTTCGAGCGGATCGTTTCTGAAGAACTGAAGAGCCAAGGTATCAAGCGCATTCGCCCCCTTAAAGGGGGCGTTGCCTTTTTCGGCACCATCGAAGATGCGCTGCGTTCTTGTTTGTGGTTGCGTAGCGCTTCGCGCGTGCTGCTCGTGCTTGCACGCATCGGATGTACGAGTGCCGATGAGCTCTACGAACAGGCTCGTGCGATTCCCTGGCAGGAACATATCGGACCAGATGCTACGATCGCGGTCTCTGCGCACGGGACGAATCGGGAGCTGCGCAACACCCAGTTTTCTGCCATGCGCGTGAAAGATGCGATCTGTGATGAACTGCGTGCGCAAACCGGCACGCGCCCCGAGGTCTCCAAGCATCGTCCGGATGTGCAGATCAACGTGTCGATCCATGCGAAGAAGGCTACGGTCGCGATAGATCTTGCAGGCGAGCCGCTTCACAAGCGTGGGTATCGCCAAGAAGGGGAGAACGTCCAAGCGCCGCTCAAGGAAGCCCTGGCAGCAGGAGTGCTGCTGATGAGTCCGTGGGCCCGCGTGGTCGAGGGCTTAAGGGCGAGCACGCTCGAGCCGCAGGATTGCGTTCTTGCCGATCCGTTCTGTGGTGGCGGCACGCTTCTGATCGAAGGCGCCATGATGGCAGCCGATATGGCACCGGGTATCCTGCGCGATTACTGGGGCTTTTCGGGCTGGCGGCAGTTCGATCCTGAAGTGTTCGCGCGCCTGCTCGCTGAAGCAGATGCGCGCCTTGAAGCAGGTCTTGCCCGTATGCCACGCATCGTGGGAAGCGATATCGATCCGCATGCTATCGAGATCGCTCGTGCTCAGGCGGGGCGGGTAGGCTTGGCAGGCTTCATCGATCTTGCGGTCGCGAATTGCGCGGATATGGAAGCGACGCTTGAGGGCTTCGGAGTGGCACAGGCCTCGCAAGGTTGCGTGGTGGGAAACCCTCCCTATGGCGTGCGCTTGATGGCATGCGACCTGGATGTCTTCTACGGTGCACTCCAAAAAGGCCTCGATGCACTTCCCGATGCTTGGACGCTCACGGTCATCACGCCCGATATCCATTTCGATGATTATATTGGTGCCACACCCTTCAGGGAAAGCGCCGTGTACAACGGTGCGCTCGAGACCACCGTGCGCACCTATCAGCTTGGTCAAGCAGAGTACAAGACGCTTTCGCTCGTTTCGCTTTCGGGTAGGGATGTGGTGGTGCCCGTGCTTTCCGATCATCCCGACCAATTCGCGGCACGCCTGCGCAAGAATGCGAAAACGCGCAGGAAGTGGGCAGAGCAGAATCAGGTGTTCGCGTTCCGCCTCTACGATGCCGATCTTCCTGATTATGCGGTCGCGATCGATCTGTTCCTCGCAAGTGAGGAGGTACGCGCCACACACATAGAGCGCATCTTCGATGTGCCCTACCTGCTCATCTCGGAGTATCAAGCACCGAAATCGATCGATCCCCATAAGGCATATCGTCGCTTCGAAGATGCAGTGCGCATCGCTGCAGCCGTGCTCGAGATACCGCGCGATCAGGTGTTCACGCGCGTGCGCAAGCAAGCGAAGGGTGGCGGACAATATGCGCGCGGTCGAACGCTCCCTAAGCCGGTGCTCACGCAGGAATCGGGGCTTACCTTCGAGCTCGATCTGGCAAGCTATCTCGATGTGGGATTGTTCCTCGACCACCGCATAACGCGCCGTTTCATCGCCACGCAGGCGAAGGGCAAGGACGTGCTCAACCTCTTCGCGTACACGGGAAGCGCGAGCGTGTACGCTGCAGCTGGGGGAGCGAAGAGCGTGACCACGGTCGACCTTTCCCAGACGTATCTCGATTGGGCGAAGCGCAACATGACGCGCAATGGCTTCACAGGGTCTGCGTATCGTTTCATCAAGGAAGACGTGCGCGCGTGGGTACGTGCGGAGAAGGACCCGCGCCAGGCGAAGGGTGGCCGCATCCGTCGCTACGATCTTATCTTCGTCGATCCGCCCACCTTCTCGAACTCCAAAGCGATGGGCAAGCTCACGTGGGATATCCAGCGCGATCACTTCTATCTCTTGCGTGATGTGTCGAAGCTCTTGCGCCCAGGTGGCATCATCATCTTTTCGGGGAATCTGCGCTCATTCAAGCTCGATGAAGCCGCGCTTGTCGAACAGGGGTTCACGGTGCGCGATATCACTGCGAAGACCATCCCTGAAGATTTCGCGCGTAATCCTAAGATCCATTTCTGCTATGTCCTGCAAAAGACAGATGGGCTTGCGCACAAAAGTGCTTAACGTCGGGTCGCGTGTTAGGGGTCGGGTAATTCGACACATCTGAGATGTGTCGAATTACCCGACCCCTAACACTCCTAACACACGATGAGTGATACCATGTTCCTACACGTTTTTCTGCGTTTGAACTGAATGAGGGGGATCTTTATGGTTGAACAGATCTGTGAAAAATGCGGTGCACGTTATTCTCTCTATGCACCGGCCTGTCCGAAGTGCGGCGCGCCTTCCACGCAGCCCGCTAAGAAGCCCGGTTGTCCTCAGGCGCCCGCTCCTGCGCCGAAGCCCGCGAAGGCACCTGCCGCTGCGCCAAAGGAGGCTGCGGATAAGCAGCTCGCAACAGCTCAGGGCGAAAGGAGCGCCACTCAGGTACCTTCAACCATTACGGTAGAGAACGTTTCTGCTTGTCCGTGCCGCAAGCTTGTGGCCAATCCGCTCGCGCTCATCGGTATCGCAACGGCGGTATTCGGTATCTTCAAGCTTCTGAAGAAGTAGTTAGACTATCAAATAGTTTGACAATCTAATTAAAATTCCATAGAGTGAAAGACGGCGAGAGCATGCGCTCCTGCCGTCTTTTTGTTTTGCGAGGAGTCAATAGCTCTCGTGAAGCAAAGAGCATTGATCAAAATTAGACGTTCGTTCAACAGTAAGGATGAGTATGAGCTTTGCGATCGTGGTCGATTCAGTAGCAGACCTGAGCGAGGAAGAGTGCGCACGCTTCGGCATCACTTCGGTGCCACTGAGCGTCGAGGTAGGTGGAGAAACGTTCAAGGATCAAGCCGAGATCTCCTCCGAAGAGTTCTATGACAAGATGATCGCTTCTGATACGTTGCCGAAATCCTCACAGCCTTCACCTTCCGAATTCATGGATATCTACAACGCGCTCGCCTCCGAGGGCGCTGATGAGATCATCGCGATCCATATCGCTGCAGTGCTTTCGGGAACGAGCGAATCATCCAATTTAGCTGCAAACCAGGTCGAGGTGCCGGTCGAGGTCATCGACTCGTTTAATGCCTGTTCGGGCCAAGGTTTGCTTGCACTGCTCGCATGCGAGATGCGCGATGCGGGAGCAAGCGCGCAAGAATGCGCACAAACGATCAAGGATGCACGTGCTCATACCCGCTTCTTCATCGCATGCGGCACGCTCGACAATCTGCTCGCGGGTGGTCGCCTTTCTGCTGAAGAGGTCGATCAGGCAACGTTACTTGACATCAAACCGATGATGTCGTTCGACGAGCGTGGCGTGCTCAAGGCGTTCGATAAGGCAAAGGGCATGAACGGCGTTATCAAGAAGTATGTCGAAAAGCTCAAAGAGATCACCGAAGAAGAGGGCATCCAACGCGTGAGGTTCTGCCATACTCGTAATGAAAAGGGCGTTGAGAAGCTCAAGCATGCTCTTGAACAGGCGGGAATCGATTATATCGATTGCGGCACCTGTTCGTGCGGCGCGACCGTTTCGACGCATCTTGGCATGGGAGCGCTCGGCATGGGCGTGATCCCCGATTCACTCTTCCCTCATAAGGAATGATCACCATGGAAAATGCACTTACAAAAGACGATCTCAAGACGCTCGACGAGCTTCTCTCGAGCACGTTCAATTCGATCTTGCGCATCGAAGAGCGTTCGCTCAACAACCGCCTCACCGAAGGGCTTTCGATCGCAGAATTGCACACGATCTGCGCGGTTGGCCTACATGAAGCCAATCCCATGAAGGTCATCGCGAACCGCTTGGGCATCACACTGGCAACGCTCACGGTCATGATCAATAAGCTTGAGAAGCGCAGCTATGTGAAGCGCGAACGGAGCGAAACAGACCGCCGGCAAGTGCTCGTTGCGCTTACCGCGAAGGGGCGCAAGGCCATGCGTGCCCACGATGCTTTTCACAAGAAGATGGTGGAAAGCGCTCTTGCCGATCTTACCCCGGAGGAAGAAGGGGTGTTCGTAAAAGCAGTCGGAAAGATCAAGGCATTCTTCGATGCCGAATCTGAGAAA
The DNA here is from genome assembly GCA_900538545.1 of uncultured Eggerthella sp. Classification (GTDB taxonomy): domain Bacteria; phylum Actinomycetota; class Coriobacteriia; order Coriobacteriales; family Eggerthellaceae; genus Anaerotardibacter. Next base: position 7,645 of record UPYK01000023.1, on the reverse strand, counting down.
GAAGAACAGAAAGGATAGTTCCATGGCAACTCTTGACACGATCCAAAAAGTACTCAACGAAAACCTCGACATCGAGCCGGAAACGGTCACCGTCGATGCGACGCTCGAAGGTCTCGGCATCGATTCGCTCGACATGGCTGAGCTCATCTGCAGCCTCGAAGAAGAGCTCGACATCGATTTCGGCGAGCCAGAAGGCATCGAGACCATCGGTCAGCTGGTCACCTATATCGAAGAGCTCTAGGCATACGGAACAGACTCCATGAAGACACGTGTAACCGAGCTGCTCGGCATCGAGCAGCCGATCATCCAAGGAGCTATGGCGTGGATCGCCGATGCGCGCTTAGCAGCAGCCGTGAGCAACGCGGGCGGGCTTGGCATCATCGCCTGTGGTTCTGCGCCGCTTTCCTGGGTGCGCGAGCAGGTCGAACTTGCGCGCACGCTCACCGATAAGCCCTTCGGCGTGAACATCATGCTCATGAACCCTGAGGCGCCGCAGCTTGCGGAACTCCTCGCCGAACTGCGCGTTCCTGTTATCACGACAGGTGCAGGCAACCCTGGCAACTACATCGATCGGTGGAAGGAAGCCGGTGCGAAAGTGGTGCCGGTCGTGGCTTCTTCGGCGCTCGCGAAGCGCATGGAACGCTGCGGAGCCGATGCGGTCATCGCAGAAGGCTGTGAAGCAGGCGGTCACATCGGCGAACTTACCACGATGGCGCTCACGCCTGCCGTGTGCGATGCGGTTTCGATCCCGGTCATTGCAGCCGGCGGTGTGGCAGATGGACGCGGCTTGGTAGCGGCGTTCGCACTCGGTGCTGAAGCGGTGCAGATCGGCACGCGCTTCCTCACTGCGCATGAATGCGGCATCCATGAGGCCTACAAGCAGAAGATCCTGGCTGCGAAGGATTCCGACACGATCGTTACCGGGCGTGACAATGGTCATCCGGTGCGTCAGCTCAAGAACAAGTTCTCGCGGGGCATTCGCAAGATGGAAGCCGATACGCAGGTATCGGCCGATGAGGTGGAAGCCGCGCTCGCAGGATCGCTGCATCGAGCGGTCGAAGGTGATGTCGATAACGGCTCGCTCATGTCGGGCCAGGTCGCATGCTTGATCGGTGATGAGAAATCCGCTCAACAGATAGTGGATGATCTCATGCGCGAGGCGCTTTGCTGGTCGAGAAACGATCTTCAGGCGATGGCGAACGCTAACGCCAGGCGCGCTTGGAATAACTAGAGAAGAAGGCTCTATGACGGTTTGGATGTGTTCAGGTCAGGGCGCTCAAAGCGAAGGTATGGGCGCCGACCTTCTGGATATCCTCGAGGTGCGCGAAGTGTTCGAGCGTGCTTCCGAGGTGCTCGAGATCGATCTTGTGCACCTTGCAAAAGAAGGCAGCGCTGAAGAGGTGAACGATACGTTCAACGCACAGGCGCTCACTATGGTGCTCACGGTAGCGATCGGCAAAGCGCTCATGGCGCAAGGCAAGAAGCCCGATGCGCTCATTGGCTTCTCGCTCGGCGAGATCAGTGCGCTTGCGCTCGCGGGCATCCTTTCGCTCGATGATTCGTTCAAGTTGCTCAAAGTCCGCGCGAGCGCGATGGCTGAGGCTTGTCAGCAGCGTGAAGGTGCGATGTTGGCACTGCTCGCCGCAAGCCATGAAGATGCTGAAGCGGTGTGCGAGGCCTGTGCTGGCGAAGATATCTTGTTGCCAGCGAACTTCAACTGCCCTGGTCAGGTGGTGCTCTCGGGCGATGCAGCAGCGATCGAGAGGGCTGAGGCGCACTGGAAGGGCATGAAGAAGAAGTGCGCGCGCCTGAAAACAGCAGGTGGCTTCCATAGTCCGCTCATGACCTCGGCTTCGGAGGTGCTTGCGAACTATTTTGCGGGCAGCGATGCACCGGTGTTCAACGAAGCGGAGATCACGCTCATCTGCAATACCGATGCTGCACCGTTTGTGGTGAGCGAGGCCGCCGAGCGCCTTTCTCGTCAGGTCATCTCTCCGGTGCTCTTCGAACAAGGCGTGAACTATCTCATCGACAAGGGCGAGAACGAATTCGTCGAGATCGGCTATGGCGGGGTGCTCTTCACGATGATGAAGCGCATCTCGAAAGAGGTCGATCGTGTGCGCGTGGGAACGCGCGAGCAATTCGATGAATACGTGAGCACGCTCTAGGTCTGGAGAAAAGAGAAACGAGCATGAACGATAGATCAAAAGATACTGAAGAAGTTGCGGTTGCACCACTTCGCCGCGTTGCGATCGTGACCGGCGCGAGCCGTGGCATCGGCGCCGCGATCGCGCAGCGCCTTGCGCTCGAAGGGTATTCGGTGGTGCTCAACTATGCTTCGGATAGAAGCACGGAAGCGGCGTGCGCGCTTTGCGCGGAGCTTTCCGATTTCGCCGCCACGGAAACCCAAGAGAGCCTTGCGCTCGAGGTCGAACAGGCGGCTGAACCGCAGCGTTTCATCGCCGTTCAGGCTGATGTATCGCGCTTCGATGAAGCGAAGCGGCTCATCAACGAAGTGAAGCAGCAGTTCGGGCGCATCGATGTGCTCGTGAACAATGCGGGCATCACGCGCGATGGGTTGTTGGCGCGCATGAAAGAAGAAGCGTTCGACCGTGTGATCGAGGTGAACCTGAAAGGTGCGTTCAACTGCTTGCGCCATGCAGCTCCGCTCATGATGAAGCAGCGCTATGGGCGCATCGTCTCGGTCTCGAGCGTGGTGGGGATTGCGGGTAACGCAGGTCAGGTGAACTATGCCGCCTCGAAAGCGGGCATCATCGGCATGACGAAAGCGGCAGCGAAGGAGCTTGCACCGCGCGGCATCACGGTGAATGCGGTGGCACCCGGCTTCATCGATACCGCTATGACCGATGCGCTTCCCGATAGCGCTAAAGAGGCGATCCTTTCGCGCATCGCGTGCGGAGCCTTCGGCGCGCCCGAAGATGTTGCCAACGCGGTTGCGTTCTTTGCGCAGCCTGAAAGCGAATACATAACTGGCCAGGTGCTTTGCATCGACGGCGGCATGTCGCTCTAGGGCGATCCACGCGCAACAGAGATAACCAGGAGATTTGTTATGAACCAAGAAACCATCGTGAATGAACAGGGCTTGAAGATGGAACCGGTCCATCGCGTCGTTATCACGGGCATGGGCGCTCTTTCGCCTGCGGGCAGGGGAGTCGAGGTCATGTGGGATACCCTTATGCAGGGCAGATCATGCATTCGCGCGCTCGAGCCCGAAGAGCAGGAGCGCTTCGGCATGACCGCAGTCGCGCGCATCCCTGGTTACGACCCGCTCGAGATGGGATTCACCAAGAAGGAATCGCGCCGTTTCGCGAAGTTCGTGCAGTATGGCATCATCGCCGCCGACGAGGCTATGGCTCAAGCGAACTTCGATCTCGAAGCGGAAGATCTTAGCCGTTTCGCCTGTGTGTTCGGTACGGGCATTGGCGGCATGGAGATCTTTGAGCGTGAATCGGTCGTGCTGAACACCAAGGGCGCGAAGCGCGTGAGCCCGCTCTTCATCCCGACCATGATCCCCAACATGATCGCAGGGAATCTCTCCATTCGCTATGGGCTCAAGGGTGATTGCTTCACCATTGTAACGGCCTGCGCAACGGGAAGCCATTGCATTGGCGAAGCGTATCGGCTCATCCGTCACGGCTATGCAGATGCGGCGCTCGCGGGTGGTTCTGAAGAGGGCGTGACCCCGGTTTCGCTTTCGGGCTTCGGCAATTTGGGCGCTATCACGAAGGAAGCCGACATCACGTGCGCTTCACGGCCGTTCGACGTGAACCGTTCGGGCTTCGTGGCGGGCGAGGGTGCTGGCGCGCTCGTGCTCGAGTCGCTCGAACACGCGAAAGCGCGTGGAGCGCATATCATCGCCGAGATCACCGGCTTCGGCTCAACGGGCGATGCCTATCACATGACCGCGCCCGAGCCGAGCGGTGAAGGGGCAGTGCGTGCGATGCTCCAAGCGCTCTCGGAGGGCGGTTTTACGCCTGATGATCTTGGTCATCTCAATGCACATGGCACGTCAACGCCGGCGAACGACAAGATGGAATCTGCCGCGCTTCATGGGCTTGCAGGCGATCGCGCATGTGAGATTCCGGTCACTTCCGTGAAGGGCGCGATGGGTCATACGCTTGGTGCAGCTGGTGCGCTCGAGGCCATCGTCACCGCGCTTTCGGTAGTGAATTCAGTGGTGCCGCCCACAGTCGGTTTTGCCGAGGCGGACCCCGAATGCGCTGTGCGCGTATCGGCTGAGCCTGTGCGCGACTATCCGCAGAAGGTGGCGCTCTCCAATTCGCTCGGCTTCGGCGGACACAATGCTTCAGTTGCGATCTCGCCTTATGTCGAATAAGGAGGAGACCATGCAAGCACTCCCAACTTTTCCGTGTGGTAAAGAGGGCATCGAGGCGCTTCTGCCGCACCGCGATCCGTTTTTGTGGGTCTCGCGCATCCTCGAATGCGAGCCTGGTGTCTCAGTCGTAGCAGAGCTCGATGTCGATCCTGATCTGTCGCTCTTCCAAGGGCATTTTCCCGGTTACCCTGTTCTTCCCGGCGTCATCATCATGGAGGCGCTCGCGCAAGCTGCCTCGTGCTGCTTGCTCGCGCAGGAAGACAAGGCCGGCTCGCTCGGGTTCTTCGCAGGTATCGACAAAGCGAAATTCCGCGAGCAAGTACGCCCCGGCGATACGATCCGTCTTGAGGCCAACATCACGCGCAATTCGAGCCGCATGTGCGTCGCGGAGGTCAAGGCCTATAAAGGCGATAAGCTCTGCGCTCAGGCGATCCAAAAGTACGTATTGGCAAAGAACGAAATGCAGTGATCTTTTCGCCAGATCCAGCTGTAGACGCAGATACCGAAGAGAAGGTCTAGATGTTCACGCGAAAGAAATATATCCTCATCGAACCAAACGATTCCGCTGATGGGAGTTCGGGGTCGGTGATGCGTGCGCTTGATGCCAAGCCAACCTCGAACCCGGCGAGACCAGCCGACCTGCCGCCAACGGGTTCGGTCATCGATCCCATGCTCGTTGCCTATCAGCTCGACACGTTGCTCTCGTATGCTGGTCAGGCAGAGGATGAAACGGCAACCCCTGCGCTGTTGCTTGCAGGATATGGCTCAGCGCTCAAGGAGGCCGTGCGCGCCTTCAAACAGGCGGGAGCGCCGAGCGTGTTCGTAACGGGCACCGCAGATAAGGAGCGCGGTTTCTCTTTTTCAGGGTTTGCGCAGGTCGTAAGCTTGGGAGCAGCGTTTGATAAGCGTTTGTTCGCGAATGAGTATGCACTCGCAGAGGCAGCAGAAGCGTGCGGTGCGCGCTATCTCTTATTGTGCGATGGATCTTGTGCGAGCGATCTTCTGTGCCGTGTTGCCGCTGAAAAGGGCATGCGCGTATTGAGCCCGATGGAGGGCGACAAGACCTTCACCACCTGGGTGGTCAACGAATGCGCGCTAGATGCGAGCGAGGCCGCATGCGAGCCGGTCACGTGGAAGAAGTGCCCGAAATGCAAGCTCAACCATGAGGCGAGCGAGGTGCTTGCGACAGGCGGTGTCTGCCCGACTTGTGGAGAGCTCTATCGTCTCACTTCGGAAGAGCGCATCGATTATCTCTTCGATGCCGACACCTTTGAAGAATGGGAAACAGGGCTTCCTGAGACCGACCCTCTTGGTTTTCCTGATTACGATAGCCTCTTGAGCGGTATGCGCAAGAAGAGCGATCGCGAGGAGGCCGTGCGCTGCGGCAAGGCGAAGATCGCGAACATCGAAGTGGCGCTCTGCATCATGGAGACCACCTTCATGATGGGCTCGATGGGTTCGGTCGTGGGCGAGAAGATCACCCGCACGATCGAGCGCGCCACGGCACTAGGGTTGCCGCTGCTCATCTTCACGGCTTCAGGCGGCGCGCGCATGCAAGAAGGTCTCGTGTCGCTCATGCAGATGGCGAAGACCTCTGCCGCGATCGAGCGCCATGGGCGCGCGGGGCTGCCGTATTTTTCCATCATCACTGATCCCACTACGGGCGGCGTGACCGCATCGTTCGCTACCGAAGGCGATCTGGTCATCTCTGAACCACATGCGCTCATCGGGTTCGCAGGCCGGCGCGTGATCGAAGATACGATTCGCCAGACGCTTCCCGAAGGGTTCCAGACCGCTGAATTCGCGCTCGAGCATGGACTGATCGATGCGATCGTGGAGCGCAGTGAGCTGCGCAGCTTCCTTGCGCATGCGCTCGCGATCCACATGGCCTCGATCGAAGAGCGTCGCAATCGTCTTGCCTATCAAAGCGAGGTGGCAGAAGAGCCGAATGCGCTCTCTGAACAGGCACGCTTGCTCGAGAACCTTCAGTCTCCTGGAGCGATCAGGCGTATCACGGGCAGCGTTGAGGGCGACGTGGTGGACATGAAGCTCTATAACTATCGCATGATCGAGCTTGCGCTTGAGAATCCCGAAGCATCCGTCGCTCATCAGGCTTCGCACACGATGCAAAACCCAGCAAGATCCACCCTCTTCTTCAGCGGGCAAAAGGCAGCGCAAAGCTCCAAGCCTGGGGTGCTTTCAGGGGTGAAGAATATCTTTAGCAAGGCAACACGAGCGCTTACGGGTAAGCAGTCCAAGCATCTTTTCGAGTCTGAAGGTTCGGCGATCCGCCGCGAGCTTTCCAAGCGCAGCGTTGCAGATGCTCCAGGGGTCATGCCGCTCGAAGTCGCACGGACGAAAGGCGCGAAAGACGGCGAGCAAGGCGAAAACGCCGCGTGGGAGAGCGTGCTACTCGCGCGTAATGTGCATCGTCCTACGGCCAAGTACTATATCGACTCGATCGTTGATGGGTTCATCGAACTTCACGGCGATCGCGCCTTTGGCGACGATGGAGCGATCCTTGCCGGTATCGGTTGGATCCAGGGCTATCCGGTCACGGTCATCGCTGAAGAAAAAGGCGAAGACTTGAACCAGCGCATCGCGCGCAATTTCGGCTGCCCACAGCCTGAAGGGTATCGCAAGAGCTTGCGCTTGATGAAACAGGCAGAGAAGTTCGGTCGCCCGATCGTGTGCCTGGTCGATACGCAGGGTGCCTATTGCGGCATGGAGGCAGAGGAACGCGGACAGGGCAATGCGATCGCGGAGAATCTTGTTGCGCTTGCGGGCATCGAAGTACCGGTCATCAGTGTGGTCTTGGGCGAAGGCGGCTCGGGTGGTGCGCTTGCGCTGGCGGTAGGCAATCGCGTGGCCATGCAGAAGCACGCGGTCTATTCGGTGCTTTCACCAGAAGGCTTCGCTTCGATCCTCTGGAAGGATCGCTCGCGTGCTGCGGAGGCTGCTGCGGTCATGAAGATGAGCGCCGATGAGGCCTGCGAGATGGGCATCATCGAAGAGGTGCTCTCAGAAGGCGTGGAGCCAGCGCATGAAAATCCCGAAGAGGCTGCTGCGAACGTGCGTGATTTCATCGTGCGCGGTTTGCGTGAGTTGGGACCGATGAGCGCCGAAGAGCTGCGCAATCAGCGCTACGCCCGCTTCCGCAAATTCTAAAGGTGACAAACTACCCGGTCGTTCGACATCTTTTCCCATCTATCCCATGCAGGCAGCACGCCTATGGGGCACTTGTAATTACCCGCTTTCGCTGTTCGCTTGCCTTTTCAGGCAAGCTCA
>UPYK01000022.1 GCA_900538545.1 uncultured Eggerthella sp. | reverse complement strand
CGAACAGCGAAAGCGGGTAATTACAAGTGCCCCTTGGGCGTGCTGCTTGCGTGAGATAGATGGGAAAAGATGTCGAACGACCGGGTAGTTTGTCACCTTCTTTAGAAAAGTTGTGAATTTGTTTGCTCAACATAGGTGCTCCATATTCCTCTAGTAACGTTTTCCAAGTAACTATTCCCGAGACGAAAAAAGGGGGTTTCTGCAGACTATGTCAGATGCACCTCAACCATCCCAACCTCAACCTCAGCCCCCGCAAGGCACTCCGGTCAACGCTGCGCCCGCGCCTGCTCCTGCGCCCACACCCGCGCAGCCTGCAACGCCCAAGCCGAAGAAGGACCGCAAGAGCGTGAAGACCTTCTTCATCGCATTCGCCGGCGCAGCTGTCGCCTGCGTGCTTGCTCTGGGCATCTTCGCCGCGGTCAATCCGTCGAACAACGGCTATACCATTCAAGAGACCAACTCAGGCATCACCATCAATGCCAATACCGATGATATGTCGCTCGCTGAAGCGGTAGCAGCTAAAACGCTGCCCTCCGTGGTGAACATCAACGTGTATGCCAATACAAGCCAGCAAAGCATGTCGCCGTTCGGTATGTTGGGCGGCCAGTCTGCTACGCAGGAGCTACAGCAGACTTCGCTCGGCTCGGGCGTTGTGCTCACAGCAGATGGCTATATCCTTACGAATAACCACGTGGTCGATGGCGCCGATGCGCTCGAGGTCGTCGCTGAAGGCGAAACCTACGAAGCGAAGATCGTGGGCACCGATCCTTCAAGCGACCTGGCTGTCATCAAGGTCGACGGCGCAACCTTGAAGCCTATCGAGATCGGTAACTCCGCCGAACTCAAGGTGGGCGAGTGGGTCATGGCCGCTGGCAGCCCGTTCGGCATGGAGCAGTCGGTATCTACGGGTATCGTTTCCGCGGTGAACCGTTCTTACGCTGATTCTGAGTCTGGCGCGCTTTATACCAACATGATCCAGACCGATGCGGCCATCAATTCCGGCAATTCCGGTGGCGCGCTCGTGGATGCTGAAGGCAAGCTCATCGGCATCAACACGCTCATCATGTCCACCAGCGGTACGAGCTCTGGTGTAGGCTTCGCGATCCCGGTCGATTATGCGTTCGGCATCGCTGAGCAGCTCATTCAGGGTAAAACGCCCTCTCATGCGCAGCTGGGCGTTTCATTGATTACTGTGAACAACGAGCTTGCGCAGCGCTTTGGCATTCAAGCTACTGAAGGTGCTTACATCAACTCGCTTACTGCCGGGGGCGCCGCTGCCAAAGCGGGCCTGCAGGAAGGCGATGTGATCTTGAAGGTGGATGGCGAATCGATCACAAGCTCTTCCGATCTGGTGCTCGCGATCCGTTCGCATAGCCCTAACGATGAAGTGGACGTAACCTACTTGCGCGATGGCAAGGAAGAAACGACCAAAGTGAAACTTGGCGCTGATACGCAGTAGTACTTGCGCTATCGTTATTGCTTGAGCAACGTGTGGCTCAAGCGCACCTGCCCATCAACCCACTTCGTGGTCATTCCCGTTTGTGAGGAACGGATGAGAAAGAAAGCGGTCTGCTTGGCAGGCCGCTTTCGCTTTTCCTGGGCTTTAGCTGAGCTTCGGTCAATGATCCATCTGCTTTGTTGTTCGTGCTTGGGCAGGCTGCTTTCGTTTGTGGCTCTTTTCGCTCCACTTCGCGAAGCCCCTTGGAAGGGCGCGTCTGCAAGGCCTATCTGGAGCGGCACGCCGCGCGCACCAAAACTCAGAAGAGCATGAGTCGCGATTTTCGTGCGAATTGTGCGCATGCATCGATTTTTCCCTATGCGCTCTGTTGCGCCTGAGCGATGGGGTAATATGGATGAGATATATCCTTCGGGGTATTCCTTCACAAGAAAGGATCTTCATGAACTCGGATTACAAGTACAAACGCGTGCTCCTGAAGCTCTCGGGCGAGGCGCTCATGGGCGAAGAGGGCTACGGCATCGATCCGAAAGTGGTCGAAGAGCTGGCCGTCCAGATCAAAGAGATCGTGAACGACGGCGTGGAGCTTGCGGTCACGGTGGGTGGCGGCAACATCTTCCGCGGTCTGGCCGGTTCGGCGCAGGGCATGGACCGCGCGCACGCAGACTACATTGGCATGCTCGCTACCTGCATGAATGCGCTTGCGCTCCAGGATGCTTTCGAGCGTCACGACATTCCCACGCGCGTTATGAGCGCGATCGAGATGCGCCAGGTCTCGGAACCCTACATCCGCCGCCGCGCTACGCATCATCTGGAAAAGGGCTACGTGGTCATCTTCGCGGCAGGCACGGGCAATCCGTATTTCACCACCGATACCACCGCGGCACTGCGTGCGCTCGAAATCAACGCCGAATGCCTCATGAAGGCAACGAAGGTCGATGGCATCTACGATGCGGATCCGGTTACGCACCCCGATGCGAAGCGCTTCGAGACCATCAGCTACATCGATGTACTCGCGAAGGGCCTGCACGTCATGGACTCCACAGCCACTTCGCTGTGCATGGACAACGACATGCCCATCCTCGTGTTCGACCTCACGGTTCCGGGTAATATCTCGCGCATCCTGAAGGGCGAAGACATCGGCACCACGGTCACCGCGGAAGGCTAGCGGGCTAGCGCACTCCGTTCGCGCTTCGGCGTAAGCCACACGACGCGGAGCGCAGGCATGTGTCAGAAGATCGGCGCGTTCTGCGGCGTTCCGTGGCGTTCTGCAGCAGCATGACCGCGCGAGGCAGCCGGCGAACATGCGCTTCGCCCAAGCCGCCGTACTTGCTTTTCGCGTGCTGCGCCAAAGCATGCGAACGGCACGATGAAGAGCTGCACGATAAAGGCATCGCGCGCGGGCATTTTCGCGCTACAATAACAGAGGTTTGAAATCATAGGGCACAGGCGCTCACGCACGCGCCAGCCAAAAACGCGGCCTTGAGCCGCATACCAGGGGAGGAAGCATGGTAAACGACATCAAAGAGACCGCAAAGAAACGCATGGACGGCGTTATCGATCAGCTGAACACCAACCTTTCGTCGGTTCGCACTGGTCGCGCTAACGCAATGATCCTCGATCGCGTGAAGGCTGAATACTACGGCACGCTCACGCCGGTCAACCAGATGGCGGCCATCAAGACCCCCGATGCCCACACACTCGTCATCGAGCCGTGGGATAAGAGCTCGCTCGGCGCGATCGAAGCGGCTATCATGAACGCCAATCTGGGCGTGAACCCCAATAACGACGGCCAGGTCATTCGCCTGCCGTTCCCTTCGCTCACTGAAGAGCGCCGCAAGGAACTGGCCAAGCAGTGCAAGACCTACGCCGAAGAAGCACGCATCGCCATCCGCAACGCGCGTCGTGATGCGAACACCGAAGTCGAGAAGAGCGTGAAGGAAGACAACCTTCCCGAAGACGAGAAGCGCCGCGCCGAAGAGGAGATCCAGAAGCTCACGGATTCCTATGTCGCTAAGATCGACGACATCCTGAAGAAAAAAGAAGACGAGGTCATGACCGTCTAGCCTTACGTAGGCAGAGTCGTTCGAGGCGCATTCGTCGTATGAGGCAACCGCTGAATTACATCTTCCCCGATCCCCCTGCGGGGCTCGATCCTGCCAAGCTCGACCAGAGCCGCATACCGCGCCATGTTGCCGTTATCATGGACGGGAACGGGCGTTGGGCCAAACAGCGCGCTATGAACCGTCTGAACGGCCACAAAGCGGGCATCAATGCGGTGCGCGAGACTATCCGCTGCGCGAACGATGTGGGCGTGGATTACCTCACCATCTATTCTTTCTCCACGGAAAACTGGAAGCGTCCGCAAGACGAAGTGAACGGGCTCATGAACCTCTTCGCTAAGACCATGCTCGCCGAGCTCGATGGCCTGCATGAAGAAGGTGTGCGCGTGGCCACCATCGGCGATACGAGCGCGCTTCCCGAAAAGACGGCCCGCGCGTTTTCGGATGCATGGGAGAAGACCAAGAACAACACGGGCATGACGCTCGTCATCGCCGTGAACTACGGCTCTCGCGCCGAGATCCTCGAAGCAGCCCAGCGTTCGATCGACGAGGCGCTTGCGGCACTTGCGGAGGGAAAGCAGCCCGAACCGCTCACGGAAGCCGCATTCGAAAGCCGCCTCTATACCGCCGATATTCCCGACCCCGACCTGCTCATCCGCACATCGGGCGAGATGCGCATCTCGAACTTCTTGCTCTGGCAGATCGCCTATACGGAATTCTATTTCACCGACGTGCTCTGGCCAGATTTCGACCGCTATGAATTCTTGCGTGCGTTGCTGTATTACCAGCATCGTGATCGCCGTTTCGGGGCGGTGTAGCACATGCCCACCGAGCGTATCCGCCGTACCTTCACTCATGCCGATGAACAGGGCAACATCGTCGAATCGCGCGAAGAGATCATTATCAAGCGCGAAGAGCACGAAAAGCCCACCCGTGGAAGCCAGTTCAAGCAAAAGGCGCTCGATAAGACCCCTACGAAGCTGAAGAATCCTTCTAACCTACAGGTTCGCGTTCGCACGGGCGCGGTCTACATCACGCTCACGGTGCTCTGCATCATCGCCTCCGATGCAACCACCGCCATCTATCTGGCGGCGCTTTCCGCAATCTGCGCAGGCGAGTTCTACTACATGCTCCGCTCCGATGCGAAGCTTCCCAACGAAGTGCTCGGCATCGTGGCATCTGCTTCGTTTCCGCTGGCCATGTGGCTGTTCGGCATCAATGGCGTGGTGGTCATGGTGTCTCTCTTCATCATCGTGCTACTTGTGTGGTACGTTTTCTGGCTCCATGCGCGCATCGTCGATGTTGCCGTGAGCCTGTTCGGCGCCTTCTATACGGGGCTGCTCATGTCAGCGGCCATGCTCATCCGCATGTCAGTGCCCGATTACTGGGGAGGCGTGCTCATCCTCGGTATCTTCGCGAGCGTGTGGGGCAACGATGCCTTCGCTTATCTTATCGGCTCGAAGTTCGGCAAGCACAAGATGACGCCGCAGGTCTCGCCGAAGAAAACCTGGGAAGGCTTCTTCGCCGGCCTCGTCTTTTCCATGGCGTTCTGGTGCCTGTTCCCGCTCATTCCTGGAGTCGAGATGAACATCGTCCAGTCGCTCGTGTTCGGCGCGATCTGTGGCGTGCTCGGCGTTATCGGCGATCTGGTCGAATCGCGCATCAAGCGCAATGCGGGATTCAAGGATTCGGGCACGATCATGCCTGGTCATGGTGGGTTGCTCGACCGATGCGATTCGCAATTCCTCGTAACGCTCGGCGCTTCGATGTTGCTCATCTTCGGCAATTGCATTCCCTTCACGTTCATCAGTACAGGCGTGCTCTTCTAAGTTTTGTGCGCGCTTTTGCTCTTCATCTTCCCTTCGGTTCCTGTTTTTGGAGGTTCTCATGGCTGACAGGCAAGCAGATATTTCCGCGCGCCCGAAACGCGTCTGCGTGCTCGGGTCTACCGGTTCAATCGGCACGCAGACCCTCGATGTAGCACGCCGCCATCCTGAATTCGTGAAGATCGTGGCGCTCAGTGCGAATACGCAGGCAGAGCTTCTGCTCGAACAAGCACGGGAGTTTTCGGTCGAGCATGTGGTGCTTGCGAACGCTGAGATAGCTGATGCTTGGCGCGCACGGTTCGTTGAGATCGGTGCCACGCTCCACGCAGGTCCTGAGGCTATCGTTGAGCTGTGCAACCTTCCCGAGGTCGATATGGTGGTGAATTCCCTGGTGGGAGCCGCTGGCATGCAGGCGAGCTACGCAACGCTCGTGGCTGGCAAGCAGCTTGCGCTGGCCAACAAGGAGTCGCTCGTGGTGGGTGGCGATGTGCTCATGCCGCTCTCCACGCACGAAACGCTCTTGCCCATCGATTCCGAACACGGTGCTATTTATCAGTGTTTGTTAGGTGAAGACCCTGCTGAGGTCACGCGCTTATGGGTCACCGCTTCGGGTGGGCCCTTCCGCGGGAAGAAGGCGGCCGACCTTCAAAATATCACGGTTGAGCAGGCGCTCAGCCATCCCACGTGGAACATGGGGCGCAAGATCTCGATCGATTCTTCCACGCTCATGAATAAAGGCCTCGAAGTGATCGAGGCGCATCATCTCTTCGCCATGCCCTACGATAAGATCGCTGTTGTGGTACAGCCGCAGAGCGCGATCCATTCCATGGTCGAATTCACCGATGGGTCCGTGAAGGCGCATCTTGGCACTACTGACATGCGCATCCCGATCCAGTTCGCGCTCAGCTACCCTGCGCGCTGGTCGGCGCCGGTCGAGCCGCTCGATTTCCGTACGCTCGGTTCGCTCGAGTTCGAGGCACCCGATTTGGAAACATTCCGCTGCCTAGCGCTTGCGATCGAGGCAGGCACTACCGGTGGCACACTTCCAGCGGTCATGAATGCGGCGAACGAGGTGGCGGTCGCAGCGTTCCTTGATGAGCAGATTCCCTATCTCGGTATCGCTGAACTGGTCGAACGCGCCATGAACCATGCCGTGCGCGAGGGAAGTGTGCAGGCTGCTACGAGCATCGATCAATTGCTCGCCATCGATGCTGAAACCCGCGTTTATGCACATGAGTTGGTTAAAACCTGGTGACTTTGCCAAAGAAATCAAGGCTGTAACAGCGAGAGGGTTTTCATCGGATGGATACCACCGAGCGTGCTCTCTCGATGCGTCGCTCATTCGAGCTAAGTTTCGCGATCGTTGTCGCGAAACTGGATCTCTCATATTTGCTTTGGCTTACCCTCGTTCGCGCGCCCGCTGATATCCATCTGCGAAAGATCATACGAGTAGAGCCGCAAAAGCCCACCGCGTGAGCATATTGCGAAAATCTGCTCGCTTTGAAAGGGCGGCGCTCTTCACCCTTCTATAATAGAGATATGGACATTCTACTCACGATTCTCATAGCTACGCTCGTGCTCGGCTTTCTGGTATTCATCCATGAAGGCGGGCACTTTCTCGCTGCGCGTGCGTTCGGCGTGCGCGTGAGCGAGTTCATGATCGGCCTTCCTGGTCCCAGCATCGGCGTTACCTGGAAGGGTACGCGGTTCGGTGTTACTGCTGTGCCACTGGGCGGGTATGCGGCGGTCTGCGGCATGGGAACAGGCACGCCCAGCCCGCACCTGAAAGCAGTGCTCGGCTATATGTATGCGCACGGCACGGCCGATATGGAAGATGTGGCCGATGCGCTCGGCATCACCGACGATGAGGCCTATCAGGCGCTCGAAGAGCTCACCGAATGGGGCAGCCTCAAGCGTCCCACACGCAAGGATAAGCTCAACACCTATCGTACACCCGCATGTCTTACCGATGGCGTTAAGCACGCCGAAGGAGCGCCTCGTGAAGTGGCGAATCTCGATGAATTCTTTGCCTCGGAGCAGAAGCAGCAATACTGCATGCTGCCGTTCTGGAAGCGTATTACGATCCTGCTGGCGGGTCCGTTCATGAACTTGCTCTACGCCATGATCGTGTTCGTTGTCATCTATTCGATCATCGGTGTGGACGTGCAGATGCAAAGTGGCGAAGTGGTCCACTATGTGCTTGCGCCGTTTGATGCTATCGTGGCTGGGTTCAAGTACATTGGCATGGTGGCGGTAGCTATCTTAGGCCTGTTCAACCCTGCGACGGCGGCCGATACCGTTGCGAACTCCACGTCCATCGTGGGCATCGCGGTCCTTTCGAAAACGGCCTTCGAAGCGGGCTTCATCAGCTTGCTCTCTTTTTCGGCGGTCATCTCGGTCTCGCTCGGTCTTGCGAACCTGCTGCCCATTCCGCCGCTCGATGGTGGACGCTTCGTGATCGAGATCTACCAGAAGATCCGTCGGAAGAATATCTCTATCCGCGCGCTGAACTACCTGAGCATCGGCGGAATGTGCCTGTTCATGGCCTTCTTCGTGTTCATGCTCAATCAAGATGTGCAGCGGTTCATCTTCGGGAATTGGGGCTAGGAGTGCGACGTGCTGCCTAATGAAGTAACGCATCAGGTCATGGTGGGCAACGTGCCTGTTGGTGGGGGAGCGCCTTGCGCCGTGCAATCCATGCTCAACCTCCCGCTTTCGGAAGTGGAAGAGAACCTCGCGCAGATCGAGCGTGTAGCACAGGCAGGCTGCGACATCATCCGCATCGCTATCCCTCACGCCTCCGATCTCGATTTCTTCGAACAGATATGCGCGCGCTCCGTGCTTCCCGTGGTGGCCGATATCCATTTCAGTGCCGATCTTGCCATCGAGGCGGCACGCCGTGGCGCAGCGAAACTGCGCATCAACCCGGGCAATATCGGCGGACTCGAGGCTACCATCCCGGTGCTCGAAGCGGCAAAAGAGGCAGGCATCCCCATCCGTATCGGTGTGAACGCTGGTTCGCTCGATGCGCATCTGCGCGACAACGCAGCGCTTTCGCTCCCGCAAAAGCTGGCGCGTTCGGCTCGCGAATACGTCGAGTTCTGCGAGGCGCAAGGCTTCACCGATCTGGTGGTCTCTGCCAAGGCGCACGACGTTCCTACTACGGTCGAAACCTATCGCATCATCTCGCGCGAACTGCCGCATATTCCGCTGCACATTGGGGTCACTGAGGCAGGCACGCTCTTCCAAGGACTCATAAAATCTGCTTCTGGTCTGGGAATACTGCTCGAACAGGGCATTGGTGACACCATGCGCATCTCTCTGACTGATGACCCTGTCGAAGAGGTGAAGGCTGCCTGGATGCTCCTTGGCGCGCTCGGGCTGCGCTTCCGTTACCCGGAGTTGATCAGCTGTCCCACGTGCGGACGCGCTAAAGTAGATCTCATAGCACTTGCCAAGCAAGTTGAAGAGCGCCTTGCCAGTGTGCCACAGCCGCTGCGCGTAGCCGTGATGGGCTGCGTGGTGAATGGCCCTGGTGAAGCGAAGGATGCCGATATCGGCGTTGCGTGCGGCGATGGCCAGGGTGTCATCTTCGCAGGCGGAGAAGTGATCAAGAAAGTACCTGAAGCGCATATCGTCGATGCTCTCTTCGACGAGATCGCGAACTTGATAAACAATGCCTGAACAGGATAAACGATAGGAGAGAAGGTTATGAGCGAAATCCTCTATATGAGCAATCTCTATGTTCCCACGCTTAAGGAAGATCCGGCCGATGCCGAGATCGCCTCGCATAAGCTCCTCATGCGCGCGGGCATGATCCGCAAGGTGGCTTCTGGCATCTACGCATTTTTGCCGCTCGGCATGCGTGTGCTGCAGAAGGTGGAGAATATCGTGCGCGAAGAGATGAACGCCACGGGTGCTCAGGAGATCCTCATGCCAGCGCTCCAGCCTGCTGAACTCTGGCTCGAATCGGGCCGCTGGGACGATTATGGCCCCGAACTCATGCGTATGAACGACCGTCACGATCACGGCTTTTGCCTCGGTCCCACGCACGAAGAGCTCATCACTGCGCTCGTGCGCAACGAACTACGTTCCTATCGCCAGCTTCCCACCACGCTCTATCAGATTCAGACGAAGTATCGCGACGAGATTCGTCCGCGCTTCGGGTTGTTGCGTAGCCGCGAGTTCATCATGAAGGATGCCTATAGCTTCCACTCAAGCGTTGAATCGCTCCAGGAAACGTATGACCAGATGAGCGAGGCGTATGGTACGATCTGCGAACGCTGCGGGCTCGATTATCGCCCGGTCGAGGCCGATTCTGGCCAGATCGGCGGCAAGGTTACCACGGAATTCATGGCGCTCGCCGATGCGGGCGAGGCGGAGCTCGTCTACTGCCCGAACTGCGATTATGCGGCGAATACCGAAGTGGCTGAGTGCATCACGCAACCGCTCGAGTACGATGTCGCCGCTATGGAGAAGATCTCCACGCCTGGTGTTACCACTATCGCAGCGCTGGCCGAATTCCTTGGCATCGATGAGGCTGCGACCGTGAAAGCGCTCGTAGGCAAGGATGAAAAAGGCCAGGTTATCGCGGTATTCATCCCGGGAGATCACGAGCTCAACGAGATCAAGATCGATCGTGTTTTCGCTGGCTTCCAGCTGTTGGACGATCGTGAACTCGAGGCCACCGGCCTCCCCAAGGGCTCGATCGGTCCCGTTGGGGTACCCGAGGGCATCATCGTTGCCGCTGATCAGAATCTTGAGAAGATTGCTCGCTGGGTGGTGGGTGCCAACGAAGATGGCTTCCACTATGTGGGCGCGGCACAAGGCGAAGACTTCAAGGTAGATGTCTGGGCCGATCTTTCCACGGCGAAAGCAGGCGATATCTGCCCCAACTGCGGCACGCCGCTCGAAGAAGCGCGTGGTATCGAGGTTTCGCAGGTCTTCCAGCTTGGCGATAAGTATTCCAAAGCGCTCGGCGCGGTCTATTCTGCAGAAGATGGTTCCGACCAGCCCTTCATCATGGGTTGCTATGGCGTGGGCATCACCCGTACGCTCGCTGCGGTAGTCGAGCAGCATAACGATGAGTACGGCATCAAGTGGCCGGCTTCTGTTGCGCCAGCTCATCTCTGCATCATTCCGCTTACGGTGGGCGACGATGAGGTCTATCCAGCTGCGCTTCGTCTGGCACAAACGCTGAAAGAGAGCTTCCCCAAGCTCGAGATCGTTATCGATGATCGCAAAGAGCGTCCGGGCGTGAAGTTCGCCGACGCGGATCTGATCGGCTGGCCCACCCAGGTTGTGGTAGGCAAGCGCGGTTTGGCAGAAGGAAAAGTCGAGGTCAAGCGTCGTGCAACGGGCGAGAAGTTCGATGTGAGCTTCGATTCGCTTGCTGATAGCCTTTCGTTCTTGAACCGCTATAAGCAGACCTATATTGGTCGTGGCCCTATTGTCCAGTAATACCCCGCAGACAAAGAAGCCCGAGCTGCTGGCTCCCGCTGGCGGGTTCGAGCAGCTGCGTTACGCGCTCTATTTCGGTGCCGATGCGGTGTATCTTGCTTGCGATAAGTTCGGTTTGCGCCAACGTGCGCAGAATTTCTCGCTCGCCGACATGCCCCGTGCGGTCCAGATGGCGCACGATGCCGGCGCAAAGGTCTATGTGACGCTCAACGCTTATTTGCACGATGAAGACTTGAGCGATCTCCCCGAGTATTTGGCAGCTCTAGCTGCTGCGGGGGTCGATGCGTTCATCGTGAGCGATTTGGGGGTGTTCGCCCTTGCGCGCGAGCATGCCCTGCAGGTTGATCTGCACGTTTCTACCCAAGCATCTGTTTCAAACGTGGAGGCGGCGCGCATGTGGCATCGTCTTGGTGCGAAACGTATCGTTACCGCACGTGAGATGTCGCTTGCAGAGATCGCGCAGCTCAAAGCAGAGTTGCCCGATGTCGAGGTGGAAGTGTTCGTGCAGGGCGCCATGTGCATGGCCATCTCTGGGCGCTGTCTCATCAGCGATTATCTTACGGGGCGCAGCGCGAACCAAGGAAACTGCGTGCAGCCCTGCCGCTGGAGCTACCACTTGGAAGAGCAGACTCGTCCAGGCGAGCTTTTCCCTATTGAAGAGGACGAGCGCGGCACCTACATCATGAACTCCAAGGACCTGAATATGCTCACTCACCTCGATGAGCTTATTGCAGCTGGGGTGGATTCCATCAAGATCGAAGGGCGCGTGAAGAAAGCGTTCTACGTGGCCACGGTGGTGAACGCTTACCGCCAGGTGCTCGACGGGGGAGATCCTGCGCAGTGGGGAAGTGAGCTCGAGCGCATTTCGCACAGGCCCTATTCGACGGGCTTCTTCTACGGCGACGCACAGCAGTCGTTTGAAGATGATATCTATGTGCAGCTCTACGATTGGGTGGCCGAAGTGGTCGAGTCGCGTCCGATCGAAGCGACCGCAACGGGAAACGATCTCGATCTTACCCAGGGAATGTGGCAGACCATCGTGTATTGCCGCAATCGTTTCTACGAGGGAGATACACTCGAATTGCTCAGCCCGCATCGCGAAGTAACGCCGGTGTTAGTGGTTGGGCTCGAAGAGGTTTTTCCGGCAGTGGATGCCCGCGATGATGAAGGCCTCGATAACCCTGAGTCAAAAGATGCTTCAGCTTCGAAGCAGAGTGAGCGTTGCTTCGACTCGAATGCGGGAGCGGTGGCTATCGCCAATACCACTCCGGTTGAGGTTGCCAATAAGGCGATGGGCGCCTATGCCTTCATCACTCCCATGCCGCTCCATCGCTATGACATCTTGCGCGCGAAGCGACGCGATCCCTCCAAGAAGAACTAATTGCTCCAACGCTTTGCGCGTGCGCTGCTTTTTGATCAACCGATCATTCCTTGCGAGCAAGCGCGCTCGAGTCTTTTGCATCTCCTAAGGCAAGCGAGTCCACGGCGCTGAAGCTTGCGCGTGAGAGCGGTTGACTCTTTCGCATTTCCTTAAGCAAGCGGCAAGCATTGACGAAGCTTGCGAGTAAAGGGCGTTGAATCTTTCGTGGCTCTAGCGATGACAGTGTGTCTTACATTCGTGCTATCTTTTCGCTCGTTCTTCAATCCGCCTTGCGAGCATCCTTTGCTCGGTCACGCGATCTGATTCCGCTCAGGCGTCAGTGTCTGAAATCGACGCTCCGGTTTTCCCGAAAAAGTGCGAAGTGTTCCGCTTGTGCTCTTGTCAGGACAGGCGTGTATGCCAACTGTCCAACATGAAAGATCGCGCAAATTTTCGGCGCAATCGATCAAATGTTCGCATTTTGCCAGGGTCGATCCAAAGTTTGTCAAAAAAAGTTCCGTTTTCTTCTAAAACTGACCCATTTTGAGTCCATTTTAGGGTGCTAACACCCCCGAAAATCCTCCTCTTCTCACTGGTGATGCGAGGGGGCGGAGAGGGGCTGCAGCAGGGGTTCAAAATGCGGATTTTCCTGCACGCTAAAACAGGTGAAAGCATGAGCATAGCATGAGATAACATACCTGATAAAAGCCCAGAAATGCCGAATCACGAACGACCATGCTCAACCCTTGGATTCGCGGGATTTGAAGTCCGTTTTAGCGCGTGATAGCACCATCTTTCACCAAGGGATCTGAGCCAAAATGGGGTGCTATCATCATGTGATTTTCGAGCTCCAAAATTCGTCCGATTTGACCGAAAAATTATTCACCATGGGTAACTTTTGGCAAAAAATTTACTTAGACCGTCAAAGTTTTTGTGAGCCTTCTCAAAAAATGTGAAGAAGTCGAAGATTCGTAACAAATAAGTTAACTAATGTGAACAAATTTTCGGATTTTGAATAAGAGACAAAAGTTTTCTTATTTTTTGAGGGTTTTGGCAAAAACGCCCAAAATCGCCCTTCCTGCGTCTTTCGAGGGTGAAAGCAGGGTGAGAAGAGGGCTTTTCTTACGATACGAACAGGAGCTGACGAACGAATACCCAGTTCAAACGCGAAAAGAAAAATATGGATTTTCGAAAAATAATTTCAGGAACCAACGCGAAAACGGCCAAAAATGGCCATTTTTGGCCACTCTTCAGCGGTTGCAGAGCACGTTTGATCCAAGGCAGCTTTCGGATGCCATTTTGAGCGCGTTTCTGACCCCAATTTCGGACGGAATTTGCCCCTTTTTGGGTGTCCTAATACCCCCGAATCGCAATCGGGGTCTTAGACGGCTTCTCAGCGCTTCGGCGTCTTTTTTTGAGCCATCCGAATGGATAAGGAAAGTCGGAAGAGGGGCGAACAAGGCTTCATGCCCTGGATCGGCCTTGGGATCGTCGAATGGAACCCTTGCTGCTATGGTTTGCTCCCTTCTCTCTATCCCGGATACGGTATGTTCCTTTCTTTCGCTATTCCAGATGCACGATTGGCCTTATGTCTTGGGTGTATTGTGGACCTACCGTGCGCTACGGTATCTGCATTTCGAATCTACCAGGCATTTCTCTGTTCGTGAAATTTTCGAATAAGCTTGTGGATACTGTGTAACACCGCTGTGTTCTTTGCTAAGATAGGCTCATAGGACCTGAAAGGAGATTTCATGGGAAGAAAAGCTGAAGAAGCGCTTGACCTGGCAAATGTTGACGATCTGGTCGCATATCTGCGTGAGGCACACTCAGCTTATATGCAAACGGGCGCTGAAACGTACTACCTTACGAACGCTAATGATCTGTACTGGCGTGCACAGGACACGAACCAGCTGAACGAAAAGGACCATTTCATCGACTGCAGCGAGCTTGTTCCAACGCTCAATGAGTTCGTTGACCTGCCCTTTATCGAGGGCGAGTCCATTCGCGACGTGTTCGATACGTCGTCTTTTTACGCCTCGATCAAAATTGAAGGGCAGGGCACTCCTGTTCCTGTGATATAATCAATCGCGCTTTAAGGGGCATTAGCTCAGCTGGGAGAGCGCATGGCTGGCAGCCATGAGGTCAGGGGTTCGATCCCCCT
Organism: uncultured Eggerthella sp.; assembly: GCA_900538545.1. Classification (GTDB taxonomy): domain Bacteria; phylum Actinomycetota; class Coriobacteriia; order Coriobacteriales; family Eggerthellaceae; genus Anaerotardibacter. The sequence continues at coordinate 5,507 of UPYK01000022.1, read as the reverse complement.
ATGCTCCACCAAATTAAACAAGGCCATCCACAATGGATGGCCTTTTTATTGGTTGACCTGCGCGGATCGAACCCCGTGAGGGCACAACAGTCCAGTGGACTGTTGTGTGAGGAGGGCGCAAGCCCGACGTAGGGAAGCGTGCCGTAAGGCACGATTCGTCGATCCCCCTATGCTCCACCACTTAGATCACGACCATCCATCCGGGTGGTCGTTTTTTATTGGTTGACCTGCGATTCCGCACGAAGGCGCGGCACACGGCGCGGACATTGCACACCTCCCGTACAGAGCCTCTTCCGCCATAAAAAACCAGTTCAACAGTGAAAATGGGTCGCGTTAAGACGTTGTCCTCTCGCCTCGCGCTGGCGCAGGGGCATAACAACAAGAGGGGATCATATACCGCGCTCGGCTCTGACCAGGCATTGCGCGGTGGTCTTTTGCCTGTGTGAAGGTGTGTTTTCGCGCTCCTGCCAGATGAAGAGGGGAGATATGAAGATAATTGTGGAGATTTTCTCCACAATTCCCTCAAACAGCGCCCTCAAGCACCCCTGAAATGAGCTTATCTTGCGAAAAATAGCGTCTATCGAGCTTCTTCCGCGCCCTGCCGCGCAAAAATTTTGAAAGCGCGCAACCCTAGTTCATCGGGTAAAAATGCGCAATCCAGGGCGAAAATCGCTCTGCAAGCCCGTTGCTTTCTCGTTACCAATCCGTTAGAATATCTATGGTTTGGGACTACTCTACCCATTTTCGGGCTAGCAACCCCAAAAACCCGCTTGATGTGCTCAAGCGTGCTACTTCAAAAACTAAACCTCATCAGGGGTTTTACATTCAAAAGGCACATGGCAAATGTCCTACGAATCCTCACCGCCATGCTCGCCAATCCCAGGTAACTGAGGCAGATCTCGTCAAAGATCGCCTTTGCAGATAAACGGTTCGAGAGAAGAAGGATCCTCGGAACCTCCCTCCACCTCCTGTCTGAGCAGGAAAAACAGGTGGGGCGCGGGGAAGACGATCCGCCCAAGGTCGAAAAAGAGGGAATCAAAATGAAGACCATGGCTAGAAAGAGATTGAGCGGTCTCATAAGACTGAGCCTCGCGTTCATCGTGGCTCTTACGCTCGCTGCGCCGTATACCAGCGCAGCCGCCTATGCAAACGAATTGATCACGAACACGCTCCGTAACACGGACATTGATCTCGTTGCATACTCCTCTGACGCCAAGGCTTCGCTTTCCCTCGACGAAGCTAAGGCAGCTCTCGATTCCGCGAACCAGAACAAGGCAGATGCCGCCGCAAGCAAAGATGAAGCTCAGAAAGCGCTTGATGAGGCAACTGCTCAATATAACGAGGCTGAATCAGCGCACTCTGATGCAGCGCAAGCCGCGAATGCCGCAAAGGCAGAAGCGGACAAGGCAGTTGGCGATGCCATAAGTGCGAAGGAAGCTGAGGTCGCTGCGGCCGAAGCTCGTTATCAGGAGACGTACGACGCTCTTGTTGCAGCACAGAAGAACGAAAAGGAAGCCCGAGATAACCTCAAGAAAGCCCAGACGGACTATCAGGCTGCTCGTGGCGAGTTCGACTCTGCTGTCAAAGACGCGAACGACTACGGACTCTCGCAAAGCGTCTCTGATCTCACCCAAGCTGAGAAGGAATACAACGCAGCTGCGCTCAAACACAGCGAACTCTTGGATGCTTATGAAGCTGCAACCAAAGAACGCGATAAGGCTAAGACCGCATACGACAGCGCATCTTCTAAAGTGACCTCTGCAGAGTCAGCGGTCACTTCGGCTACTACTAAGGTCGCTCAAGCCAAGGAGGCTCTTGATGCAGCCCAGGCACGTCTGGATGCTGCTGCTGGAGCAGACGATGCTGAACGAGAGCGCCTGCAAGGCCTCGTGAACGATGCACGCACTAATCTGTCCGCCGCCCAGAGCCAAAGAAGCACGGCTCAGAGCAGTCTTGATTCTGCTCGCTCAGCGCAGGCAAGCGCTCAGACGGCCTATGACAATGCGGTTGCCGCCCTTGAAGCCGCCAAGAAGGCAGCAGAAGGTGCCGGCGCGGATCTCGATGCACTTAAGCAAGCGGCAGACGCTGCAAAGGAAAAATCCGATCAAGCTGAATCCGATTACAACAATGCAGCGGCAAACGTTGGCAATCCGGGCTCTTACGCAGAGGCTGAAGCAGCCCTGACGCAAGCCCAGCAAGAGTACGCAGCTGCTCAGCAAAACACTCAATCTGCATTGCAAGAATGGAACGATGCGAAAGATGCGCTAGCAGCTATCAAGGGAGATAGCGGTACAGATCCGGGTGAGGTAACCGACCCTGAGCTAGCAGGTGGTGGCGATCCTTCCGAGCTAGATAGCAGCGATGCTAGCAGCTCCGAGATCGGCCCCGCAGCGACGGAGCAAGAGATCGCAGATGCTGAGCAACGAGTTACCAATGCGGAAGCGGATTACAACTCCAAAGTTCAAATCGAAAACGAAAAATTAATCGCGCGTAATGAAGCTCAAACTAGGTTTGATAATGCTTCGAGCATTAAGAGTCTCGAGGACGCCAAGAATGCTGCTGCCGCAGAATACCAGGCTGCATATCAGGCATACCAGAATGCTCTGAACGGCTCTTCTTCAGTCGACCTGAGCTCTTACGAGCAGGCTGTTCGCGATGCAGAGGCTGACCTGAACACAGCGTCTGGCGAGGTTACTTCCCTTGAGAATCAGATCGCAGTGATGGACAAGAACATCTCTTCGCTTGAGGTTGCACTTGAGCAAGCTCAGAACAACCTCGACAATTTTGGTGGTTCTGATCACTCTGTTCTGGAGCAGGCTGTTGCTGATTGCAATGCAGAATGGGTTGCCGCACAGGCTGAACTCGATCAGGCAAACGCAGATCTTGCTGCTGCTCAGGGCGAGAAGACTCAGGCTGAGGAACTCTATCGCGCTAAGAACACCGCGGTTGAGACTGCGCTTCGCGAAGAGAATACCTTCCGTGATGGCGAGCTTGCACGCGCGAACGAAGCGAAGAAGAATGCAACCACTGCATATACTAATGCTGTGAATGCGCTCGACAATCAAACCGCTCGCAACATCAAGGCTCTGAAGAACAAAGCTGATGCACTTGATAAAGAAGTTATCAGGTATCAGGCGGCTATTCCGGGTCTTGGCGTGAAGATCGAAGAAGCAAACACGATCTTCAGCGAAGCAGGTCAGCAGCTTCAGTACGCAGAGGCTGGTCTTGAGCGCGCAAAGGCGCTCAACATCGAGGATGTCATCAATGAGCCATTTGGTGAAGGCCATGAGTTCTTCGCGCTCAACGAATTCGCCAACAACCTGGCTGCTGCTCGTGAGCAGGAAAAGCCTCTTGCCGAGAATCACGAAGCAGCTCGTATGAATCTTGAGAATGCACGCAATAGCTTCGCAACGGCAAGCGCTGAGCTCGATCGCACCACTGCAGAAGCAGCTGCTGCTCAGAAAGTCTATGACGATCTTCTCGCTCAGCAGGACAATAACGGTGGTTCGAAGGATCCCGATGTCTACACGCCAGGCAAGAAGCCCACTGCTAAGCCAGCTACTTCTAATGGCAAAGCAACCGTTCGCACTGCAGATGACAAGACTCCCGCCAAGGATGAGGCAATAGCTGAGCAGTCCGATGAGCAAACTGCTGAAGAGGCAGTAGTCACCGTAAGCCAGGAGCAGCGCACTCCGGCTCAGCCCAAAGCATGGACGCTCTTCGGTATCGATCCTCTGATCGTCGGTATCGTTGGTGCTGCGATCTTGGTAGCAGCTGCCGCTGCTATTGCTGCAGCAGTCATCCGTCATCGCCGTAACACTGTTGCTGAAGTTGTTGAGTCTGACGAATAAAGATCGACCACAATAGATCTTGAATGAACGGCCGCCCTTCGGGGTGGTCGTTTTGTTTTGTGCAGACGTTTCACGGTATCATTACTTGATAGCGAATCGCGATTCGATCGCAGAGGAGTCTCGTGATGAAAACAAAAGCTGAAGAACGCTGGGAGCAGATGCAGCAACTTCTTGCGCGTGAAGCTGCGGGTCATGATGGTCCGATCAAGATCTCTTCTCAGCGCACCCTTTTCGGTATCAAGAGCCATGTCGAAGAAGTGGTCGAAAAGATCGCTTCTGAAGACACTCAGAAATGCATGGACAAACTCACGGAAAAGAAAAGCAGCTCTCCAGAAGAGCACCGCGAAAGCTAGTTGAACCCCTCTATATATATTAGTAAGAAGAAAGGAAGCACTATGAGCGAAGTTCGCAACGAAATGATGAAACGTATTCTCTCTGGCAAGATCGTGCAGGCACCGACTGCTTGCTACAAAGCGGAACCAAACGGCATGGTTTCCGATGAGCTGATCGAGTTCTACACCCCTCGCGCTGAAAACCCCGTGCTCGATATGATCATCGTTGAGCATAGCTTTGTTACGCCGCGCGGACAGGCATCGCCACGTCAGATTTCGTTGGCAACTCCCGATGTGGTCGAAGGACTTTCTCGTCTTGCGAGTCTTATCAAGGATAATGGTAAGGTCGCGTTCATTCAGCTCGCTCATGCAGGCGGCACAGCATATCGCAAGGTTACCCGCTTGGTTCCATGGGCGCCGAGCAGCATGATCATCGGCGAAGCTGCGACTGGACTGGGTGACCCCATTCCTTGCGCAGAGATGACCAAGGCAGATATCGAACTTACGATCCAGCAGTTTGCGGATGCAGCGGTGCGCGCGGTGCAAGCGGGCTTCGATGGTGTCGAGATCCATGCCGCGCACGCCTATCTCTTGAATGAGTTCTTCAGTCCGCTCACCAACCATCGCACTGATGAATATGGCGGATCGATCGAGAACCGCGTTCGTATCCACTGCGAAGTTGCTAAAGCAGTGCGCGTAGCGGTTGGTCCTGATGTGCCGATCTCGATGCGCTTCGGTGGGTGCGACTACAAAGAAGGCGGCAACACGATCGAAGATGCGGTCGAGGCGGCGAAGATCATCGCAGCGAATACCGATATCGATATCCTGAACGTCTCAGGCGGCATGTGCTATTACAAGCGACCCGGCCATAAAGAGCCAGGCTATTTTGCGGAGATGACCACAGCGGTCAAGCAAGCAGTCGATCTGCCGGTCATCGTTACGGGTGGCGTGCGCACGCTCGAAGATGTTGATACGCTTCTTGCTGAAGGGGCAGGCGATCTGGTAGGCGTTTCGCGCGCCATCTTCAAGAACCCTGCCTGGCCCACACCCGCCGAGTAGACCCAAAAGGTGACAAACTACCCGGTCGTTCGACACCTTTTTTGCTTCGATCAGTGGAGAGGGCAAGACACGAGGTTCCCCGCTCGTTGCCACAAGGGGCTTACGCCTGAGGGGTGGTTGAGGCGATCGGCGAAGCCTGCGAGGTACAAAGTGACCCGCTTGCCTGTTCGCGAATCTTGTAAACAGATTCGCTCATGCGCCGCTCCTTTTCTCGGGTTTTATTAATGACTATAGTGTCGGAAAAGAGTCACTTTGCTACCTCACT
>UPYK01000021.1 GCA_900538545.1 uncultured Eggerthella sp. | reverse complement strand
AGTACTGCGGTGTAGTCCGTGGGAGGATAGGGCGTTCTGCTCATGCAGGGCATTTACTAAAAGGTCACCTTTTATAGTAAATGTGTTGCATGGGCGATTGGCGCAGCGGGAGCGCAGCTGCCTTACAAGCAGAAGGTCACAGGTTCAAATCCTGTATCGCCCACCATGAAACTCAAAACCAGACTTCGTCTGGTTTTTCTTTTTGTCTTTGGCGGGTTGGTTCAATTTATTCTCATGAAGAATTGAACATTTCATAATGAATCTCGTCATTCTTCCGCAAATTACTGGTACTATGGTACAAAATTGAACTCAAGTTCAATTTGAACAAGATAACGTCTAGGTATTCCTGATCATGCATGTTAGGACTGCTTTGACCGCGTAAGCGATTTGAAGTTTCTCTATACACTGTGCATCTTTAGCTTGCACGCGTGATCGAAAGAGCTGCGCTGCAGGGAAGCACCTGAAGAGGAATTTGTCGGGATCGAGCAAAACTCCAGCAAGGAGGAGGAAGTGCAAGAAGGATTCTCAGCCCGCCTGAAGAATGCGATGGCTGCTAAGGGGTTCAAGCAATCAGATCTGATCCGTGAGGCTGCTGTTCGTGGTGCTAAGTTGGGAAAGAGCCAGGTTAGTCAGTATGTGAGCGGGAAAACGCTTCCACGTAAAGATGTGCTAGAGTTGCTTGCTTCCATATTGGAGATCGATCAATCACTGCTTTCCGGTGAAGCAACCACCTCAAGCTCTGAAGGCGATCTTCCTCCTAAAGAACGAGCAGATCATAAAGACGAAACCAGTGTAAATAAAACTATGGATCATGAGGGGAGCGATACCGCAATGGTACGCGAATTCAAAAAATCAAAGAAGCTCGATAATGTTCTCTATGACGTACGTGGTCCTGTTCTCGAAGAGGCTGAGCGCATGGAAACGATGGGAGCGTCGATCCTCAAGCTCAATATCGGAAACCCCGCACCGTTCGGTTTTCGTACCCCTGATGAGGTCGTCTTTGACATGAGTAGGCAGCTGGTGGATAGCGAGGGTTATTCCGCGGCAAAAGGCTTGTTCTCTGCGCGCAAGGCGATCATGCAATATGCTCAGATCAAACAGATTCCCAATGTGACCATCGATGATATCTACACCGGCAATGGTGTGAGCGAGCTGATCAATCTGAGCATGCTGGCGCTTCTTGATGCGGGGGATGAAGTACTCTTGCCCTCTCCGGATTATCCGCTGTGGACCGCTTGTGTGACGCTTGCTGGTGGAATGCCCGTACATTATATCTGCGACGAACAAGCAGAATGGTATCCCGATATCGATGACATCAAGAAGAAGGTTTCTCCGCGTACCAAGGCGATCGTCATCATCAATCCCAATAACCCTACGGGTGCGCTCTATCCGCGTGAAGTGCTCGAAGAGATCGTTGAGGTTGCGCGTCAAAACAATTTGATCATCTTCTCTGATGAGATCTATGATCGCTTGGTCATGGATGGACTCGAGCATATTTCCATCGCTTCGATGGCTCCCGATCTGTTCTGCGTGACGTTCAGCGGTTTGTCGAAGTCGCATATGATCGCAGGATATCGTATCGGATGGATGGTGCTTTCGGGCAATAAGAAGCTTGCACATGATTACATTTTGGGCCTGAACATGCTCAGCAATATGCGCATGTGTTCGAATGTGCCCGCGCAATCGATCGTGCAGACGGCCCTCGGTGGACATCAGTCGGTCAACGATTACATCCGACCTGGTGGGCGTGTGTATGAACAGCGTGATTTCATCTACAATGCGCTCAATAGCATTCCTGGCGTGACCGCGGTGAAACCGAAAGCAGGGTTCTATATCTTCCCGAAGCTCGATACGAAGCGCTTTAATATCACCGATGATGAGCAGTTCGCTTTCGATCTGCTGCATGAGAAGAAGATCCTTCTTTCGCATGGTGGTGCCTTCAATTGGCACACGCCTGACCACTTCCGTGTAGTGTTCTTACCGCGCATCGAGGTACTTTCGGACGCGATGAACAAGCTGGAGGATTTCCTCTCGACCTATCGTCAAAAATAAAAGATGCCTGATCGCATCAGTAGCGAAGCTCCTAATTGATGTGAGCCCAGTAGCGCATCCGAAGAACAGGATTAGACCAAACCGCCATGGGGCGGCTTGAAGAGGACTATGGTGGCGGTTGCTGTCAGCCACCCAAAGCCAGAGTTAGTCTTCGATCAAACGGAAGAAGATCGTGCGTACGTTCGAGCCATCTGCGGCGTTACCTGTGCGCTTTTCGAAGAGTTTCAGCGATTCAACGAAGGGAACGAATTTCTTGAAACCGAAATTGCGGGTATCGAAATCGTTGAAGCGGCGTGACACAAGGCTTGCCAGATAAGACGCAGGGATCCAGCCTTCATCATCGCTGTATTCTTCGATGATGTTGATGAGCGCATCGGTCACGTCGATGATGTCGGTTCCATCGCTATAGACTGCTGGTTCTTCTGCTTGTGTTTCCACGGGCAGAATAGCCTCATTCGTGCTGCTCTTGCCCGAAGAGTTTGAGGCATCCAGGCGTTCAGGGCGCACCTGTTTGCGACGATCGGATGAGTCGGTGGTGCTTGTCTGATCTTGCTTGGTCCGTTCGGGCGCAGCGTTCGTGCGCTTGCGCGTGCGAGGGTTCGACTTGCTCGTCTCGCGCTTGTGGCTCTCTTCAAGGACATCGAGATACACGAATTTATTGCAAGCCGAGATGAAGGCACGCGGAGTCTTCTGCTCGCCCATGCCAAGAACAAAGATATCGGATTCGCGCAAGCGCGTGGCGAGTCGCGTGAAATCGCTATCGGAGGAAACGATGCAGAAGGCATCAAGGTCGTTCTGGTAGAGCAGATCCATCGCATCGATGATGAGAGCCGAGTCGGATGAGTTCTTGCCCGTGGTATTGCTGAACTGTTGGATCGGCTGGATGGCGTGATCGAGCAGTTCCTTCTTCCAGGGGCCGAGCTGAGTTGACATCCAGTTGCCATAGATTCGTTTGTAGATAACATTGCCGAGGCTTGATGCTTCTTGAAGGATGGTGTGGGCGTACTTGTGCGAGATATTCTCAGCATCGATCAGTACGGCGATTTTCATGTCTTTTTTCATAGGTACCTTTGCTATAAAGCGCTTCGAAAACGGGTCCGCTACGCTGGAGTTCTTAAACTAAGTTCAATGATAAACCAGAAGTGTCCTTTGAAGCGGGCATCAGTAAATGAACATAGCATCACCGAAAGAGAGCAGGCGATACTTGCGTTTGATGGCGTGTCGATAGGCTTTCATGATGTTATCGCGTGAGGAAAAGGCAGAAACGAGCATCATGAGCGTCGAGCGCGGAACGTGGAAATTCGTGATGAGCGCATCGACCACATTGAAGGTATAGCCAGGGAAGATGAACAGGTTGGTGGTTTGGCGCTCACGCGCGACCAGCTCGTTCGCTTCGCTATCCCAGGCACTTTCGAGGCTGCGAACGCTCGTGGTGCCAACTGCGATCACGCGCCCGCCCTTTTCCTTCGTGCGCTTGATCGCGTCGACCGTCTTCTGAGGCACGCTGTAGTATTCGGTGTGCATGTGGTGTTCGTGGGGGTTTTCGGTCTCCACTACACGGAAGGTGTCGAGCCCTACTTCGAGATGCACCGTTTCAAAGCCCACCCCCTTCTCCTTGAGCCGTTCGATGAGCTCGGGGGTGAAATGGAGTCCTGCCGTGGGGGCAGCAGCGCTCTTCTCTTCGCGTGAGAATACGGTTTGATAGAGCTCTTCGTCGCCTTGGTAGTTCTTGATGTAGGGCGGCAGCGGCGTATGACCGATCTGGTGAAGGGCTTCGTCGAGCGAATCGAGAGGGGTGGTGAGGCGGACAAGGCGTTCGCCCTTTTGTGCATCTTCGATCCAATCGAGGACTTCGGCTTGCATGATGACCGCACTATCGGAAGCAGAAGCGGGGTCATTGCTGGAAGCTGAAAGGGAATCGTTCTGCTCGCGGGTGAAATCGATGATCGCGCCAGGCTTAAGGCGGCGACCAGGCTTGACGAGCGCTTCCCATACTGCGCTCGTGTTCGTCTTCTCTTCGATATCGAAGCGTTCGCGGAGCAAGAGCACTTCGGCGGCGCCCCCGGTTTCATGCTTGTTCCCGAGCAAACGCGCAGGGATCACACGCGTTTCATTCGCAACGAGCAGATCACCCGGCTTCAAGTAGTCGTAGATATCGCGGAAGATGCGATCCTGCAGGCTGCCATTCTCGCGCTTCATCACGAGCATCTTACAGCCGTCGCGCGTGGGGTGAGGGGTTTGCGCGATGAGTTCCTGAGGTAGATCGTAGTCGAAATCTGACGTGGTGAGGGAGCGAAGCTTCGCTTGTTTCTCTTCGGCCTTCTTCTGCTTGCGCTGCCGAGCGCGTTCGGCACGTTCTTCAGCTGCTTCTGCGTTTGACCAATGGCAGCCGCAGAAGTTCTGCCGGTACATGTCCAGCTCACGGCTCTTTTGCGTCGCAGCAGGATAGTAGGGGCGATAGTCCGTGAAGAGCACGGTAAGTTCAGGGTAGGGGGCAGCTGCTTGATTGAGCATCTCTTCGATGAGCTGCGTGTATTGATAAGGACTTACGGAAAGCGTGGTGCCAATAGCATCGTAGCCACCTTCGGCTGCCATCTGGGCAAGTTCATCGAAACGGAAGCGATAGCATGCTTGGCAGCGCAGTGCGCGATCGTCTCCCTCGTGCCAGTGTTGGGCGATAACCGTATTCCACTGCTTGGGATCATAAACGCCTTCAACGACTTCGATGCCTTCATTATCTGCCCAGGCCAAAAGCGTATCGAGACGCTTCTTGTATTCGTGTGAATCATCGATATTCGAGTTGAGATAGGCGATGGTGATATCGTGCCCTTGCTCGAGAAGCAGGCGTGCTGGCTCGATCGAGCAGGGTCCGCAGCATGCATGAAGCAATACTTTCATGGGATATTTCTCTCCTTTGAGTCATGCTTATACTAACATTGAATGAAATGAAAAGACGCGTTCTGTCTTGAGGAGAGCGGCGAAGGCATAGAGGTGTTTCGGCAAGGATCGGCTTGCTTGTGCACCCCCGAAGACACCGCTTCGCTTCTCTGCTGCTCATGCAGAAAAGGAGTCGTGATGACAACGCAAGAACCGAGACGCTACAAGACGATCTTCTTCGATCTGGACGGAACCCTTCTGCCGATCGACATGGATACGTTTCTCAGAGAATATTTTTCCAAGCTGAAGGCATTTGCCGATAAGCGCGGCTATGACGGGGAGAAGATCCTCTTCGCGGTGAATAAGGGCGTAAAGTCCATGCTTGAGGAGGATGCACGCGCGAACGATCTTTGCTTTTGGGAGACGTTCGAAGCGTTGAGTGGGTTTACGCGTGCGGAGTTCGAGCCGCTGCTCATGGAGTTCTACGAGAACGATTTCGATGAGATCGGTGAAACGGTCACGCCGAATCCAGCAGCAGCGCGCACGGTTGCGACACTCAAGGAAAAGGGCTACCAGATCTTTCTTACTACCATGCCGCTCTTTCCGGCTATCGCGGTGGAGGCGCGTCTTCGTTGGGCGGGCATCGATGATGCAAGCGTGTTCGACCGCATCACCACCTACGATAATTCTCATGCGGCAAAGCCTCAACTCGCTTACTACGAAGAGAACATCGCGCTTGCGGCAGGAGAGCCAGATGAGATCTTGATGGTAGGGAACAACACACGCGAAGACCTGGCGTGTTGCGAGCTTGGAGCAGACGGGTATCTGGTGACCGATTGGCTGCTCGACCCGATCGATCTCGATTACCACGCGATGAAACATGGTTCGCTCGAAGACTTGCTCGATTTCGTTACTGCCTTGCCGGAGTGTTCATAATGGCGCTCTTCGATTACATGCTCGAAGCCACGAGCGGCCACGCGCGTGCGGGCAGCTTCGAAACAGCGCATGGCATCGTGAAAACGCCGCTGTTCATGCCCGTTGGAACAAGTGCAACGGTAAAGGGCATTCGCCCCGAGACGCTCCATGAGATCGGCGCGCAGATCATCCTGTCGAACACGTATCATCTTTCGCTTCGGCCTGGTGCGGATCTTGTCGAAGAGGCGGGCGGGCTTCATTCGTTCATGAATTACTCTGGTCCTATCCTCACCGATAGTGGCGGGTTCCAGGTCTTTTCGCTCGCCGATACGCTGAAGCTCGATGAAGATGGGCTCACATTCAAATCGATCTACGATGGCTCGAAGATTCGCTGGACCCCTGAATCGAACATGGAGATCCAGCAAAAGCTGGGGGCGGATATCGTCATGCAGCTCGATCAATGCACGCCCTATCCTGCGGAGTACGACTTCGTCGATCATGCTGTTGAGCTTTCAGCGAATTGGGCGCGTCGTTGCCTGGCGGCCCATACGCGTAGCGACCAGACGCTTTTCGGTATCGTGCAGGGTGGCATGGAGCTCGATCTGCGCATGAAGTCGATCGAGCTGCTCACCTCGATCAATGACGAATCGATCGCGAATGGTCATAAGGGCTTCGGTGGATTTGGCATCGGTGGCTATTCGGTCGGCGAAGAACACGAGGTCATGTTCGAGACGCTGGGGGCGGTTGCGCAGAGCCTTCCCGAGAACAAACCGCGCTACCTGATGGGAGTGGGCAACCCCACCACGCTCGTCAAGGCAGTAGGTGTTGGCGTTGATATGTTCGATTGCGTATTGCCAACGCGCACCGCACGTATGGGCACGGCCTTCTCTTCCTCTGGGCGCATGAATATGCGCAATGCGAAGTACACGCACGATTTTGGACCGCTCGATCCTCAGTGCTCCTGTCCTACCTGTAAGAATCATAGTCGAGCGTATATTCGCCACCTGGTCAAACAGAACGAGATGCTCGGGGCGATCTTGCTCTCGATACACAATCTTCACTTCTTGATCCAGCTGATGAATCGAGCGCGCGCTGCGATCATTGCTGGTTGTTATGATGAGTTTTTGAACGATTGGATGAATTCGCCCGCAGCGCAAGACTATTAAGCGGTTCGCCGTGAAAAAGCGCGTCATCTTTGGTAATCTTAAGAGTCGGTAATAAGAAGGTCACTCAAGGTCGTTCGATAGCGTACTTGAGCATCATCTTCGCTGATGATGCCCCAGAGAGTATCGCAGACAAGGATAGGTAATGACGCAAGGCGATAGCAAACGAGATTCATCGAACAAAGAGCTCGAGAAGAAGCGCAAGCAGGCTGCGAAAGCAGCTGCACGATCGCACAAAGAACGAGAAAAGAAAGCTAAGAAAAAGGAAAAAGCAGAACGTGTACGCGAGAAGAGCCGTTCTGCGGCTATTCAAGCAACGCTCGGCAACAACAAGAAGAACAAGCGCCGTCAGTCCAACACCACGCGAAGGAATATCTGGCTGCTCATCTTGACCACGGTGCTGATCATCGCCTCGGTGGTCATGTTCACCCCGCCTTCGGAGAAGATCAACCAAGGTCTTGATATCCGCGGTGGTCTTTCGGTGGTCTTGAGCGCTCAGAGCACCGATGGGGAAGAGGTCACTCCTGAAGAGATGGAATCGTCCCGACAGGTCATCGAGTCGCGTGTCAATGCGCTCGGTGCTTCAGAGGCTACGGTCCAGGTTCAAGGAAACAATCAGATCCTCGTTCAGATCCCGGGTCTTTCCGATACGGAGCGCGCGCTCGCGACCATCGGCAAGACCGGTAAGCTGGAGTTCGCCCGCGCCGATTCGTTCACGAACGAAGCAGACAGGCAGGCTATCGCGCAGGACAATTACGTTGCGCATGAAGCATATCGTGATGCCTTCGGCAATACTTTCATCGGGCAGAACACACAGTATCGCCCGGTTGAGCCTGGCACCTATACGCCGCTCATCACAGGTGAGAACATCGAACGTGTTACGGTTGGTAAAGCATCTGAGACCGGTACGGATTACGCGGTCAACATCAAGCTCGATGCTGAAGGCACGGAGAAATTCGCCGAAGCTACGCGCGAACTTGCGCCTGATAAGGGCAAGATCGTCATCGTGCTCGATAACGAGATCCAATCTGCACCTGCCGTTCAAGCAGAGATCCCAACGGGCGATGTGCAGATCACGGGCGGCTACTCCCTTGAAGATGCTCAAGCGCTCGCAACCGTGCTCGAAAGTGGCTCGTTGCCCGTGAGCTTCCACTATGAACAGAGCCAGGTGGTTGGTCCTACGCTCGGTCAAGATGCGCTCATGAGCGGTCTTTTCGTTGCCATCATCGGTCTTCTGGTAGTTATGGTCTATCTGCTGTTCTTCTATAAGGGACTGGGTATCCTGACCGCGGCCGCTATCACCATCTTCGCAATCCTCTATTTGGGCTTGCTCGCAACGCTTTCGGCATTCGGATTCTTCTCGCTCTCGCTCGCGGGCGTTGCTGGTATCGTTCTTACAATCGGTCTTGCGGCAGACTCGTCCATTCTTACCTTGGAACGTTTCCGCGAGGAAATACGTATGGGACGAAGCGTTCGTGCTGCATCGATCACGGGCGTGAAGCATGCGATCCAGACCTCGATCGACGCAGACTTGGTCACGCTCGTTTCGGCGTTGACCCTGTTCTTCCTTGCGTCTGCTTCGGTCAAAGGCTTCGGTCTTACACTTTCGCTGGGTATCTTCTGCGATATCCTCGTGCTGCTCATCTTCAAGGCGCCGATGATCCGCTTGCTCGCTCCGCGCGTGATCGCGCGTCATCCCAAGTTCTGGGATGTTCAGGATGCCGAGATCGCGGCAGGAGCTTACCAAGAGCTCGCTGATGCTGAAGGCGTGAGCGTTGAAGAAGCTGAGACAGGCGAGGCGATGGATCGCAGCATCGCTCTTACGTATGCGAAACGCGCAGGAGAGGTTGCCGTTAAGGCGCGAGAAAAGGTCGAAGCGCTCAAAGGCAGGTTCATCAAGCATGATATTGGCTTCATGGGCGTGCGCAAGATATTGCTCTCAGTCTCAGCGGTTCTGATCGTCCTTTCGTTCGCACTCATTGGCATTCGTGGCATCAACTTCGGCATCGAGTTCGTTGGTGGTACGTCGATCAACTTCCATGGAACGGGCGAAGTGACCATCGACCAGATGCGTGATGCGTTCGCTACCGCTGGCGAGCCGGAAGCGGTGGTCCAGACGACCAACACCGATGGCCAGGATGGCTTCCTTGTTCGTACCACCACCACCTCAGCTGAAGACGCGGCTGAAACGGCGAACAAGGTTGCGCAACAGCTGAGCATTCCTACCGATAGTTTCGAAGTGACCACGATCGGTCCTGACTGGGGTGCTGGCGTTATCCAATCCTCTCTCATTGCGTTCTTCGTCTCGTTGTTGCTGATCATTATCTATATTGCGATCAGGTTCGAGTACAAGATGGGATTGATGGCGGTCGTTGCGCTGCTTCACGACCTCGTGATCGTGATCGGGGCCTATGCGCTCTTCGGGCGTGAATTCACCCCGAATGCAGTTGCAGCGTTGCTCACGATCTTAGGTTACTCGCTTTACGACACCGTTGTTGTGTTCCACCGTATCGTCGATAACATGAAAGAGTCGCGTGTTCGTTGTACCTTCATGACGATGGCGAACCATTCGATCAATCAGGTGTTGATCCGAACCATCAATACCACGCTCACCTCGCTCATTCCAGTTCTTGCGATGCTCTTCTTTGGTGGAGAGACGCTCAAGGACTTCGCGTTCGCGATGGCGGTCGGTTTGGTTGCGGGCTCCTATTCGTCGATAGCGGTCGCAACACCGCTGTATGCGATGTGGAAGTCGCGTGAGCCTAAGTACAAGAAGCTGATCAAGCGCTTTGGCGATTCGATCGGTCAGTTCTCCTATACATCAGGTCTTGCGGTCGCAACGAGCGCTGCGGGCGCCGATGGCGCTGAGGTGGCTATGGATAGTGTCGATCTTGAGAATGATGCTCAATCAGTACAGGCTGCGTCAAAACAATCCAAACCTGCAGCAAAGCAGGAGAACAAGCCTATCCGCTACAAGAGAAAGAAAAAAGAATGAGACAAGCATCTGATCCTGATTTCGCTCCTCCCGTAGAGGAGGGGATGATCTACGCCTTTCAGGACGAGAAGGGCGAAACGGTGAATCTTGAGTTCTTGGGCCTGATCCTTCATAACGATCGCCGTTACGGCTTCTTCGTGCCAGATGCTGAACATGATGAAGCGCCAGGCGAGGTGATGATCCTCGAGGTTACCGCGCTCGACGAAGATGATCAGCCAGAAGCCTTCGAGCTGTTGGTCGATGAAGCGATCGCTGCTGAGGTCTACGAGAAGTTCAAGCGTATCACTGCGGGGATGTATGACTTTTCCGAATAAGTTCATTTTCTCTTAGCAATAATTGAACCACGAATTCATGCTGAACAAGCTCTCTCACGAGGGCTTGTTCATTTTTGGCCCTTTTCGCTTCCGTTTACTCTTTTCCTTTTACTTCGTAACCTGTTTGAAGCATTTGCTGTTCTACAATGCAAAAGCGCTTTAGTTAAGAAAAGTATTTGAACTCTCCTGTAGGTTCAATTTCTGTCTAGGCGTGCAATTTCGTTTCATCATAGGTGGACGACCGGAAGAGCCGGTATGCGTATTCGTGTGAGAAAAGGATGGATATGGAAGATTTCTTCTATCAGTTTTTCGTTGGACCCTTCGTTGAATTAGGTTCTGGGTTCGCGAGCGCAGGTACGGGGGACGCGACCTGGATCGAGGACATCGTTGCTACGGTCGATGGCTTCGTTTGGGGTCCGATCATGATCCTGCTCCTACTGGGAACGCATATCTTCATGACGTTCCGCACCGGTTTCATTCAGCGCAAGATTCCTCAAGGCATCAAGCTTTCGGTCACGAAGGATAGTGGCTCAGGTGATGTGAGCCCCTTTGCGGCACTCACCACCTCGCTTGCTGCAACGATCGGTACAGGCAACATCATCGGCGTGGGTACCGCGCTCATCGCAGGCGGCCCGGGCGCGATCTTCTGGATGTGGATCACGGGTGTGTTCGGTATCGCAACGAAGTATTCAGAAACGCTCATCGCAGTGAAGTATCGCGTTAAGGACCATAACGGGAACATGCTTGGTGGCGCGATGTATGCCCTGCAGCGCGGTTTCAAGCGCAAGAAGCTTGGCAAGGTGCTGGGTATCCTGTTCGCGGTGTTCGCTGCCATCGCTTCTTTTGGTATTGGTGCTGCAGTTCAGGCGAACTCCCTTTCGGGTGCGATCGTTTCTGTGAGCGGATCGGCAGGCATTGCAGAAGCGAACATCGACGTGTTCGGTCTCTTCATGACCTCGCCGCTGCAGATCATCGTCGGGATCATCCTTGTTGTCCTGATCGCAGTGGTTATCGTGGGTGGCATCAAGGTCATCTCGCGCGTTTGCGAGAAGCTCATTCCGGCGATGACTATCTTCTACGTGCTCGCTTGTTTGGTGCTAATCATCATCAACGGCCAGTATCTCCTCGATGCGATCGGACTCATCGTGGTTTGCGCCTTTACGCCGCAGGCTGCGTTCGGTGGCGCCGTTGGTACTTCGATCATGATCGCGCTGCAGCTTGGTTGCGCGCGCGGTCTGTTCTCCAACGAATCTGGTTTGGGTTCTTCTCCGCTCGTTGCTTCTTCGGCTATCACGCGCAATCCTGCGCGTCAGGCGCTCGTTTCCATGACGGGCACCTTCTGGGATACCGTTGTGGTTTGCGCGCTTACCGGCATCGCGCTCGTTTCGTCCATTCTGGCAAGCCCCGAGATCGCTGCATCGTTCAACGATGGTAGCTTCCTAGGTGCAACTGCAACATTGGTAACCGCTTGCTTCTCGCAGATTCCGGTGGTTGGCCCCATCGTGCTTTGCATCGGCTTGGTTCTCTTTGCGTATTCAACGATGGTCGGCTGGTCGTACTACGGCAATCGTTGTATCACGTATCTCTTCGGTAAGCATGCGATTCGTCCGTATCAGATCGTCTTTTTGGTGATCTGCTTCTTGGGTGCGATCGGTCTGCAGGGCTTCGTTTGGGATATTTCCGACATCACGAACGCGCTTATGGCGGTGCCGAACCTTATCGCAGTGCTCGGTCTGTCAGCGCTCATCGCGCGCGAAACGAAGCACTATGTTTGGGGCAATCGTCTTGATGAAGAGGACACGACCCCGATCCCGATAGAAGAATCGAAATAGAGTTTTGCGTTCAGCAACTGTCGAAAAAATGCGCTTCGGAGAACCACTCTGAAGCGCATTTTGCTTTAGTGCGAAGGGTCGGTGATATCGATATACCGCTCGATCCCTTTGATGCCAGCCACGAGCGTTTCGTTCACGGGTGTTTCGATCTCGTGCCGCTTTCCATAGGTCACGACGGCACCGTTGATCACATCGATCTCAGTTCGACGATGCTTCTCGAGGCTTTGTAGGATCGAGGGCTTGAAATCGAAGGGAAGGTTCTCACGGGCGAGCTCTAAGACCTCTTGTGGGTCGTGGCGTGAAAGTATGATGCCTTCTGCGATGGCAACGCGCATGCCTTCTTTCACTGCAGCTATTGCGGTGGCGTAAAGCTCTGGGTGCTGGTAAAGCTCACCATAGGGGAGGCGCGAGATGCCACAGACCGCACCCGTTGCAACATTGATGAGCAGCTTATCCCAAATGATGTTCTTCATACGTGGTGAAGCCGTGCACTCCATGCCTGCATTGTTGAAGGTCTGCGCGATCGCCTCGATGCGCGGGGTGACCGGGCCGCTGTATTCGCCAATGAAGGTTTGCTTGCCTTCGGTGGTTGATTGAACCTTGCCGGGCGCGAGCATCATGCCGCCGATATATGTTTTGCCTGCGATGACTTGTTTAGGGTCCAGCAGCTTGCCAAGAAGGTCTTCGTTGCCCAAGCCATTTTGGAGCGTCAGCACTACCGATCCAGGACCGATGATGCTGCGGTTGGTCTCGATGCATTCTTCGGTGTCGAATGCCTTGCAGAGAACGATCACGAGCTCTGCTGGTTCAAGGCCTTCTGCGCTGGTGAAGGCTTGCACTTTCGCTTGCTGTTCGCCTTCAGGGGTAACGAGCGTAAGGCCCGATGTGTTGATCGCTTCAACATGCGCTGCGCGACCGATCAGGGTGACCTCGTTTCCTGCAAGAGCGAGCGTCCCGCCAATGGCGCTTCCGAGCGATCCTGCTCCTAAGACTGCAATGTTCATATCTGCCCCTTCCTCCCTCAGGTGCAAAAGATGACAAACTACCCGGTCGTTCGACACCTTTTTCCTTCAGCGCCGGATGACAAACTACTCGATAATTCGTCATCTTTTTATTCACTCCAAATTGTAGCTAGTTTTGTGCTAGATTCGACCAAGGAAGGGGAAAGAACAAAAGCGTGAGAAGGTAGCGCGACTGAAGGGGGATGCGATGAAGGGGAGCGATTTCACTATCCTTGAGACGGGGAAGATGGATATTCCGCGTTTCGATCTGACTGATAAGGTTGCGATCGTCACAGGAGTTGCGAGCGATATCGGTATCGGCCGCGGTATCGCGCGAACGTATGCAGCCTATGGTGCGAAGCTGGTCATCGCTGATATGGATGCTGAAGGGATCGAATTGCGTGCACGAGAGATCGCCGCTGAATTCGATGCCGAGGTGATTCCTGTGCGTTGCGATATACGCAGCGAAGAGGATCGTAAGACACTCGTGGACACATGCATGGAGGCGTTCGGGCGCATCGATATCCTGGTCAACAATGCAGGCGTGGTGCTGAGCAACGACCAGCTTGCCCAGGACGTGACCGAAGAGGAGTGGGATCGCGTCGTGGATACCGACTACAAAGCGGTCTTCTTCCTGACCCAACGCGTTGCCGAGATCATGATCAAGCAAGAGCGTGGCAATATCATCAATATCGCTTCGGTGGTTGCGCGCGTTGCTTCGACGCGCATGTTGCCCTATGCATCCGCGAAAGCAGCGGTGGTGCAGATGACGCGCTGCATGGCGTTCGAGTGGGCGCGTTTCAACATCCGTGCGAATTGCATCTGCCCGGGATATATCGAGACGAACATGACGCAAACAACGCTCAATAAGCCAGCAGCCTATGAAGCCATCACGCGTCCGATCCCGCACAATCGCAAGGTGGGCGATCCGCTTGACATAGCGGCGGCAGCACTATTCTTAGGGTGCGACTGTTCGGACATGGTCAATGGAACGCCGCTCTATGTGGATGGGGCTCGCTCTATCTGGTAGAAAAAGGTGTCGAACGACCGGGTAGTTTGTCATCTTTTGAGAAAAACTCACAAGTAAAACACAATTTAAGAAAATTTTTCTTGACTCGGCGTATTGCGCGTCATATCTTAGATAATTGCGTGTTTTTGCAAATACTAAGTTACGTCGAAGGAGGAAATGACTCGTGGGTAAAGCCGAAAATTTCGATTCCACCAGGCATTATCGACCCCGCAGAAGCTTTGCAAAGATTCCTGACGTCATGGACGTCCCTAATCTTATCGCCATCCAGACGGAGAGTTTCAAACAATTCGTCGACCAAGGCCTTGCAACTGCTTTTGCAGACATCTCACCGATCGAATCCAACAACAAGGATATGTGCGTTGAATTCGGTCGCCATGAATTTGGAGAGCCTAAGTATAGTGTAGACGAGTGCAAGGCTCGTGACGTTTCCTATCAGGCTCCGCTCTTCGCCGAGATCCGATTCATCAATCGCGAAACGGGCGAGATCAAGGAACAAGACGTATTCATGGGTGATTTCCCGCTCATGACCCCGCGCGGCACCTTCATCATCAACGGTACCGAGCGCGTTGTTGTTTCCCAGTTGGTTCGTAGCCCTGGTGTATATTTCTCCTCCGAGCGCGATAAAACCTCCGACAAGACTATTTATAACGCTAAGATCATTCCTTCGCGTGGCGCGTGGCTCGAGTTCGAGACGGACAAGCGCGATGTGCTTTCCGTTCGTATCGACCGCAAGCGCAAGCAGCCAGCAACGCTGCTGCTTCGTGCGCTCGGCATCGCGGAGACGCGTGAAGAGATCATCGAGCTGCTCGGCGATTCCGAGATGGTCATCCGTACGCTCGATCGCGACCCTGCTACTACTAAAGAAGAGTCGCTCATCGAACTCTATCGTCGTTTCCGTCCGGGCGAGCCGCCCACGATCGACTCTGCGCGCACGCTGCTCGATGGCTTGTTCTTCAACCCGCAGCGCTATGGCCTTGCAAAGGTCGGTCGCTACAAGATCAACAAGAAGCTCGGCTTCGATCCTGAAAACGACAATCCTACGCTCACGCAGGAAGATATCATCGAAACGATGCGCTATATCGTTGCGCTCCACGATGGTGAAGAGGGCTATCACACCGACGACATCGACCATTTCGGCAATCGCCGCATCCGCACGGTGGGCGAGTTGATCCAAAACCAGTTCCGCATCGGTCTTTCCCGTATGGAGCGTGTCGTGCGCGAGCGCATGAGCATGCAAGAGCCCGACGACATCACCCCGCAGAGCTTGGTGAACATCCGTCCGATCGTTGCGGCGATCAAGGAGTTCTTCGGCTCCTCACAGCTCTCGCAGTTCATGGACCAGACGAACCCCGCGGCAGGCATCACGCACAAGCGTCGTCTTTCTGCGCTCGGTCCTGGCGGCCTTTCGCGTGAGCGCGCAGGCTTCGAGGTCCGCGACGTTCACACCTCTCACTATGGACGTATGTGCCCGATCGAGACCCCTGAAGGTCCTAACATCGGCTTGATCGGCTCCCTTGCAACGTATGCACGCATCAACCCTTATGGCTTCATCGAGACTCCGTATCGTCGCGTGGTCGACGGCAAGGTGACCGACGATATCGATTACCTCACGGCCGATGAAGAAGAGAACTACACGATCGCTCAGGCAAACGAGCTGTTCAACTTGGAAACCCGTGAATTCGGTCACACCGATGAAGACGGCGTCTTCCATAAGTCAGCACGTGTGCTCTGCCGTACGCGTGACGCGAATGGCGTTTTCGGCGAGCCAGACGAAGTCGATCCGATGAACGTTCAGTACATGGACGTTTCACCGCGTCAGATGACCTCAGTCGCTACCTCGCTCATTCCGTTCCTCGAGCACGACGACGCCAACCGCGCGCTCATGGGTTCGAACATGCAGCGCCAGGCAGTGCCGCTGCTGCGTCCGAACGCTCCGCTCGTTGGTACCGGCATCGAACACCGCATTGCGGTCGACTCGGGTGAGATCCTCGTTACGCAGAATGCGGGCGTTGTCGACTACGTCGATGGTCAGACCATCATCGTCGAGCGCGAAGATGGCGAATACGATGAATACCTCGTGCCTAAGTTCCAGCGCTCCAACCAGAGCGGTTGCATGAATCACAAGCCCATCGTGAAGAAGGGCGATCGCGTTGAAGTTGGCGACGTTTTGGCTGATGGCCCATCTTGCGATGGCGCAGAGCTTTCGCTCGGCCAGAACCTCATGGTCGCTTACATGCCATGGGAAGGCTTCAACTACGAGGACGCTATCATCATCTCCGAGCGCGTGGTCGCAGAAGATCTGCTCACCTCTATTCACATCTCCGAATACGAGATCGACGCACGCGATACCAAGCTCGGCCCTGAGGAGATCACCCGCGAGATCCCGAACATCTCCGAAGATATGATCTCCGATCTCGACGCGGATGGCATCATCCGTATCGGTGCTGAAGTGAACCCGGGCGACGTGCTTGTCGGCAAGGTCACCCCGAAGGGCGAGACTGAGCTCACCGCTGAAGAGCGCCTCCTGCGCGCGATCTTCGGTGAGAAGGCGCGTGAAGTGCGCGATACCTCGCTCAAGGTTCCCCATGGCGCAGGCGGTCGCGTGATCAACGTGGTCCGTTCTTCGCGCCTTGATGGCGACGAACTGGCACCGGGTGTCAACGAGCTCGTGCGCGTGTTCGTTGCTCAGAAGCGTAAGATCCAGCAGGGCGACAAGCTTTCTGGTCGTCATGGTAACAAGGGTGTTATCTCTCGTATCCTGCCGGTCGAGGATATGCCGTATCTTGCAGATGGTACTCCGATCGACGTCATCTTGAACCCGCTGGGCGTTCCTTCCCGTATGAACGTTGGTCAGCTGCTCGAATGCCACCTTGGCTGGGCGGCGAAGTGGGGCTGGTCGGACGCAGAAGAGACCGACGAGGTCGTAGCTGGTCCGATGCACGTTGCAACGCCAGTATTCGACGGCGCTACCGAGAAAGAGATTTCGGACGTTATCGAGAAGGCGAACCGTAACCTCGTGAACATGCACAAGGAAAAGTACGGCGATCTTGCTCGTCTCGAGTTCGTGCCGCAGCTTTCCCGCACCGGTAAGACGTGGCTCTATGATGGCCGCACGGGTGAGAAGTTCCGCGAGCCCATCACGGTCGGTCAGAGCTACATCTTGAAGTTGGGTCACTTGGTCGACGACAAGATCCACGCTCGTTCAACTGGTCCGTACAGTCTTATCACGCAGCAGCCGCTCGGTGGTAAAGCCCAGTTCGGCGGCCAGCGCTTCGGCGAGATGGAAGTTTGGGCGCTCTATTCATATGGCGCATCCAACGTCTTGCAGGAGATCCTCACGATCAAATCCGACGATACCTCTGGTCGTGTCAAGTCCTACGAGGCGATCGTCAAGGGCGAGAGCATTCCTGCTCCTGAAGTGCCCGAATCGTTCAAGGTCCTTATCAAGGAAATGCGTTCGCTGTGCTTGAACGTCGAACTTGAAGGCAGTGCTCATTCTCACTCCGACCTTACGGCATCTGCTGAAGCGGAAGAGATGGAAGAGGAGCTGCTCGGTGCGCCGCTCGAGCCTTCATCGTCTTCTGAAGGTGAAGAACTGCTCGGTGCTATCACGCAGGAGATCGACGAACTGCTCGGTGGTACCAGCGAGGAAGTGGCACAAGAACAGCCAAGCGACTTGATCGGTGAGGGAGAGGAGAACTAAATGACTGAATACGACGTTAATAATTTCGACGCGATCCGAATCTCTCTTGCAAGCGCTGAGGATGTGCGCGGTTGGTCGCGTGGCGAGGTCAAGAAGCCTGAAACCATCAACTACCGTACGCTCAAGCCTGAAAAGGACGGCCTGTTCTGCGAGAAGATCTTCGGCCCGACCAAAGACTGGGAGTGCGCGTGCGGCAAGTACAAGCGCATCCGTTTCAAGGGTATCGTCTGTGAGCGCTGCGGTGTTGAAGTAACGCGCTCCAAGGTTCGTCGTGAGCGCATGGGTCACATCGAGCTCGCTGCTCCGGTGTCTCACATCTGGTATTTCAAGGGTTCGCCCTCTCGTTTGGGCTATCTGCTCGACATCGCTCCTAAAGAGCTCGAGAAGGTACTCTATTTCGCAAGCTCCATCATCACTTCGGTCGATAAGGAAGCGCGCGAAGAAGATGTTGAAGAACTGCGCGATGAGCTTTCTGCTGACCTTGAAGAGCTCGATGCTGAGCGCGATCGCCTGATCGCGGCAACGCGTCGTCTTTCGGTGGACTACGTGCCCGAGGAAGACGAATTCGTTGACGACATCGACGAAGAAGAGCGCCTTACCCCCGAAGAGGTGGAAGAAGAGGTCGCCGATCTCTACGAAGAGTTCAACGAGCGCAAAGCGCTGCGCAACGAAGCCTTCGATGCTTTCTTGAAGATCGAACCCAAGCAGCTCGTTCCTGATGAGCAGCTCTATCGCGAGATGCGCACGAACTACTCCGAGTACTTCCGTGGTGGCATGGGTGCTGAAGCGGTACGCGATCTGCTCGACGCGATCGATCTTGAAGCAACCGCTGAAGAGCTGCGTGAAGTGGTCGCTACGGGCAAAGGCCAGAAGCGCACCAAGGCTATCAAGCGTTTGAAGGTCGTCGATGCATTCCTGCATTCGAAGAACAAGCCTTCCGATATGATCCTTGATGTTATCCCGGTCATTCCGCCCGATCTGCGCCCGATGGTGCAGCTCGATGGTGGCCGTTTCGCAACGTCCGACTTGAACGATCTCTATCGTCGTGTGATCAACCGTAACAACCGCCTGAAGCGTCTGCTCGATCTGGGTGCACCTGAGATCATCGTGAACAACGAGAAGCGCATGCTCCAGGAAGCGGTCGACTCGCTCTTCGATAACGGTCGCCGTGGTCGTCCGGTAACGGGCCCGGGCAATCGTCCGCTGAAGTCGATCTCCGATATGCTCAAGGGCAAGCAAGGTCGTTTCCGTCAGAACCTGCTCGGTAAGCGTGTTGACTACTCTGGCCGTTCGGTAATCGTTGTTGGCCCGACCTTGAAGCTGCATCAGTGCGGTCTGCCTTCTGCGATGGCACTCGAGCTCTTCAAGCCCTTCGTCATCAAGCGTTTGGTCGAACTTGAATATGCAGCCAACATCAAGGCGGCGAAGCGCGCAGTGGATCGTGGCGCAAGCTACGTTTGGGACGTGCTCGAAGAGGTCATCACGGAACATCCCGTGCTCCTGAACCGCGCTCCAACCCTTCACCGTTTGGGCATCCAGGCATTCGAGCCGGTGCTCGTTGAAGGTAAGGCAATCCGCCTGCATCCGCTCGTTTGTACTGCGTTCAACGCTGACTTCGACGGTGACCAGATGGCGGTTCACGTGCCACTGGGTAACGAAGCTCAGGCTGAAGCACGTGTGCTCATGCTCTCTGCTAACAATATCAAGAGCCCGGCTCATGGCCGCCCGCTCACCGTTCCTACTCAGGACATGATCATTGGCCTGTATTACCTCACGGCTGCACGCGATGGTTTCCCGGGCGAGGGCCGTGCATTCATCGATTTCGATGATGCGCTCAATGCCTACGATGCGCGCTGCGAGCTTGACCTGCAGGCGAAGATCTGGGTGCGTTTGAAAAAGGATACGTTGGTTGCTTCTGCCTTCGGCGAGTTCGAAGAGCACAAGGCAGGCGAGCGCATCCAGACCACGATCGGCCGCATCACCTTCAATGCCGTGCTGCCGGATGATTATCCGTTCCTGAACTACGAGATGAACAAGACCGAGATCTCGCGTTTGGTCGAGGATTGCTGCAATCGCTACAAGACCTCTGAAATGGAGCCGATCCTGGACGGTCTTAAGAGCGCAGGCTTCCACTATGCAACGCGTGCAGGCGTTACCGTTTCGGTCTACGACGCAACCATCCCGCCGCAAAAGGATGAGATCCTTGCTGCGGCAGACAAGCGCGTCGAGGCGATCGACGAGGACTACGAGCTCGGCCTTATGAGCGACGAAGAGCGCCACAAGAAGATCGTTGACATCTGGAACGAAGCCAACGAAGAGGTTGGCGATGCCATGGCGGAGAACTTCGATAAGTTCAACCCGATCTACATGATGGCCTTCTCTGGAGCGCGTGGTAACATCAAGCAGATTCGTCAGCTTGCTGGTATGCGTGGTCTTATGTCCGACCCGAAGGGCGAGATCATCGACCGCCCGATCAAGGCGAACTTCCGCG
>UPYK01000020.1 GCA_900538545.1 uncultured Eggerthella sp. | reverse complement strand
TGGTACATTGCACCACATCCTTACTCGTGGTGCAATGATCGCTAGAATTCGCCCCCGGTCTTTTGTCACCTAACAAGAAGGCCGACTGCAAATGCAGCCGGCCTTCATTTGTGTTTATACGAGCCGATGTTTATTTGTGTTCGAGCTCGAACTCCTTCATGAAGGCAACGAGGGCTTCAACACCTGCTTTCGGCATAGCGTTGTAGATGCTCGCACGCATGCCGCCTACCGTGCGGTGGCCCTTGATGCTCTCGATGCCGTGCTTCTTCGCTTCAGCGACGAAGAGCTCATCGAGCTTCGGATCGCCTGTGATGAACGGAACGTTCATGATGGAGCGATCTTCGCGGCGCGCAGTGCCCATGAACAGATCGGACTGATCGAGGAAATCGTAGAGGATCTGCGCTTTTTCACGATTACGCTCGCCCATTACCTCAAGGCCGCCCATCTTCTTGATCCACTTGAACACTTTGCCGCAGATATAGATGCCATAAGCGGGCGGGGTATTGTAGAGCGAATCGTTATCGTATTGGGTCTTCCACTTCAGCATGGTGGGCGTGTTCGGAAGCGTTTCTTCCTTGATCAGGTCTTTGCGGATGATATCGATCGCAACACCAGCTGGGCCGATGTTCTTCTGTACGCCGCCATACATCACGCCGTATTTGGTGATATCAGCAGGTTCGGAAAGGAAGCAGGAAGAAACATCAGCAACGAGCACTTTGCCCTTGGTGTTGGGCAGCTCATGGTATTTCGTACCGTAGATGGTTTCGTTCTCGCAGATGTAGACGTAGTCGGCGTCTTCTCGGATGGGAAGATCGGAGCAATCGGGAATGTAGGAGAAGTTACCGTCTTCACTCGATGCGATGCACTGCGCATCGCCGAAGAGCTGGGCTTCCTTGAATGCCTTCTTCGACCAAGAGCCAGAAACGATGTAGTCTGCTTTGCCATCGAGCATCATGTTCATGGGGATAGCTGCGAATTGCTGAGAAGCACCGCCCTGCAAGAAGAGCACGGCGTATTCATCAGGGATGCTTAAGAGATTGCGCAGATCGCTCTCGGCATCTTCGATGATCTGGGCGAACGTCTTCGAGCGATGACTCATCTCCATGACTGACATGCCGCATCCGCGGTAATCGAGCATTTCATCGGCGGCTTCCTGAAGCACTTCTTCGGGCAGCACTGCCGGGCCAGCAGAGAAGTTGTAAACGCGTGACATAGTTACTCCCTTTTCATATACCGAATAAACAAAGGCGAGCAGGATGCCCGCCTGGTTTTCGTGATTAGAGCATGATACGTCAAACTGTGTCACTTTGCTTAGATAAAGCGCTAAGTTTCGTTAGGCGGGTGCCATATCCCTAACCTCGGTGATATTTTTCCAAAATCGCTTGGGCATGAACTGCCGACGAAGCTCAGGATGGTAGCGAGCTTCGATATTGAGCGTGTGGTAGAAACGCTTCCAGGCTTCCTGCATCTTGAGCTCATTTGCGGTTGGTGCGGGTGGCGTGAACGAATCGGTCTTGATAAGGTGCCAATCGCTTCCTTCGTACACGCCCGCGATGTGGTGGTTCTCATCGTAGATGATGAAAGGTCGCGTATTGAAACGATCCGCGAACCAATCCATGATGAGCGGTACGACCGAAGCTTTTGGATTGCAGCGCGCGCACCAAAGGCCTCCTTCAAGTTCTTCGAAACGCAAGAACTCAAGGATATGATGGCGCTCATTCTGCACGAAGCGTTCAAGCTTCAGAACAGGCTCGACCACGGGATCGAGAACAGCAGGCACTGCTGAGCCTTTCAACAAAGCAGGTCCGCATCCAGCACCCGTGAATCTCTGCTGAACATTGCGCTCTCCCTTTTTGTTCTGTTGGAAGAAATGGGCGTTTCGCGGATCCATGCAGTAACGGATGAAGCGATAGATCGAGATTCCAGTGTGGGGATCATCGGCAAGAGCAGCAGTCTTGATGATGTTCGCAACGCTATACCCTGCGCGCTTGCTCACACCCTTCTGAACGCGAAGGGCAAGTGAGAAATCGGTCTCTATCTGGCGTGTGGTTTGTCCGATGCGCGGCTGATAGTGTTCGCTAGGGCAGATATCGAGCGGGTGCTCCTTGTTCGCATACGTTAAGAACACGGCAGTGAAGAGGCCCTCAACACTGCCATCGTAGAGATATGCGATGTTATCGGGCGTGGGGTCCATGGCACGGCCTTTCGCTACGAGGCAGCATCGAGCGCGCGCCAGCCCAGATCGTGCCCATGGGAATAAGGTCGGCTTGTTGCGTGCAGTGCTTTCTGACTGCTGACCAGCGCGTCTTGCCTGCTTGATGTTGGGTGTCCTGCAAGTTTCTGGGTGGGTGCCATATCGAAGAGGCTCATCTGCCCAGTGGCAACCTTTGCAGCACGTCTTCCGTGGCGGCCGCCGTCGATCGGCGCGGCAAGTTGAGCACGCAACGATTGCCGCTTGAACGGAATGGTGCCGCCCTGGTACTTCCCCTGACACGTGATGAAGAAACGGGCGCGCTTGAAGGCGATGCCGAGCTTGCGCAATTCGTCCTCGCGCAACACATGGGTCTTGCGCGCATTCATGATGAGCTTCGCCCCTCGAACACCGATGCCGGGGACGCGCAAAAGGCTTGCGTAGGGTGCCTTGTTCACCTCAACAGGGAAGAAATCGAGATGGTTGAGCGCCCAATTCGCTTTGGGGTCGACCTCCAAGTCGAGGAAGGGTGCTTCTTCATTGATGATCTCGTTCACATCGAAACGATAGAACCGCATGAGCCAATCGGCTTGATACAGGCGGTGTTCGCGATTGAGCGCAACGCCATCTCCTGTCGGAAGGCGTTTGTCGTTGTTCACGGGCAGGTACGCGCTGAAGAATACGCGCTTGAGCGAGAACTTCTGATAGAGCGCTGAAGAGAGATTGAGGATCTGGTAATCGCTTTCGGGGGTGGCGCCGATGATCATTTGCGTTGATTGACCAGCGGGAACGAAGCTCCGCTCCTTATCGACGGGTCGTGCGAGCGATCGATCGCGTTTGCTCAAATAGACCGTATTCTTTTCGGCAAGAGCGCGGACGTCGCGGGCTTCTTCGATGCCGTTCTTGATGAAGCGCATGGGATGGAGGATATCGTGCTTGCTCTTATCTGGTGCGAGCAACTGCAGGCTTTTCTGCGAAGGAAGCTCAAGATTGACGCTCATGCGGTCGGCAAGCCTCCCGAGCTGATCGAGTAATTCAGGCGAAGTGCCGGGAATGGCCTTCGCATGGATGTAGCCGCGGAAGCCGTATTCTTCGCGCAAGATGCTCAGCGCTTCGATCATGAGTTCGGTAGTGAAATCGGGGCTCCGGACAACGCCTGAACTTAAGAATAGTCCTTCGATGTAGTTACGACGATAGAAGCTGATGGTAAGGTCCGCTAATTCGCGCGGTTTGAACGTGGTGCGGGTGCCTTCGTTGCTGATGCGATTGACGCAGTAGGCACAGTTATAGATGCACGCATTGCTGAGCAGGACCTTCAGCAGCGTGATGCAGCGGCCATCGGCCGTGAAGCTGTGGCAGATCCCAGCAGCAGAGGTGTTGCCGAGCTTTCCCTTTTGCCCAGCGCGACCTACGCCCGATGAGGTGCAGGCAACATCGTATTTTGCAGCATCTGCAAGAAGCTCGAGTTTATCCGTGATATCCATCGTACACCTGTTCGATTCGCTTTGTTCCATCCTATACGAACAAATGTTTGTAGTCAAGGCAAGTGAACAGGCATTAAGCGATTTGGTAACAAAACCACGAGAGAAGATGCCTGCCTGAAAAGCCCGATTTGACCTGTGGTAGAGTTGAGGAGCTGATTATGCATGAGAATGAGGAGGTGGTCTTGATGCGCTTCAAAGATATATGGGGCAAGATCGAGATCCCTACCAACCAAGACGATTTTCCTCATCAAGGGTTTTCGCCCAAGGTCATCAAGGCATTCGGCGTAATAAGCATCATCTGCGCGCTGGCCTCGCTGTGCTTGATCGGCGTATTCGCAGCTCATGCAGTGGGCGATATCAACCACCATGAAAGACCCGAAAGCATGCTCCTGGCGATCGGCATCGTCCTGCTCGCCATCACCGCTATCGTTCTCTTCGTTGCCATGGGTGTGCGATTCATCAAGAACAACACGCTCAATGGGGAACGCTTCGCCATCACCACCATTGCGCTCATCTTAGGTGCGTTCCTTGCGATGATGATGCTCTACGGTTTGAGCCTGTTCCATATTGTTTACGTGGTCGAACTGGTCTTCCTGGCGGTCGTTACGGTGTATATGGATCCCGAACTGGCCGAAGAGCGCTATCTCTCAAAAGAAGCGCGCACGATGGATCCGCAAAAGCGTGCTCAGTTTGAGAAGAAGGTCGATAGCCGAAAGCCTTTGAAGGGCTATATCACGCTGAACTTCTTCAACCTGTTCTGGATATTCGTGGTGTGCAGCATCCTGGGGCTAGCGATCGAAACCGTGTTTCATCTTGCCATTTATCATGCCTACCAAGATCGTGCAGGACTGCTTTACGGACCATTCTCGCCGATCTATGGGTTCGGTGGCTTGTTCATGACCGTAGCGCTCAACCGATTCCACGATAAGCCGATTCCGGTGATCTTTTTGATTTCGGCGCTGATCGGCGGTGCGTTCGAGTTCACGGTCAGCTGGATCATGCAAAGTGCATTCGGAATTGTGGCCTGGGATTATTCGGGAACGTTCCTTTCTATCGATGGCCGCACGAACTTCATGTTCATGTGCTTCTGGGGCGTACTCGGTGTGATGTGGGTGAAGTTCTTGTTGCCGATCTTGCTCTGGATGATCAACAAGATTCCGTGGAAGCTGCGCTATACGCTCACCGTTGTGTGCTTCGTGTTCATGGTGGTGGATGTGGTGCTCACCGTGCAAACGATCGACTGCTGGTACTTGCGTGAAGCGGGGCACGCGCCGAATACCCCGCTCGAAGAGTTCTTCAACAAGCACTACGACAACGCCTACATGGAGCATCGCTTCCAAACCATGTCGATGGATCCTTCGCAATCCAGCCGCGTCTAAAAAGGTGACGAACGACCGGGTAGTTTGTCACCTAAGCCTACAGCGCGGGAAGCGTTTCTTTGAGATCGTGCACGCGGGTGAGCGCATCGTTCATGATCGCATCGACATCTTGCCCGATCACGTCGAGCAATTCAGCGGAGATGAAGTGCGTTTCAGGGATGCCGAACATGTGCGCGATGCCCTGAAGGTATTCAAATCCGTAGTTCGCAAGCGAACAGGGACCGCCTGAGGTGGTGATATACACAAGGCGCTTTGCCTTGCAGAGTCCTTCGGGCTTTCCCTCTTCGGTGTAGTGGAACACGATACCATTGACGGTTATGTGCTCGATATAGATCTTCAACACAGCGGGAAACGAGAGATCCCAATAAGGCGCGCCGATGACGATCTCATCGGCAGCAGCGAACTGTTTCGCAAGGTCGAACATCGAATCGCCCCAGTCGGCTCTTTCTATGAGCGCTACACGTTCCTCGACCATCTTCCAGTCGAAAGGCGCAAGGTCACGCTCGAAGACGCGCACTTCTTCAACGGCAGGATTGTCTTCAAGATAGGCGCGGCAAAGAGAGAGCGTACGTGATTCTTCGCGCGCACAGGCATTGACGAAAAGGGTGGTCATAGGGGGTTTCCTTTCTTGCTGGGTTCCTTGAACGGGGGTGTTCAACATGCACTAGTTAGGCCGATCCGCTTGAGCGATCATGAACGAGGGGCGGCGTCATCAGGCGGCTTGGTGGTGGGATCGCTCGCTTGCGCGCTGCTCTGCGCTTCTTTACGTGCGGCCTGCTCTTTTTCGGTGGCGAATTCATTCGCCTGTTCCTCTAGCTTTTCCAAGGCTGAATCGATATCGGATGCGTTTTCGATGAACTGCTTCGCAAGGCGCTGCCGACGGCGTGCGCTGTGCAAGTTGAGCCTGATGCCCTTGCCGTAGTAGCCAGAATCATGGCTTGCTCCGTAGGCGAAGATGAGGCTCACGGCCAAGAACGGAATGATCTCAACGCCGAACACTTCGAAGCCCAGGAAGAATGCAGCGATAGGGCAACGCGTCATGCCGGCGAAGAACGTCATGACCCCGATAGCGGTCGCGAATGCAGGATCGACATTGATGAGCTGTCCGAGCGAGCACCCGAGCAAACCGCCGATAACGAGGGTGGGCATGATCTCGCCGCCCTTGAAGCCCGAGCCGAGCGCAAGGAATACGAGTCCTGCTTTGATGGCGAAATCCCACGTACCGATCGATCCCGATGCAGCTTGTTTCAGGAGGTTCATGCCGCCACCTTCGAAGCTCTGCAGGCCAAAAGCCACGACCAGGATCGTGATGCCGATGCCGACAACAAGCACTGAGATATAAGGGTGGTTCAAACGCTTGCGCTCCCATGCGCGCACCGCGGCGAGGCTTGCGCCGAAGAAGCGCCCTAGGATGCCACCGAGCGTGCCGATGAGCACGACCTGCAGCATAAGATCGGGAGTAACGCCGGGAATGGCAACGCGGGGAATGATATCGCCGATGCCGAACGGGTAAGCGATCGACGCGGCGATGAACGCCGAAACGAGCAGCGCTATGAAGCGCGCGGGACTGAAGGTCTTGAAATGCGTGAGCTCGAAGACGAGGAACACCGCACCAAGGGGTGCGAAGAACAGCGCGCTGAAAGTGGCCGACATGCCCATGAGCGCAGCGTAGCCATAGACATTGCGGTCCTGCTTGTCCTTGAAGACGTTCTTGAGCTTGAAGGCGCGACTTAAGGTCTCACCGATCGAGGCGCCCATCTGAAACGCGCTCGATTCCTTGCCGACCGCACCGCCGCCGAGCGTAGATAGGCAGGTGCCCACAAGAATAGCGGGTGCGAGCGTGGGGGAAACGGGTTTGTTCTCGCGCATCTCCATGACCATATCGTCGGTCGAGTAGAAGTACGAGAGCTTCATCGCTTTATAGAAAGCAAGGGTCACGATGCCGAGCACCGGGAGCAAGAACACGAGCCACGAATACTCTTGGTTCAAGCGATAGGACGTATTGACGCAGATGCACAGCACGATCGAGGTGAAGGCTGAAACCACGCCCACCAGGCAGATGAAGAATACGTGGAGCGCGAGTTGCTTCTTATCTATGTTGGAAAGCCATGACATGCGAAGACCTCGTTGAAGGCGGACTGAACGAGCATGATTCAATCGTGACAGTTCTTCTGCATCGCGTAAACCATGACAACCTCACAACTCGGCATCAATTACGTTACGGATGATTCTTCACGCCAGCTCGAACCGACATTTCGAACGTGCTCGATTACAATGGAGTTTCACGAGGGAAGGACGAAGATGGAAACCGAGCTCATATCGCTTGCAGTCATCGCGCTCCTTGCCTGCATCACGCCCCTGCTGGCGCGTGCGATCCCGCACAAGCTTATCCCTGAAACAGTGTTTTTGCTGTTCGCTGGCGTTATCTGCGGTCCGCATCTGCTCGGATGGATACAGGTGGGCGATGCAGTCTCGCTCCTTTCCGATCTAGGGCTCGGGTTTTTGTTCCTGCTTGCTGGCTACGAGATCGATCCGAAGAATCTCTCTAACTATCAGGGAAAACGAGGATTTGTTACTTGGATCTTCACGTTCGCGATCGCTGTTTTAGTGGTATGGGCGTGGCCAGAGTTCTCGCTTGATGGCATCGATGGGCTTGCGGTGGTCATCGCGCTCACCACCACTGCGCTCGGCACGCTGCTCCCCATCCTGAAAGAGCGCAATCTCATGGACACCCCCATTGGTAACGCGGTGCTCTCGTATGGCACCTGGGGCGAATTGTGCCCGGTCATCGCCATGGCACTGCTCCTTTCAACGCGCACGACCATTCAGAGCATGATCATCCTGGTGATGTTCGCGCTCATTGCGGTGGCGGTCGCGATCCTTTCTTCGCGCCTGAAGAATTGGGATCGCATTTCAACGGCGGTTCAGGAAGGGGCTGAAACCACTCAGCAAACCGTGGTGCGTGCGACTGTACTGCTCATGGTCACGCTCACCGCGCTCTCGGCGGTGTTCAACCTCGATATCGTGCTCGGTGCGTTCGCGGCAGGCTTCATCTTGCGCTACATCATTCCGCAGGGAAGCAAGAGCCTCGAGACCAAACTCGATGGCCTCGCGTTCGGCTTCTTCATCCCGCTCTTCTTCATCGTTTCGGGGAGCAATATCGACATCCATGCGGTGGGCGATAGGCCGCTTCTGCTCGTTTTCTTCATCGTGTTGCTCCTGCTCATTCGCGCACTTCCCGTTTTCATCGCGCTATCCACGGGCAAACACAAGCATGATCTGAGCCGCAGCGCGCGCATCACGGTAGCGCTCTATTGCACCACGGCGCTGCCGATCATTGTGGCGGTCACGATGGTGGCGCAGCAATCGGGCGCGATGAGCAACGAGATCGCTTCGGTGCTCGTGTGCGCGGGTGCGGTGACGGTATTCCTTATGCCGGCGCTCGCATCGATCACCATCCGCATCTCTGACACGCATCTGGTCGATTTGGCTCATGAGGTTTCGAGCAAGCCGGCCGATCTTTCTACGATTATCAAAAGCCGCGCTGAACTGGTGCGTTTGCTGGCGAAGGCGCGTGTTCTCATCGACAAGAACGATCCCGATCTTGCGGCGCGCATCGAGCCGTTGGTTGCGAAGCTCGCACACAACGACGAAGACAGCGACGACCGCGATGTGCGCTATTTCATCCAGGAAGTGCGCGATCGCTATCGAGAGACGAAGAGCCTGAGCAAAGACCAGCTCAAGAAGATCGTTGCTGAAGCGGAGCAAGCAGAAAAGGAGATGGGCGAGAACGAGCCCGCTGCTCCCTATGACGAAGAAGGATACCTCGAGGTCATTGCGAAAGGCGAAGATGCCTCGACGAAGAAGCACAAGGAAGAGGGGAATAATGGAACCGGAAGTAACTAAACCAGCAGATGGCATGACCGATTACGGTCTGATCGAGCTTTCGGGCAGCGAGAACACCCGCGATCAGGGTGGCATGGAAACGGTTACGGGCCAGCGCGTGCGCGCCAAGAAGCTCATTCGCTCCGACAAGCTCGAGAAACTCACCGATCATGATATCCATGTGCTCGTCGATGAATACGAGCTGCGCACGGTGATAGACCTGCGCACCGACAAGGAGCGTGAACTATCGCCCGATCCTACCTCGCGTATGCCAGAGGTGAAATTCGTGAATCTTCCGGTGTTCACGGAAGGTGCGGTCGGCATCACGCACGAACACGACATTCGTTCGCTCATGAAAGAATTCAGTCAGATGAAGGAAGATCCCTATAAGATCGTGCGCAATATCTACCCTATGGCGCTCTTGGGAGATGAGGCAGTAAAAGCGTATAAGCAGTTCTTCGATATCTTGCTTGAACAGGAGGAGGGCGCGATCCTGTGGCATTGCTCAGAAGGGAAGGACCGTACCGGTTTGGCGAGCTTGCTCATCTTGCATGCGCTTGGTGTACCGCCCGAGACGATCATGGAGGACTATCTGGCTACGAACATCTTCGCACGCAAGAAGCTTCGTCGTGTTGCGCATGATTTCGAGCATCTGCATCTGCTGAAGAAAGGTGATGAGGCGCTGCTCGCCTTCTTGACCGCTGAGCCTGGGTATCTCAACGCAGCCTGCGAAGCAGCAGAAGAGAAGTACGGCTCGCTCGATGCTTACCTCGAACAAGGGCTCGGCATCACACCCGAGAAGCGCGCTCGCCTCGCCGATAAGTACCTCTTTTAAGGTGTCGAACGACCGGGTAGTTTGTCATCTGCTGATCGAGCTAAGCCGTTTCTGGTCGAGCAAGCAGCTGAGCCCATGGGGTACTTAAATTACTCTGAGTTCGCTAACTTCAATATAAATAGGTTGTCCGAAGGAGCGAAGCGCATGAGCTTGCCTGAAAAGGCAAGCGAACAGCGAAAGCGGGTAATTACAAGTGCCCCTTGGGCGTGCTGCTTGCGCGGGATAGATGGGAAAAGGTGTCGAACGACCGGGTAGTTTGTCACCAGGCAAAAAAGAGCCCTCGGGGGAGGGCTCTTGTTGGTACGTATGATGCGCAGCTACGCTTCAAGGATCTTGCATGCGGCGATGGCGAGCTCCTTCGAATCCATGCTGCCCGGATCCTTCTCGATGCCCTTATCCATCAGATGCGGAATGGTCGCGATCTTGCGGAATTCAGCCTCATGCTCAGGCAAGCAAGCAAGGATAACAGGATCGGGATTGTCGGGAAGCAAGGTATCCTGGACTACTTTGTTGATGTAGCGGTAGAACTTCTCGGCCTCGATCTTGGACACTTCGTTGCGCGAGCGATAATCGTGATACGGGTTGAGGTGCTTCATGAGCATGTGGTGGTCGAGCGCAGGCGCATCGCTGAAATCGTGCATGAGTTCGCCGAACTGCTTCGCAACGCCCTCATCTTCAACATCGATGCGGTTAAGGCAGTTGCCGAGCCCCTTGATGAGCCCGAATCGATCGGCAGAAACAGCCAAGATGTAGTACTTGGACTGCTGGAATTCATCACCCTTGAGTGGGGAAAGCTCCCAGTTGTCGCCGACGAACACTTGCGGATCGACCTTGTGATAGAGGTTCGCGATATAGACATGATCCTTGTCGGCGAAGAGCGCTACACTAGCCTCCGCGTTCAGCCAGATCTCTTCATCAGGAGCGTTGATCACATCTTCAAGGTGAACGAGGATCTTGTTGTTCGGCTGGATGGCGTAGTTCGCATCGATCTCGTGCTTGGCCTCTTTCATGAGGTCTTTCATCTCGATGCGCTCTTTATTGGTGCGCAAACGCTTGTATTCGGTGGGCAGGTAGAGTGAGACGACTGGGCCTTCAGCCGACGTAGTGAGCTCAGAAATATCGTCCAAGATCATGACGGTATCTTTAGTGTGATGAATGGGGCGCATGATGAAGCCTCCTTGTTGCAGCGGATACGTTCGAACGCCAAGCCCACAGCATGAGCCGAATTGCTGTGTTTTGGCGTGTCTTTAACCTAACATGAGCGAATGCGCAGCTGGGAAGCGCGTGGGTTTTGACAGAAACCTGTTAAGTTCTAGTTTTCCGCCTGCAACTTGACCTTCGGCGTAGGTGCGTGCACGCTCGCTATAATGAGAGGAAGACCGAATGAAAGGCTCATCCGTGCAATCTGAAACGCCACAAGCGCAACACGAGGAATTGCCCGCTCGCTACGAGAAGCTCAAGACCCTGTGGGGTGAAGATGCGCTGCGTGCGATCGTGAATGCGCACGTGCTCGTGCTCGGCATCGGCGGAGTGGGATCGAATTGCACCGAGGCACTTGCGCGCGGGGGCGTGGGCAAACTGACGATCCTCGATCGCGATGTGGTGGAAGAGAGCAATATCAACCGTCAGTCCATCGCGTTCTATTCCACGCTCGGCAAGCGCAAGGTGGATGTGATGGAAGCGATGATCAAGGACATCAACCCCGAAGCGCAGGTCAAGAAGGTGTTCGGCTTTTTGCGCCAGGAGGAAATGGAGAGCTTCCTTGACGAGTATGCGCGCGATGTGGATTATGTGGTCGATGCGATCGATACGATCTCGGCGAAGCTCAAATTGGCCGAACTTGCGCCGAACTACTCATTCAAGCTGATCAGCAGCATGGGCGGGGCGAACAAGATCCATCCCGAATGCTTCAAGATCACCGATCTGTATGACACGGTGAACTGCCCGCTCTGCCGCATCATGCGCAAAGAAGGGCGCAAGCGTGGCATCAAGCAGCTGAAGGTCATCTACTCGTGCGAACAGCCGGTCGACACCAACATGGGCAGCGATTGGGAGCGTGCTGAGCGCAAGGACTTGGGCACGGCATCGTTCGTGCCACCGATCTTCGGCCAGATGATCGCCGGCGAAGTTCTCCGCGACCTTGCGGGTATCGAGTAAAGATGCACTCTCGTCTTGCTTAGGCGCTCACGTCTGTATGCGGGTGCAAGAAGAAAGCGACTCTTTGCCGACACATATAATAAATAATAAAACCCGAGCAAAGCAGCGACGCATGAGCGAATCAGCATGCGCTGATTCGCGAACAGGGAAGCGGGGAGCTTTTTCTTGCGCGGGCGTGCAGACGTGAGCTGACGCTTTAGACATGCAAGAAAGCGGGTCGACCCAACCACCCCACAGGCGTAAGCCTCTTGTGGCAACGAGCGGGGAACCTCGTGCCTTGCCTTCTCCACTGATTGCGGATAGGTACAGCTGTTTGTTAGCGCAAAAAGGGAAGAGGAGAGACATGCCAGAGAGTAGAGAGTTTTTCGACGCACATGCGCATATGAGCTTCGCGCCCGATGTCGCTTCGTTCGCCTCCTGGTTCACAGAGCGTTTCGCAGGCGCTTTCTCCACGACGGTGAGTCCTGCCGACTATTGTTTCGCACAGCAGGCGCTTGCCTCATTCCCGAAGATAAAAGTGGGCGTGGGTGCTCACCCTTGGTGGGTCGCGCAGGGCAAGATCTCCGATGAGGACAAGGCGCTCCTTCTTGGTCTTGTTGCCAGCGCGCGCTACATCGGCGAGGTCGGGCTTGACTTCGGCAAGAATGGGCTTGCTAAGAGCGTTTTTGCGACCGACGAACAGACCAAGCAGGCGCAGGTCGAAGTGCTGCGCACGATCTTTGCTGCCGCGAAGAAGAGCCCCGCGCCTTCAGCCGTCGAAGGCATCGAAGGCGCCAAAGAAGCTGGCGAAGCCAAGGGCGGACGTGTCTTCTCGTTCCACGCTGTGCGAGGCGCCGATGTGATCATGGATATGCTCGAGGAATACGAGCTGCTGGAAGATAACACGATCATCTTCCATTGGTTTTCGGGTTCGAGCGCTCAGCTGAAACGCGCGCGCGATCTGGGTTGCTTCTTCTCGGTCAACGCGTTCATGCTCCAGACGAAGCGCGGACGAGAATATGCGAAAGCCATTCCGCTAAATCGCTTGCTCATCGAGACCGATTTGCCCGAAGAGGCCCCCATCGATGCATGCGTAGAGAACTCGCAAGCGTGCAAACAAGTTACCGAAGCGGTTGAAATGCGTTATATATCGATGCTTGAAGAAGCCTATCGGGAGATCGTCGCACTACGTGGGGAAGATGCGCTCGATGCTATCACGCGCAATGTGCGTAAGATCTTCTACTAAGAAAGAGCTGCCCTGAGCTCGTCGATTGCTTCTGCAACATTGTCGCAGGTCATAAGTGTGCTCATCAAGCATGCGCCATCCGCACCAGCATCGCGCACCGAAGCGATATTGTGCGCGTTAATACCGCCGATCGCATAGACGGGAATGGCCGCGTTCGAAGTGATGCACCTGAGGAAATCAAGGCCGCGCGGCTCCACGCCAGGTTTGCATTGGGTGGTGAAGATGTGGCCTGCGATGCAGAAATCAGCTCCCTGTCGTTCGACGTGCTCGGCTTCATTGACCCCATGCACCGATACGCCCACTTCCTGAAACTCGCGCGCGAAATCGGGGTGGCGCTCGAACTCGTCGTAGCTCATCTGGATCGAGGGAAAGCCCTTTGCCGCGGCGAGGTCGACGAAGGTGTTCACGGTGATGCGACGGCGCTGATCAGGCAAGAGCAGCGCTTCGATGCGATCGAGCAGTGCGCCGAACTCGCGTTCGGTAAGGTCTTTCTCACGCACGATCACGCGATCGACCCCCGCATCGCAAAGTGCAGCGATCCTCACCTCAAGTGGCTGCGCGCAAAGCGCGCGGTTAGTTATAGCGATGATCTGAAAAGCCATAGTGCTCCTATACATAAATATAGTCGTTCATGACCGGCTGTAAACCGCGCGCAGTGAGCGCAGCAACGACCTCTTCCACGCTGCGACCATCGGCGATTTCGAATTGGTCGTCGCCCTGCTCTTCACCTTCGTGTCCGCCGATGCCCGTCGAGACCCCCGCCGATATCTTCGTCGCCGCGATGTCGACCACGTTGTTGCGGAAGCGTT
Organism: uncultured Eggerthella sp.; assembly: GCA_900538545.1. Classification (GTDB taxonomy): domain Bacteria; phylum Actinomycetota; class Coriobacteriia; order Coriobacteriales; family Eggerthellaceae; genus Anaerotardibacter. The sequence continues at coordinate 9,867 of UPYK01000020.1, read as the reverse complement.
CGCATTCACGCGTCGAGATGGTCATGCCAGCGAACGGCATGAAGATGCGATAGGCGCACATGACCTGCAAAAGCTGGCGTTCATGCACATCGTGGGGGTTGATCTCGCTGTTGTTCGTGATCGGACGCAAACGCGGGCACGAGAAGGAGATCTCTGCATGCGGATATTTCTTCTGCAGCAGATAGGCGTGCATGCCGGTGGCGAAGGCATCCTTACGGAAATCGGCCAGCCCGAGCAGCGCAGCGAATGCAACGCCGCGCATGCCACCCATGAGCGCGCGCTCTTGTGCTTCCATGCGATAAGGGAACACGCGTTTGTGCCCAGCAAGGTGGAGCTCTTCGTAGCGGCGTGCGTCGTAGGTCTCCTGGAATACGGTTACGTAGTCGGCTCCGCATTCCTGTAGGTAGGCGTATTCATCGGAGTTCATAGGATAGACCTCAAGGCCCACATTCTTGAAATACCGCGAGGCGATCTTGCAGGCTTCACCGATGTATTCCACAGTGCTCTTGGTGCGGCTTTCGCCGGTGAGGATGAGCACTTCTTCAAGCCCTGTTTGGGCGATGGCTGCCATCTCTGCCTCGATCTGCTCGGTGTCGAGCTGCGCGCGACGGATCTTGTTGTGGCAGTTGAAACCGCAATAGATGCAGTAGTTCTCGCAGTAGTTCGCCAAATAGATGGGGGTGAACAGATAGACGTTATCGCCGAAGAAGCGGCGCTTCTCGCTGCGCGCTCGTTGTGCCATTTCCTCGAGGAACGGCTCGGCTGCGGGGGAGAGCAGCGCACCGAAGTCACGGGGCGTGAGCGTATCGGCTTCCAGCGCGGCGCGCACATCGGCTTCGGTGAAGCTTGTGGGGTCGTATGCGGCGAACGCCTCTTCAACCTGAAGGCGAACGGAGGGGTCGATCTGCTCCATGTCGGGCAGATAGGTGAGGTGGTCGATCTTGTTCTCGACCTCGAACACCGTTATCCCTTCCATCGGCTGATGTTCTGCGATCTTCTTACTCATTCACAACCTCCATGAGTAGGTTCTTCTTTGCTCGTGTCGCTCGATCAGCGGAGAGCGCGAGACACGAGGTTCCCCGCTTCCCTGTTCGCGAATCTTGTAAACAGATTCGCTCATGCGTCGCTGCTTCGCTCGGGTTTTATTATTAATGAATTTAGTCGGCGAAGAGTCACCTCGCTGCCTCACCCTCTCCGCTGATCGAGTAGAAACGTTCCTGGTCGAGCAAGCAGCTGAGCCCATGGGGCACTTAAATTACTCTGAGTCCGCACTCTTAAATAGTAATAGGCTGTCCGAAGGAGCGAAGCGCATGAGCTTGCCTAATCAGGCAAGCGAACAGCGAAAGCGGGTAATTACAAGTGCCCCATGGGCGTGCTGCTTGCCTAGTCCGACAAGAAGCCGGTAAGGGGCGAGGATGCCACCGCACCTTTGTCGATCACGCGTCCGAGTCCCGCAAGGTATGCTTCACGACCAGCTTCGATGGCGAGCTTGAACGCGTGCGCCATAGAGGCTACATCGCCGGCGGTTGCGATCGCGGTATTCGCCATAACAGCAGCCGCCCCCATCTCCATGGCTTCCGCAGCCTGCGAAGGTCGCCCGATGCCCGCATCTACGATGATGGGCAGGTCGATCTCGTCGATCAGGATCTGGATGAAGTCCTTCGTGGCAAGCCCCTTGTTCGACCCGATGGGCGCGCCGAGCGGCATGACCGCTGCAGCACCGGCGTTCACCAGATCGCGCGCGACATTCAGATCGGGATACATGTAGGGAAGCACGATGAACCCTTCGTTCGCGAGCACCTCGGTGGCCTTGATAGTCTCGTAGTTGTCGGGCAGAAGATACTTCGAATCACGCATGATCTCGATCTTCACGAAGTCGCCGCAGCCGAGTTCCCGCGCCAAGCGCGCGATGCGCACGGCTTCTTCTGCAGTGCGCGCGCCCGAAGTGTTCGGCAAGAGCGTAACGCCTTCAGGGATATGCGCGAGAATGGAGTCGGTCTCCGAGTTGGCGCGGCGCAGCGCGAGCGTGATAATCTGCGCACCCGCATGTTCGACCGCCGCTTCCACCAGATCGAGCGAATATTTGCCCGAGCCTAAGATGAAGCGGGAGTCGAAGGATTTCCCTCCGAGAACCAGGGGGTCTTCAATGCTCATAGTCTTCCTTTCGTATATGCGCGAAAAAGCGCGGTTCGTTTATCGTTGAGGCGTTGAGGTGAACTGAACTTAAGGTTCGGCCTCGCCGAGTATCAGTCGTAGGACCATGTTCGCCTGGTGGCCTGCGCAAACGCCAACGCGTGGGCTCGCAAGGCTCCCTTCTGTTGCGACGTCGGTGCAGCCATCGCCGCAAAGATAGAGACGCTCGAGCGCTTTGCGCGTGCGAATCGTGTTCGCAGACCCCATCCCCGCCATGCCTGAGCCGCTCACGATTGTGGTGTCGGGGCAGGTGGCAAGCAGGGTCTCGACGAGCAGAGCCTTTTGGTCGGGTTCGTCGAACGCTTCGCACACGATCGGGCAACCCGCGAAGAGTGTGGGCGCATTTTCGGCGGTGACTTTGACGGAGTGCAGCTCCAGCTCAACGAAAGGGTTGATCGCACGCAGCGTCTCTGCGATCGCCTCGGTCTTCTTCATACCCATCTGCGCGCAGGTGTATTGCTGGCGGTGCAGGTTCGACACGTCCACCACGTCAAAGTCGACGAGCACGAGCGTACCCACGCCAAGTCGTGCCAGATGGCACGCGGCAGCAGAGCCCAACCCGCCAAGCCCGGCGATGCCTACTCGTGCGCGTGCGAGCTTCTGCTGGTTTTCGACTCCATGGCGTTTCGCAAGGGTGGCGAAGTAAGCCTCCCGTGAAAGAGCCGGCGAAGCGTGTGCGGCAGGCGCCCTCATTAGCCGCCTCCCACGAAGTGAACGATCTCGACCTTGTCGCCATCGTGAAGCAAGGTATCATCGAAGGTGCCGCGCGGAACGATCTCCCCGTTCAGTTCGACCGCGACGCGGCTGCGGTCCAAACCGCGCTCTTCGACGAGCTTCGCAACGCTCGAACCGCTGTCTATCTCGAACTCTTCGCCATTGACGATGATCATGCATGCCTCCTTTGCGTCCAATAAAAAAGCACCACGAAGAAACCCCACCGAAGGTGGTGAGCCCCTTCATGATGCTTGCGCGTCAATCTGGTTTCAACATACCATGATTCACCACCAAGAACAAGCAAAAAAGGTGTCGAACGATCGGCTAGTTTGTCATCTTTGGGCGGGGTATAATCGGATGCCTGATGACGAACGAACGAGGCATACCTGAAGCGACGCGCACACACGACGCGATGCGACTGATCGAAAAGCTTGAAGCGCAGCAGGCGCTTCAGCGCGAAGAATGGGTTGCACTCTTCGCCGCGCAACACGATCCGGCGCTGCGAGCGCATCTGTTCGAACGCGCACGTGCGGTGCGCGACGAGCACTATGGCCGCCAGGTATTTCTGCGTGGCCTCATCGAATACTCTAACTATTGCAAGAACGATTGTTACTACTGTGGGATCCGAGCTTCCAATGCGGATCTGCGCCGCTATCGCCTCGACCCTAAAGAGATCCTTGCCTGTTGCGAACAGGGCTACGATCTGGGCTATCGCACCTTCGTCTTGCAGGGCGGGGAAGACCCGAAAGTTCCGCTCGTAGAGATCGTCGGCGCACTGCGCACGCGCTTTCCCGATTGCGCGATCACGGTTTCGGCGGGCGAATTGCCGCGCGAGACCTACCAGCAGCTCTTCGACGCTGGGGCAGACCGGTATCTCTTGCGCCACGAAACAGCCGACCCTCGCCATTATGGCAAGCTCCATCCCGCATCCATGAGCCTCGAGGAGCGCAAGGCCTGCCTGTTCGCCCTGCGAGACATCGGCTTTCAGGTAGGGAGTGGATTTCTAGTAGGCGCACCAGGGCAAACGAGCGAAACGATGGCAGCGAACTTCGCGTTCTTGCACGAGCTCGATCCGCACATGATCGGCATCGGCCCCTTCATTCCGCATTGCGCCACGTCGTTCGCCAGCAAACCAGCAGGCACGATGGAAGAGACCCTCTTCTTGCTCGCGTGCTTGCGGCTGGCTCATCCGCGCGCGCTTCTTCCGGCAACGACCGCGCTCGCCACGATCGATCCGCAGGGGCGCATGGCTGGCCTTGAAGCGGGGGCGAACGTGATCATGCCGAATCTTACGCCTGCATCCTATCGCGGCGATTACGCGCTCTACAACAACAAGCTCGCCACCGGGCTTGAGGCAGCCGAACAGCACGGCAAGCTCGAGGCCGCTCTTGCTGCGCAGGGATATTCGGTCGAATCATCGCGCGGCGATTCGCTCGTCGGTTGATCGCTGTTAGATCGCAGCGCAATCGTCGTTCAGCGCATCGAGACCAACCATTCAGACCGCTTTTCCTCATCTCGAACAGACTCGAGCAAACGCACGCTCCAAAAACACGTTAGACTTTATGCACTTATGCATGAGAGGGGCCGCACCAGATTGCGGCGCTACCGATAAGGCTCAAGTCACGAGTTCGAGGAGGCTTAATGGCTCGACTTATCATCGAAGAAGCATCCGCTGCCGAAGCGGGCTTCAAGCAACTATCGCAAGAGGCGGCGCGACGCATCGTCGCGATGCCAGCGGACCAATGTCCGGTCGAATTCACGCAATCGCTCACCCGTCTGTTCCTTTCGGAATCGTGCGGCAAATGCACGCCGTGTCGCATCGGCCTTGCGCAACTGGTCCAACTTCAGCAGGATGTGCTCGATGGCGTGGGCACCACCGAAACGATCGAGCTCATTGCCACCACGGCGCAGGGAATCCTGGACAGCGCCGATTGCGCGATCGGCCACGAAGCAGCTCGCATGGTACTCAAAAGCCTGCGTTCCTTCGAAGAGGATTATCGCTCGCATGCCGAGCGCGACCTCTGCTCCGCCGAGCGCAACGCCTATGTTCCCTGCCAGGGCACGTGTCCTGCACATATCGACATTCCGGGTTACATCGCGCTGGTGAACGCGGGCCAGTACGAAGATGCCCTGCGTGTGATCCGCAACGACAATCCGCTGCCTACGGTCTGTGGGTATGTGTGCGAACACCCCTGCGAATTCACCTGCCGCCGGAGCCTCGTGGACGATGCGGTGAACATCTGCGGCATCAAGCGCTACGCGGCCGACCACGCAAGCCCCTACGCTCCGCAGCAAAACCTCGCACCCACGGGCAAGAAGATCGCCGTGATCGGCGGCGGCCCAGCGGGTCTTTCGGCAGCATATTACCTGCAGCTGATGGGTCACGACGTTTCCGTTTACGATCAGCGCTCGAAGCTTGGCGGCATGGTGCGCTACGGCATTCCCGATTATCGCCTGCCACAGGAAAAGCTCGATCAAGACATCGATTTCATCCTTTCAACAGGCGTGAAAGCATTCACCAATACCACGATCGGCACCGACCTCACCTACGAAGATCTCGCGAACGATTTCGACGCGATCTATCTTTCGGTGGGCGCGCACGATGAGAACAAGCTCGGCTGCCCGGGCGAAGATGCCGAAAACGTGCTCTCGGCGGTACGGTTCTTGCGTGCTGCTGGCGATGGCCTTGCCCCCGATCTTACGGGCAAGCGCGTGGTCGTCGTTGGTGGCGGCAACGTTGCGATGGACTGCACGCGTACGGCACGGCGTCTGGGCGCGGCAAGTGTTGAATGCGTCTATCGTCGACGCATCGCGGACATGACCGCGCTTCCTGAAGAGATCGAGGAAGCGATGGCTGAAGGCTGCCAGATCTCCGAGCTCATGGCACCGATCCGCATCGAAGCGGATGCGACTGGCGCGGTGCGCGCGCTCGTGGTGCAACCGCAATACATCGGCGCAGTGGGGGCAGATGGTCGTCCGAAGCCTCAGGCAGCGAACGTTCCCGAAGTGGAGATTCCCTGCGATGCGGTCATCGTTGCCATCGGTCAGAAGATCAACACCGATGCCTTCGCGCATGTGATCGCCACCGAACGTGGACGCATTCTGGCGAACGATCAGGGTGCCCTTGCCGATCACAACGGCCTGTTCGCAGGTGGAGATGCGGTCACGGGTCCAGCAACGGTCATTCGCGCGATCGCGGCAGGCAAGGTGGCTGCAGCCAACATCGATGAAGCGCTCGGCTTTCACCATAACGTGCACGACGAAGTCACGATCCCCGCTCCGCTCACCACGCGACCGGCAACCGGGCGCGTCGAACAGACGAACCGCCGGTTTGCCGAGGCGATCAAAGACTTCGACATTGCGAAGAACGGCATGACGCAAGATGAGGTCGAGCAGGAAACGAGCCGCTGCCTGCGCTGCGACCATCACGGCTTTGGCAAAGTTTGCGGAAAGGAAGCACTGGTATGGTAACGCTCACGATAGACGACACTTCCGTAACCGTTGAAGACGGTGCCACCATCCTCGATGCTGCCAAGGCGGCGAACATCAGCATTCCGACGCTGTGCTACTTCAAGGGGCTGTGCGATATCGGCGCCTGCCGCGTGTGCTGCGTGGAGGTCGAAGGCGATGAGCGCCTGAGCGCCGCGTGCAACACGCCAGCCACAGAAGGCATGGTGGTTCGTACGCGCTCCGACCGCGCAGAAGCAGCGCGCAAGACGAATCTCGAGCTCATTCGCTCGCGCCACGATCTTGATTGTCGCAATTGCGTGCGTTATGGCACGTGCCGCTTGCAGTATCTGCTGAAATCCTATGGCTTGGCTGGCCCTGATGCCGCGCCTGCCATCTACCCTCAAGAACTTCCGCGCGGCAAGCGTGCCGAGTGGGATCCGCACGCGATCATCCAGCGCAACGCGAGCCGCTGCATCCAATGTGGCCGCTGTGTGGCTGCCTGCAAGAAGCTGCAGGGCATTGGCGTGTGGGAATTCATCGGTACGGGCTCGCGCTCGAGCATCGGGGTGGCCGATAATCGCACGATGCGCGAAGCTGGCTGCGTGGCGTGCGGCCAGTGCATCACTCACTGCCCGGTCGGCGCGCTTTCCGAGCGCGACGATATCGCCCGTCTGCGTGCGGCGATCGCCGACCCCGAGGTAACTACGGTGGTGCAGATCGCGCCCGCAACGCGCACGGCGTGGGCGTCCTCGTTCGGCAAGCAAGACGGTGAACTGGGCGTGGAGCGCATGTGTGCTGCGCTCAAGGAAATGGGTGTGGACTATGTCTTCGACACGGTGTTCGCCGCCGACCTCACCATCATGGAAGAGGGCACCGAGCTTCTGAACATCGTGAAGGCAGGCGAGACCGATCGCTTGCCGCTGTTCACCTCATGCTGCCCTGGTTGGGTGAATTTCGCGCGCACGCGCTATCCCGAATCCATCGCTCAGCACCTTTCATCGGCGAAGAGCCCGATGCAGATGTTCGGCGCCGTGGTAAAGACCTGGTTCGCGGAGAAGAACGGCCTTGCGCCAGAGAAGATCTTCTCGGTCGCGCTCATGCCGTGCACCGCGAAGAAGGTCGAGGTCGCACTGCCGGGCATGTCCTCGAACCCTGGCGTGCCTGATATGGATGCATCGCTCACTACCCGCGAATTCGCACGCATGATCGCCCAGAGCGAGATCGACGTTGAAGCGCTCGAAGACATGCCGCTCGATGATCCGCTCGATAAGGGCACGGGTGCAGGCGTGATCTTCGGCACGACCGGCGGCGTGATGACGGCAGCGCTCCGTACCGCGGCCGCGATCATGACCGGCTCGAATCCTGAACCCACCGGCTTCGAGTTCGCTCCTGCCGCCGAAGGCCCCTGGAAGGAAGCGGTGTTCGACTTGGCAGGGACGCCGATCCGCTGTGCGGTCGTGCATGGGCTGGCGAACACTGACCAGCTTATCGCGGCGCTCGATGCGGGCACGGTGGATTACGACTTCATCGAAGTGATGGCCTGTCCTTCGGGATGTGCTGGCGGCGGTGGTCAGCCGATCGATGGCAGCGACCGTGAACTGGGCTTTGCGCGTGGCGCGGTACTGCATACGCTCGACACCGACGCGCCTGTGCGCTTCTCGCATGAGAATCCCGATGTCCAGGCGTGCTATAGCGAGTTCTTGGGTGCGCCGCTCTCGCCGCTGGCCGAGGAATTGCTGCATACCGATCATCACGCATGGACGATGCCTAACGAGGGGACGTGCTAGCGATGCGCGCGTTTGATGTTGAGATGTCGCGCCGGGGGTTTGCCTCGGCGCTCGCCATGGGCACCCTGTCGCTTGCGCTCGCGGGCTGTGGCGGCGGGGCTGCCGGTGTCGGGTCCGCCGCGGGCTCGGCTGCCACGGACGGCGCCGGTGCTGCCGCAGAGCCGGTCGAGGTACACGTCGCCTCGCTCAAGGGGCCGACGTCGATTGGCCTGGTGCAGTTTATGGACCAGGCGGCCGACGGTGCCACGGACAATGAGTTCGACTTTGCGATCAACACTGCCGCCGACGAGATTGTGCCCAAGGTCATTCAGGGCGATATCGATATCGCCCTGGTGCCCGCCAACGTGGCGAGCGTGCTCTACAACAAGACTGAGGGTGCGGTGCAGGTCATCGACATCAACACGCTGGGCGTGCTGAACGTTGTGACGGGCGACGCGAGTGTGGCCTCGTTTGGCGATCTGGCGGGCCATACTGTCTATATGACGGGCAAGGGCACCACGCCGGAGTACGTCATGAACTACCTGTTGGAGCGCGCGGGCCTGACCGGCCAGGTTACGCTCGAGTTTAAGAGCGAGCCCACCGAGGTGCTGTCGGCGTTGCTTGCCGATCCGTCTGCCGTGGGCGTGCTGCCGGAGCCGTTCAAGACCGCTGCCATCGCAAAGAGCGAAGGCAAGCTGTCGGCTCCGGTAAGTCTGACCGATGTGTGGGATGAGCTGGCAGGTGACACGGGTTCGCGCCTGCTGACGGGCGTGACCGTGGTGCGCCGTGCCTTTGCCGAGGAGCATCCCGAGGCCGTGGCGGAATTCCTGAGCTGCCATGCTGCGAGCGTTGAGGCCGTGAACGCGGCGCCGGCGGACTGGGCTCAGGCCGTGGTCGATGCGGGTATCGTGGATAACGCCGCGATTGCCGAAAAGGCGATTCCCGGGTGCATGCTCGTGTGCCAGACGGGGAGGGATATGAAGGCGGCGCTCGGTGGGTACCTGCAGGTGCTGGCCGATGCGGACGCGAGCGCCGTGGGCGGCAAGCTCCCGGCTGACGATTTCTACTGCATGGAGTAGCCCGTGCGTGCGTTTGCTCGACAAATGACAGAGCGTATGAAGGCGGTGGCGGCAGCAGGTGCCGTTGCCGCCTTTTGGCTTGCCGTGTGGGTGCTGATGGCGGGTTTCGTGGCGCAGCCGTTGATTTTGCCGGGGCCGGGCGCCGTCGTGGTGGCGTTGCTGCGACTGGTATGCGATGCCGGCACATGGGCGATTCTGGCAGGCTCGGGTGCGCGAATCTTGGGCGGGCTGGCGCTTGCCGCGGTGTGCGGCGGCGTACTGGCGGGAGTCTCGGTGCGATCGCTGACGTTTGCCCGCTTGGTGGCGCCGGCGCTTTCGTTTGTTAAGGCGACACCGGTTGCCTGCGTGGTGGTCCTGCTGCTCATTTGGTTGGGGTCGGCGCGCGTGAGCATTGCGGCGGTCTTTTTGATGGCACTTCCGGGCGTGTATTTTTCGTTGGTCGAGGGTTTGACGCAAGCGGATAAACCGCTGGAGCAGGTGTTTCGTCTGCATGGCGTGCGGGGCTGGCGACTGTTTTGTGCCCACACCTGGCGCGAAGTCCTGCCGTTTGTGCTTTCGTGCGCCCGCGCTGTGATCGGCATGAGCTGGAAGGCTGGCGTGGCGGCGGAGCTCATCGGCATGGCGACGGACACCGTGGGCGAACGCATCTATCAGGCGAAGCTGCT
>UPYK01000019.1 GCA_900538545.1 uncultured Eggerthella sp. | reverse complement strand
AGCAGCGACGCACGAAAGAACCTGCAGGATGCAGGTTCTTGAGCAGGGAAGCGGGTCACCCTCGTGTCTCGCGCTCGACGCTGATCGAGCCAAAAAGGTGTCGAACGACCGGGTAGTTTGTCATCTTTCCTCGTTCGTGCTAGCTCTTATCCTTCTGAAGCTTCTTCATAATGAAGAGGATCACCACTGCCGCAACAAGCGCAAGCCCGATCGGGAAGAGCATAGCCAGCCATTCCGGCCCTGCTGGGAAATACGGCGTGGTGTTCGCGAACGTTAGGTCCCAATCAAGATAGCGTCCTGTTGAGATCGGATACGGCCCCGTGGTGAAATCGGTTCCCGAAAGCTGCAAGTAGAGCGAAGGCGCATTGTAAGCCGGGAAGAGCAGCATCAAACGGTGCGCGAAGATGCCTACGATAACCAGGATCGAAGCGATGAGCGCAGGCTTCTTCTGTCCACGGTTCTTCGGCAAGAAGAGCATGATCATCGCAATGAATGGCAGGATGAGCTCTACCAGATACAACAGAATGTTCGAGCCAACTGCTGCCAGGATGCCAGCAGATTCTGGGGTGCCTTCGAAGAACATCAGGCACAGATCGATAAGCGCGAGCACCAGGTGAACCGCAATTGCAATAGCGCAAATGCGCCCAAGCCAAGCGAGCGCCTTCGACGAAGCGCCCTTCACGCACGCGATCAGCAAGATGAGCGCGAAACCGCTCACGAATGCGACCGCCAAGAAATCGATCGGCATGATCGGTGTTGCCCACCAACCGTGCGCGGTTTGCGTGGAGAAAAGCAGGCCTTCAACGATCTGGAGCGCAAGCGCTGCAAGGCCAGCGAGTACCGCCCATACCTTCACGGAGCGTGCATTGCGCGCGATCATGACCAGTTGCACGATCGAGAGCACGATGAACGTGCACATGGCGATCATGTCCCAAGCCAACGGAGAGCGCGGGTTCATGCTGGTGATCATGGCGAGCGCATTGCGGATCGCGCCCAAGTCGGCCAAGATCGCAACGCCTGCTGCGCATACGCACGCAAGCCCGCATGCACCCGCAATACGCGCCAGCGGCTTAAGCTCTTCCTTCCCTGAAAGGATGATCGCGCTCGCAACAAACTGCGAACCTGCGCCGAAGCCCACCAAGAAAGCGAAAATGGCGATCATGAGCCCCCAGAGGAATATGTTGGTCATGTTCGACCCAGCGAGCAAGCCACCAGTCAATTGCACGATCCAGGCGATGAGACCCACCACCAGAAGGACTATTCCGACAAGGGCAATCTTACGTGTTGATCTTTCCATGATCAGCCCTCCTTACGCTGTTCTTGAGAGATGGGGTCGACCTGTGTGACCTCATGCGAAACCACATAGTAGACGTTAGGATGCGTCTTATACCGATCGCCCAGAGTGATGGTCTCTTTGCCTTCGAGATACTTCCTGATCTCGGAGTTCGGATCATCCATATCGCCGAAGATACGCGCATTGCCAGGACAAGCACTGCAGCAGGCAGGTGGAATCCCTTGCGAAACGTTCTGCGCGCAAAACGTGCACTTTTCCATCACGCCTTCGGGGCGGTGCGGGGTGTATACCAAATGATCGCCATCGTAGTAATCCTTCGGATAGCCGTAGTCGTACGTGGTATTATCCAGTCCGACCATTTCTGCCGGCTTTCCCCAGTTGAACTGACGCACCCCATAGGGGCATGCGCTTGCGCAGGTGCGACAACCAATGCAACGGTCGTAATCCACCAGCACCGTGCCCGTGTCGGGGTCGATATAGGTTGCACCCGTAGGGCAAACGGTCTCACACGGCGCATCGGTACAATGCTGGCAGCTGATCGGGGCGAATTCCATTCTCAGCTGGTCGTTCACTTCGACTGCCACATCGTATTCAGGCGTACCGCTGGTGAACACGCGATTCCACCAGATGCCTTGGGGTTGTGAGTTATAGTTCTTGCACACGACCGCGCACGTGCGACAGCCGATGCAGCGACTCAAATCGATAGCCATTGCGTATCTCATCGTTTACGCCCCCTTTCCATATTCGATGCCCGAGCCATCCTTCACGTTGCCATCAAGCGTGCTCTTGCCTGTGTTCTTCACGATCTCGGGCGCGCCACCATTGGACAGGCGCACATTGCAGACCGTTTCATTCCAAGCCATATTGGGTGACCAAACGCTAACCATGTAATACACCTCATTCGTAGGATTGATCCATGGCCAGATGAGCGAGTTGTAACTCGTCTTGTTGTCGTAAGCCGACCACCAACCCTGGTCGAAGATACACTGCGTTGGATACACGCCCGGGTCCTCGATGAGCTGGCCTTCCACTGTTCCGCGGCTGTTGTAGACCTCAACCCAATCACCCGTTTTCAAGCCGCGCTCAGCTGCCGTTTCAGGATTGAGCCATACCTTGGGAGTGTTGTCCTGAATCTCAAGCATGAAGGGGTTGTTCACGTATGTTGCGTGCACGCGGAAAGCGCTGTTGCGCGTGGTGTATCCGAGCGGATAGAGCTCGCGCGCCTCAGGATTGTCCTTGTATTCAGTGTCCTCGAAAGGCGGTTTATAGCAAGGAAGCTGCTCGTTCAACTCAAGGAAGATGTCTTCATCGCGATAGAACTCGATGCGGCCCGATTTCACGAATTTCGCCGTGGCATCGATAGGATTCGGACGCGAGACCGTAGGGAATGGAGTGCGATCATGCACCTGTTCCCAGAATGGGATCTTCTTTTCGCCAGGATTCGTGTGCGCAAGCTTGCCGGGACCTTTGCGCAGTTCTTCGGGTGTGAGGTGTTCGATGGTGGGGCCGCCCTTTTCGAGCAAGAGCGCAAGCACCTCATCGGAGCGCTTTTCGGAATCTTCTGGAGCGAAGCGCGGCCAGAGCGATTCCTTCGAAGGATCGATACGGTTCGCAAGCTCGGTCAAGACCCAGATCTCTTCGCGCGCCTCTCCCGGCGGCTCAACGATACGCTGCTGAAGCTGGACATATGGGTGAAGCGGCGTAGTGGTGAGCTCGGTCTTTTCGTACCAGCTCGCGCAGGGGAACGTAACGTTCGCACGAGATGCCGTGAGCGTGTCTTGGAATTCCATGCACACGAGGTACTCCAGCTCACCGCTCTCGAACGCATGGCGAAGCCAGTTCGCTACGTTATGCTGCTCGAGCGGATTACCCCAGCCAACCACGAGCGCTTTGAACCCGTGCTTGGGATATTTTGCCGTCATCTGCGGCGTGGGGCCATTCACCCAATAATGGAACGGGCACGAATTCTTGACCGCGCCTTCTGGCACCATCCAGCTTGCCGTGTTGAAGCGCGTCTTGTACTGACCAACGTAAGTTGAGATACCACCGCCGAGCTGCCCTACGTTTCCGGTAAGGCATGCCACGAGCGCACATGCGCGACCTTTCAGATCGCCGTGGTACCACTGCTGCGTTCCACCGCCGAAGATGATGTGCATCGGTTTGACCGTAGCTGCTTCGCGTGCAATGCGCGTGATGGTGTCCGCATCAATCTTGCAGATATCGGCAGCCGCTTCAGGCGTATAGTTCTCCAACTGTTCGGTGAGCAGCTGGAAACCTGTTTTTGCCTTGGCAGTCGTGCCGTCTTTCAGCGGCACGTCGTAACTTCCCATGAGTGCATAGTTGTTGTCGTCGAGCTTGAGGGGGTTCGTTGCCTGAAGCGCACCGCTCGTCTGATCGACCGCCACGTAGCTCTTACGGAAATCGGGCAGGCCCGGCGTGGGAGAAAGACCCTGCACTTCTTCTGCGAGGATCTTCTTGCCCGTTTCGAGATTGATGAGGAACGGTGAATCCGTATACGTTTGCATGAAATGCTTGTCGTAGAGGTCTTCATCGATGATGGTCTTGGCCATAGCCAGCGCGAACGCACCATCTGAGTCGGGAGCGATGCGCACCCATTCATTCGCCTTTTCAGCCGATGCCGAATAGTTCGGGTCGAAGTAAATCACCTTGCCGCCGTTTTCCTGCGAGTAGGTGAGGAAGTGAGCGTCGGGCATGCGCGTGACCATGACGTTCGAGCCGAAAACGAGCGTGAGCTTCGAATCTTCCCAGCAGTACGATTCCAGCTCTTCACTCTGGCAGCCAAAGGTCTCAGGCCAGAACATGGGCAGGTCGCCATTGAGCTCGTAGCCGCCGATGATCGACCAGCCGAACGTGTTGGCGATACGCACGAGCGCGCCTTTCTGGATGTGACCGGTGCCCTGCACCTGGTAGATGACGCCGATAGAGTCGGGGCCGTATTTCTCTGCGATCTCGCGCAGCTTGTCCGCTGCTGTATCGAGTGCGGTGTCCCAATCGGTCTCGATCTGTTCGCCATCTTCATTCTTAACGAGCGGTTTCGTAAGGCGATCGGGACCATGAAGAATCGTATTGATCGAAAGACCTTTAAGGCATCCGCGCGGATTGTAATGCTCATAAGGGTAATCGGCCGCCTGCTTCAACAAGCGCACCTGACCATCTTGGACCCATGCGTTGATGCCGCATGCGCCCGTGCAGTTAGGCGAACAGGTGGTTCGGATCCATTCGCCGCCGAGTGGCTCGGCTTCAGTGAGCGCTTCTGCACTTTCAACCCCCAGCGCCGCATCGACTCCGACCATCGCACCAACTGCGGCAACACCGCTTGCTGCGAGAAAAGAGCGTCTCGACATCGCAGGGGTCTTGTCGTTTCCAACACCTTGCATATCTCCGCCTTTCTCTTATGAAAAGCCAACGTATGCACACGATTATCCCATAACGAAGTTTTCGATTCGCCGTATGCACAGGTCACAAGGCAATTTGTAACCTATCTGTGAAGCTTGCGTTCGCCGATGCGTTATTTACGGGTGGACAGGCGGGTCCAGGCGACCTCTTCCCAGCGCGTGTTCGGGCGGCCGTAGTTTGCATAGGGATGGATGGAGATGCCGCCGCGAGGCGTGAACTCGCCCCAGACCTCGATATACTTCGGATCCATGAGCGCGATGAGGTCCTTCATGATAGTGTTCACGCAATCCTCGTGGAAATCGCCGTGGTTGCGGAACGAGAACAGGTAGAGCTTCAGACTCTTGCTCTCCACCATGCGCTCATCAGGCACGTAGTTGATGTAGATCGTGGCGAAATCGGGCTGACCCGTGATCGGGCAGAGGCTCGTGAACTCAGGACAGTTGAACTTCACCCAGTAATCATTTTCGGGGTGCTTGTTCTGGAAGGTCTCGAGCATCTCGGGTGCGTAATCGGTAGGATAGCTCACCTGCTGGTTTCCCAGCAGTTCCAGGCCTTCATCTTCGCGGGTTTGCGTCATGGTCTTCCTTTCTAAAAGCGTCTGCGGAGCAGCATGGGTTGCACGGCGCGACGTAAGTTTTGCAACGCGGTATGAATTCGCATTGCAGCAGCGTTAAATCATTTCTTCAGAAGCGGGTCGATGACCCCATTCAGCTCGAATGCGCGCTTGCGATCGAGGCAGGTGCCGCATGTGCCGCACGGCTCTTCCCCACCTTCATAGCACGACCACGTAAGTTCGTAAGGGACCGCGCGCTTCAAGCCTTCTTCAACGATGCGCGCCTTCGGCCACTGCACGAAGGGAGCCACCAGTCGAAGCTGACCGCCGGTGCCTTGTTCAATGGCTGAAGCCATCGCATCGACGAACTCCTGCGAACAATCGGGGTAGGCGCAACCTGCCCAATCGTCGGCATGGGCGCCGTAGCACACGACCGAGCAATCGAGCGAAAGCGCGATGGAGGCCGCGCTGGAGAGGAAGAGCCCGTTGCGGAACGGCACGTAGGTGCTCACCGGCATCGCTTTCGTTGGCCAATTGCGCAGCGTAGGTCTCGTGCGGGATCTGGGCAGAAGATGCTGCTAGCAGCGAGCAATCGCTTTCCGCGAAGATGGGTGCTAGGTCCAAAAAGCGCTGCTCAACCCCATAGTAGCGCGCTACCTGTTTCGCGGCCTCTAGCTCACGATCGTGTTTTTGACCGTAGAAGATCGAAAGCGCATAGACGTTCTCTGCGCCATAACGCTCGACTGCGAGCGCCAGCAAGGTGGTCGAATCCACCCCACCGCTGCAGAGCACGAGCGCCTTCTTCTTGGCGCCATCCGTCGAACCCATCGCTACACTCCCCTTTCCTGGTTTGGCCAGATGAACTTGTGAAGTTGGAGCTGCAGCCTTGCGTGCGTGAGGGTGCGCTCACGCATGAAATCCACGATAGCAGCCGGCTCGATCGCGCCGAACACGGGGCTGATATACACCTGGCAGCGCGTGGCAAGATCGTATTCGCGCATCACTTCAGCCATGCGTTCGAGATCCTCGTGCGAGCCGACCACGAACTTCACCACATCGCCTTCGCCGAGCAACTCAAAATTCGCGCGGAACATCTTGTCTTCCATGCCTGAAGAAGGCAGCTTGTAATCCATCGTGATACAGAGCTTTTCAGGGCGCGGAGCGGGAAACTCCGCAAGCGCGATCGGGCGTTCGTGCTCGCGTTCGGAATCATGCGCGATGATCTTGGCGAGGTCGGTCGAGCCATTGGTCTCGATCTCGACCACCTCAACCGTTTCCAGACGAGCAAGCTCATGCAGCAAGCGGTAGAGATCCGATTGGAGCGTGGGCTCGCCACCCGTGATGGTCACGCACGTTACCCCTTCGCGCTCGACCCAGTCGCAGAGCTCTTCGACGCTCACGAATTCAACGGTGAGCTCCGGATCGCGCGCCCACTGCGTGTCGCAGTACGTGCAATCCAAGTTGCAGCCAGGAAAACGAATGAACGCCGCCAGCTTACCCGCGTGCGCGCCTTCGCCGTTGATGCTCACGAAGCGCTCGGCTATAGGAAAGGAACCGAATACCATATCTATCTGCGCTTTCTTTGCCTGCTAGCCGCGGTAGATCGCGCAGTTGTTCGGGGTCTCGTACACGTCGATCTGTGCGATGGGCAAGCCCTGTTCGCGCAGGTGATCGAAGAAGTAGCGCGCAAGATTCTCGGCAGTGGTACGAAACGGCATGACGGAGAGTGTGAAGCCTTCGTCCTCCAAACACGCGGTCGTCTGCGGCGAGAGCGAACCTTCCTCCACGATGAAGGTGTGATCGAGCGCTTCGGTCATCGCGCGCACCGCCTGCTTGAACTCGCCGAAATCGAGCACCATATCCTTCATGGTGCCTTCGCTCTGGAGATTCTCTTGCTCAAGATAGGCCACCACGCGCCAGCGATGACCGTGCAGGTTCTCGCATTTGCCGTGGTAATCCGTAAGAAAATGGGCAGCATCGAAGCTGCTTTCGGTTTTCAAACCATACATAGTTGCTCCTAGTTTTGTTTAACGACAGGAGGGTTTCGAACTGTCCGTGACATTATAGCAAGCGTATAAGCTGTTGCCTAACCGTCAAGCTATCACGACCCGCACCGGCGCGCGCGGCGCTACAATAAACAGTACGAACACAAGCAGAGCACGTCTCTTTCGCGCATTCACAACGCCGCTCATTCGCACCTCTTTTGCGCCGCAGCACTCGGCTCTTGCTTCACTCCTCCTACGAGCGAAAAGAGGTCCCTCATGTCTATCGTCGCTGCTTACGCTGTTCCCCATCCGCCACTCATCGTTCCTAGCGTCGGCAAAGGCCAAGAGGTCGCCATCCAAGCCACCATCGATGGCTACGAAGAAGTTGCGCGACGCGTTGCTACACACCGCCCCGATACCATCATCGTCACCTCCCCGCATGCGCCGGCGTTTTCCGATGGCTTCTTCATCTCGGATGCAGAGAACATCTCGGGCACCATGGAGATGTTCGGCGTGCCCGCGGAAGAGAGCACTATCACCGCCACGGGCGATCCTGAACTGGCCGAGCTCATCGCGAGCCTCGCTAACCAGGCGAACATCCCTATCGGAATGGGCGACCAATACGATGGCCCGCTCGACCATGCTACCTACGTGCCGCTCTATTTCTTGCGCGATTTCCTCCCCCGCACCACCGTGGTGCGCGTGGGGCTTTCGGGGCTTTCGCCGCGCGAGCATCGGATGATGGGGCGCTGTTTCGAGCTGGCCGCGAACATCCTGGGTCGCCGCGTTGTCTTGATCGCGAGCGGGGATCTGTCGCACAAACTCACGCACGATGGCCCCTACGGCTTCAATGAAGCGGGTCCGCAGTTCGATCAGAACATCACGGAAATCTTCCGCTCGGGAGAGCTCGATGATCTGTTCGCCTTCGATGAGCTCTTCTGCGAAGAGGCGGCCGAATGCGGGCTGCGCTCGTTCCAGATGATGGCAGGCGCGCTGGCCGATACCGTCTATTCGAGCGAGCTCTTGAGCTACGAAGGCCCCTTCGGCGTTGGCTATGCGATCGCATGCTTCGAGGTGGAGGGGGGCGAAGAAGCAGCCGCTGAAGAAGAGGCTGCTATCGAAGAGGCAACCGAGGAACAGGCTGCACACGAAGAGGCGCTCGTGGAGGGCGAAGTCGAAGCCGAACTTGTGGACGAGGACCCCTCTTCGCCCGTGCCGCAACCCGATGCTTCGCCTGATACTGGCGGCAGCGGCGTGGACCCGTTCGTGGCGCTTGCTCGCGCGAGCGTGGAGTATTTCGTCACCACCGAACGGCCGCTGCTCATGCCCGAAGGCTTGCCACCCGAGCTTATCGATGCGCGTGCTGGCGTGTTCGTGTCGCTCCATGAACACGGCGATCTGCGCGGCTGCATCGGCACCATCGCTCCCACGCGCGATTCGATCGCACAAGAGATCATCGCGAACGCCATTTCGGCCTGCAGCGGCGATCCGCGCTTCTACCCCGTGCAGAAGAACGAACTCGACTATCTTTCGTATTCGGTCGATGTGCTGTTCCCGCCCGAGCCCATCAGTTCGCCTGCTGAGCTCGACCCGCAAGAATACGGTGTGATCGTGAGTAAGGGGCATCGCCGCGGGCTGCTACTGCCGAATCTCGAAGGCGTGAACACGGTGGAAGAGCAAGTTGCTATCGCGCGGCAGAAGGCAGGGATAGCACCGGATGAAACAGGCGTTGAACTGGAACGATTCCGCGTGGTTCGCCATACTACCGGCGGTGAGGCACGTGTCTGCTAGCAGTGAGCGCGTCACGTGTCCCGTCTGTCCGCATGCCTGTTCGCTTGCTGAAGGGCAGCGCGGCATCTGTCGTGCGCGCGTGGCACACGATGGCGCAGTGATCGACGAGAACTACGGGCGCATCACCTCGCTCGCGCTCGATCCGATCGAGAAGAAGCCGCTCGCGCGTTTCATGCCGGGATCGAGCATTCTTTCGATCGGCTCGTACGGCTGCAACATGCGCTGCGCGTTCTGCCAGAACGCCTCCATCGCGCAAGCTTGCAGCACCGAGGTGCCCTGGAGGTTCATGGAGCCCGAGACCATCGCCGATACCGCAGCGGCTTTTGCTTCCCAAGGCAACGTTGGGGTTGCCTACACGTATAACGAACCGCTGGTCGGCTTTGAGTTCGTGCGCGATTGTTCACAGGCTGTTCATGCGCGCGGGCTTGTCAACGTGCTCGTTTCGAACGGCCAGGTGAACGATGCTCCGCTTTCCGAGCTGCTCCCGCTCATCGATGCCGCGAACATCGATCTGAAGGGCTTCACCGCGGAAGTCTATCGCGAACTGGGTGGCAGTCTTGCTACCACCATGCACACGATCGAAGCCTTCGCGGGTTGTGCCACCGCGCACCTTGAGGTGACCATGCTCATCGTTCCCGGGTTGAACGATTCACGTGAACAGCTCGTGGAGGCGGCGCGCTGGCTTGCGGGGCTCGACCGCGGCATTCCGTTGCATATCACGCGGTTCTTCCCCTGCTACAAGATGCTCAACGCCGAACCAACGCCTGTTGAGACCATCTATTCGTTCGCGAATGAGGCGCGCAACTATTTGGATTTTGTCACCTGCGGCAATTGCTAGTAAGATAGCGAATGCAAGGAGGTAGTGCATGTCCGAATCGCACGCGCATCATAAGCCCGTAGTGGGGATCGTTCCCACCAAATTGCCCGAGCCGTACGATGACGGCATCAACCATTATGCGCTCGCGGTGCGCTCTGCTGGCGCGAAACCTTACTTGCTTCCCGTCACGGACGATGTCGGTGCCTACGAGACCATCTTCCCGCACATGGACGGCTTTCTCTTGACCGGCGGGAAGGATATCGATCCCGTGCGATATGGAGACACCGAAGATGATCCGAGCGTGACCGATCATCTGCCTGGCCGTGAAGAGCTCGAGCATCTGATCTTGTGCTACAGTGATGAATTCGACGTGCCCATCATGGGTATCTGCCGCGGCATGCAGATGCTGAACGTCTTCTACGGCGGCAGCTTGCATCTCGACCTTGCCACACAAACGAAGCAGCAAACGCATTTCGCGAACCACTTCCAGACGCTCCCCTTCTCCGAGCCTTCGCATCATGTAACGCTCGAGCCACGCGGAAGCTTGGCGCGCATCCTGCAGACGCATTCGACCCAGGTGAATTCTATGCATCATCAGGGGATATTCGAGCTTGCGCCCGAACTGCGCGCAGCAGCGTACGATGACCAGGGGCTGATCGAGGCCATCGAGCACCCCGACAAGCCCTTCACGATCGGCGTGCAATGGCACCCCGAATTCTTGGGCACGCGCAATTCCATGAATCTGCTCTTCGAGCGTTTCGTGGATGCTTGTCAGGAAGAATCGCAGCACAAGAAGGAGAAGCGCGCGAACATCGCGATCGACCGCATTCACACGGGCTTCGTTTGGCCGCAAGTTTCCTTCATCGACCGCCAGCCGAAGATCAGGTGACAAACTACCCGGTCGTTCGACACCTTTTTTAGCTCAATCAGCGGAGAGGGTGAGGCAACGAGGTGACTCTTTGCCGACTAAATTCATTTTTAATAAAACCCGAGCAAAGCAGCGACGCATGAGCGCGTCTGCGAAGCAGATGCGCGAACAGGAAAGCGGGGAACCTCATGTCTTGCCCTCTCCACTGGTCGAGCTGACGAGGGATGAAAAAGGTAACAAAAGACCGGGTAGTTTGTCACCTTTAGAAATGCTGCTGTTCAAACTCGGTCAGTTCGGCAAGGAAGCCCGCTTCGCCTAGCGCGGCTTCAAGCTCATCAAGCACCTCTTCGGAGTCTGCGCTCACCTCGTGGAAATGATAGCCCGAGGTAATGTTCATCAGTGGCGTGGAAGCTCCCGTGGCAAGTTCGTTGAGGAAGCGCGCCACGTCACGGCGATTGCGAAAACCCAGGTTAGCCGAGAGCCTGCCATAGGTTCGATGGTTCACGATCACATTCTCCACCACGACCCCATGATCGACCATCAGATTGAGCTCATCGCCGGTTTGCTCGATCGTATGATGCACTTTAAACAGGCGCTTTGGGCGGGCGTTCGCCACTCCAACCACATAGCCACGATTCGTCGCATAGATCTCTTCACCCGATTGACGCAAGAGGGCGATGTCTTGGACCACCACCTGGCGCGAAACACCAAGCTGCTTGCCCAACGCCGCACCTGAAAGTGGCATCGTGCTCTGACGCAGGATGTTCATGATCTCTGCTCTTCGCTCTTGGCCGGTCAACGCGCCTCCTTTTGTAGTCGTAGCTTCCATATATCCCTCTGAACTGCGCTCTTCGTGCTCAACGATCTTCGTTATGCTTCGATCCGCAAGTTCTTCATGCTCAGATCGAGGATGCCCGCCGAATGGGTCAGTGCGCCGCTCGAGATGAAGTCAACACCCAGGTCAATGTAGGTCTGCACGTTGTCACGCGTGATGTTGCCCGAGCATTCCGTAAGCGCACGATCACCAATGAGCTCGATCGCGCGCGCCATGGTGTCA
Organism: uncultured Eggerthella sp.; assembly: GCA_900538545.1. Lineage (GTDB taxonomy): Bacteria > Actinomycetota > Coriobacteriia > Coriobacteriales > Eggerthellaceae > Anaerotardibacter. Next base: position 12,950 of record UPYK01000019.1, on the reverse strand, counting down.
TGATCCATGTTGTCGAGCATGATGATGTCGGCACCCGCTTCGAGCGCCTCAGCCACCATGTCAAGATCTTCGGTCTCGACCTCGATCATGCTCGTGAACGATACCGTCTTGCGCGCTGCTTCAACGGCTGCTTTGATGCCGCCCGCTGCTGCAATATGGTTGTCCTTGAGCATCACGCTCTCGGAAAGGTTGTAGCGATGGTTCACGCCGCCGCCCAAACGAACGGCATCTTTCTCGAAGATACGCATGCCCGGCGTGGTCTTGCGCGTATCCACGAGCGTGGTCTTGCTGCCCTCGAGCAGATCAGCGATCTGGCGCGTGTACGTTGCGATGCCGCTCATGCGCTGCAAGTAGTTGAGTGCGGTTCGTTCGGCGGCGAGCAGGACGAACGCATCGCCGGAAATGCGTGCGAGCAGCTGACCAACCTCGACGCGGGAGCCATCGGCCGCGAACCGCTCCACGCACACCGCAGGATCGAGCAAGTGGAACGTGCGCTCGAACACGTCGAGCCCTGCGATCACACCTTCTTGCTTTGCGATGAGCTCGACCGTTGCCTGCGCACTTGCTGGCACTACGGCCGCGGCCGACACATCGCCATGGTTGAGGTCCTCTTCAAGGGCGGTACGGATATGCTTTTCAGCGATAAGATTGAGTGCTGCCAGATCCATAGGGTTCCTTCTCGCTCGAACAGACTAACGACGGCGGGCGAACACGCGATCGCGCACGCTTTCTGCTTCGCGCTGCAGTTGCGGCTCAACGAGTATCTGCGTTTCACGATACACCGGGATCTCCTGCTTGAACGGCGTGGCATCGGCGCAGCGATCCGCCACGATCTTCTGGGCCGCCCTTTTCGCGAACACGAGGCTCTCAAGCAGGCTGTTGCTCGCCAAACGGTTAGCCCCATGCACGCCATTGCAGCTGGTCTCGCCCACGGCGAAGAGATGCTGCATGGTGGTCTGCGAATCACTGTCCACGTGAACGCCACCCATGAAGTAATGCTGAGCAGGTACCACCGGGATCGGTTCCTTGGTTATGTCGTAGCCTTCTTCAAGGCACTTCTGATAGATGCTCGGAAAATGATGATGGATCGTCTCGGGCTCGATATTCTCGAACGAGAGCCACACGTGCTTGCTGCCTTCAGCCTCCATCTGCTTCTTGATCGCAGCCGAGACCACATCGCGTGGCTGCAGCTCGTCAGTGAAGCGCTTGCCTTGCGCATCGAGCAGGATCGCGCCTTCACCGCGACACGATTCCGAGATCAGAAACGCGCGCCCCGGACGCCCCGTGTAGAGGCTGGTCGGATGGATCTGCACGTAATCCATGTTCTCTAGCTCAACGCCATGCTCGCGCGCGATGCGACACGCATCGCCGGTGAGGCTCGGGAAGTTCGTCGAGTGCTCGTAGAGGCCGCCGATGCCGCCGGTCGCCATGACTGTGAAGCGCGCGCGAATGCGATACGCATCGCCTTGCGCGTCTTCTGCGATAATGCCGCAGCACACGTCGTTCTGCTCGATGATGTCGACCATAGTCGTGTACGCGCGAATCTCGACGTTGCTCTTTTGGCGCACTGCCGCCAGTAGCCGGGTGGTGATCTCTTTTCCGGTGGTGTCTTCGTGGAAGCAAATGCGCGGACGCGAATGGGCCGCTTCGCGCGTGTAGGCAAGTTCGCCCGTTTCGGTGCGCGCAAAATCGACGCCGTAATCGATCAGGTCGTTGATCACCGCACGGGATGAACGGATCATGATGTCCACGCTCTCGTGCCTGTTCTCCCCGTGACCAGCGCGCAGCGTATCGTCGAAGAAGGCCTGATAGTCATCTTCATCGTGCAGCACGCAAATGCCGCCCTGCGCGAGCATCGAATCGCATTCGTCCACTTCGGTCTTCGCGATCATCAGGATGCTCAGATCGCTCGGCAGATTGAGCGCCGTGTAGAGGCCGCCGGCTCCGCAGCCAGCTATGACCACATCATATGTTTCGTCGTTTGTCATTGTCCGTTCCTCTTATAGTGAAAACGCGAGCGGTTTTAGGTGAGCTCGCGCGGTTCTATCTTTGCCATTCGTGCGGCTGGCCGAGCATGCGCCCGTAGCCGCCAATCAGCTGCATCACGATGAAAGCTCAAGCATGCGCGTGAGCGTCTCTTTGGCCGCAGGCACGAATTCGGCTTCGACCTCGACTTCTTCGGTGGTGTTCTCGAGCGCTTCGGCGATCTGCTCGAGCGTGATCGAAGACATATCCTCGCAGCGCGGCGTGGTTGCGGGGAAATGAAGCTGCTTGCTTGCCGCTTCGCTTCCCAGGCGCTTGGCGATCTCATGCACGACACCCACCACCGTGCAGATGATGTAGTCGGTCTCATCGCCGGTCACCACACGGTCGATGATGCCCGCAGTCGAGCCGAGGTAGTCGGCCAGTTCGCAGACTTGCGCGTTGCATTCGGGATGCGCGAGTACGAGCGCGTTTGGATGCGCTTCCTTGAGCGCACGCACCTCATCAGGCGAAATATCCTGATGGATCGGGCAGTAGCCATCATTGAAGATGAAATTCTTCTCGGGCACGAGCGAAGCGATATAGCGACCAAGATTCTGGTCGGGAATGAACAGGATATTGTGCTGCGGCAGGTTCTGGCAGATCTTGAGCGCGTTCGATGAGGTAACGCACACATCCGACCACGATTTGATCTCTGCCGTGGAGTTCACGTAGCAAACCACGGCAAGATCGTCGTATTCAGCGCGCGCTGCATCCACTGTCTCCTTCGTGACCATGTGGGCCATCGGGCAATCTGCCTGCGGATTCGGCAAGATAACGGTCTTATTCGGACTTAAGAGCTTCGCGCTCTCGCCCATGAACTGCACGCCTGCGAACACGATGGTTGCGCAATCGAGATCGGCAGCGAGTTTGCTCAAGTTGTAGGAATCCCCGGTGTGATCGGCAACATCCTGGACTGCATCTTCAACGTAGAAATGCGCCAGAATGACCGCGTCGCGCTCGGCTTTCAGCTCTTCAATGCGCGCGACAAGTTCTGTATCAGTTGGCAAGGTAGCCATCCCCTTCAATCTTTTGAGCAAGTATGGCAGATGTGAAGACAGCTGACAAGACAGTAAAACATATCGGTCAAGACGCGACCGATATGCCCGAGGCTATGAAAGGAGTTCAGGTGCCTTGCTCAGCGCGTCTTCTTTGCGGGGTGTTCGCAGGTTTGCATGCAGGCTTGTTCGCGGATTTGCATGCTGAAGGCCGACGGTACAACTACCAAAGACCCAGCATATACTGCATTCCCAGGCTCACGCCCGCAATAGCAAGGCAGCAGCAGAAACCGAGGAAGATGGGCTTACCGCCTGACTTCACCAGCTTCACCAGATCGGTGTTGAGACCGATCGCGACCATCGCCATGGTGATGAAGAATTTCGAGAGCGTCTTTATGGGCGCGAACATCTCTGTTGATACGCCGCAACCAAGCGCGATGGTGGTGATGAGCGAAGCAAGCAAGAAATAGAGGATGAACAGCGGAAACGAGCGCTTCAGGCTGAAGCCTTCGTTGTGGAGTTCGTGCACTTCGCCTTCCAGCTCGGCTGCCGCGTTCTCATGAGCAGCTGCCAGCTCGGCGCGCTTTTGCTTGTGCGCCTTCTTCACCTTGTGCGCACCCCACAACGCGAGCACGAAGGTGATCGGAATGATAGCGAGCGTTCGCGTGAGCTTCACGATGGTCGCCTGATCGAGCGTGTTCGCGCCCGGATGCATGCCATCCCAAGCCGCCGCCGCAGCGGTGACCGAAGAGGTATCGTTCACCGCGGTGCCCGCGAAGAGCGCGAAGCCTTCGTTGGAGAGCCCCAGCACGCTACCGAGCGTGGGGAACACGAGCGCGGCGATCACGTTGAACAGGAAAATGACCGAGATGGCCTGCGCGACCTCTTCATCGCGCGCCTTGATGACTGGCGCTGTTGCCGCGATAGCCGAGCCGCCGCAGATGGAAGAGCCCACGCCCACCAGCGTTGCGATGCGCTCAGGAATGTGGAGCGCTTTGCAGAGCACAAATGCCACGATGAGCGCTGTGGCGATGGTGGAGACGATCACGGGCAGCGATTGCGCGCCCACGCGTACCACTTCCGCCAAGTTCAGGCCGAGCCCCAGCAGGATGACCGCATACTGCAGGATCTTCTTCGAGGTGAACGTGATGCCTTGGCTCGTGCGATCGCGACGCTTCCACACGAGCGCGATGGCCATGCCTGCCAAGATACCGAAGACCGGGCCGCCGATCAGCGGAAACGCCTGACCGAGGAAGGTGCAGCCAAGCGCGATAGCAGCGCAAACGAAAATGCCGGGAATGTAGAGCTTTACCTTTTCGAGAAAGATCATCGGTGAACCTTAGCTGCCCTCAGCGGGCGCATCGAGCGCGCCCGGGCTGCTTTTTAGGAAAGACTAGAGCATGTGTGCGCGCAGCTCTTCACCTGAGTGAGCGCTCAGATATGCTGGCGGAATGTCGAAGATAGTCTTGCAGCCGGTCATACCCTCTTCGCTCATGCGATGCGCTGCGCGTGCGCAGGCCACGAGCACGCTGCCCGTGAATTCGGGGTTGGAATCGAGCGTGAGGGAGAATTCGATCACGTGCTTGTTCTCTTTGTTCGCACCCGTTGCACCCGTACGGATGACCGAGCCGCCGTGCGGAATGCCCTTATGATCGCGATCGAGCTCTTCTTGCGTGATGAAGGTGACCGTGGTGTCGTAATCGGCGAAGTAGTTCGGCATCTCGACAATGGCCTTTTCGATGGCGGCCAGGTCGGCGCCTTCTTCGGCGACTACGAAGCATTCGCGCGTGTGCTTCTCGCGCGTGGTGAGCTCGGGGTTCGCGCCGCTGCGCACCGCGTCGAGCGCGCTTTGGACCGGCACCGTATACTGGCGCGCATCGAGCACGCCCGGCACGCGACGGATCGCATCCGAATGACCCTGGGAAACGCCACGGCCCCAGAACGTGTAATCCGCGCCTTCGGGCAGGATGCAATTCGCGTAGAGGCGTGCGACCGAGAACATACCTGGGTCCCAACCTACCGAGATGATGCCGATCTTGCCTGCTTCTTTCGCTGCGGCATCGACTGCTGCGAAGTGCTGCGGGATGTTCGCGTGCGTGTCGAACGAATCGACCACGTTGAAGAGCTTGGCGTATTTCGGCGTCTGTTCGGGCAGGTCAGTTGCGGAACCACCACCCAGCACGAGCACGTCGATATCGTTCGTATGGGCTTCGATATCGTCAACCGAGAAGACCGGTACACCAGCAGTGAGCGGAGTGATGGTGCTTGGGTCGCGACGCGAGAAGATGGCGACCAGCTCGATGTCGTCATTTTGACGAGCAGCCAGCTCAACACCTTTGCCCAAGTTTCCGTATCCCAGAATGCCGATGCGCGTTTTCATCATGTTCGCCTTCCCTCTTGCGGTTTTTGTCGCTACTAGTATAGAGCGTTTTATCTACGATCGATTCTTTCGCTTCGTAAACGGAAAACGGTGACAAGCTACCCGGTCGTTCGACATCAAAAAAGGCCAGCGGGATTCCGCTGGCCTTACAAGCTTCAGGAGCTGAACGAGCTATTCGCTCTTCTTGTCGTTGGTGACCTCGTTGATCGCTTCGGTGGAGACAACCTCTTCAACCACGTCAACTTCGCCTGCTTTTGCACCGTTGACTGCTTGATCGACAGCGCGATCCGCTGCTGCACTGCCCAGTGCTTCAGCAGCTGCAACTTCGGCGGTCTCTTCAGCGATAGCTTCGGTCAGCTCAGCGTCGAGCTCAGCCTCGACCGCCTGCATCGTTTCAGCAGGAACGCTCGGCGCAACCGCTTCGGCGGGTGCGGGAGCCGGAGTAGGTGCTGCACCAGGAGCGGGAGGCGCTGGCGGAATGGGCGTAGCAGCTGCAGGAGCAGCAGCTACAGGCGCTGCCGTCGGCTCGGCTGGCGTAGGAGCTGGTGCTGGAGCCGGCGTGGGCGCTGCGGGTGCAGGGGTCGCCGCTGCTGGCGCGGCTGCTGCGGGAGCCGGCGCGGGTGCAGGAGCTGCCGCTGCTACTGGAGTTGGAGTAGACGCAGCAGCTACGTTCATCACCGCAGGAGCAGGCACGATGGCTTTGCGCATCTTATAGATGAACACCGCCATGAGCACGAAGAGCACGATATTCACGATACCGCCCACGACCAAGCTCGCAACAGCCGCGATGATCGCGAGCACGAAGAGGGTCTTGAGCTTCGCCGTGTCCTTATGCTTCAGGAAGATGAAGATCGACACGAAGAGCTGGAAGCCACCAGAGATAACTGCAAGGACTGCAAGCACGACCATGGCAGTTGCGGCAAACGACATCGCAGCAAGCTCATCGGGATCAACATAATAATAGTTGTAATAATAACTGCTCGAATATTGTGCAACGGTCTCGTTCACATAAGCGAGCGTGGCCGAAGCCGTGAAGACCATCACCAGGCTAAAGATGATCGCCAGCGCCGAAATCACGATCGCGGCAATGCTCAGGCCTTTGACGACCTTTTGATTTTGCGCAAGAGTGTTCATTTCAATCTCCTTATCATCTGCTCACAAGCTTATAGCAGAAATGCGGCTTGCAGGCTTTCGTCAACAAGCTGTTTCTTCACCCTGCATCGCGAGAACGCCGCCGCTCTTTCCCAAGCGAGCTGCGCTCGATAGCGCGCGGCTGTGAAGAGGTTTCTCTAGTATAGCGTTGTGATCTTCAAATCAAGATCAGATGCCTCGATCTGTTCCTTGCCACCGAAGATGCAAACGACCTCATGCTCCTTCAAGCGTTCGAGCGCCGTACCGCGCGCACGAAGATCTTCGATGGTGGTCGAGAGCATCTCGGCACGCAAGCGCGCGCGATAATCCGCTGGTAAGCTGGCGAAATAGTGGTTGTCCTGACGCTGCGCCAGAGCACGCGGCTTGAGCGGAGCATCGTAGCCCGCAACCGCACTGATGATATAACCGCGCAGCTCCGCTTCGCTGGGATCGAAATCGGCGAGCCACGCACCCGAGCCGTTATAGACCTCCACTGTGTGATCGAGATTCGGATCGCGGAACGAATAGAACATGACCGTGCCCGTACGCGTTGCCTTGAAGCCCGCACCATACGCACCGCCCTTCACGCGCACCTCGTTCCAAAGGTAGTCGTACGAGAGCACGCGCGTGACGATGTTGGTCGTTCCGTCGAAGGGAATCGCCTCGATCGCCGCGCGATTCGCGCCTGCGCCCACATAGCAAACATCGCTCGGCACGATGAAGGCTTCGTTTTGCGGCACCGGCTCAGGGACAACGAGCGTTCGTTCGCAGCCGGCAAATCCCTCTTCAAGATCGAAGGTCCCACCCGCTTCCCACACGCGCACCAGGTCTTCTTGCGCACCGGTGAAGCTCAGGACCACATCGTCAGTGAACACGCGCTTCGCCACCACTTCGAGCTTCTTGATGAGGCCCTCCGCACGTTCGTCGAAGTGCGCGAGCAGATCGCACAGGAACTGATAGAAATCGATGCCAGCGAGCTGATCGAGCAGCTTGCCAGCGGGCGTAAGACCAGCGGCAACACGCGCCAGCGCGCTCGTATGACCCATGGCCTGGAAATTCTGCTCCATAGAAATGCGCTGCTGCAACAAGATGGTCTTGATGCGCTCGGGATCGTTGAAGCGCGTGTGCGCCCAGATCTCTTTCGGCAACATGATGGCATGGTCGAGATTCTTCGACAGCACGCTTGCGGAAACGATGAATTTCGGCGCGATGCCTTGAGCGAGCGTCTCGTTCTCGTAGGTGGTGGCGGAAAAACGCAAACGTCCCAGGTAGAGCTGCGAGAGCGTATCGATCTCGGAAGCAGTGTAGTGTTCGGTATCGAGCTTGCCGAGCAAGTTCGCGAGCAGCGTGACGTAGGGCAGTTCGTCATACGTAATGTGATCGAGCGAGAAATAGTAGGACAGATAGTCGATGCCATGCGTGGGCACTTCATGGATGATGCTGGGCAACGGCGTGGCTGCCTCGAAGTGCCACTCTGGCTCCGCAGGCGTTTGCGCGATGTCGGAGAGTTCGAGCAGCGGAAGCGTGGAGAGCGCTTCGGGGCTGTCGGGCTCCATCTGAATGCGGTGCAGTTCTTCGGCCTCGGCCATGATAGCCTCGAGCTGTGCGGTGTCGAGCGTCTGCTTGATGGCGGCAAGGCGTTCTGCCTCCTCGCTCGACTCTTTGGCGGTGGGCACCACTTCAACGAAGGCGCGATGGTCGTTCTCAAGCAGCACCTCTGCGAGCAGTTTCTCGAAGTAATCGGTCTCGAGCTTCTCGCGCAGCGTGGCGAACGTGGCTTCGTAGCGCAGCGGGTCTATGGCCTGGGCATCATCGTAGAGCCAGGCGGAAAGCGCATTCACCGCCAGGATCACGCCCGTTGATGTACCGAAATCGCCTTCGCGCATCACGAATTCCGCATGCGCGATCGCTCCTTCGATCAGCTGTTTGTCGATGCCGCCCTCCACGAGCTTGCGCACTTCACGCTCGAGGCATTCCTTGAACACGTGCGCTTTTTGAGCCTCGATGCCTTTCGCTTCGATCAGAACGAAGGGCTGTAGGATCGATTTGTTCATGTAGTCGAACACATCACCTGCGAACCCTGCCTCGAGCAGCGCCTTCTTCAGCGGCGCCTCGTTCGACCCCATAAGGGCATCCATAAGGATATCAACGGCGATGATGCATTCATTATCTGCCGCCGTACCGACCACATAGCCGAGAGCTGCGCATGCGTTTTCGGGCGAAGTATTCATCTCCACTACCACATCGAGTGCTTCAACAGGGTCTTGGATCACAAGCGGGTTCGGCGCGCCTGCAGGTTGTGGCGCTTTGTTCGCAGAGAGGTAGTTCGCGTCCAAGAAACCGAGCATCTTGTCGATGTCGAGGTTGCCATAGAGCGTGATGTAGCTGTTGTTCAGCTGATAGTGACGCGCGTGATTGTCGAGGAAGTCTTCGTAGGTGAGATTCGGGATCGCGCTCGGCAGGCCGCCCGACTCGAAGCGATAAGCAGTATCGGGAAAGAGCGCCGCTTGGAGCGCGTCGAAGAGCACGTTGTCGGGATCGGACATGACGCCCTTCATCTCGTTGAACACCACGCCGTTATACGTGAGCGGCGCGTCTGTGTTCTCAAGCTCGTAGTGCCAACCTTCCTGTTCGAAGATCTCTTTGCGTTTATAGATGGCAGGATGCAGCACCGCATCGAGATAGACGTCCATAAGGTTCATCAGGTCTTTTTCATTCGTGCTCGAAACAGGATAGACCGTCTTGTCTGCGAAGGTCATGGCATTCAAGAACGTTTGCATCGAACTCTTGAGCAGGTTCACGAACGGCTCTTTCACTGGGAATTTGTCCGAACCGCACAACACCGAATGCTCCAGGATATGGAAGACGCCTGTATCGTTCACTGGTGGCGTCTTGAAGCCAATAGAGAAGGCTTTGTCGTTGTCGTCGTTTGCCAGATAGAGCAGGCGCGCGCCGCTTTTGTGGCGCATGAGGGTTGCGGTGCCGTCGATCTCGGGCAGATTCTCGTGTGTTTCAACCATGAAGCCGTAGGCTTTCGCTCCAGGAGTAAGGTCCATCTTCCATCCTTCGTACTGCGCAGGTGTGTACTCATTTCTTCGTTCAATTATAAAGCACCGGCTAGGCAAGCAGCACGCCCAAGGGGCATTTGTAATTACCCGCTTATCTGCAGATCGGCAAAGCCTGCGAGGTACGAAGTGACCCGTTTCCCTGTTCGCGAATCTGCACTTTGCAGATTCGCTCATGCGTCACTGCTTTTCTCGGGTTTTATTAATAATTAGAGTGTCGGAAAAGAGTCACTTCGTTACCTCACTGCCTTCGCCGATCTTTTCAACCTGCTAGCTTATAGGGTCTGGCCGGAGGGGAAGGTATGGACCGCTTGCGCAGCCGCGGTTGGAATCTAGAACGTTAACAGTAAGCGAGCAGCTGTAGGGCCATGCCTTCGCCGGAGGTCGGGCACTATAAGCGTCTGCCCCTTGGGCGTGCTGCTTGCGTGGGATAGACGAGGAATCTCGCACCTTACCCTCTTCGCTGGTCGATTAATTCGAGGTTGAAGGGGGCGAGGGCGCGGTTGGCGATGCCGGCGAAGTGCGCCAACACCATGCCGTAGTTCGCGATGGGCACGCCTGCCCGTTCGCACGCTTGGATGCGCGAGAGCATCGCGCGTCTGCTGAACATACATGCTCCGCAATGGATCACCAGATCGTAGCTTGAAAGATCGTTTGGAAAGTCCTTGCCCTGAACATGGTCGATCGTGATGCCTTCGCCCAGGTTCTTGCGCAACAAGCGCGGGATCTTCACCGTGCCGATATCCTCCGAGATCGGGTGGTGCGTGCATGCTTCAGCAATAAGAATGCGCGCGTCTTCTCCCAACTGCGCAAGCGCCTGGAGCGCCGCGGCTTGCGCATGGATGTCTCCTTTTGCGCGCGCCATTATCACGGAAAAGCCCGTGAGCGGAACATCCTCGGGAACGATCTCGGCCACCCGATGGAACACCTGCGAATCGGTGATGACCAGCGCGGGCGGCTCTTTAAGCGAAGCAAGCGCGGCCGAAAGCTCGGTATCGCGCACCAAATAAGGCAGCGCTCCCCCATCGAGCAGATCGCGGGCTGTTTGCACCTGGGGCAAGATAAGCCTACCCTTGGGCGCTTCCTTGTCGATCGGAACGACGAGCACGACCGTATCTCCTGGATTGACCAGGTCGCGCGCAAGCGGCGGATCCTCGAGCAGGCTTTCAGGGGCGGCATCGATGATCGCTTGGAGCAGTTCACCCATGCCTGTGCGCTCAGTTGCCGAAACGCGCACCGCTTGATCGAAATCGCTCGCAGCCCTATCGCTCCCCGCCCCTTCGTTCGCGACCCCCTCGCTCGCAAGGTCGATCTTGTTCGCCACGACCACCGCAGGGATCGCTTCACGCTCAAGATCCGCCAGCAGATCGCGCTCCACCTCTCCCCACCTACCCTGCTCATACACGAGCAGGGCCAGGTCGCAGCCCTTCATCGCCTTGCGCGTGGTCTCAGCACGCAACTGCCCCACCACTTCGGCATCGTCATCGATCCCCGCCGTGTCGACGAAGAGCACAGGGCCAAGCGGCAGAAGCTCCATCGCTCGCTCGACCGGGTCGGTCGTGGTGCCTGGCACTTCGCTCACGATGCTCACGGGCTGGCGCGCGAGCGCATTCACCACACTGCTCTTGCCCGCATTGCGCCTGCCGAACAGCCCGATCGTGATGCGCATTCCCTTCGGCGTGGCCGAAAGCGCGTCACGCTGGTCAAGATCGAGCGAAGGAGTCGAGACGTTGTGTTCAGAGACCATGGATTCTTTCCTTAGAGTTCACAGAAACACCGCACGGCGCGCGTGTTTGCTGGTATCCTTTACGCATTCGTATTATATTCCTCGATTATGAAAAACCCGTTACGCACGATCGGAACGAAAGAGCCCATGACCACTGCTACCCCGCCCTATGATCCCGCCTCCCCCCACGCGGAAGAATTCATCAACCACGAAGAGATCCTCGCAACCCTCGAAGCTGCCCGCGCCGATGCCGCCGACCTCGCGCTCGTCGATCGCATCCTCGAGAAAGCCGCCGAAGGGAACGGGCTCATCCACCGCGAAGCGAGCGTGCTTCTGGCCTGCGAAGACAAAGCGCGCATCGAGCGCATCTTCGCGCTGGCGCGCGCGATCAAGGACGACCATTACGGCAATCGCATCGTGCTCTTCGCGCCGCTCTACCTGTCGAATTACTGCATGAACGGCTGCGTGTACTGCCCGTACCATCTGCAGAACAAGACGATCCCGCGCAAGAAGCTCACCCAAGAAGAGATCGCCGCCGAAGTGATTGCGCTGCAGGACCAGGGTCACAAGCGCCTTGCGATCGAGCTGGGCGAAGACCCGATCAACAATCCGATCGAGTACGTGCTCGAGAGCCTTCAGACCATCTACTCGATCAAGCACAAGAACGGCGCGATCCGTCGCGCGAACGTGAACATCGCAGCTACCACGGTCGAGAACTACCGCAAGCTCAAGGAAGCCGAGATCGGTACCTATATCCTGTTTCAGGAGACCTACCACAAAGAGCGCTATGAGGAACTTCATCCCACGGGACCGAAGAGCAACTACGCCTACCACACCGAAGCGCACGACCGCGCGATGGAAGCGGGCATCGACGATGTGGGCCTGGGCGTTCTCTTCGGCCTGGAGGGCTATGCCTACGAATTCGCTGGGCTGCTCATGCATGCCGAACATCTCGAAGCGGTGTTCGGCGTAGGTCCGCACACGATCAGCGTGCCGCGCGTGCGCCCGGCAGACGATATCGACCCCGATACCTTCGACAACGGTGTGCCCGACGATGTCTTCGCGAAGATCGTCGCGTGCATCCGCATCGCCGTTCCCTACACCGGTCTCATCATCTCGACGCGCGAACCACAAGCCATGCGCGAACAGCTTCTTGAGCTGGGCGTATCGCAGATCTCTGGCGGATCACGCACGAGCGTGGGCGGATACGTGAGCGAAGAGGACGAAGACGAGAGCACCGCGCAGTTCAACGTCTACGACAACCGCAGCTTGGACGAAGTGGTCAGCTGGCTCATGGAACTCGGCTATATTCCCAGCTTCTGCACGGCATGCTATCGTGCGGGGCGCCAGGGTGATCGCTTCATGGAGCTTTGCAAGAACGAACAGATCGCAGGTTTCTGTCACCCGAATGCTCTTATGACGCTCGAAGAATACCTGCTCGACTACGCTTCGCCTGAAGCTCGGGCGCTTGGCGAAGCGCTCATCGAACGCGAAATGGAAAACGAAGACTTCAAGCGCGCGCCAGTCTATGCCGTGCTCGAGAAGAATCTTGCAGCCATCAAAGAAGGTAAGCGCGACCTGCGGTTCTAGTACGCGTGCACGTGCAGGAGCTCTTCGGCGCGCTCGGA
>UPYK01000018.1 GCA_900538545.1 uncultured Eggerthella sp. | reverse complement strand
CTGCATTGTCCGAGCCCCTGAGGGTGCGAGACGATCGTGGTGACCTCATCGATGCTCGCATCGGGGTGCAGCACCAGGCTGTGGTGAATATCGAGCACCGTTTCAGCCAGGATCGTCACATTATTATGGGTCGCGAAATTATCGAGGCACGCGGTAACGGGCCCTTCAAGGGAGTTCTCAGTGGCAACAACGCCGTAATCGCAGCGCCCGCGCTCCACATTGTCGAACACTTCCGTGAAGGATACGCACTCGATCTTCTCGACGTCGGTAAAACCGAGCTTATCCATGAAGGTGTGCGTTGCTTCGTCGCTGTAGGTGCCAGCGGGGCCTAAGAATGCGATCTTGATCGGTTCAGCCATGGCGTGTTCGCTCTCCATTCGCTCATAAATACTTCAAAAGCTTGTTGAGTTATTGTAATCGAATCGCTGTCGTTCGATTACGCAAGTGCCGCTCGCCCGCGAAATGGTGCAGAACTTTTGAAGGGTTTGTGTTGATTACGTTCTTTCTATGGATTGTGTTATTTGAGACAACGGCGGTAACACTTTCTTACCACTTGCCAGAATAACAAGCGTTTTTCATGCCCGCGCGTCATTCCTTAATTAGTAGTCAACCTACAATACTTGCCAGAAGTTTTACTGGAAGAAGACACCCTTAAGGAGGTGTGCACATGGTAACAGAGGCTACCTCACCGGAGTTTCTGGCTAAGCTTGAAGCGCGTGGCGTTTCTCGTCGTAGCTTCATGAAACTCTGCGGCTCTCTCGCGGTTGCGGCAGGTCTTACCGAACTCGCTGCTCCTCGTATTGCGGCTGCGATCGAGAACTCGGTCATTGGTGCTGAAGCAGGCAAGCTCTATCCAGTCATCTGGATCGAGGGTGCATCCTGCACCGGCTGTACTGAGTCCTTCGCTCAAGGTGATTCCCCTGATCCGGCTTACATCGTCTTGCAGATGATCTCGCTGAACTACTGCGAAACCCTTTCTGCTGCTGCAGGCTGGTCCATGGAAGAAGCTAAAGAGCAAACGATCGAAGCAGGCAACTACATCCTCATTTACGAAGGTGCAGTTTTGGAGGGATGGGACGGCCAAGCTCTGCGCGTCGCCAACGAAGTCGGTACCGACATCTTGGCTCACGCTGCTGAAAGCGCTAACGCTGTTGTTGCCCTCGGATCCTGCGCAGTAAATGGTGGCTGGATGGCAGCCTATCCGAATCCTTCGAACGCACTCGGCGTTCAGCAGTATCTCAAGAAGCGCGGTATCGACACTCCGGTCGTTAACGTTCCCGGTTGCCCGGCTAACCCTGAATGGGCTACGTCGGTTCTCGTCGATGTTCTGCTCGTTGGTCAGCTGCCTGAACTCACGAACGAGAACAAGCCGAAGGTCATCTTCAATCAGACCGTCCATGACAACTGCCAGCGTCGCGGTCACTTCGAGAATGGCGAATTCGTTTATGCATTCGGCACTCCTGAAGAGGCAATGGGCTACTGCCTGTATCCCATGGGTTGCCGTGGTCCTCAGACCAAGGCGAACTGCGGTATCGTGCGTTGGAACCGTCGTCGTTCCTGGTGCGTCGAGTCCGGCGGTCCTTGCATCGGCTGCTGCGTAGCTAACCCGAACAACCCAGGCGAGAACTGGGTCGAGACCAACACGCCGTTCCGTGCACGCTTCCGCGATCTGCGCATCGGCGGCGCTGTGTTCCAGCCTGAAGCTATCGCTTGGACCATCACGGGCATCCTTGCTGCTGCTCTCGTTGTCCATGGCTTCGGCATGAAGAAGGCTGGTCGTACCGATGGTGGTGCTCCGTTCGAGAAGGAACGCGAGTGGGATATGAAGCATCCGAATGAATCCATTGGCATCTACACCCTCGATGACAATTCGAAGGGAGGCAACTAATAATGACTCGTTCAATCATCGATCCTATTACTCGTATCGAAGGTCACCTTCGTGTTGAAATGGAAGTCGACAACGGCGTTGTAACTGATGCTTGGGTCTCAGGTGGTTGTTTCCGTGGCATGGAGCTCGTCGTTCAGGATCGTACTCCTGAGGATGCTGCTCAGATCGTTCAGCGTATCTGCGGTGTTTGCCCGGTTTCACACACTCACGCTTCATCGCTCGCAGGTGAAGCTGCTTATGGCATCGTCATCCCGAACCAGGCTCGTATCATCCGTAACCTGGTAGAGGGCGGTCAGTTCCTGCACAGCCATATCCTGTGGCTCTACACGCTCGCTGCACTCGACTATGTCAACCCACTCAATGCGCTCAACGCAAACGTGGGCAAGGCTTACGACCTCATGGAGGCTGCAGGCACTTCTTGCAGCACCGACCTCAAGACCCTGATGGGCACGCTCACCAAGTTCGCGAACAACGGTCAGCTCTCCATCTTCAGCGGTGGTTGGTTCCTCGATGGTCAGGCTCCTGAGGCTTACAAGCTCGATCCTGAAGCAGACCTCATCTGCACGGCTCACTACCTCGAAGCTCTGAACATGCAGGCTAAAGCATCTGAGATCTGCGGTCTCATCGGTGGCAAGATGCCTCATATCATGACGCTCGTTCCTGGTGGTACGGCATTCGTTCCTACGGAAGAGAAGCTCGACGAGCTCTATTCCATCACGCGTGAGATCCGCGATTGGGTCGATTCCACCATGCTCCCCGACACCAAGATCATCGCTAGCGCTTATCCCGAGGCTCTTGGCTTCGGTCGCGGCTGCGGTCGCTATGTTGCTTGGGGTGTTTTCCAGCGCGAGAACTTCGAGATGGCAGATCGCTACATGCCTTCTGGCGTTGTCTACACCAACGACGGCCTTCGCCTTGAAGACCCTGATCCTTCGCTGATCAAGGAATATGTTGGTCACTCCTGGTATGTAGGCGATTCTAACCTCAACCCGAAGGAAGGCGTCACTGATCCGCTCTACACCGAGTACTATGTTGCTGGTACCGAGCACGAGGAAAATGGTCACATGATCGGTACGGTCAACGATCGTTACACCTGGTCTAAGGGCCCGAGCTACAATGGTGAATGCATGGAGGCAGGTCCGTTCTCCCGCGTTCTCGCAGCTTATCTGCGTGGTGGCGAGAAGAATCGTTACATCGTCAACAACCTCGACAAGCTCATGGCAGACCTCAACCTCACGCTTCCGCAGCTCCAGTCCACGCTCGGTCGTGTTGCTGCACGTCAGGTTGAATGCTCCTACATCGCTCACCTCATGGTCGATTGGGTCGACGAGCTCATCGAAGCACTCAAGGGTGGCGACAGCGAGTACTTCCGCGCACCTGAGCACCTTACGGGCTATGGTTGCGGCATGTGGGAAGCACCGCGTGGCGCTCTTTACCATGACGAGCATGTCGACAATGGTCGCATCACTGGCTACCAGATCATCATTCCTACTACTTGGAATATCGCTCCGCGCAATGCTGAGGGCGTTCGTGGTCCGATGGAGCAGGCTCTTATCGGTACGCCGGTCGCTAATGTCGATGCACCTATCAATGCGCTTCGTACCGTCCACAGCTTCGACCCCTGTACTGCTTGCGCAGTTCATGTGTCTGAGCCTGCTACGGGCAAGCACTTCGAAACCGTTACCAGCCCTTGGGGGGTGAGATAAATGGCACATCTCGCACACTATAAGCAGGCACATCCGCTGCCCATGAAGGTTACCCACTGGGTCAACCTCGTGTGCATGGCGCTCCTTATCTTCACCGGCTTTCTGATCCATTTCCCGTTCTGGGCGGGTCTTACCGGTGTCGCGCGTGGCGTGCATGTTTTCTGCGGTATGCTCTTGGTCCTCAACTGCATCCTGCGTATCATCTTCGCATTCATGTTCCACTCTGCTCCTACGGGCGGTACGCGTAACATGGTTCGCGACTACAAGACCTACCTTCCGCAGGCAGACAACAGGCATCAGCTCGGTGCTTGGATCAAGTATTACCTGTTCATCAAGAAGGATCACCCGCTGTCAGCTAAGCTGGGCGTTCCGCAAAAGCTCTCTTATCTGGCTGTTTGCGTTCTGATCCTCGTTATGGGTTATACCGGATTCTGCCTCTGGATCCCCACCGCTTCCTGGAGCTTCTTCGCTGCAGGCACGGCAGCAGTGGGTGGCATGATGTCAATGCGCATCATTCATTACTTCATGATGTTCGTCTTCATCTGTTTCTCGATGATCCACATCTACCTGGTCTTCATCGAAGGTACGGCGAACGCGAAGAACATGCTGGCGGGCAAAGAGCACGGCGGTTTGGTCTACGACCCCGAGCGTCACTGCATCGTTGGCGAAGACCACAGCGTAGGCGATCACTAATCGCATGCGCTCTGGCGCAGCGCACGTTGTGCGCGAACCGAACCGTTCAGCTTACTGAACGAAATGCGGTCATCAGAAAGGACTCGATTCGTCGGGTCCTTTCTTTTTTGCAGTAACGAGACGAGGGGAGGGTGACGAATGTGCTGGGGGTCGTGTAATTCGACACATTTCAAATGTGTCGAATTACACGACCCCCAGCACTCCCAGTAAAGCCTCCTTTTTCGTTCATACGAAAGATCGTCAGGACAATAGCTTGAGTAAGGATCGAGCGCGACTGGTCGATCTAATGAACCAGTGAAGACGCTGCACGAGATAGTTGGCTGTGTTTGCCAGTATGATAAGGGTGAAACACGCAAAGAGAGGCTGCCATGAAAAAGAGCGACAAACAGGAACAGAAGTACCGCAAAGAGCTGATGAAGGGCCTGCCTCCCATCAACCTTGGCGCACTCTTCATGCCGCCGATCTGGGGACCAGCAAACGGCATTTGGATCACGATCCTGTATTATCCGCTATGGCTCTTCGCGGACAACCTCTTCTACGCATCCTTCACGGACCCCTCTCCGCTTTCGGTGGTCTTCTCGATCATCGTCGCTGTTCTACTCGCGGCGGTCACCATCGTGTTCGCTCGTGTCTCGCAAGGGTATGCTTGCGAGCGCGCTATCTCGCTCGGACGTACCAAAGAGTGGTATATCAAGCGTCAGCGCATTTGGGCGATCGCTATGGGTATCCTGGCTGCTCTGATGATCTTCGGTGCCACCTATTACAACCTGGTCATTCGTCCTGGCATGCCAGTGGCGTAAGACAAGAAGGGGAGTGCGCTATGAAGATCGCTGTATTTTGCGTGGGGAATCGCCTGATGCTCGATGATGGTATCGGCCCTGCAGTCTACGATGAGCTGGTCGAGCACTATGAGATCCCTGAAGGGGTCGATCTTTACGATCTGGGCTGCATGACCATGAAGCTACTGAACAAAGTGGACGAATACGACTTCATCATCACGGTCGATGCGGTCGATGGAACGGACAGCGAACCAGGCACGGTGTTTCGCTATAAGCCCGAAGACATCGCGCGCACGCAAGATGCGATGGCATCGCTTCACGAGCTCAAGCTCGTCGATCTCTTCGATGCAGCGCAACTGCTCGGTTATTCATGCGATGGCATCTGCTACGGCATGCAGATTGAGAACATGTCGCCCGCAGAGCTGGTGGAAGGGCTCACCCCGAAGGTGTATGAGCGATTGCCGTTCTTGGTGGAGACCGTAGTGGCCGAACTCGATCGTCAAGGCTATCCGCTTACGCGCAAAGAGGTGTAAGCCTCGCGGCCGCTGCGCATGGGCAGCTTGAATGCTTCAACAACACGTTCAGCGCGACACTGTGCAGTATCCAAGGCAATGATTGCAAAGAGCAGCATTTAGCTAGACCGCAACGACAAAATGATCAACGAACGGCCGCTACTCACTCTTAGCAAGTTCGGCATTGATCGCCTCGGCTAAATCATTCATGCGGCTTTTCAGATAAGGGCCAGGGCATTCGGTTGTGCTGTCGAACATGCCGTGGAACGTCAAGTTGCCCGTAGTATCGCCCGTGTAGACGATCTCTTCGATGCCATTGCGTTTGCAAATATCTGCGCAGAGCAAAACGAGCTTATCGAACGTTTCATTGCTTACGTGCCAGTTGCCGCCTTCTTCATCGTTAGCGACTTCGATCGTGATGGCTTGTTCGTCGTTCTCACGATTCTTGCTGGTCCAGGCACGATTCGCTTCTTCAACATACAGTGCAACGTTGCCCTTTGAGTCGATCGCATAGTTCGAAGAGGCCTGAATATCGCGCTTCTGGAAGCGCTCACCAAGATTGCCCAGTGCAAGATCGCCGCCCATATGATGGATCGTGATCTTCGAAATGGGCTGATCACGCGGATAATCGGCGTTGGCAGTTAGGTAAACGAAATCAGTCAGTGGGCTGTTCTGCTCGATTACCTGTTCCTTTTCATCGCCTTCAAGGGGGTAGCCAACATAGCTGGGTATTTTCGAGCCATTGAAGAACCAAACTCCTACAACGAGCGCGACCAGTACGATCGCGCCGATGATGAGCACGAGTGCTGATTTGCGTGAACGAGCGGTGGCGTTCGCAGCTTCAGTGTGTGCGTTCGTTTTGTCTATCATGAGCGGCTACTCCGTTCTTAAGCGATCAGAATGAGGCGATATAGCCCCACAAAATGATGAAATGAAGCAAGAAAAGGCATCCGAACAGCAGTTTTGTCCCCACTGATGAGAGCTTTTTAGCTGGTGTGATCGATCCGTTCGCAGTGAAGATGAACATGCCTACGATACCGACATAGAAGAAGCCTGTGTCGGTCAGCATATGAAAGAGGAGCGCAGCATCTTCGCCGTGTTGAGCCTCTCTGTAGCGCTTGATGAAT
The DNA here is from genome assembly GCA_900538545.1 of uncultured Eggerthella sp. Lineage (GTDB taxonomy): Bacteria > Actinomycetota > Coriobacteriia > Coriobacteriales > Eggerthellaceae > Anaerotardibacter. The sequence continues at coordinate 22,066 of UPYK01000018.1, read as the reverse complement.
ACGCGCACTGCGATGATGATGAGAGCCGCCATCGCAATGAGGCCAAATTCAACTCCCGCGTGGATAAAGATATTGTGGATGTGATTGGTGTTGAAGTAGTTGCCAGCATCCTGGATGTTTGCGAGTCGCCAGGTGAAGGGACCCATGCCCACGAGTGGGTCAACGCCAAGATAGCTGATACCGTTTCCCATCATCTCGAATCGTTCAGCGAACGTTGCTCCTGCATTTGGACGCATGAAAAGTGCGAAAGGAATGCAAAGCAGCCCGACCAGGGAAATGATCTTTGCGAATTTACCAGAGCTTTTGAGAAAGGAATCGAAGCGATTCCACAGGCAGATCATCACAATGATGTAGGCAAGGATCACCAAACAAAGGATGGGTGCATCGGCGCGCTCGCCTGCCATATACATCAAGAAGCCGATCGCGATGCTCAGGAAGATGCGCGATAGGATGACCGTGGCAAATCGGAAAGCTTCCTTACCCCCTGTTGCGCGAAAGCGTGAGATGAACAGCACGATAAGGCCGATGCCGAGCGCAACCAGGCTACCCATCGAAAGCGTCATGGCAAGCGCAACTAAGATAAGGGGTTCGCAGCGGCTTAGGAAGTGGTAGAGACGGCTTCGGCCAAGCGTTGAGGGCTCATTGGTATCCTTTTGTCGTACGACCTCCATACGACTGCTCTCAAGTGCGAACCATGCGAGCACGAAGAAGATGCCAAGTCCGTTTGGCGTTCCCACAACGTATTCAAGGCGGGTAGCGCTTGCAGTGAATGATTGAACGATGAAGCCGATGATCGCAGCAACAGCAGCTACGACAGCAAGTCCGACGCAGAGAAGGCGGAGTAGCTTCGCTTCGGCGTCTCTCAAGCTGCAGGCAGCAGCATAGAGCGAGAGATAGATGATGTGCAGTGGACCATACCCATAGAGCGGGTCGCCCCACGCGCACCATGCAGAGATGAAGTTCATGAGCACATACGCAGCAAGGGGGATAAAGATCCACCAATCGATGTACGCTTCTTTGCGGAAGAAGCAGATCGCACAGATTGCCATGCCGATGAGAGAGACGAAGGCTACGGTACCTACTCCCGTGATGGTGAGTATGGCAAGTGCGATGGTGAGCGCAATAACGAGCACGCTGGTGGCCCGTTGCCGGTGTTCTCGTAATGATGGGGCGATGATCTGAGCCATGGGTTGGTGACCTACCAATTCGGTCGGAAATACATTACAGAAGCTTCATTATAGCTAAATGCCCGATGATAGCCAAAAACCATACATGATCGAGTGAGGTGAAAAACGGTTGTTTGGGCGGTTTGAAAAGAATATGTGTTGTGAGTCGCTCGAGGTATGAAGAGCGGGCATGAACTGGTTTCCTGACAACCGCAAGAAACCAACTTCTATGTGCCTCTTTTGGATTGCGTAAGGGCAGTGAAAATGGTAAAATCAGGGTGAATTCTATGACTTCGCTATGATTTCATAGTGCATTTGAGAAGCTACGCGTATGAGATTATATAAATGAGAGTCATGAGGAGGCTCCCATGATTAAGCATGAGAAATCTATTCGGTATAAGTTTTTGGCTTGCCTTTTGGCGGTCACATTGGTGTTTGGTCTTTCAGCCTTGCCTGCATTTGCTGTGCCTGATGCAAGCTCAGGCGAGCAGCCTTCTGCTCAGTCGGAGAAGGAAACTACCGAAGATGCGGTCGTTGTCGAGCATCCTACTCAGCAAAAACCAGTTGTTGAAAAGCCCGCTAGCGAGAATACGCCGAAAGCTCCTTCTGATAATTCCTGGACAGCAGGTATGACAGGTGATGGAGCCACAGAGGATGGATCTGCTAAAGAATCCGAGTCTTCAAGTCCTCTTGAAACGTTCGGTGCGGTACTCCAGGCTGAAGGCGAGCTGGCATTCGAAAACACTACCGGCATCGGGGTTCAATCAGACTATGATAGCGACCTTGATAGATCCTACAATACGTACGATAAATATACGGCTAAGGTCAAAAAACGTGATTTTGGCTCTTATAGCCCCTCCACTTGGGATGACGGCAAACTAACGATCAATAAGGCATTCAGTCCTGCTCCCACTATTGCAACTACGGAAACTGATGGGAAGATCGATACTCCGAGTATTGCAGTCCAGTTCAAGCTTGTTGGCGAACAGATGGATTACAGGGACAGATTTGTTTACAAGAATGAATCCAAGGGTTACTGCTTGATGCTTACTAAAGAGGGAAGTATTGAGGATTGGAATGGGCATACGATGTATCTAGATGCCAATGGAGGTCTTCTTGCCTTAGATGAAGAAGGTAACTATTGGGATACCGATAATAAAGGTGGAGAGTCCCGCGGTTGCATCTATAAGAAGGATGGAAAACTGGTGAGCGTTAACGGTGGCGGTTATGTGTACTGCGACCTGTATGCTGAAGAAGACGATACTTTCAAGTATTACTACTTCAACGATGACGATGAAGCTATCTATATTGATGCTGATGGTGTTTTGAGCGGCAGTATAAACGATTGGCGAGTCTTGTTTACCTATACTGATCCAACAAGTTTTACTGTTGGTACAGTAGACAATCTTGGGCTTGAGCCTATTACGTGGACGATTCCCGTAAGTGTTGAAGTTGGTGCCGATGTCGCCACGCGCACGATCGATGGTTTACCTATCCCTGCTCGTTATACGATCTCTGAGGTTGTTTATCCTGGCTGTGGCTACAGCGAGGGACGACCAGATTTAAGCACAACATTCGAGCTCGATGACTTCTATGGTTCTGACAATGCTTACACCATCACCTTCACCAACACGGGTACTGAAGATGGAGTACCAAGCTCTGGCATCACCAATGCCTACAAATATGACAGTGTAGCTGGGGAGTTCAAAGGTAAGATGCTTGAACATAATGACTATAATTCGTCATCTTCAAACTAATCCTATCGATAGTGCGTTGAAAGCTGGAACTCAAAGTGAGGGCATCATGACAAAGACAAGCAAAAGATTCATAACCATAGGATTAGCTGCGCTTCTTGCGGTTATCCTATGCGCTGGTCCAGCATACGCTTATTTCACTGCGGTAACTTCTGCAACCGGTGAAAAAGCAATCACACTTGGATATAGCGCGGAAACCGACGAGGACTTCGATGGGGAAGATAAAGCCATCACTATGAAGAACACGGGCGACACCGACGTGATGGTTCGCGTAATCCTTTTGGGTGTTCAGCCACGCGAGGGTGTAGATATTTCCATTGCGGGTTCAGGATGGGTCAAGACTGAAGCGACTGACGATTATGAAGTTTGGAATTATGTTGCTGATGCGCTCCATCCAAATGAAACAACACCAGCCTTGAAGGTTGATCTGACACAGAAAATCGATCCAGACAACTCGCTGACGCACATTAATTTCGATATTCAGGTGGTTGGACAGTGCTCGCCTGCTGTCTACGATGACTCTGGTAAAGCTCATTCATACACCGATTGGAAATAGGGGAGGTAGTTTCAGATGAATGCAAAAAGTACAAAACGCATAGCTGGTTTGCTCATCGTCTTCCTCTTAACGGTAGCGGCGCTCGTGGCGGTCATGGCTAATACTGCGCAAGCGGCACTCGATAAGCAGTCAGAGACTTACGAGGCAACGATAGAGCTTACCAGCCTTGATGTTGGACTTACGGAAAATGGAGATATTCGCGAGGGAAAGGATACTCTGCTCGCGAATCTTATTCCCGATGGTCAAAAGATTTCGTTTGGTAAATGGTATCCCGAAGAGCTTGCAGCGCAGAATACAGGTGCTCAACCAGAATACATGCGCGTGGTGATCCATAGGTATTGGCTTGATGAGAACGGCGAGAAGGCGACTAATATGGATCCATCGCTTATCGAGCTCAAGCTAGCTAAGGGATGGGTAGTCGATAAAAGTGCTTCAACTGCCGAACAAATTGTTCTCTATAGCGTCGATCCTGTTGCAGTTGGTGCTTCGCTTCCGTTTGTAAACGAGATGCGCATCGGCGCTGATGTCTTGAAAGATGCAAAGTCGGTCATTGTCTCAAGCGCTGATGCTGGTGCAAAGACAGCTGGCGGGCAAGCATATTCCTATACAGAGTACGCGTATGACAACTACAAGTTCGGCATCAGTGTAGAAGTCGATGCGGTTCAGACGCATAACGCTGCTGATGCTATCAAGGGCGCATGGGGCGTTGACGCAAACAGCCTAGGTATCAATGTGGGAGGTGCAGCATAATGACTAAAACACGAACAATGGTCAAATGGTTCGGCACCTTCGTTGCCACCTGCGCGGTTGCTCTTGCCTGTTCACTTGGCTTCTCGAGCACTGCCTATGCTGAAACAGAAAGTGTGAGTTGGAACGTTACCTATAGCGCTGAGAAGCAGATGGTATCGGATTACAACCAAGAATCAGTCAACCAGGCGCTTTCTCACATGCAGCCAGGGGACAGCTTCACGATGAAGGTCAATCTGCGCAACTTGAGCGATACGAGCACCGATTGGTACATGACCAGTGAAGCTATAAAGACGCTCGAAGAGGGCGCAAGCGCTTCTGGTGGTGCCTATACCTATGCGCTCAAATACAACGGCAATGAGATCTACCGATCGAATACGGTTGGCGGCGATAACAGCCAAGGGTTCAAAGAGATATCGGGCGTAACGGGCAAGTGGTTTTATGTTGCTACGCTTGGTAGCGGTGATACGGGCGTAGTCTCGATCGAGATGAGCCTTGATGGTGAAACGCAAGACAATGCGTATATGAACACCTTGGGTAAGCTGAATGTCGCCTTTGCAGTTGAGGACAGTACGGGCAGCACAGCTGGTCAGCTAGTACCCGATGGTGATGATAATGGCAATGGCGATGGGGCAGGCTCAACCTTGCCTAAGACCATGGACCAGGTGCTGATGGTGCTCTATATCGTTGGTATCGTTGCGGCGCTTGTTTGCACGATCGTTTCGCTGAGATCGCTCAGGAAGATCCGTAAAGGGAGTGATGTCTAATGACACGCTTTGCTCAAACTAAGGCACGCTTCTCGTTCGCTCGGATCATCGGGGTCTTCTGCGCTGCCCTTGTTGCTTGCGTTCTTGCGCTTGGCATTCAAGCGGCAACTTCGGAAGAAGCCTTTGCTGATGAGGGTAAATCGTACTCGTATACGGTCACGCTCTATGCCGGTAACGGTACGATCGACGGAGCAGCTTCAAAGAGCTATGGCCCTTATGGTTATGGCAAATCTTGTACTATTGCCTGGCAGACGTTGAACATCCAGCCTGACGACGATAAGTACTATGTGAAGGGCATTCGTCTTGCAGGGCACGATGGACTAGCTGAGTCTGGCAATATCGAGGTCACTCAAGATCTGCAGTACGTGGTTGCGTACGGCATGAAGAAGGACCAGGTTGCGTATACGATCAACTATGTTGACGCGAATGGCGCGCAGATCGCAGATAGCGAAACGTTCTATGGCAACATTGGCGACAAGCCGGTCATCGCATATCGCTACATCGAAGGCTATCAGCCAACGAATGCCTACAATCTAACGGGTACGCTCAAGGGCAATGCCGAGGATAACGTATTCACCTTCAAGTATCAGGCTGTCCAGGGATCTTCAGCAGGAACGACCAATGATGGAGCTTCTGCTGGCACAACTGGCGGACAGGCAACACCAGGTGATGAGAACGCCGCAACTGGCGAGAACGCTGCTGGCGACGAGGCAACAGGCGATGAGGCTGCGGATGAGGCCGGCACGCAGGAAGGCGCTGCGAATGGGGCAGAGCCGGCTGAGCTGCTCGACATCGACGATGATTCGAACCCGTTGGCAAGTGCCCAAAGTGCGGTTCAGGAGACCTTCTCTAACCCGCTCAATTACCTTCCGTGGGTGCTTGGCGTGCTCGTGGTGATCGCGCTCATCTCAGTTATCGCGCTCATGGTTGCGAAGAAGCGTGCTGGTAAGGATGCTTCCTAATTTAGGTGGGTTATTGCAGTCGCTAAAGCAAGTCCTATTTGCTCGGCAAAAAGAGTTCAAGAGCCGCATGATAAGCATGCGGCTCTTGTGTTTATGGCTAGATTCTATGTTCCCAGGTCGCCATATATGGATTAAGGCTAGTCAAGGCCGAAAACTAGTACTAAACTTGTTTAATTAGGGGGAAGCGTTTCCGCTTGTCTCGATGCAGCGATTCGCATTTCACAATCGAATAAGGAAACCCATGAAACGACTGCTTACGCACTCACAGCTCAAACACACCAAGCAGGCAGCGAATAAATTCCTTACCTGTTTCATTGCCGCGATCATGGCGGTAGCTCTATCTCTTCCTGCCGCAGGGATACCCACGCTCTCTTTTGCCGATGAACCGAATCAAGGTTCAGTTACTGTTATGCCTGCTGATTTGGAAGAGAGTAACGGAGAATCTGAAAACGGAGGATCTTCTTCTGACCAACAAGGCGCTTCAGGCAATGCCGCTTCGGGTGCTGCGTCGTCAAATGATCCTTCTCATGATTCTGCAAATGGAAGCAATGCTGCTGGAGATGCGGGCAATACCAGTAATGGAACCGAAGACACCGATTCTGCTGCGAGCAGCGTATCCGATGGGTCTGTTTCTGAGGAAGATCCCTACAGCGGCATGACTGATGCCCAGCGCATTCTTGAAGGCGTATATGTGCCCTCTGAGGAAGATACTCCTTCAGAATCAGGAATATCTGCGCAAAGCGTTACTGCTGAACAGCTGGCTTCTCATGTGATCCCCGGCTTAGACCCCGAAAACACCACCGTGAACCTTTTCGACTATTCGACTGGTAAGCAGGGCTCGGGCGTTCTGATTGGTACTGACACCTTGGGGTCTACAGCAGCATTGTCCCCTTACGATAATTACACCACGTGGCTCACTGGATCGGACAATATCAACACAGGACATCTTCTTACCTTTGGTGACGGCATGCGCCATCTCGGTTATTGGAATCAGGGTTTAGTAGCGCAATATGGTGATTTTGCAAATCAGCATGCGGGAATGCAAGGAATCGTTGAATCAGTCCTTAATAATGGTTATCCAACAATGAGCGCAGATCAAGACAGTGGGTACAATACTAACTTTGCCGACTATAGCAATGCATTTAGAAATAGCACCGAAATGATCTATGCGAATGCTGGTCCGCTCTACAGCACCAATATTCGCAACACTAAAGGAAATGCAGAGTTTGATCCTGTTTTAGGCTGGAACATCGATCGGGCTGTTCAAGCTCAAGCTCAAAATGGTGGTACGCTTGATTATTCTCTCTTTCCTCATGATGCGGACAATTCGTGGGCTGCTACCTGGGTCAATACGAAGAATTACTTTAACAGCCAATGGTACGATCGTTATGATGTGAATTGGAAACAGGGTTACGACCTCTCAGCTGAAACACGCTCACTGCAATATCTGTTCGACCCTGATACGAGCGCACCAGGCAAAGAGTCATACAAGGATGTGACCGGTCTGTTCCAGATGGATGACCAGGGTTATTACTATTACAACATGCGTAAGAACTTCGCTGAGTTCGTCAACGATCCGAAAGGAGATAGTTCTGGGCATTTCACGCTCTACGACGCGCCTGCGGGACTGCGAACTGATGGTGATGAGAACTCGGTGGGAGGGTTCTTCCCTTTCAATTCGGCAGAAAAAGCCTTCAAGCTTGGACCAGATGGACAGCTTGAGAACAACTTGCGTGCTGATAACAATCGGGACCCGGCTGGCTCAAGTGCAATGCGTCCTGATATCGTCAACGAAGAACCAGTCGATCACCATCTCGGCATGACCGTAGAGACAACGTTCCGTCAGCCGATCGATGGTAAAGTAGGCAGCAACGACATGACCTTCGAGTTCTCGGGGGATGATGACGTTTGGGTCTTCATCGATGATGTGCTCGTGCTCGACCTGGGCGGCATCCATTCAGAGATCTATGGGACGATCGATTTCGCTACAGGCGATGTGAATATCGGCAACGCGTTCAGCACTAATGGTGAGATCTTCGATGCTGATGGCAACTACCTTTCTGAACCGATCATCAAGACGAACCTTCGTGAGAAATTCGTCGAAGCTGGTAAAGCCGATGAAGTGAATTGGCACAGTGACCGCAACACATTCGCATCGAGCACTTCGCATACGCTCAAGATGTTCTACCTCGAACGTGGTAATTACGATTCGTCCATCTCACTCAAGTTCAATCTTCAGCCACAGCTGTACCAACAACTGAAAAAGGTCGACCAAGATGGCGAACCACTCGAAGGGGCTGAGTTCGACCTGTATGCGACCAATGTTCCTGCTGGCACGAATGCGCAGAACGCTCAGGATGTTACGCTCGATCAGGTGAGCACGAGGGGCGAGCGCATCGCTCATGTTGTGACCGACGCGGATGGCATGGCAAAATTCACCGACCCGAATGGGCGAACAGGCACACAGGACCCTTTCAACTTCTCGGATCGTTATGACGGTGGCAGCGAAGGTTTGCTCTATATCTTGCGCGAGACGAAAGCTCCCGCAGGATATAAGTCGGTCCCATCCGATCTGCTCTTGCGTTTCAACCCGCAGAACACGATGCTCATCGTGAACAATCGCTACCAAACGGGTGCATACGCAAGCTTCAACAGTTACGTTACGGGTAACAATGGTTCGGTCTACTACGGTCAGATCGGCGAAAACGGTGAGACGGTGACTAAGATCCCCGACGACCAGCTGGGCGGTGCAGCTTCAGCGAACGTGCCACTCGATTCGCAACAGTATGGCTTGGTGGTGGCGGTTCCGATGCTGAAGCAGCCGAGCTATAACAGCTCTCGCGCATGGTTCCCGCTCTATGGAGACAATCTGGTCGGCTTCCAAACCGTACATATCGGCGATCTGAATGCTGATACCGCGCAGTATCGCAAGGATAATCGCACTTCGGCGCTCACCGCTGCACTCATGCAATCCGCTGAACATTACCGCTCCGATCATCACCTCGATAATGCCCACACTGAAGGTTGGCATCTTGATTGGAATGACGAGACCGGCCGCTTGGAAGGTACGCTGCAGAATCTTCCTGGACGCGCTGACCGTTACATTCTCACCAACCCTGATGGTGACATGAGAATGTATTATGCGCTGATCGAACCTGATGCGCTCGCACGGGTGCTCGGTGTTTCTGAAGACGAGGTTCGCGCTATGAGCACCACCGAGCGTTACGATGCGCTCGGGCGGGTGGCTATGGGCGCAGTGGATGCGGATAACGGCGAGCCAGGAGATAGCATCAACGAGCTCATACAGAAGATCGACCCTTATCCAGATAGCTTCCAAGACCGTGGCTTCACAGCCCTCGACATCTCCGAGTTCATTCGCAACTTCCGTTCGGTTCTTTACGTTCCGAATGAGCAGCGTCAGCTTCGTGTGACGAAGATCGACCAGAATGGCGTGGCGAAGAATGGTGCTGAATTCGCACTCTTCAATTCCGAGGATGATGCGCGAAACGACCGAAATCGCTTGACAGCCGGCTATACGGCAACCGTTGATGGGTCGGATGGCATGCTCGTCTTCGAGCCGCGCCAGAGCCATACCGAGACGAGCGATGGATATGCAGATATGGCCTGGCCAAACGTGACCTTCGAGGGTGGGGCAGCAACGTACTATCTGAAGGAGACACGTGCTCCTGCCGGCTGCGACATCAATGACACGGTCATTCCGGTGAAGGTGGGCGTGTACTCGATCTACGCCGATGCAGGCACGCCTGATGATAATGTGAGCGTATCGGCTGGCGTTGGTAAGCTCACGCAAACGATGGTGCAGTATGCCTCTGAAGGCGATGTCAATATCACACTGCGCGACATCACATCGTTCGCGCAGTCGCAGCCATCGGGAAGCTTCGGGCTGCAAGATTGGGAAGACGTCTACCTGAGCGACACGGGCTCGACGAAGGTCCCGCGTTCGATGAATCTGCACTACGGGCTGAATGCGGTCGTGGACTATGGTCTTTCAGATGAGGATGGCGGCAAGAATATCCAGCCGTTCTTCGTGACGGATTCGGGCTATTTGCGCACTCGCGTCCAGCAGAACTTGCATGCACACGACGATCCGAACGACCCCGATCATTCGGATGCAGCCGCTGACGATCTGGGCGATATGGATATCACTAGTTTGTTCAGCTTGATCAATACTGTTATCGTGACCGACAACAACGAAAGCGCACCTGCGGCGGGTGATCTTTCTATTAGCAAGAAGGTGGAAGGTAACACGCTCACCGCTGATCAATACAACCGTCTCTTCCATTTCACTCTGCATATCTACGACCAGAATGGCACTGAGCTGCCGAACACGCAGCGCTACTATTTCTATGGCAAAGACCGTGTGGGCTTCATCGGCAGCGGGGATGAGATTCCGCTGCATCATGATGAAGACCTGGTAGTGATGGGCATTCCTGAGGGGTACACCTACAAGGTGGTCGAGACCGATGCGGATCAGGATGGTTTGTTCGTTTCGCCTATCGGTGGCACGATCGAGGGTAAGATGCAGAAAGATGCAGTGCTCGAGGCGGCGTTCACGAACTCACAGGACAAACCCAAAGAGCCAGATAACCCAGATAATCCCGATAATCCTGGCAACCCCGATGGTCCTGACAATCCGAATAACCCCAACAACCCAAATGAACCGAACGGTTCGGACGGTGATGGGGATGGATCGCTGTTGGCGAAGATGGGAGACTGCATTCCGTATGCGCTCGTAGTAATTGCACTAGTGGCAGCAGGTGCAGCGGTTGTGGTAAAGCGTCGCGCAGGTGCGCAAGGGCCGATCGGCAAGCACGGTCGCTTGTGATCGTGCCTATTCCTTTTTTGCCTTGTGGTGTTTAAGCTTCTGCGCTTGCTTGCGCGCGAGCTTCTCGGCGTGTTTCTTGAATGCAATCCACGTTTGCACGACCGCTCCGATCGCACAGATGCCAAGCGCAATGCCCGCAGCGCTTTCGAAGGTTGAAAGGGCAAAGACCCCACACTGTTCCCAATTCGTACTTACCGCGTAGAACATGGTGTAGTAGAGGCCACGACCAGGAACGAGCGGGATCACGGAAATCAGGAAGAATACCGCAGTAGGCGTTTTGTAGATATGCGCGAGGACCTCAGCATAGATAGCTGCGAACATCGAAGCGATCAAGCATGAGGGAAGCAATCCTGCATTCATGCTGTGAAGAATGTAGTAGATGATCCAGGTGATAACGCCGCCGATAGTTGCGTAGAGGACATGGCATTTTCGCACGTTGTAGAACAGGGCGAAGCCAAGCGCAGCGATGAAGGTGATGACTATCTTGAAGAGAAATTCGCTCCACTCCATCTAGATCACCCCGCAAAGACTAGCCAGCCAAAGTGCTCCCATGAATCCCAGCACGAGCGAGGTAGCGAGAAAGAGGCTCTCGATAAAGCGCATGACACCCGATATCGTTGCCCCTGAGAGCATGTCGCGTGTTGCATTGGTCATCGCTACGCCAGGAATAAGGAGCATGATCACGCCGATGATGACCATGTCGATATTGATCGCAGGAATGGGCTTCGAGGCTAGGCAGATAAGAATGCCGAAGATAAATGACGTGAGGAAGTTGAAGACCATTGCGTTAGGTGTGAGCTTCTGAAAATGCTTGATGCAAAAGCAAACGCCCAGCGCGAAGAAAGCGGAAACGAGCCCGTCGACGAGCGACCCTCCGAAGAAGATGGCGAACCCGCCTGCTGCAAGTGCGCCACCCAAGTAGAGCGAAACCTTTGGGAATGGCTTTCCTTTGATGCGCTGCAGGCTTTTGCGCAGATCGTCTGCAGGGATCGGGCTTTGACAGTATGACTTGCAAAGGTCGGTAAGGGCTTCGAGCCGATCGAAGTTCGTACTGCCTTCATTAAGGATGCGCCTGCTCAATGTGTGTTCGTTGTGACCTGGCATCGTTGCGGTGGCGATGATGAGCTCGGTGATCACCAATACGTCCATCTTGTAAGCGCCATAGGCTTTGCCCATCTTGACCAAGATGTCTTCAACGGTGTCTACGTCGGCACCGGCAGCAAGCATGGCTTCGCCGATATCGAGCATGCAAGAAAACGTCTCAAGCTGTTCTTTTTGAGACTGCTTGGTTGCATCTTGCTTGCTTTCGATAGCTGTGGTCATCGTGCGCCTTCGTGCCAAGTTTGAACAAACGCCCGTGTTCGCAGGGTAGTGGTTACGTTCGTCTTTTATCTCACGTGAGGAGTGGTCGCTTCTATCCTGCCTCTATTTTTCAGAGGGAAAAGGATGATCGGCATTTTGTTTTAGATCGGTGAACGAGTCGACAATTTGGAATCATTCTTATCTAAGTTTGGGAGCAACCTATAGTTGCGGAATTGCAAACTAGAATCGGTGGTGCGGATTTTCCTGCTCGATCAAGTTCAAGTAGGCGAAGTGGTTGCAAATTGCATTACTAATGTGTAAGTGAATCAAAGCTGCGAGGCTGCGCGTGCAAGAGGGCGGGTATGATGGATAGGAAGACGGTGCCTTCCCAGGCGTTTGGCCGAAGGGGCTATGCGTAAGGAATGTTTCGCTAGAACGGAGAACCTCATGAACATCTTGCTCGTTGAAGATGATGCTTCGATCGTAAGCGCGCTTACCGATCTGCTTCACAGTGAAGGATTCAGCGTTCAAGCTTGCGCGACGCAGGATGCGGCGTGCGAAGCATTAGCACGCACGACCTTCGATATCGCACTGCTCGATGTAACGCTTCCTCAGGGTAACGGGTTCGCGGTATGCGCGGCTGCACGCGAAGCTGCCCCTGAAATGCCCGTGATCTTCCTTACCGCTTCCGATGACGAATATTCCACGGTGGCAGGTCTCGATATGGGCGCGGTCGACTACATCGCTAAACCGTTTCGGGCACGCGAGCTCGTTTCTCGCATCCGGAGCGCACTTCGACGGGCGCATCCTGCTGAAAGCGCGTTGCTGGTGAGAGACGTTCGTGTCGATCCCGCATCAGGAGCTGTGACCAAGGCGGGCAAGGAACTCTTTCTCTCTGCTCTCGAATACCGCTTGCTACTCTTCTTCTTCCAGCATAAGGGTAAGCTCGTCACGCGCGAGGTGCTGCGTGATGCCATTTGGGATAGCGCTGGCGAATATGTTTCCGATAATGCGCTCAATGTGTATGTGAAGCGTTTGCGCGAGAAGATCGAGACCGATCCGAGCGAGCCCGAGATCATCATCACGGTGCGTGGTCTTGGCTACAAGGTGGGTGAGTAGCATGGGTTCGTCGAGAACACTCACCTGGCAGTGCATAGCGCTCGTGGCGATCGTTGTCGTGTTCGCGCTTGCCGCTCCAGTAGAGAGCAAATTCTGGGTGATGCTGACCGGGCTGGCTGCCGCAGCATTCTTCATAGTGGTTTCATTAGCACGACACCAGCAGATCAAGCGTCTTGCTGGCGAGATCGACGAAGTGCTCCACAATGGTCGACGTATCGATTTCTCGACTTCGAGCGAAGGTGACGTTGCGGTGCTCACGAATGAATTGCAGAAGATGGTTGCACGCCTCGCACGAACGACTGAACAGCTCGAAGCTGAACGCAATGCGCTCGCAAACTCGCTTGCAGATATATCGCACCAGATCAGGACGCCGCTCACGGCTATCACGCTCATGCTCCCTTCTATCGAGCGTGCAGAGAACGAGACCGAGCGTAAACGGGCAGTGCGCAAGCTCGAATCCATGACCGAGCGTGTTTCGTGGTTGGTGACCGCCCTCTTGAAGATCGCAAAGATCGATGCAGGATCGATGCGTGCCGAATCGAAGCCTTCGTCATGTGCGGAGACCATCAGGCGCGCGATCGCACCGCTCGAGCCTGCGCTCGACTTGCACGATGTGAGCCTGGTGGTGGACCTTGACCAGGACTCTTCGTTCGAGGGCGATCTTCTTTGGACTGCAGAGGCGGTCGAGAACATCGTGAAGAACTGCATGGAGCATACGCCTGCGGGAGGTTCGATCGAGATCACTGCTCGAGAGGACGTGCTGGCAACAACGATCGATATCAGGGATTCAGGATCGGGAATCGACCCAATCGATCTGCCTCATGTGTTCGATCGCTTCTATCGCGGTCGGGCGCAAGACAACGAACATGCTAGTGAAACGAGTGGTTTTGGCATCGGGCTTTCACTTGCGCAAGCGCTTGTTTCGGCGCAGGAAGGCACGCTGCGCGTAGCGAACAACCCCGAAGGGGGAGCGCACTTCCAGATCGCATTCCCGAAGCTTGTGGTGTAACGGCGCCATGAAAGCGCACGGCCGGATGAATGCACATCGCAGGATGAAAGCGCACAGCAGGATGAACGGGGCCTACAGGCGTGAAGAAACGTACGAAGTGTTGAATGACAGAACCGTAATATGCGTGTTATAGGCAGGACAGCTTGCCTCTCCATACTTATTCTTGCTAACTCATGAAAAGGAAAGGATTCCATCATGGAAATCTTGAAAGTTGAGCATCTCACGAAGGTGTATGGAGAGGGCGAAACCGCCACGCGTGCGCTCGATGACGTGAGCTTCAGCGTGGAAGAGGGCGAATTCATCGCGATCATCGGGTCGTCTGGATCGGGCAAGTCGACGCTTCTGCATTTGATCGGCGGGGTCGATCGTCCTACTTCAGGCAGTGTTCTGCTCAATGGCATCGATGTCTATTCGCGCAGCGATGAAGAGCTTGCAGTCTTCCGTCGCCGTGAAGTGGGACTCGTGTATCAGTTCTATAATCTGGTTCCTGTTCTCAATGTGGTCGAGAATATGACACTGCCTGTTGCGCTCGACGGGCGCAAGGTGAACACGCAGCGACTTGAGTCGCTCTTGACCCGTCTTTCGCTCCATGGTCGCGAAGGGCATCTGCCGCGTCAGCTCTCTGGTGGCCAACAACAGCGTGTGGCGATCGGCCGTGCGCTCATGAATGCGCCGTCGGTCGTGCTCGCTGATGAGCCGACCGGCAATCTTGATACGCACAACAGCTGTGAGATCATGCAGCTTTTGCGCGACTCGAATCGCGAATTCGGTCAGACGATGATCGTGATCACGCACGATGAAGAGATCGCACTCGCTGCCGATCGCATCATCGCCATCGAAGACGGTCGCATCGCCCGCGATGAGAGGATCCGACGATGAACGTGATGACCAGCTTCACCACGAAATCGTTGCGCGCGAACAAGGCGCGCACGATCGTGACCATTATCGGCGTTGCGCTTGCTGCAGCGCTGCTCACTGCAGTCCTTACGAGCTTTACTTCGCTTACAGATTTCCTGTATAGAAGCGAGGTGGCAACGAGCGGTACCTGGATGGCGAAAGTTCAGGTGGAGGACACGAGTGCTCTTGCAAGCGATCTGGAGCATGCACAGGATGATCCCTCGGTCACCGATATCGCAACGCTCTATGATCTGGGATTCGCTGAACTGACGCAGAAACAGCAACAGCGCTTCGGACCGTATCTGCCGATCCTTACCTATGAAGGCGATATTGAACCCATGCTCGGCATTCACACGAGCGAAGGAAGGCTGCCTGAGAACGAAAACGAGATCCTGCTCTTCGATGGCTGGCAATCTTCACAAGGTGTGAACGTCGGGGATAAGGTCACCTTCCAGGTGGGTGAGCGTATTGCGCAGGATGCCGGTGGTAGCAGCAGTGTGGAATCCGGCGAGATCGATGCGGGTGAAGATGACCCTTCGGTCGCAAAGACCTATACGATAACCCCTGGCACGCAGCTCAATTCATCCATGGGGTATCTCGATGCGCACGTCGATGGTACTGGTCTTGATGAAACGCTCGAGAACAAGCAGGCTAAAACCTATACCGTGGTAGGCTTCTATGATCGATTAGGCTATGCGCTGTATAGCGGTGTTGGGCCAGTAGCGATCACGGCAGAGAGCCCAACGCCTGCACTTGCAGCGTTCGCCGAGGTCTACCTTACGCTGTCGGGCGTGCAGAATACCGAAGAAGTGCAGGATAAGGCAGAAGCATTGTTCCCTGACGATCGGGTCGAACTTCACAATGGGCTCTTGCGCTATATGGGAATAAGTAGCGATACCTCGATCTGGACAACCTTCTACGGTTTGGTGCTCATTCTCTCTATCGTGATCATAGTGGCATGTGTCTCGCTCATCTTCAACGCTTTCGCTATATCGGTTGCGGAACGAAAGAGCCAGTTCGGTTTGCTCTCTTCAGTAGGAGCAGCGCAGCGTCAACTCCGTCGTGCGGTCATCCTTGAAGCGCTCGTCGTTGCTGTTTTTGGTATTCCGCTCGGCCTTCTGGTGGGGATCGGTGGATGCGCGATAACCTTCGCTGCGCTTGGTCCTGCTATCACGAAGATGGTGGGTAATGTGGATGAAGTGGCATTCGGGTTGTCCGTTGATCCGTGGGTCATTCTCGCAACGACCGTGCTCACGCTCGTTACCGTGTTGCTTTCAGTCTGGATTCCTGCGAAGCGCGCGAGCAAAGCGAACATCATCGACTCGCTCAAATCATCGGGAGGATCGCAAGCATCTAAACGCGGCAAACGCCTTGCGGCATCTGCGACCATTCCTGCGAGGTTGTGGAAGTCGCGGGGTGTTTCGGGCAGATTGTTCGGCATTGGCGGAAAGCTCGCTGCGATCAATCGTAAGCGCGGCACGACGAAGGGGAAGACCGCTGCGGTATCGCTTGCGCTTGCGATCGTGCTCTTGATGACGGCAGGCTCGTTGAATACGTTCCTTGGATCGCTTGTCGGTGCCGTTTCGGGCGACAATGTTACGGCAGGTGAAGTTGCGGTCATTGCCCAGCTCGATCAAGCGAGCGAAAACGGATCCGAACGGATTACCGCAAACGAGCAGCTTGCGCATGCCAACGAGCGGTTTGCCAAAGAGGCACGCGTTTTCGCAGATGCTTATGATCAGCTTTCTGGAGCTTCGAATGCTGAAGGGCAAGGTTGGAAGCTTACCAATTCTGCACCACTTATCGTTCCTCATAGCATTGCGGGAAGCATGTATCGTTCGGAAGATGTGCACACGGGCGGAGAGCTTTCTGATGGCGACTATGCGCTCTATGCTCTGATGGCCTATATCGATGATGCCTCCTTCGATGAGTATGCCCGCAGCTTAGGTCTTGATCCATCTGAGTATTATGATCCCGAACATCCACGAGCGATCGGTGTTTCTCGCTGCTATGGCAACGATGGTTCTCGTTATCAATTGATGGAAGCTTTGCAAGGCACAGGGGAAACTCAAGTGCTCAGTAGCGCTGTCTATCAGAATCGTTATCCTGCGCACATAACGATACAGCCAGGAGCGACGAGCAATAACGAGCCAGCGAAGTGGAGTATCGGTGCAGTTGCGTCTTCTGCTGCAGATGATGATATAGAAGGAAAGATGCTCACGCTCGATGAGGTCGACTATGCCTCGACGGGCCTGGATATTGCGGCACTCGCCGAAGAACCTCCTGCAGTTTTGGGCAAGGTGGGCGATTACCTGTGCTTGATCATGCCGGTCTCGCTTGCTCAGGGTCAAGCATTCGGGTTGGCTGGTCCGACATTTACCGGCGAGTTCGATTCGCGTGACGGAGACCATGCAGCATTGCTTGAGGAGCTTACAAAGAGCAGCACTGCATTCTTCAGCGAAGAATGCCCGTACGACTTGGCCTTCTCGTCGTATAACGATCACATCGAAGGGCGTGAATCGGTTCAGATGATGGCAACGATCGTTAACGTGTTCTGCTTGCTCTTCACGGTGATCTTGGCACTGATCGCGCTGGCGAATGTGTTCAATACCATTACCAATTCGCTCATCTTGCGCCGTCGGGAATTTGCGGTGATGAAGTCGATCGGCATGTCGAACAAGCAGTTCAGGCGCATGATCATGAACGAATGCATGAGCTTCGGCATCACAGGGCTGATCCCTGGCCTGATCGTATCGGCTGGTATATCCTATCTGCTCTATCTTGTGGTCGGAGAATCGCTCGGGGGACTCACCTTCACGCTTCCGTGGGGGTATGTGGCGCTCGCGATCGGCATGACTGCGGTGGCGATGGCGGCTTCTGTGGCGTATGGTATGCATCGCTGCAAGGCTGATAACGTGGTCGAGGCGTTGCGCGCCGATAGCATCTAGCGCTCCATGCGAAAAAGGTGACGAACTACCCGGTCGTTCGTCACCTTTTTCATTCGTCATCAGCTCGATCAGTGGAGAGGGTGAGACATGAGGTTCCCCGTTCATTGTCACAAGGGGCTTACGCCTGAGGGGTGGTTGGGTCGACCCGCTTACGTTGCTCGATAGCCTGCAATATCTTGCAGGCTATCTCGTGCACTTCGCTCCTTCGAACAGCCTATTACTATTTACAAGTGCGGACTCAGAGTCGTCCAACCACCCCACAGGCTCCGCCCCTTATGGCAACGGTGACTTCCAAGGTGTCGAACGACCGGGTAGTTTGTCATCTTTTGTGGCTTGGGTAAATATGGAGACCTTCCGTTTTGATGGTACGCATTTTGGGTAGAATCGCAGCTCTTCGGGACAAAATGCGCCAATCACGTATAATCTGCTGTAATGCGAATATAAAAGCGCATGCGTGGGGGCGCAGCGCTTTTTAGTTTTATAGCGCGAGGGGGATCCTATGGCGAAGAAGGCCGAAAACGGAAAAATAACGAAGATAAAGAAGCCCTATGGCGGTTCGACGGTAAAAGAGCGTAAGGCGGCCATGAGCCGCGGTCTTTCCGAAGAAGAACTGAAGGCTCGCAATATCATTCCTGAAACGAATCCGGCAGGCGAACCGCATCGCATCATCGCCGAAGAGCTTTATTCTGAAAACGATACGTTCGTTCCATATAAACCTGATGCGCCGAACGATCCTGGTCCTGCTGCGCACGAGCCCCTTAAAGAAGGCGTATTGCGTGAAGGCCAGAAGATCACCGACCGCATTGGCGTGAAGGTAGCTCCGACTGACCCCGATTATTGGGGACTTGCGAGCGTGATGACCGAAGAAGAGGCAGCGCTCACTGCACACATGAAGGTGCGCAAGCCGCTCACGTTCGAGCAGCTCAAAAGCGCGAGTGGGCTTGAGAGCGAGAAGCTTCAGCAACTCCTGGACGATCTTTCCATCAAGGGGATCATCGAGTACAACTGGGAGAACCTCGATGGCAAGAATCCGAATCATGAGAAGCGCTATCTGCTTCCTATGTTCGTGCCCGGTTCGGCGGAGTTCACCGTCATGAACCAACAGCAGCTTGAAGAGCACCCCGAGATCGGCACGTTCTTCGAGCGCATGGCGTTTCTGCCGCTTACGAAGGTCACAAAGATGGTGCCGCCCGGTGGTGCAGGCATCGGCATGCATGTTATCCCTGTCGAGCGCGCGATCGAATACGAGAACGAGGCAGCTGATGTCGAGCGCATCTCGCACTGGTTGAAGAAATACGATCGCTTCTCCGTGGGCGCATGCTCATGTCGTGCAGCCGAGCGCGTGCGTGGTGGTAATGCAGGATCCGATCCACAGAACTGGTGCATCGGCCTCGGTGATATGGCCGACTACTGCGTGGAGACGGGCAAGGGCCATTACGCAACCTACGACGAGGTCATGGATATCCTCATCCTTGCCGAGCGCAATGGTTATGTTCACCAGATCACCAACATCGATGGATCCGATAAGATCTTCGCCATCTGCAATTGCGATGTGAACGTCTGCTATGCACTGCGTACGTCGCAGCTGTTCAACACGCCAAACATGAGCAGGTCTGCCTATGTTGCGCAAGTCGACGGCGAAAAGTGCGTGGCATGTGCGGGATGCGTGGAAGTGTGCCCCGCAGGCGCGGTGAAGCTCGGCCAGAAGCTCCTTACCGAAGATGGCCCAGTTTCTTATCCGCAACAGCCGTTGCCCACGCTTTCCTGGAGCGAGAAAGATTGGGACCCCGATTACAAGAATACGAGCCGCATCGAGTGCCATGAGACTGGCACGGCTCCGTGTAAGGTGGCCTGTCCTGCGCATATTTCGGTGCAGGGCTATCTGCGCATGGCGGCTGAAGGGCGTTATCGCGATGCGCTCGCGCTCATCAAGCAGAAGAATCCCTTCCCAGCGGTATGCGGACGCATCTGCAACAAGCGCTGCGAGACAGCGTGCACGCGTGGCACGATCGATGAGCCAGTGGCGATCGATGATGTGAAGCGCTTCATCGCCGAGAAGGATCTCGAGGCTGAGTATCGCTACGTGCCGGAGGTCATTCCTCCCACCACGCGCGGCGGATTCCCTGAGAAGATCGCTATCGTGGGCGCGGGGCCGGCAGGTCTTACGTGTGCGTACTATCTTGCCACTATGGGGTACGCGCCTACCGTATTCGAGCGCGAAGAAAAGCCTGGTGGCATGATGACCTATGGCATTCCTGCCTATAAGCTTCCGCGCGATGTGGTCGAGGCTGAGATCGATATCTTGCGCGAGCTAGGGGTAGAGATCCGCTGCGGCGTGGATGTGGGCAAGGATGTCACGCTTGATAGCTTGCGCGATGAGGGATTCAAGGCGTTCTATCTGGCTATCGGTGCGCAAGGGAGCCGACCGCTCGGTGTTGAAGGCGAAGATGCACAAGGGGTGAGCGGAGCGCTCTCGTTCTTGCGTGAGACTATCGAGGCCGATGTAGTGGGCAATGCTTGTGAGGTTGCTGACGAGGTTGTGGTCGTTGGCGGCGGCAACGTGGCGGTGGACGCTGCGTGCATGGCGCGCCGAAGTGGCGCGAAGAACGTCACCATGGTGAGCATCGAGCAGCGCGAAGAGATGCCTGCAAGCCCTGATGAGATAGAAGAAGCGCTTGCCGATGGCGTGAAGCTCGATTGTGGCTGGGGTCCGGCTAAGATCAATGTCGATGCGAACGGACAAGTTGAATCCATCACGCTTCGTCGTTGCACGCGGGTCTTCGATAGCGAAGGGCGTTTTGCCCCTGAATATGATGATGCTGATACCCAAACGATCGATTGCAAGCAGGTCGTGTTGGCTATCGGGCAATCCATCGAGTGGGGCAGTCTGCTCGAGGGGAGCGCGGTCGAGCTCGGTCGTGGGAATGCGGCGGTGGCAGATGGGTTCACCTATCAGACCGCACAAGACGATGTGTTCGTAGGCGGTGATGCCTTCACGGGCCCGCGCTTCGTGATCGATGCTATCGCGGCAGGTCATGAGGCTGCAACCAGTTTGCATCGTTTCGTTCAGAAGGGAAGTTCGCTCACTACTGGGCGCAATCAGCTTCACTATGTTGAGCTTGATAAGAGCAATATCGCGCTCAATCCTGGCAAGTACGATCATGCGGGTCGCCAGGTGCCAGGTTGCACCTTTACGAGTGGAGAGACGCGCATCACTCCAGGTGAGCGCCCCGCATTCACTGAAGAGCAGATTCGGACGGAAACTGCTCGTTGCCTTTCCTGTGGCGCGAGCGTGGTTGATCCGAACAAATGCATCGGTTGCGGCCTGTGCACGACGCGCTGCGAATTCGACGCGATCAGCCTTTCGCGTGAGCATCCTGAATGTTCGACCATGGTGCCGAGCGAAGACAAGATCAAGAAGATCCTCCCTAATGCAGCGAAGATGCTCGTCAAGCGCATCGTTCCTGGCAAGAAGGATTAGGCGCAAAGGGGAGCGATCATGCACGAATTAGGTATCGTCTTCGCCATGATCGACCAGCTTGAAGATGTGGCGAAAGAGCAACACCTTGCGCATATTCAGAAAGTGACGGTCGATCTGGGCGAAGTGTCGGGCATCGTTACGGATTTCTTCGAGGACGCTTGGACATGGGCGGCGAACAAGAACGAGCTTACTGAGGGTGCGGAGCTCGAAGTGTGCACCGTGCCCGCTGTTACCGTTTGCAACGCCTGCGGGAAGACCTATGGAACGGTCGAGCATGGCCGTATCTGTCCCTACTGCCACAGTGAAGACACGGAACTTCTTCGCGGGCGCGAACTCGAGATCCGCTCCATCGAAGCGCTCGATGAAGCCTCTTAGTCAATCAGCACCTATGACAAACTACCCGGTCGTTCGACACCTTTTTGGCTCGATCAGCGCCGAGTGCGAGACACGAGGGTGACCCGCTTCCCTGCTCAAGAACCTGCATTCTGCAGGTTCTTTCGTGCGTCGCTGCT
>UPYK01000017.1 GCA_900538545.1 uncultured Eggerthella sp. | reverse complement strand
GGATGGGGCGATTGGCAAGCGGCATCCGCTGCGGTCACGGGCCTTATCGCGAAGGAGAACGTGGTCGGTACGTTCGGCATCCTCTACAACGGCGACGCTGGTTGGTATGCCAACGTTCAGGCCGCCTTCACGCCGCTCGTGGCCTATTCGTTCCTTGCGTTCAATCTGCTCTGTGCTCCCTGCTTCGCAGCAATGGGTGCCATCAAGCGCGAGATGAACAATCGCAAGTGGTTCTGGGCGGCGATCGGTTATCAGTGTGGACTTGCCTGGGTCGTGGCGCTGTGGATCTACCAGATCGGCGGCATGATCACTGGCGAGGTCGCCTTCGGTCCGTTCACGGTGATCGCGATACTTCTGGCCATCGCCTTCATCTACCTGCTCTTCAGGAAGAATAAGTACAAGGGCAAGGTGGAGAGCCTCACTTCAGTGGCTGCTGAAAGTTAAGCCAAACATAGAGCTTTGGGATCGCGGACGATCCCGCACCCAAAGCTCGAACGATCCTGGTGCGCAGGTGCCAGGGGAATTGATGGCAAGAAGGACTTGCCGAAATGTAGAACTGTTTATCCCGAAGGAAGGGGGTCTCTTATGAATCTCGGAACCGCGCTCGTATCATTGCTCCTCATTGTGATCGTAGCGGCCATCATCAGGAGCATCGTCAAAGACAAACGAGCTGGCAAGAACGTCGGATGCGGAAGCTGTAAATCGTGTGCACACACGGCCTCTTCTCAAAAAACTTCTCATGCTTCTTCAGCTGCCTGTTGTCCGTCGTGCAGCCAGGTCGATAAGATGCTCGCTGATATGCAAACGTCTGTGGATTCCTCTAAGCAAGACCTCCCTTCCAAACCTTTGCACTAGCTCGGCTGTGTGAGGGGTCGTGTAATTCGACACATGTGAACGCACGATTGCCGTAAAGCCCCGCAAGTACTCGTTATTCCTTTGTGAAAGCGTCTGGATCCCAGGCGCTTTCGCGTTTCAGCGTTCGAAGATGCTCACCGTTTCGATGTGATAGGTCTGGGGGAAGAGATCGACCGGGGTGGTTCGCGTAAGGCGATAACCGCACTCCTCGATGCGCGCCACATCGCGCGCCCAGGTGCTCGGATTGCAGCTCACATAAGCGAAGCGCTTTGCGCCCGTGGCCGCGATATCTGCAGGAACGCTTGGGGCAAGACCGCTTCGTGGAGGATCGACCACCAGACCGTCAAGTTCGCCCAATTCAGGAAGCTCGCGCGCGCTGTCGCCGCCGATCACTTCAGCGAACAGATCGTTCAGCTCAAGATTACGGCGCAGATCGCGCACAGAAGATGCTTGCGATTCAACGGCGAACACTTCACCGGCATGCTCAGCAAGGGGCAGGGTGAAGGTGCCCGCACCACAGTAGAGATCGGCCTGGTAAGAATCGCCTGTTACGTTCAAGCCTTCGAGCACGGCCTTGATGAGCGTCTCGGCTTGTTCGGTATTCACCTGGAAGAAGCTCGGTGCGCTCACTTTGTATTGGAGCCCCAGCAGCTTCTCTTCCCAATATCCCTTGCCCGCCAGCACCTCGACACCTTTTATCTTGCGCGCCTTGCCAGGGTCTGCCATCACGCGCACCACGCTCGTGGCTTTCAAGCTGTCCTGCAGGATCTTCGCCACATGGCTGCGAGGGAAGCCGCCCGGTTTCGTCCACACGGCGATCTCGGTCGCCTTTGTGCGCGCGCTCGAGCGCAAGCCCACCCTAAAGATGCCCAAGTCCTGGTTGCCCTGCGCGTAGCGCAGCGCACCCCGAATAGCTCCCGGAGCCTTTTCGAGCGCTTTCGTTGCCACCAGACAGGTCTTCGTCTCGACGATATCGTTCGATTCGCTTTGGTGAAAGCCCAGCTTGAAGCCTCCTTTATAGGAGCCGGCAAGCTCGATCTTGTTGCGGTAGCCCAACTGGCGTTTCGAAGGCTGCACTTCGCCCACCAGCGCTTGTGCTGCCTCTCGCTCCTTGCCGCCGATGCGCACGAGTTGTTCGATAACGTTCGCGCGCTTGGCCGCAAGCTGCTCTTCATAAGCAACCTGCATCCAGGGGCAGCCTCCGCACACGGCATAATAGGGGCAGGCAGGCTTCACGCGCGCGGCGCTTGGCCGAACGACCTCGACGATCTTCGCTTCGCAGAAGCGCTTAGCATCCTTCGTGATGTCCACCGAGACCACATCGCCCGGCACGCCCGCACCAACAAACACGGTTTTTCCAGAACTGAGACGACCGACCGCAGCCGCTCCTTGTGTAAGCCCAGTTAATTCAACGATTTCGCTCACGGACGAATCAACCCTCATATCTAATGTAGCTACGCAGAAATTTACCAAGACCTATAATATCGTATAATATAAAGCGTAATGCCCTCTTAGCTCAGGGGATAGAGCGTCTGCCTCCGGAGCAGAAAGCCGCAGGTTCGAATCCTGTAGAGGGCACCACGTTTTGTCGTAGTAGGCAGGAGAATATATGGCACTCTACACGCCAGAATATAAGCCAACAGGAAAAGAAGTGGCTATCATCAAGACTTCTCAGGGAACCATTCGGGTCGAGCTCGATGGCGAAGGTGCCCCCATCCACGTTGGCAATTTCGTCGAACTCGCGCAAAAGGGCTTCTACGATAATCTGAAATTCCATCGCTACGTGCCGGGTTTCGTCATCCAAGGTGGCGATCCCAACACGCGCGATCTCGATTCCGAACAGGTGAAGGCCGCTGAAGGCAATCCGTTCGCTGGTCTTGGCACGGGTGGTCCGGGCTACACCATCAAAGAGGAATTCTCCACGAACCCGAATAACGAGCACCTCGATGGCACGCTCGCTATGGCTCGTTCACAGGATCCGAACTCGGCTGGTTCGCAGTTCTACCTCTGCCTTGGTCCGCAGCCATTCCTCGATTCAGGCTACACGGTGTTCGGCCAGACCGTCGATGGGCTCGATGTCGTCTCCAAGCTTCGCGTGGGAGATGTGATCGAAACGATCATGATCGAAAACGCGGCTAGTAGGGCTTAACTATGAACAATGATCTGTTCCAACAGGCGCGCAGTGCCTATGTCGAGAAGGACTATGAAACCGCGCTCGCAGATTTCACCGAGTGTCTCAAGGACACCTCGGTTGCGCTCGCGCCCGGCGAAATCGGTCTTCTCTATCATCAAATTGGCAATTGCCTGGTAAAACTTCACGATCCCAACGAAGCGATTCATGCCTATTCGCAGGCCCTGCATGACAGTGCCTACGATGCCCTCGGCTCGGTCGCCTACAACCTTGGCACGGTCTATGCTTCGCAGCTCGATTACGAAGACGCGATCCCGTTCTTCGCTGAGGCGCTTGAGGATCCGAAGTACAAGACGGGCTACAAAGCCTATATGGGGCTCGGCAACGCCTACCTGAAGCTCGGCAAATCAGCCGAAGCGGGCGCATCGTTCCGCTCTGCGGCGCTCGATGAATCCAACCCCGATCCCACCAAAGCGCTCCTGAACTTGGGCGTGTGCTTCATGGCGCTCGATCGTCCGATGGATGCGATCGCTTCGTATGAGAGCGCGCTCCAGTTCGACATGGCTCCTGCTACTCGCAATAAGCTGTTCGCGAACATGGGCCAGGCTTATGTTGCCGCAGGTAAGATGGCAAAAGCCGTGAAGGCATTCGAGTCGGCCCTTGCCGATCAGACCTACGTTTTCAACGATGCGGCCAATGTGGATTACCAGCGCGCGATCCAAGCGGTCGCTTCCGGCGTAGCCGAAGAAGAGCATGCGCCTGAGCGGGAAGAGAAGGATCTTTCTGGGCTCGATGTTTCGGGCAGTGCGGTCCCCTTCGATGTGGCGGACGACCGCGAGCATCTTGCTGAAGCAGGCACGATGGTGCTCTCTTCGCACGATATCAACGATCAGGTCGATGCGTATGGCAACCCGTATGACACGAACTTCTTCAACGAGAACGATGTGCGCCTGCAAGACTGGGCGCGCTCGGCCACGAAGAAGAAGCGCAAGAAGGGCATCGTTATCGCGGTCATCGTTGTCATCATCGTAGCTGCGCTCGTTGGCGGGGCGGCCTACGTGGTCACGCAGGGCTTCGGCATTCCCACGAAGCAGGATGTCATCACGGAGCTCTTCGCTGATCCTACGAATGGCGATGCGCTCAGTGGCGATCTGGATGACACGAAGCGCGCTCGCATTGCGGATTGCATCGAAGCAGGCTCTTCAGCCCAGATCGTGGGCGAGGTAAACGACCTTACCACCGCGAAGGTCTATGTGGATGCCACCACTCCTGAAGGCGGCACGGTGCCCTATGAGATCTCGCTCGTGCGCGATGGCATTGGCTGGAAGATCACCGGCGCAACGCTCTACTTCACCTCTCAGCATTAAAAGCCTTTGAATGAAAGGAAATCATACATGGCAATGGAAAAGACTTACATCATGATCAAGCCCGATGGCGTCGCTAATGGTCATATTGGCGAGATCATCAATCGCTTCGAGCGCGCTGGCCTTACGATCGAGCGCATGGAGCTCGGTAACGTCACGCCCGAGCAGGCAGCAGCGAACTACCAGGAGCACGAAGGCAAGCCCTTCTACGATGGCCTTATCACCTACATCACTTCCGGCCCGGTCGTGAAGATGATCATCTCTGGTGATGGTGCGGTGCTGAAGTGCCGTTCGCTCATGGGTGCCACTAATCCAGCTGAGGCGGCCCCCGGCACGATCCGTGGTGACTTCGGCCTGATTATGGACGAAAATGTAATCCACGGTTCTGACTCGGTCGCATCGGCCGAGCGCGAGATGGCGATCTTCTTCGCGTAAGTCTCGCCCGTGCGCAACCCTGCGCAACACTGCTCGTGAGGCTGCTTACGAAAGGAAGCGTACATGCTCTATCGTGTTATCGATGCAGACAAGCTTTCTTCACTCGTTCGTGGTTTCATGAATGATTATGAAGTCATAGCCCCGGTCAAACGCGACCAGGGCTATGTTTTTGCCGTCATCCATGATCCCGATGAAGTGGAGTTCGACTACACCACCACGATCACTTCACCTAAGAAATTCTTCCTCCCTTCAGAAGAAGTGCTCATGCGCTTCGATGCTGAGGAGAACGAGGTCACTGATTTCGCGATCGATCTTAAGCCGCGTGTGCTCTTCGGCGTGCATCCATGCGACATCAACGCGCTCAATCGGCTCGATCTGGTGTACAAAGACTGCGCGTATCCCGATCCCTACTACACGAAGCGCCGCGAGAACACGCTCATCGTCGGACTGGGCTGCATGCCAGGGCCTGCGTGCTTCTGTAACCTGTGCGGCACCGATGAAGCGCGCATGGGTACCGATATGTTCCTGCAGAAGATCGGCGATAAGTACCTTGTCTCGCTTGCGGGCGTTGAAGCAGCCAGTGTGCTTGAGGCATCGTGCGATCCTAAGCATGCAACCGACGAAGACCGTCGTGAGTTCCGCCGCGTAACGCGCGAGCGTGAAGAGAGCTTCAACACCAACATTCCTCATGTGCAAGAGGTTGCCATGATGATGGATGTGTTCCATCGCGATGAATTCTGGACTGAGATGGGTGAGCGCTGCCAATCATGCAGCGCCTGCAGTGCGGTCTGTCCTACGTGCTTCTGCTTCGATATCTATGACGAGCTCGATCCTGATGGCAAGCATGGCAGCCGCATCCGTGTGTGGGATTCATGCACCTCTCCCGAGTTCGCACTCGTTGCAGGTGGCCATAACTTCCGCGACACGAATCGCAAGCGTGTGCGCCATCGTTTCTATCACAAGCTCAATGGCTTCACGGGCAGCCACGACTACCAGCTCTGCGTTGGTTGCGGCCGCTGCGTGTATGCCTGCAAGGCCAACATCAATCCGATCGAGGTCTTGAAGTTCTTCGACCGCAAGGGGGCTGAGGCAGATGGAGAGTAAACGTCGCACAGCACCTACTAAGCTCGCGGTCAAAGGGCACTACAACTACAAAGCACCGCTCGATGGCGCAGAGATGATGGCGGCGAATCCGTATCGTCCGTGGTCGGCGCGCATCACATCCATGACGCCGCTCACGGAGAAAGAAACACTGTTCGAGCTGCGCCTTATCGATGATCGCATCCGCGATGCGTTCCATCACAAGCCTGGACAATTCGTATGCGTGAGCGTCTTCGGCGTGGGCGAGGTTCCTATCTCGATCTCATCTTCGCCTTCGAAGAGCGGCTTCATCGAGATCTGCGTGCGTCGTGCGGGTGATGTCACGAGCGCGCTTCATAACATGCAGTGTGGCGATATCGTGGGGTTGCGCGGCCCGTATGGCCATCCCTTCCCGTTCGAGGACATGAAGGGGCACGATATTCTGCTCGTGGCAGGTGGTCTTGGCATCGCACCGCTGCGATCGCTGATCAACAACATCCACGACGAACGCTCCGAATTCGGCAACGTCACGATCATCTATGGTTCACGCAGCCCGGAAGAGATCATGTTCCGCGAGCAGTTCGAGATGTGGAGCCACCGACCCGATTTCGATTTCTACCTCACGATCGACAAGCCTCATCCCGATTGGAAGGGCAACGTCGGCCTGGTCACCGAGGCCTTCAAGGATCTCGAGGTCGACCCCGATAACACCTATGGCGCCATCTGCGGACCGCCGGTGATGTATCGCTTCGTGGTCGAAGAGATGGCGAAGAAAGGCATCAGCTATGATCGCATCTTCATGTCGTTCGAGCGTCACATGAAATGCGGCATGGGCCGGTGCGGACACTGCCAGATCGGGCATCAATACGTTTGCTTCGATGGACCGGTGTTCAATTACTGGGAAGCCAAGAACATTCAGGGGTCGATGTAGCATGGAAAAACAACCCCTGTCCTCATCCTGCGCTGAACAGAAGCCGCTGCGCGTCGTGGTCGTGGGCCTGGCGAGCTGCTTCGGTTGTCAGCTGCAGATCACCAATCAAGAGCATTTCCTCACCGATATCCTCGGGCGCATCGATCTTGAATACTGGCAGCTTGCCTCGAGCGAGCCGATGCCAGAAGAGTTCGATATCGCGATCATCGAGGGCGCGGTAACCACTGAAGAAGCCATCGAACAGGTAAAACAGCTGCGCGAAAAGGCGGAGATCGTCATCACGATCGGAGCGTGCGCGCATACCGCCGGCATTCCCGGCATGGCAGCGCAAGGCTTCGAGGGACGCATCGGGGAAGTCTACGACACGCTTCCCGAGGCGTGTGGCACCGTGATCGAACCGCGTGCGGTAAAGGATGTCATCGATGTCGATTATGCGGTGCTCTCTTGTCCGATCGATTTCTACGAGTTCGCGCAAGTGCTCAGTGCGGCATTGCATGGGTCGAACCGCCATCGCCGTTCCACGACGATGTGTGCCGAATGCAAACGCCAGGAGAACCTGTGCTTCTACCCGCGTGGCGAGATCTGCCTGGGCATGGTGACCAACGGCGGCTGCATGGCGTGCTGCCCGAGCTTGGGTAGGCCATGCATGGGATGCCGCGGTCTTTCACCAAAGGCCAACCTCGCATCAGCACGCAAGGCGGCCGAGCGTTTCGGGCTTTCCCCTGAAGAGTTCGATCGCAAGCTTACGATCTTCAACCAAACCAATCCGCTCATTGCCGCAGAAGACAAGGAATCACATGACACGCTCCCAGCTTAATATCGATCATGTCGCGCGCGTCGAGGGCCATGGCAATGTGCATGTGGTCATCGAAGACGACGTGGTGAAGACCGTTGAGATGAACATCGTCGAGCCAGCGCGCCTGTTCGAGAGCATGGTGCGCGGGCAGAGTTACAAGGATTGCTCCTATATCTCTTCGCGCATCTGCGGCATCTGTTCGCCGAGCCATTGCGTGACCGACCTTAAAGCGGTCGAGGATGCGTTCGGTATCGAAGTCTCACCGCGCACGAAGATGCTGCGCGAGTTGCTCGTGTATGGCTCCTACCTGCAGAATCACGCTTCTCATCTCTTCGTGTTCGTGGTGCCCGATTTCGTGGGCGAAGAAAGCGTATTCCCGCTCGCGCAATCAGACCCTGAACTGTTCAACCAGGCGCTCGATTTGAAGAAGCTCGGCAACGATCTTTGCACGCTCGTGGGCGGGCGCTCGATCCATCCCATCACGGCAGTGGTGGGCGGTTTCACGCATGAGATCAGCGCGCAGGAATACCTTGAGCTCGCCGATCGGCTCGAAGCAGCGATCCCGTTCGCGAAAGCAACGGTCGATCTGTTCTCTTCGTTCCGCATCACCGAGATCCATACCGCTTCTGATCTTTTGGCCATGGTCGAAGACGATTACTACCCGGTGCAGTCTTCGAACACGCTTGAGCTGCTCGATGAGCATGTTCGCTTCGATGCGCATGATTTCGAGTCGTACCTTGAAGAATATGAAGTGCTGCATTCCGGTGCGCTCTTCACGCGCGTGAAAGCAACGGGAAAGCCCGTCTTCACCTCGGCGCTCTCTCGCTTGAACGCTTCGTGGGATCATCTTTCACAAGAGGCCAAGTTCGCTTCCGCGAAGGCAGGTCTTCGTCCTGAAGAGAAGAACCCCATGAAGAACAATCTGGCGCAAGCTATCGAGATCTTAGATGCACTCATCCGCTGCGCGGGGATCTGCCGTGAACTGGCGAAGGGGGAGGGCGATTCGAAGCCGGTTCCCTTCGAGGTGCGTGCTGGCATTGGTGTGGGCATGAGCGAAGCACCGCGTGGCGTGGTCTTCCATAAGCTCGAGTTCGACGATGAAGGCCGCGTTCTGCACGCTTCTATCATCACGCCAACATCCCAGAACCTCGCTTCGCTTGAAGCTGATACGCGTCACCTGGTCGAAGTGCTCGTTGAAGCAGGCCTCGACGAAGGCTATATTCGCTCCGAGATCGCAAAGCTTGTCCGTGCTTACGACCCGTGCCTTTCCTGTAGCGTTCATTAAGCTCCACTCATGCACCGTGTCCTTTTGCGTACGCGGTGCCTATGATAGAATCGAAAGCTGCACGATAAAGACCGTGAGGAACACGCATGTCCTTTTTTGATTTTATCCAGAGCGCTTCGTCGTCATCGTCATACGATATGGCGATCGACCTCGGAACTGCAAATACGCTTGTTGGCATAAGCGGGCAAGGGGTCGTGATCAACGAGCCTTCCGTTGTGGCCATCGAGCGCAGCACGCATCGCGTTCTGGCTGTTGGTCATGAAGCGAAGAACATGATCAACCACACTCCCGATACCTTCTCTGCTGAACATCCTCTCCATGATGGCGTGGTTTCCGACTACGACATCACCGAGGCTATGATCTCGGCGTTCATCAACAAGGCGGCTCCGCGCCGCTATCCTTGGCAGCCCAAGCCGCGCATCGTCGTATGCATCCCTTGCGGTGCAACGTCGGTCGAGAAGCGCGCGGTGTTCGAGGCCACCATCCAGGCAGGTGCACGTCAGGCATACCTCATCGAAGAGCCCATGGCTGCTGCGATGGGTGCCGATCTGCCCGTTACCGAACCCACGGGTTCGATGGTCGTCGATATCGGCGGTGGCACCACCGAAGTGGCAGTCATCTCGCTCGGCGGCATCGTTACGTCCTCTTCGCTTCGTTTGGCAGGCAATCGCCTCGATGAAGCTATCGCTATGCATCTGCGCGATCTCTTGGGCATCAAGATCGGTGAGCGTACGGCAGAGGTCATCAAGATCAAGATCGGTTCCATCCTTCCCTTCGAAGATGGACGCGAGCGCGACATGATCATCTCTGGCCAGGATGTGCTCACTGAGCAGCCCAAAGAGGTCACGATCCAATCCGAAGATGTGCGTGAGGCGCTCCAGGAACCCATCGACGAGATGGTCGTTCACATCAAGGAGACCTTCAAGAAGACCAATCCCGACTTGGCATCGGACATCATCTCCAACGGTATTCTGCTCACCGGTGGTGGCGGATTGCTCTCGGGTCTCGACCGTTATCTCACCAACAAGCTCGAGATTCCGGTCTGGACGAGCGAAACCGCCCTTACCAACGTGGTAACCGGCTGTTTGAAGGTTCTCGAAACACCAGCCGCACTCAAACAGATATTGATGCGTTCGAAATAGGAGCTCACACACGCACATGGCCCTGAAGATCAAGAACAATCCAGTGCAGTTCGGTGGCCATCTAGGAGGAAGAACACTCCTGATCGTTCTCCTTGTGGTCTCCCTTATTCTCTTCGTTGCCTATGCTCGTGAAAGCGAGGAAGGCCCGATCCATACGCTGCAAAACACCACCTCTTCTCTGGTGACGCCGCTCACGGCGGTCGGTACCACGGTGGGGTCGCTTGCGGTTTCCGGGTCGATGTCGGTCGAAGACCTCACTGCATCCGATGCATCCTACAACCAACTCAAAGAGAACAACGCTCGTCTTTCGCAGATGGTCGTTGAGCTCGAGGAATACCGCCAAGAAGCAGCGCGATTGGAATCGCTCATCGGGCTTGCCGATGCCTATGGCTTCACCTCCATCGCCGCGCGCGTGGTCGGCTATTCTACCGATTCTTACAACCGTTCCATCACGCTCGATGCGGGTAGCGCATCAGGCATCAAGAATGGCATGCCGGTCATGGGTGCCACGGGTGTTATCGGTCAGGTGATCTCGACCACGCCCGTTACGTGCGATGTTCGCTTGCTCACCGATCCGCAGAGTGGCGTTTCGGTGCTCGTGCAATCGTCCCGCGCTGAAGGCATCTTGCGTGGCTCGGTCGAAGGCACGCTCTACCTTGAAGGCATCGACGACAACGTCGAGATCAAAGAGGGCGATGTCGTTATCACCTCTGGTCTTGGTGGCGGCTATTACCGTGGTCTGGTCGTAGGCATGATCACCAAGATCGAGCAGCGCCCTGGCAGTGCGTCGCGTACGATCGTGGTCACGCCGAATGCATCGTTCAACAACATCTCTGAAGCGCTCGTCGTTATCAGCATGGGCGATGCCAACGCTGCCGATAACGAAGCGATCGTGCGGGCTGTCGATCCCCAAACGCTTGCGAGTCGCAGGGCAGCAAGCGGGGATAACGGCGACCAACAGGGCGGCGATCAGTCTTCGGGCGGATCGTCTGAACCGAACCAAGAAGGAGGGGAGTAGCCATGCGTGAAAAGCTCGTTCCTCTCGTTTCTGCGGCCGTGGTCGTCTTGCTGCAGGTCGTGGTCGCACCCGTTATCGCCATCTATTCGGTCGTTCCGAATTTCATCGTTGCCTTCGTGATCGTGCTCTCGATCGTGCGTCCCGAAGACACCACCTATGTCTATGCCTTCGTGATGGGCATCATATCGGACCTGTTCACCCAAGTTCCTTTTGGGCTCACGCCGCTACTGCTGCTCATCATCTCATTCGCGCTCTCGCGTGTGTTCGAGGTGCTCGATAAATCGAGCATTGCCATGGTACTCGTCTCGTGTGCGGTATCGCTTTTGTTCTATGAGATGATCGTCGTTATCGTGCAGCTCGTTCTGGGGTACCCGGCGGCGTTCTTCGATCTGATCGCAGCGCGCGCTCTTCCGGCAACGATCTTCAACCTTATTCTGTGTGTTCTTCTCTATTTGGTGGCGCGCAAATTCCCTGATGTTTCGTCGGGCAATGAAGCGTGGACGGTGGATAAAAAACAACGTTTCCGCTAAGGGGTACGTGCCATGCTCGCCACTATCGTTGTCGTTGTCATATCGCTCGTTCTTATCGCTATCGCGCTCGTGGTGTTCTTCCGCTGGCGTTCGTCTACTTCGCATGTGCGCATGCGCAACAAGATGGGCGTGCGCTCCATCTCTTCAGTAGGTATTTCAGCGCAAGCTCCGAAGGTCGATGGCGCAAGCATCGGCAACACTTCTTATTCTGCGACGGGCACCACCTCCTCGGGCACGTCCAATGCTCAACGCAATCGTTTCCTTGCGGTCGGGATCATCGTTGCGGCTGCTTTCAGCGCGCTTGCCGTGAAGCTCTTCGGCTTGCAAGTGGTGAGCTCGGCGAGCTACCAGCGCGAAGCTGAATCGAATCTCTACACCACCGTGCGCACTCCTGCGCCGCGTGGGGTGATTTATGATCGCGACGGCGTGCCCTTGGTAACGAATCGTCAGGTGCAGACCGTGCTTGCCGATGCTGATGTTGCGAACAATACGAACGTCATCTTGCGTCTTTCGGCCCTGTTGGGCATTCCCTACGATGTGGTGCGCGCGCGCATCCTCGATGCCTCCACCGGTGCACAATCGCAGCGCGTGGTCGCAAAGGACGTGCGTTTGCGCGACGTGGCCTACATCAATGAACACCGTGATGCCTTTCCTGGCGTATCCACCCAAATTCGTTCCGATCGCATCTACCCCTACGGTGCTCTTGCCGCTCATGTGCTCGGTTATACAGGCGCTTCTTCGAAAGAAGATCTGGAGAATGTTGCTGAAGGACGCGATATCGAGATGGGTGACGCGGTCGGCAAGGCGGGCATCGAGCAGTCTTATGATGACGTGCTTGCTGGCGACCATGGTCAGCGTACGTTCATCACCGATGCTTCGGGCGAGATCCAGCAGGTCGTGAGCGAATCCGATCCTGCCAAGGGCAACGACATCTACCTCACGATCGCCGCTCCAGTGCAATATGTCGCCGATACGGCGTTGCGCGAGCTCGTGCAGGGTGGAACAGGAACCGCGGCATCGCTCGTGTGCATCGATGTGAAGACGGGTGGCGTGCTTGCCATGGCGAACTATCCATCCTATGAGCCTGAACACTTCATCGGTGGTATCTCGCAAGACATGTGGGATGCTTACCAAACTGAGGAATCTCACTATCCGCTCATGAACCGTGCGATCGCGGGCACGTACCCGGCTGCTTCGTGCTTCAAGGCGTTCACGGGACTCGCAGGCCTTACCTATGGGTTCGCCGATGCGACCAAGGCATGGAACTGCACAGGTACCTGGACGGGGTTCGGTGAAGAGTACCCGCAGAAATGTTGGGAGCACAGCGGCCATGGTTGGCTCACGTTCCGCGAAGGTATCGTGGTTTCTTGCGACGTTGTGTTCTATGAGATCGCGCGCGATTTCTACAATGCGCGCAATGCGATCGGCGATGAGGCCATGCAGGACTTCATCAAGGAATTCGGCTATTCGGCGCTCACGAATATCGATCTGGCGGGCGAGGCGCAAGGGCGTATTCCCACGCCTGAATGGAAGTCGGACTACTTCCGCGATGTTCCTACCGAAGCGCAGTGGCTCCCTGGCGATATCTCGAACATGGCTATCGGTCAGGGCTACGTGCTCGTCACGCCCCTGCAGGTCGCGCGCGGCTATGCGGCAGTGGCAACGGGTAAGCTCTTGCAGCCGCACCTGCTGAAAGAGGTGCGCAATTCTGCTGGTGAGGTAGTGGTCGAGGCACCGGTGGTCGAAAACGCCACACCTGATGTGAGCGAAGCGAACTATCAGATCGTTCGCGATGCGCTGCGTGGCGTTGCAACGGAGAATCATGATGTCTCGAATGACTTCTCGAGCTATGATTTCACCTTCGCTGCTAAGACCGGTACGGCTGAGGTTGCGGGCAAGCAGGACTTCGCGTGGTTCGCTTGCTATGCGCCTTACGAAGATCCGCGCTTCGCGCTTGCGCTCTGTATCGAAGAAGGTGGCTCGGGTGGTGCGGTGGCATCGCCGGTGGCCGCGCGCGTGATGAAGGCAGCGATCGATTATTCCAACGGTGTTACCATCGACTACAAGAAGATATCAGTGGGCACGCCAGGCAAGCCGCAGCAGGCAGGAGGTGAATCGAATGAGTGAGATGGTCGAGATCGATTCCGTTCAACCGCGCGACCCAGAGTTAGCTAAGACCTTCAAGTCGCATCGGTTCAAGTACTTCAATCTGCCCTTCGTTGCGTGCTTTGCAGCGCTCGTTGTTTACGGCCTTATCGTGCAATTCTCGGCTACCTCTTCCGATTCCGACTTCAACTTCACCACCCAGGTGGTGGGCGTGGTCATCGGCATCGTGCTCTTCGTGCTCGTGAGCCGCTTCGATTACCGTGCGCTTTCGGGCTTCACGACTTTCTTTGTGGTGATCAACGTTATCTTGCTGCTCTCGCCCCACTTGCCCTTCATCGGCAGGGAAGTGAACGGTGCGAATTCGTGGATCCGCATCGGCGGTTTCAGTATGCAGCCTGGCGAGTTTGCGAAGATCACGGTGGTGCTTCTAGCGGCAAGCATCATGTCGCGCTATGGCGGGCGCCTCGATGACCTGCGCGAATACCTTAAGGCGCTCGGCATCTTGGCTATCCCGTTCATCTGTGTCATGACGCAGCCCGACATGGGAACAGGTTTGGTGTATCTCTGCATCGCCGCATTCGCGCTCATCATCGGTGGGGCTAATTGGCGCTTTTTAGTGGCGACCGCTGCCATTCTTGCGGCGCTGGTAGTGGGCGTGTTCATGCTCGACCCGATTCTCGATGGGCTCTTCGGCAGCGATGTGCTGCTCAAGGATTACCAGCGCAGTCGCTTGCTCGTGTTCATGGACTCGAGTTACGACCTCTCTGGCGATGGTTATAACTTGCAGCAGGCGAAGATCGCTATCGGCTCGGGCGGCTTCTTCGGCAAAGGCTTCATGCAAGCAACGCAGTCTTCGCTCGGCTTCTTGCCAGAAGCACCGACCGACTTCGTATTCTGCGTGCTTGCTGAAGAGTTCGGTTTCGTGGGTGCGCTTCTTCTGCTGGCGCTCTATCTTGGGCTTATCGTGACGAGCATCCGGGTTGCGCGCAATGCTCCCGATCTTTTCGGCACGATCATCGTCGTGTGCATCGTGGGCATGTGGGTATTCCAGATTCTTGAGAACATCGGCATGGATGTGGGGCTCATGCCCATCACGGGCATTCCGTTACCATTTATTAGTTACGGTTCATCTTTCATGCTGGTAAACTTTGTAATGTTGGGGCTCATCAATTCCATTTGGGCGCACAGCGAAAAGGCACCGCAATAACCAGCGCGCTGCCAGGAGGGGGAAAGCATGTTCGATTTCAAATCGATCGATATCAAATCACTGATCACCGAAGCGCTCGATATCGAGCGTGCGCGTAAGACGGTCGTTTCCGTTCAAGTCTTGCTCGATGAAACCGCGTCCCCTGAGTTTCAGGTGTTCGTGCGTTCGGGCTTCAGCTCATCTTCGGTGAATTCACGCTTGACCGTGGGCTATTATCCCTCGCAGGATATCTCCGTTATGGAAGGCACTGATCTGGTGGTCATGGCGGCGGGTCAGACTTCGGAGACTGGCGCGATCGCGGCAACCATCCGCCAAGCAGATATCCCCGTGCTCGTTATCGCTGAACATGGCAATCAGGTTATCCAGAGCGCGAAGGATGCGGGCCATCCGCTTCCGAGCGATGCGCTCATCTCGCTTCCTGCAGGACAGCCGCTCGACGAAGAGATCAAGGGCAAACTTGCCGACAAGATCGGTTCATGGATCATCGATCACGATCGCGAGAAGCGCTTGTCGTTCTCGCTGGCCTATCCGTTCGTTCGTCGTCCGCTTGCACAAGATGCGATTCAGCTCACCGCTGCGCAGAATGCCGGCATTGGCGTGCTCGTATTCGTTCCTGGCGCCGATCTGCCCGTTATGACGCTCAACCAGATCAAGATGGTGCTTCAGATCGCGGCAGCGTATGGCGAACCGCTCGATAAGGATCGTATCAAGGAGATCATTCCCACCATCGCTGGTGCGCTCGTGTGCCGCGGCATCGCGCGCAAGGTTGCAGGCTTCGTGCCTGCGCTCGGCTGGCTCGTGAAGGGTGGCATGGGGTATCTTGGCACGCTCGCGATCGGCGAAGCAGCGCTCACGTATTTCGAGCAGGGCGGTAGCATCGCTGGTGTGGCTGGCATGCTCTCGCAGGCAGGCAATGCAGCTTCCGATGTCGCGATGAAGATTCGCAACCAACGTGCTTATCAGGTAGTGAGTGATGCGACGGGTCCGGTCGCACGCAGAGCCGCATCGAAGGCGGTCGGCGTTGCGGGTGATGTCGCGCAAAGTGCGCTCAAGGGCGCGATGGATTATCACAAGCGCAATCGCGGTGCGAAGAACTAGCGCGCTCGGTAGAAGCCTCATCCTATTCACCATAAGCCTCTTGCGTAATCGCCGCATGTTTTGCGGCGATTTGCTTGTTGACCACCGTGCTGCGCTACTCGCGCAAGCGCCGCACGCGTGCTCGAAACGATCGCAAGATCAGCTCGTCTTGTTCGTTGGCGTATGCGGTAGGGTAGCTAAGATAGCAGGCGTTTGTGACCGTTTGCTCCTGTGGGCGGAAATTTTGCTTTTGTGGCTTGTTTCGGCTCCTTTTATGGATATAATAATCAACGCTGATAAAGCACGGGGTGTTAGCTCAGTTGGTTAGAGCGCTGGCCTGTCACGCCAGAGGTCGCGGGTTCGAGTCCCGTACATTCCGCCAGTCTGAATGCAAGCCTCGGAATTATTCCGAGGCTTTTTCTTTTTTCATTGTTCTATCGATATGGATAGTAGCGTAAGCTTTGAGCTGCACAGTGGTAGCCAGCAGGAAGGCGTGGCGCTCCATGAGCAAGTTTAAGAGCTATCGTGCGAATCTTGCTGTGCTCCGCCATGCGTCTGAACAGGACCTAGACAACGAATTTATCCAAAGCGGGATAATCTATAAATTTGCGATGCAATTTGAGCTCTCATGGAGGCTTCTTTATAAAACGCTCCAGCATGAGGGGAAGATGAGTGTGGCTACTTGCTCGCCGCGTGGCGTTATCAAGTCTGCCTATACTGCGTATGATTTTATCGATGAAAAAGTCTGGCTCTCGATGCTCAATGATCGCAATGCTTCCGAGCATGTGTACGATTCAGCCCTTGCTGAAAGGCTTGTAACGGCTATTCTCGATCGATATATTCCTGAATTCATGCATCTTCTTTCGTGCCTGATCGATCTTTATGGCGAAGAGCTGCTTGAAAACTTATAGGGCTTTCGTTTTATGAAGCTTTGTTACCTGGAAAAGCTGAAGCTCATCAAGATTTTCGATGTTTTCTCATTCAGAAAATTACGGATATTAAGAAATGATTAATCTGCCGTTCAGTGCTGCCTGCAAATGTTTCAAAGGTAAAAGACTTAGCTAAAAAGGGAGCATAGGGGCTTGGTAGGGATTAAAAAGCCCTTGTTGTGTGTTTTTTAATAAGTATCGGGTAGAATATAGCTGCTACAGCCATAGACAGCAGATTTGCTGCCAGTGAATACACAGATTTAGAACCTGTGCAGGAGAACGCCTGCATTCCTTTTTGGTTCTACTTTCTGTGTAGCCATTGGCTGTAGCAAGCTATGTGTGGGCGTTTTCCTTCATGCTTGCAAAACTCCTTTCATAGCTATCTATTGGATAGGGAAGACGAAAGGAGCAATATATTTCGTAAATCTTGAGCCAAATAAAAAACTTGCTTTGATAAAGCGCAGGCATTGCTCTGTCTAAATCAGAATCAATACATGTTTAGGCTCTGATGAGGTTTACAAATTATGCTTTCAGAATTTGAAGCGAAACGAGGCGATATGACCAAACCAAAACATCACCTTAGTTCGATCATGTTTGTGGCAGGGCTAGTTGTAGCTTTGTTTGTCCTTGTGGGTTGCTCGTCACAGACAGTTGAGCCGTTTAAGGTGGCCAATACAGTGGAGACTGCGTGCTTGAATGGTGCATTCGAGATGGATATACCTGAGGGGATGTCAAGCGATGGCGTGCAATCTTTTAGTGATGATATGGGGAATGAGACCTTTTTCCCAGATAAAGGAGGGACTAGCTCTGGGATATATATTCATTCTACCGAGATAAGCCCGTATTTAGGTGCAGATACATTTGTCTCCACCTATTTTGATAAACCTCCGAAGGATGCAACATATAAATACAGAAACATCAAGATAAAGGAAATGTCGCGAGGGCATTACATGTCTTCTGCCGATCTTTATGAAGACGGTACTGAAGAGAGCAAGGAAAAAGAAGTTTGCTTTTCAATGGATGGAAATATAGTGGTAACGATATCTTTTGAGAATCTGCAGAAGTCATACACGAATACTGTTGAGTCATCTATTAGAATCCTTTAGTCCAATCGAAGACATTGACCCAGGCAAATCCCCTGAGCATCGTAGGAGTCAGTGGTTCGTATGGCACAGAAAGACAACAGGCTTACAAGTTATTAATCTAATTTGAAATACAAACGAGGATGGTTGCAATGGATGAAAAATCTAAAGATTCAGAAATTGAAAATTCGGAAGAAGCCGTATACCCGGATGCGCCTCTAACGAGTAATGAGGTTGAATCCGTGTCTACTCATGAGGGAGCAGGCGAACAGCAAGAAGAAAAGATTTTGTCGTATTCTGATGGGCGGGAAAACCTCGAAGCAGAGACAGCAGGGATGTCTCAGACTAAAGCAGTTCAGCCGCCGGTGAAGAAGGAGAATAAAAAGAAACTAGGGAAAAAAGCAATTACAGGAATAATTGTAGGTGCTGTCGTTCTTGTTGTCGCTATTATCGTTGGTGTAGTGCTGAGCATGCAGGCTCAGGCAACAGAGAAATACAATGAGTATATTGATAATTTGGATAGCCTGTCATCGAATGGGCTGCAAGCAGCCTCGCTTGCCGAGGGAATTGGTAACACTACGAATAGTGTTTGGCGCGCTGCTATCTGGGATGCAGATGAAACATGGGATGCTGATATTGAAAAATATCATGCATCAGACTTTAATGAAGCCTTAGCGAAATTGTATGCAGATTCCGATGTGAAAACAAAGATTGCAAACATGAAGTCATATATGAGTGAAGTGGAATCACTTATGGGGAAGTTAAAAAATCCTCCTGATCCAGAACTGGAAGACGCATATGATGCTGCAAAAGAATTTGCAAGTACGGTAGAAGATTTGGTTGATTTAGCGGCTGATCCGTCAGGATCATTGCAGACGTATAGTACGAATTTCAACGCTGCAGATGATGCTTGTGCAAAAGCTCTTAAGAAGCTTACAAACGAAATACCGGATAAGAAGCAGTAGGCTTTGTCGGAGCAATAGATGATGTTGCATGTTGTTAAAACTCGTATTAGCAACAGAAAGGAATAGCCATTTGGATACAAACGGCAATGAAAAAACTGAATCTGCTCAGGAGTCTTCTTTTGATAAAGGCGAGAAAAGTTCTTCTAAGAAAAAAAGATTTTCTAAAAATGCTTTATTCGGAATCGCTATTGGCGGAGTAGTTTTAATTATACTTTGTGCAGTTTTCTTGCCTCGCGTGCTTCTGACGCCGGAGAGCTTAATTAAGCAAGGTAAATATGAAGAGGCGTATGAAGTTGCGGATGAAAGCGAAAAACGAGAAATAGCTATAGGCAATATCATAGCTTGGTGTTCGGCAGAGGTTTATGAATCTTTGTTCGACACCCTTTCAAAACCAGATTCCTTTGAACTTATCGATGCATATTATGATGGAAAGATCGACTTTGTACTTCATGCTTCTTTTCGGGCTCGAGGTGCGCTCGGAGTAAAAAGTGATGCGTATTTCTACTTCAATTATAGGGCGGATGGAGATATCTCATTATTCACAGCGTTTTCTGATTTGAACGAAGAAGAGACCTATAGTGAATCAGCGAGCGAAGATGAAAAGCTAAAAGCGCTTGTAAAAAACTGGGCTATTGACTCCGCTCGAGAGGTCGTTGAAAATCCCTCTTATAAAGTCAATGGAATATTCATTGATGAGGTAAATACGTTGATCAAAAACGGCGAGCTGCTTTCGGTCGAGTTAATTCCTCAAGCAAAAGAGGTGATCGAATCTAACAAGAATGCTCAATAATGTACTTATTCTTAGCAGAGATTAGTTTAAATGCGAAACCAGGAGCGCGACTCCTGGTTTTTAGTTTTATGCATACCAAAATTCTAAGAACAGGAATACTGGCGGTATGAGAGCTACATCATGAGTCAGTACCCATTGCAGTGTGTTTTATCATGCAAAGCTCTCTAGCGCCTTTAGGGTATACTCTTAGTTTCCATTTTCAATGAAGGGAAATAGATGGACAACGAAACCACTTATCCAGAAATTCCACTCCTTGTGGGTGCCTCGTGTTGGTCTTACGGCTCCATTGGGCTTACGCCTGAAATGACCCCGACGATGAACCCATCATAACAAAGTAAGCATTAAGAAGCTTTGGAGTGCGTGAATCTTGCAATCGTGGAAATTTAAGACAGCATTGCACTCGCTAATTCTTGGAATTCTTCTGGCAATCGGGGCGGGGGCGTTTGCAGGTTTCGCAGTGGTGAAGTGGGCTTTCAGCAAGCTCTGCTTCCCAGTCGAAATCGCTGGGCGGTCCCATGGGTAAGTCTGATTCATCGGCGGGAATGTCATTCCAGAGGAAAATTGTTCATGGTTGTTTTGGTTCGGCTTTGCCGCTTCGATATAATTGGTAACGTTCAATTTCTGAAATATGAGTATCGGAAGGAAGGGTCGTATGAATAACGTTGAGAATTCAAACATCCCTCGTTATGGCGTATTGCTTACCGATAATGTTGATCCCCAATGGTTGCGCGACTGTTCGCCTAGATACTTTGATGAATACATTAAGTTCACGGTAGATCCGGTAAATAATCAGATTGTCGTAGGGATGCAAGTTCACAGAAATGGTAAAGCTCTGTTAAAGGCCGAAGAAAAGGATTTACTTGGTGGCAATATATTCTTCGATGACCTTCATATTGAATACGAATCGGGGTTAAATGAACCGATCAATGAGCGGGTTGGCACCGAAAGCGATGATCTTCGAATTGTTACTGACCCAAATGTTATAGAACGCATAGATAACGTTTTGAAGTCGTGGGTGGTAGGACTATGATCGAGCTTTCAGTCAAGCTAAAAACTGAATCTGATTTCGATCCTATCGAGCTTGAGATGTGGCAAGAAGGCGGTTTTCTGAGACAGATTCTCGATATTTATCCCGAAGTGTATCGTTTGGAAAAATATGAGAATGACGAAAAGGCTTTTCGCTCACAATGGGATACGGTTGTAGAATTTGTAAGCATGACATTGCTAGACGACGAGGTTGAAGAAACAACAAAGTATGAGCTTTATCACAATCTAGAAAAGCTCCAAAGGTATTATACGGATGCTGGAATTAATAAGGCTACCGCATTCGGATGGTGGAAACAGTGGAAGTACGACCTGAACAGGACAGTGGCGCGAGAGGGTCATTGATCTCATTCAGCTTATTGGCAACTCTTTAGCCTGTCGCGCCAGAGGTCGCGGGTTCGAGTCCCGTACATTCCGCCAGTCTGAATGCAAGCCTCGGAATTATTCCGAGGTTTTTCTTTTAATTTGAAATGCCCTTTTGGCAATCGGGGCGGGGGTGCTTGCAGGTTTCGCAGTCGTGAAGGGGGTTTTCGGCAAGTTCTGCTTCCCAGTCGAAATCACTGGGTGGCCCCATGGGTAAGCCTGATTCATCGGCGGGAACGCCATTCCAAAGAAAGCTTTCCATCACCACTTTGCCTTCTTCGTCGAATTCCACACCTTCTTCTTTGAGCATCTGCTGTTGGATCTCGGGACCACCGAAAGCGAAACCAGTTGCCATGCGGCCATCCTTGAACACCGCGCGATGGCAAGGGATCGATCCAGGTTCGGTGCCAGGAGAGGGGTTAGCGCGCAAGGCGTAGCCGACATAGCGCGCAGCGCGAGGTGCGCCGATGATGCGCGCGATCTGACCGTAGGTTGCCACCTTGCCGCGCGGAATCTGTTTCACCACTGCAAAGACACGATCTGCGAATGCGCCCATAGTATCTCCTTTTCGATGTAAGGCCCGAAACTATTTCGAGATGCCGTCCTGTGCATTGAAATCAGTAGCGTTGGGCTTCTTTAGCGGCATAATCGCTGAACAGCTCAAGGCATGCAGAACGGTCGAGCTCTTGAATCTTCGTTGGTGTTTCCCCGCTGTTTAGTTGGCGATAGAAGGCTTCGTCACGAAACCCAATAGCGGCACTATCTTGGCGTGTGCAGCCGTAGTAGACAGCAGAGATGTTAGACCATAGAATCGCGCCCAAGCACATTGGACAGGGTTCAGCCGTAGTGTAAAGCTCACAACCGGTTAAGTC
Source organism: uncultured Eggerthella sp. (assembly GCA_900538545.1). Classification (GTDB taxonomy): domain Bacteria; phylum Actinomycetota; class Coriobacteriia; order Coriobacteriales; family Eggerthellaceae; genus Anaerotardibacter. The sequence goes on along the minus strand of UPYK01000017.1, from coordinate 9,352 downwards.
ATAGGTATTAAGATTGCGGCAGGCAGCGCGAATGGCTTCCATCTCTCCATGGCAGGTAGGGTCATTCCTCGCGATCACGCGATTGTGGCCTCGCCCCACGATCTCCCCATTCTTTACGATGACAGATCCAAATGGGCCGCTATCACCTGCGGCAATGCCCTGACGGGCTTCATCGATGGCAAGTTGCATAAAATCGGGAAGGGGGGTTGCAATATTTCTTTCAGAGGAAGACATGCTGCCATAGTAGCACACCCATTGTGCAGGCTTTTTTACGATGATTTCGGATACCGTACTTACTATGGCTGAACGATGTGAGTACTGCGCATCGGGCTATTCTTGCTGCTCGCGTTGCTTGCGGTAGGAGTGCGATTCCTTGCCCGTAAGGTGTTCGATCGTGAATTCGATCATGGCACAACGATCTTCGGCGGAATTGACCTCTTCGAGCGTACGGTCTTCGTGATGAGGGTTGTACTTATCACCTAGATCGAAAAGCGCTTTATGCGCCAGATCCCCTTCAATAAGGCGAACCGTACCGAACGCGATAACGCTTTTGTAGGCGGTGGAGTACTTGTCGGGAAGCACCGTGTCGTCTGCGATCACGCAGAAGCTTGCTTTGGGATCGCGCTCGATCGCGTCGATCTTGTGGCCTGCTTTTGCGGAATGGAAGTAGACCTTGCCGAGCGCTTCAGGCTCATCGGCTTCAACATAGAGATAGTTGAGCGGGACCGTGTACGGATAGCCATCATCGCCGGAAAGAGCGAGGATGCCCGTGCTCCCTTCTTGCAGGATAGCGAGTGCTTCTTCGTGAGGAAGCTGTTGTTTGCTTCTGCGCATTGGTCTGAACATCGTAACCCCTTTTTGTGGCGTGTGGGTATCGCTTACATTATTAGGATTGTATCGAACGCGCCTGGAAAATACAGCAGCTTTCATCACCCCTGTCATCTGCAACGAGATGCGAGATGATGCTCTTGTGATAAGAATCCCTATTGGCTCTTCGGTCTCAATATAGCTGCTGCTTTTGGTGTACCCTAGAGAGCATGGTTTTGTAGCTGCTTTCGCGCAGTCCTCAACAGCCCGATCTGCAATCCAGGGAGAAATTCGTTGTTCAAGCTGTTCAAGAAATACTTGAAGCCGTTTGGCGAGCTTGTTATAGCTGCGATCCTCTTCACCTTCTTGCAGGTAGTTGCCGAACTTCAGCTGCCCGATATCATGGCGCGCATCGTTGATACGGGCATCTACAACAAAGACTTGAACTACGTGATCGTGCGTGGCCTCGAGATGCTGGCTTGGGCGATCGGTTCGGTAGTATGTGTGGTCATCGCGGCGCTCTGCGCGGCGCGGGCAGCCATGGGGTTCGGCCGCGATGTGCGCGCCGCCATCTTCTCGCAGGTGCAGAGCTATTCTCTAGCGGAATTCGAGACCTTCGGTGCCTCCACGCTCATCACGCGTAACACCAACGATGTCCAGCAGGTCGAACGATTCCTGCAGATGCTCATCACCATGGCGGTCATGACCCCGGTCATGTTCATCGGTGCGGTGGTCATGGCATTTCTCACGAACGCCGAAATGGCGCTGCTCATCTTCGTGGCGATCCCGGTCATCATCATTATCGTGGCGCTGTTCTTGAAGATCGGCATGCCGCTTTTGCGTTCGCTCCAGAGCCGCATCGATGCGGTGAACCGCGTTATGCGCGAAGAGCTGCAGGGCGTCCGGGCGATTCGCGCGTACAACAAGGAAGACTTCGAGCGCAAGCGCTTCGGCAAGGTCAATCGCGACTTGGCGGATACCTACATCAAGGTCGGTCGTCTGATGGGCGCGGTCATGCCGCTGCTCATGTTCATCGTGAACCTGACCATCGTTGCACTCTATTACTTCGGTGCAGGGCAGATAGATGTTGGTACGCTCACCGCGGGCGAGATCATGGCGCTCGTGCAATACGTGACGCTCATCCTCATGTCGCTCATGATGATCTCGATGATCTTTGCTATCCTGCCGCGAACATTGGCGGCAACTGAGCGCATCAATGCTGTGCTCTCGACCGAATCGACCATTGAAGATGTCGCTATGCCGACACCATTGCCAGAAACCGCGGAAGATGGCGCACTGCGAACACTCGGAGCTGATATTCCTGAAGAAACCACGGTGCAACCCGCTCAGAAGCGCAGAGTCCCGATTCTCAAGATGGATCATGTGAGCTTCCGCTATCCCGAATCGAAGAAGGATGCCTTGAGCGATCTTACCTTCGAGCTTGCGCCCAATACGATCACCGCCCTTATCGGACCGACAGGTTCGGGCAAATCGAGCCTGATCAACCTCATCATGCGCATGTATGATGTAAGTGCAGGTACGATCTATTTCGATGGCGTTGCGATCAAGGACATCCCGCTTTCCGTCTTGCGCACGCGCGTTTCCTACACTCCACAGAAGTCCTTCCTGTTCACGGGTACAGTGGCGGATAATCTGCGCTTCGCCGATCCCGATGCAAGCGATGAGGCGCTGTGGCGGGTACTGCAGATCGCGCAAGCTACCGAATTCATCACGTCAGAGGCAGGTGGCCTTGATTTTGAGATCGCACAAGGTGGCGGCAACCTTTCAGGTGGTCAGCGTCAGCGCATCGCTATCGCGCGTGGTCTTTTGCGCAAGGCCGATCTCTACATCTTCGACGATTCCTTCTCGGCGCTCGACCTCAAGACTGATGCGCGGGTGCGCGCGGGAATCGAGGATCACCTTGAGGGGCAGAGCGTTCTCACCGTAACTCAGCGAGTGAACGTGGCGCTGGGTGCCGATCAGATCATCCTGCTGAACGAGACAGGAGCCATCGAAGCGTGCGGAACGCATGCCGAGCTCTTCCTGTCGTGTCTGGCCTATCGCGAGCTCGCGCTCTCTCAACTCTCGGAAGAAGAGCTCTCCTCAGGAGTTCAGGCAGATGCGAGCACCGCAGACGATAGGGGAGGTGAATAGCATGCCGCCGCACGGACCGCACGGCCCTCACGGTGCAGGGCGCAAGGAAAAACCGAAGAACGCTTCGAAGACCCTGCGTCGCCTTGTTGCGCGCTTGAAGCCGTTCATCCCGCTTCTGGTGATCGTATTCATCTTCACGGTGGCAGGAACGCTGTGCAATACGGTCTCTCCGCTCGTGCTCGGTCAAGCAACCACCGAAGTGTTCAGCGCCTTCGAACGCGTGATGGCAGGCACTGGTGGACTCGATTTCATCGCGTTCAACCGCATCCTTCTCACGCTCGTGTTGCTCTACGTGGCCTATTCGATCTGCCAGTTCATCTGCCAATTCATCATGGCGAAGGTGACCCAGGAAGTCATCTATGGTTTGCGTCGCGATATGAAGGCGAAGCTCGATCGCGTGCCGCTTTCCTACTACGATGGCCGCCCTAAGGGAGAGATCCTCTCGCGCGTCACCAACGATGTCGACCTTATCTCTTCTACCTTGCAAGAAACGCTCGTGCAGATCATCTCGGCGGTGGTCACGCTCGTTTCTGTGGTCATCTTCATGTTCTCGATCTCGTGGATCTTGGCGCTCGTTGCGTTCGCCACGCTGCCGCTCTCGCTTCTGGCCACGGTGGGTATCGCAACGCGTTCGCAGCGCTACTTCAAGAGCCAGCAGAAAGCGCTCGGCAAGCTCAACGCGCACATCGAAGAGATGTACAGCGGCAATACTGAAGTGAAATCGTTCACGCGAGAAGATGCTGCCATCGATGAATTCAACGTACGCAATGGCGAATACTTCGCACAAGCATGGAAAGCGCAATTCCTCGCCGGTGTGATCCGCCCTGTTATGGGCTTCATTGGCAACTTGGGCTACGTGCTCGTCTGCATCATCGGCGCCGTGCTCTACATCACTGGCGGGATCGCCACGGTCGGCGAGATCCAGGCGTTCGTGCAGTACATGCGTCAGTTCACGATGCCTATCACGCAGATCGCTTCGATCGCCAACACCATCCAGGCCACGCTTGCCGCATCCGAGCGCGTCTTCGAGGTGCTTGACGCAGAAGAGATGAGCGAGCCCGATCCTTCCACCATCACGCAGATCGCCAAGCCTTGCAAGGGCGCGGTCAAGTTCGATCACGTGCGCTTCGGCTACGATGCGCAAAAGCCGGTCATCAAGGATTTCTCGCTTGAGGTCGAACCAGGACAGATGGTCGCGATCGTGGGACCGACCGGGGCGGGCAAGACCACGCTCGTGAATCTGCTCATGCGCTTCTACGACATCGATGCGGGCACGATCACGATCGATGGTGTGAACACCGCGCTCGATACGCGTAGCGATGTGCGCAGCAACTTCGGCATGGTGCTTCAAGACGCATGGCTCTTCTCGGGTACGATCCGCGAGAACATCGCCTACGGGGCAAAAGACCCGAAGGAGAAGTACATTCGCCTGGCTGCCAAGCTCGCGCAGGCCGATCATTTCATCGAGCTTCTGCCCGATGGCTATGACACGGTCATCAAGGAAGACGGCACGAACCTCTCGCAAGGTCAGCGCCAGCTGCTCACGATCGCGCGCGCCATGCTCTCGAATCCTTCGATCATTGTGCTCGATGAGGCAACCTCTTCGATCGATACGCACACCGAGGCGCTCGTACAGAAAGCGATGCGCGAGTCGCTCGAAGGACGAACGAGCTTCGTTATCGCTCATCGTTTGAGTACGATCAGGCAAGCAGATATAATTCTTGTTATTCGCGAGGGGGATATCGTGGAGAAGGGCACGCATGAGGAGCTGCTCGCGCAGAACGGCTTCTATGCCGAACTCCACAACTCGCAATTTGTTGATTGCATCGATGAGGACGACTAGATAACGCATATGGCGAACAATGAAGAACATATTGAAGCGAAGCCTGAAGGGGTCGCTGTCTTCATCAAGGGCAAGTCGTCCGAAAATGCCCGCTTGGTCATCTCCGAAGCAGAACTCGAGGCGCAGAAGCCTTCTTCGGCAGTAGATGATGCTGCGCAGCTGAAGGTCGAGCGTGACCATGATCGAGCTGTACCTTCACCTGATGCTCCGTGTGAGATAGCGGTGTTCGATTTCGATGGCACATGCATCAGTGGTAATTCCCCCGTGCTGCTCGTTCGCTATCTCCTGAAGAAAGGGCAGGTGCGCACCTCGGTTCTTCTGCGCATCCTTACCTGGGGTATCGCGTACAAACTGCATCTTCCGCAAAACGAGGCATGGGTGCGCAGTTTGGTGTTCTCATCGTTCGATGGCATGCCCGAAGAAGAAGCCGATGCGGAGATGTACAAGTTCTACGATGAATGGATCGTGCCGCGCATTCGCCCCAAGGCGCTTCAGGTCATGCGCGAGCACATCGCTGCTGGGCGTGATATCTGGATCGTTTCTGCCACGTTCGATCCCATCATCGTGCGCGCCAAGCGTGATATTCCCTACGATCATCACGTTGCCACCGACATGAAGCTCGATGAGCACGGTTGCTATACGCGCGAAGTGAAGGGTAAGCCCGTTGAAGGCGCTGAAAAGCTTCGCCAGATCAAGGAGCACGCTGATCGGATCTATGGGAAGGATAGCTGGAAGCTCGCCTATGCCTATGGCGATCACTATTCAGATGCTCCGTTGCTCGCGGCTTCCGAACACCCTGCTGCAGTCACGCCGGGACCAACTCTTCAGCACCATGCGGAAAAGGAAGGCTGGCAGGTGCTCGATTGGCGTTGATCGGCACTCGATCGGTGATGGTCGACGTTCGGTGCTCATTGACGCTAGTCGGCGCTCGATGAAAACGTTTGGCTTCGGTCGGGAAATGGCTTGGCAACGGTTTCCCCTTACGCGCTCGATTTGCTCGTTTCTTGTAATAATCGTAGAGAGAATTGAATAAATGTTACCCGTTTAGTAGCATTGAGTATCCATCATTTGGTGTTTTTAATGCTTGAATGCGGCAGTGTCCCTTGCCGCTTTGCTCATAAGGAAAGTGATTGAAGATGAACGAAGATTCCAACTTCGGTAACATCCCATCTCATGATCATAGTTTCAGCGATTCGCACGACTACCTTTCGCGCGCGCAGTATGCGGTCGAATCAGGCGATCGCATACTCGGTATCCACCTGTATCTGGCGGCCTTCGAACAATCTATCCTCGAGAACATCGTTCCGAGCGAAGAGAGCGTGAACGGCATGCGCGCGGCATGGGATCTTGCCGTCGATGCGCGCCAGCATTCGCTTGCTGAATATATCTTCGAGAAACTCAAGCCCTTCGTTTCGGCCGAAGAGCTTTCGCGCAAGGCCGATCAGCTGCAAGACGTTGCTCTCGATCGCCTGGAAGAATTCGGCTTCTCGCGCGAAGCTATCGAAGACATGGCTGAGATGATCAACGACGATCTGTTCAATCTGCCACCCGATCTGCTCTATCGTTATGAAGACGACAACGTTCCTTCGCCCTTCTCATTCTTGGATCTCTCTTCCAAGAGCGATAGTGCTTCGAATGAGAACGATGCTGCGTCAACAGCGGAAGCATCCGATTGCGCTGAAGAAGTGAAGGCTGAGCCGATCGAACCCGAACAGAAGGAAGCAAACCCTACAGCTGAAGCGGACGAAGAGCCGCTCGAGCTGCCTGCGTTCCCTCTGCCGAACCTCAAGGGTGCGAAGATCGCGCATATCGATCTTTCTGGCAAGAAAAAGAAGAAGAAAAAAGCGCCCGAGGTACACTTCGACTATTCCACGATCCATGGCTTCTCGCGCGCTATCGAAGAGATGAAGCGTCTCGGCGTTGGCAGGATGCGCGATCCGCAGTTCAAGGAATTCGTGAAGATGCTCAACTTCCGCCATGGTGTTTCGCGCATGCCGCAGCTCGGCACGCTCGTTTTCTCGGGTGCTGCGCGTGAAGATGCGAACTACTTCATGGTGGCAACGGTGGGAGAGCTTGGCATTCCCGCTGTTCGCATGCGCATGGACCAGAACGTGCAAGGCCAGTCAGTGCTTTGCGTTATGGCTTCGCCTGATGCGATCACCGATTCAACCTCGCTCAATCGTTTCGGCTTCGAAGGTCCTACGGCGCTCATCTTGGAAGATCTTGACCTATGGGATCTGCCTTGGATGGATTTTGGGTCGGGCGATATTTCCGATTTCCTTCAGATGCAGCTTTCGCGTGGTGCACGCGAGGCGATGGCGTTCATCCAGCAAGCGATCGAGAACCCCGAAGTGACCGTGCTCGTTTCTGCATCGAATCTCGATGCGCTCGATACGTTCTTCGGCCCGATGCTCGGGCTCTACCGCTTGGTCGAACTCGACTATCCCAACGACGAAGAGCGCAAGGATATCTGGCGTCATGCGCAGGCGGAGCATCCTTCCATGCGCGGACTTGATGTTTCGAAGCTCGTTCCGTTCTCCAAGGGGATGTCACGCTTCGAGTTGTATGCGGTTGTCACCGAGTCGGTCGAAGAGGCTTATCGCCGCAGCGTGGCGAAGGATTGCTTCTGCGCAGTGCGGACCGACGATGTATACATGCGCCTTTCCAATTTCCATGAGCTTGATTCGCCAGAGTATAAGGCTATCGAAGAGACCATTATGAAGCGATTCCATCGTTCAATGGATAACATCGACGATCTACTGAAAGAAGACTGATGGATATCACCCGCCGCTGCGATTACGCTTGTAGGATCTTGCGCTCGGCTTACGAGTGCGGGGATTCCTATATCTCGATCGCCGATGTGGCGGAAAAGGAAGACGTGCCATATTCGTTCGCACGCAGCATCCAGCACGACCTGGTGAAGGCGGGCTTTTTGAAGACGATCCGCGGTGTGCGCGGTGGTCTTACGCTCGATTGCGATCCGCATGAAGTCACCCTTCAGGAAGTGATCGAGGCGCTGCAGGGACCGATCGGCATGTCGCCTTGTTCGGTCGATTGTGATTACTGCAATCGTTCATCAGGATGCGAATTCAATGCGGTTTGGTGTGCTGCTGATGTGCTCGTGGCGCAACTCTTCTCTTCGATCACGCTTGCCGATCTCTTCGAGAAGGGCGCGAGCCATCCTGAGGTGAGCCGCATCCTTGAATCGAAGTACTAGCTCTCTGCTTTTGCTCGTGGAAGCTCCCATAAAAGATACCTTTGATCTCGATGCTTTCGTTCGCAAGGTGTGGAGCGAAGGGAAGAAGCATCATCGCGATCTTGCTTGGCGCTATATCGATGATGCCTATGCTGTGCTCGTTTCCGAGATCATGCTGCAACAGACGCAGGTATCGCGTGTGGAGAAGTATTGGCCGCGATTCCTCAAGACATTCCCTACGCTCGATGCGCTCGCTTCTGCTGATACTTCGTTAGTGCTCGAACATTGGCAAGGGCTTGGATACAACCGACGCGCGCTGGCGCTCAAGCGAACTGCTGAAGAGTGTGCACTCCAATTCAAAGGGGAGCTGCCCCGTACCTACGATGAGCTCTTGAAGCTGCCGGGTATCGGTCCTGCTACGGCAGGGGGCGTGATGGCGTTCGCCTATCAGGAGCCAGCGCTCTATCTCGAGACGAATGTTCGCACCGTATTCTTGCACGAGCTCTTTCCTCATGAAGAAGGGGTAAGCGATAAGACGCTCGAGCCGCTCGTGCTGGAGACCTGCAGCAAAGAAGATCCGCGCGGATGGTATTATGCTTTGCTCGATTACGGGGCATACCTGAAATCGATCATGCCCAATCCTTCGCGGCGCTCGAAGCATCATTCCAAGCAGTCCGCCTTCGAAGGGTCTAAGCGTCAAAAGCGCGCCGAGCTCGTTCGCATCGTGCTTGGCGCTCCCGGCATTTCAACCGAAGAAGCCAAACGTGCGCTCGATGAATTCGAACAGGAGAAGGGGAGAGGGGAGACCGACCAAGCTCTCTTCGACGCCCTCGTTACTGATCTCTCTGCCGAAGGCTTCTTTGCTTTTGACCAAACCACAGGAAAACTGAATCCTTAGATGATGGGGTAGGAGCCGAGCACCTTCACTTCGCGCAGTTTCAGGCGCAGGCAATTGAGCGCCGTCTGCACGTCGACATCCTGGTCGGATCCTTCGAAATCGATGAAGAACATGTAATCGCCCAACCCTTGTTTGGTAGGACGAGATTGGATCTTCGTGAGGTTGATGTTGGCATATGCGAATTCCGAAAGGATCATCAGAAGCGAGCCTTGCTTATCTTGTTGTAAGGAAAGCAGGATGGAGGTCTTGCGGTCCATCTCAGGAAACACTTCCGGCATGCCCGTGCGCGCGATCAGTGCGAACGAGGTCTGGTTGCCGAAGTGATCTTCGATGCTTTCCGCGTACACCTTCGCGCCATACAGATCAGCAGCGAATTTGTTAGCGATGCTCGCGAGCGTCTTATCTTCCATTACCTTGCGCACGCCAGAAGCGGTGGACGAAGCCGAGCTCGTGT
>UPYK01000016.1 GCA_900538545.1 uncultured Eggerthella sp. | reverse complement strand
AAAGGCAAGCGAACAGCGAAAGCGGGTAATTACAAGTGCCCCATAGGCGTGCTGCTTGCGTGGGATAGATGGCAAAAAGGTGTCGAACGACCGGGTAGTTTGTCACCTTGTAAATGCCTTTTGGGCGTTCATCGGGTAAACTTTGAACATCCACGTTTGATTGGCAGTTTGCATGACCGCACCCGAAATCGCTCATACTGAACCAAACGCTTCCGCCGCCCCGAACGCGCCGAAGCAGCCGTTCAAGCAGCGTGTCTACGTAGCGCTCGAAGATCCCGCGAAGGCCTCGCCGCTCGGCAAATTCCTTGGCATCGGGCTCATCGTCTTGATCGTGTTGAACGCTCTTTTAGTCGGCGTGCCGGACAACGACGCAGCGCTCGATTTCAACACGCTCATCTTAGGATTCAGCGTGCTTTCAGTGATCGCCTTCGCCGCTGAATATGCCTGCCGCATTTGGATCGCCGATCTTGTCTATCCTGCCCTTGCGCCAACGCGCGCACGTGTGCGCTATATCTTCTCGCTCATGGGCATTATCGACTTCCTCGCGTGGTTCCCTGCGCTCTTCGTCTTCTTTCTGCCTGCCTCGAACGCGCTCAACGACGCGATTCGCATCATCCGTCTGGTGCGCCTGATCAAGATCTCGCGCTATATGCGCGGCCTGCAGACCATCAGCCGCGTGTTCGTGAAGCGACGCCGCGAGATCGTGGCGGCGTTCATGGTGCTCACGCTTTTGGCGGTAGCTTCGAGCGTGCTCATGTATGAAGCCGAACATACCGCGCAACCCGAGGTGTTCGACAGCGTGTGGACGGGCTTGTACTGGGCCATCACCACCATGACCACGACCGGCTACGGCGACATTGTTCCCATTACGGCGTTCGGGCGCATCATCGGCTTCGTGGTGATGGTCCTCTCGATCGGCGTGGTGGCCATTCCAGCAGGTATCTTCTCCGCAGGCTTCATCGAAGAATTCCGTGCTGCGGACAAAGCTGAAGAAGAAGCGGGCCGCGATGAGGACGCGCGATGAGCAGCGATCACAAAAAGGCTCCGGGCAACGCCTCTGAGCAGACAGCTCCCAGAAGCGGCGCTCCCGGCCAGTCGAGTCCTGCTGGTAGCGCTTCCAACAGTGCGACAGCTGCGAGCACTGCTCCCAACGACGCGACCGCCGCTCCCAACCGCACGCGTCCGGTGCTCAATCGCGTCGTCTTCGCCTTACTCACCCTGGTGCTGGGCGGTCTGGCGGGTGCGTTCGTGTGGGTGTTCTTCTTCTTGCTCAACCACGGCATCAACCTCTTTTGGCACGTGCTGCCCGAGCACATCGGTGCTTGGTGGTGGCCGCTTGCCGTGTGCTTGGTAGGCGGCGTGGCGATTGGCCTCTTCGAGCGCCGCTTTGGTGCATACCCCGAAGACCTGAACAAGGTGATGGCGCAGGTGAAGGAGACGGGCCGCTACGAATACGAGCACATCGGCGCCTCTGCGGGCGGTGCGCTCCTGCCGTTGCTCTTCGGTGGCAGTGTCGGTCCGGAAGCGGGATTGACGGGCGTGATCGCGGGGCTTTGCACGTGGGTGGGCGATCGCTTGAAGTTTCTCGGCAAGGAGTTTCGCGAACTTTCCCAGGCGGGCACCGCGGCGGTGCTCTCCGCTGTGTTCAATGCGCCTTTGTTTGGTCTGGCGGCGCCGCTTCTTGGCAGCTGCGACGAGGTGAAAGCGGGCACCAAGATCGAGGTTCCGAAAGCCACGAAGATCATCGTCTACACGTTCGCGGCGGCCGGCGCGTTCGGCGTGATGATCCTGCTCGGAAGCGTGTTTGGCGGTGGGGAAGGCCTGCCGCATTTCTCGGAGGTCTCCATCGATTGGTACGAACGCGCGCTCATCATTCCGCTGGCGCTGGCGGGCGGTGCGGTGGGCTTGCTCTACCATGCGTTCGACAAGTGCGCAGACACGCTCGCGCATAAGATCGGCGACCATCCAGTTGCAAAGGCGGTCTTGGTCGGACTTATCTTGGGTTCGCTCGGAATCGTATTCCCTTTCGTGATGTTCGCAGGCGAAACGCAAACTGAAACGCTCATGAGCACCTACACGATGCTCGGCGCGGGCTATCTTATTCTTACGGGTGTGCTGAAGGTCTTCACCACGCCGCTCTGTTTACGCCTCGGATGGCGCGGCGGTCATTTCTTTCCGACCATCTTCGCGGGCATCTGCTTGGGCTATGGGTTTGCGCTACTCACGGGCGCTGACCCGGTGTGCTGCCTGTGCATCTGCAGCGCGGCGCTTATGGGCGCCATCATGCGTCAGCCCGTCATGACGGTGCTGCTGCTGTTCCTGCTGTTCCCGGTACGCGCGTTCGTGGTGATGCTTGTCGCTGCGTGCATTGGCGCGGCGCTCACTTCGCTGGCGCTTTCGCTCGTGAAGCTCGTGAGGAAGGGTTAGCCATGAATCGTGATACTGTGCGAGCCCTCTGCCAGCTCAATACCGAATTCTACGAACGCAACGCTGCTTCCTTTTCGCAAACGCGCACGGCCCCCTGGGAGGGGTGGCGCAGGTGTATGACGGCGTGCGGGTTTGATGGACTCGATGAAGCGCTCGGTCAATCGATGGATGCCCAGATCGCTGATTCGGTCCTTGATATCGCGTGCGGCAACCTGCGCTTCGAGGCGTTCCTTGCGAACACCTATCCACACGTCGACTGGTCGTTCTTCGCGGTGGATAATTGCGAACCGCTTGTTGCGAGCGGTCAAGAAGATATTGCCAAAAAAGTGCATTTCACCTGCGAAGACATTGTGAGCAACCTGCTTGATGGCCTGTCTGCTGCCGAACCCGCGAATACTCCTGCGTTTGCAGCTGCAACCCCCTTCGATCTGGTGGTCTCGTTCGGCTTTTTGCACCACATTCCTAGCTTCGATTTGCGCCAGCAGTTCTTGCTCGAAGCGCTTAGTCAGGTGAAGCCTGGCGGCTATCTGGTAGTTTCCTTCTGGCAGTTCCTGAACGACCCCGCGAAGAGAGCGAAGATCGAACAGACGCACGCTGAAGCGCTTGCGTTCTTCGAAGGCTCCCTCGAACCTAACGACTACTTCCTCGGTTGGAAGAGCGAACCCGGCAACTATCGTTACTGCCATCATTTCCCAAACGAAGAGATCAACCGGATCATTGCCGCTCTCGCGCCGCATACCACGGTGGTCGAATCCTTCTCCGCCGACGGCAAGCCTGGCAACCTCAACCGCTACGTTGTTTTCAGGAGAGAAGAGCTATCGATAGACTCCATCCCTGCAACGAACGCTCTGTCGTCGATGACCGATGAAGAGATCAGGCAGCTCAAGGTCAAGACGCTGACTTTGTCCTGATATGCGATCAAGTGCTAGGGGTCGGGTAATTCGACACATTTTTGATGTATCGAATTACCCGACCCCTAGCACACTCCCAAAAGACAGAGCAGCTTTGTCATCCGAGCAAAAAAGATGTCGAACGACCGGGTAGTTTGTCGCCTTGCACAGGAAGAAGCGCACTTCCGGGGGAATCCAGAAGTGCGCTCGATCAGGAAGGGGGCTCATGCTGAATGGGGGGGGAAGCCAGCAAGGTCTCAGCATCATCGTCGCGTGCACCAAACAAGAGGGGTCGGCCGTTTGAATCTTGCCGCGCGCTTGCTCAGGGCATCAGATCGTAAGCTGCGAACCGGGCATCCCAAGCAAGAACGCAACCGACTCGATATGAAGATCGGGTGTCCCATCTGCGATGCTGAGCGTTTGGGCATCGCGAAGATAGCGCGAGATCCCCGTTTCCTCGACGATCCCTAAGCCACCATGCAGCCATACGCACTGCTTCGCAACATCTATCGCCATTTCGCAGGTGGTGTACTTTGAGGTGCTGATGAGCATCTTGGTTTCAGCTGCCAGCGAAGTATCGCCAGTTGCAATCAGCCTATCCGCCATGCCGAGCGATTCGTAGATCAGCGCGCGCGATTGCTCGATCTGCCCCCACATGCGCGCAATTCGATGGGCAACCACTTGCTTTGCTCCGATCGGCTGGCCCTTGTGGTTACGATGCTGGACGAAGTCCATGGTTTTCGCCAGCGCACCTTCGGCGCATCCGAGCGCAACCGCTGCACAAAGCGCGTTTCCAGGACCGAAACCATCAAGCGGGTTCTTCGGGAAGCTATGGTCATCTGCAACGCGAACGTCGGTCAAGAAGTAAGAACCGGAACAATTGCCACAAAGTCCAAGCTTTTCTTCGACGTAATTGTCATCCACACCAGGGTCTGAGGTTTCGACGATGAAGCAGCGCATCTCGCGATCCTCGGTAAGGCCGATAAAGGCAACGAGGTCGGCCTTTCCGCAGTTCGTGACATAGAGCTTGCTGCCGTTCAGGATCCAGTCATCTCCATTGCGCTTCGCCAAAATAGGCCACTCGGGGATGTTGGTCGATCCTTCAGGGTGCGTGATGCCAGCCGCCATGATGGTCCAGCCGCTCATGAGTCCAGGAAGATACTTCTTCAGGAGCGCTTCGCGGTTGGGCGATTCCATCAGATAGCTCACCATGCAACTATCGACGTAGTAGCTGATCGCGAATGCCGGCGAGACCTTCGCGATCTCTTCGGTCACCACGCCTACCGCAGTAAGCCCGAGCCCCATGCCGCCAATCTGTTCGGGCACGATCAGGCTCAAAAAGCCCAGCTCGCCGGCCTTCAGATAGAGATCGCGGGGGAATTCGTTGGTTTTTTCCATCTCTGCCACGCAGGGCGCGACATATTTTTCGGTGAACTCCTGAGCGCTTTGCTTGAGCAGTTCGAGATCGTCGTTGAGAAAGAATGACATGACCATCACCTTCTAGTTCATCGTAAGGCGATCGACGTTGTCGCAGCCGCCCGTAATACCTTGTGCAGCCAGTTTTTCGGCATAGAACGCGAAATCCACGACCGCCTGATCGCAGGGCTGACCGTTGTTGTTGATCGCTTCAGCTTCGAGCGTAACCACGCGTTCGGTCAGATCTGCGTGAGGTAGCAGATAGAAGCACCCTTCATCGATCTGATCGAGGATGATCTGCGCGGTCTCTTCTGCGGTGAGCATCCCCAGACGATCGCCCGATTCGGTGTGGGCGACGGAAAGAGGCATCTCCTGCCCGTTGCCGTTGATGTTGTTGTACTCTTCGTTGCGATGCAGTGTGCTATTGGCAATCTCCGATTCGAAGACCCCCGGTAGCGAGACGTTGTATTTCACCTTGTCAAGCTCGAATTTGATCGCTTCTGCCTGATAATTCTCAACAAGGCGAACGAGCGCGGTCTTGGTCACCGAATAGGGCGCCCAACCAGAGAACGCTGAAACGCCAGCGGTGGAAGCAGTGGTCACGATCCTGCCGCCTTCGGGCTGCGTGAACATCAAGCCGCTGAAAACGCGCAGGCCATAGAGCGATCCCCAGAAATTGGTATCCATGATCCATTTCCAATCGCTCAGGCTCGTCTTCATGAGCGCATTCGGTTGCAGCATGACGCCTGCGTTGTTGAAGAGGTAATCGACCCCGCCGAACTCCGATTTAACGGTGAAGGCAAGATTGTTCCAGTCGCTTTCGCTGCTGACATCTTGGCGAAGATAGCGTGCGCTCACACCTTTTGCTTGGAGCTTCTCAACGGCTTCCGCGCCTTTTTCCTCGCGACGACCCGTGATGACGATCGAAGCCCCGCGCTCTCCTAGGATCTTCGCGAGGGCAAACCCGAGACCCGATGTCCCTCCAGTGATGACGACGGTCTTTCCCGCGTAATCTTCCATGATCTCCTCCTTTTTCCTTGATCCGTAGATCCCCTTTGTGATCAGCATATTCTGCACCGCGCGAGATTCCCATGATCAATGCAGGGAGTCTTGTCGAACTCTTGAACGCGTGAGCGCGGATTGTCGAACAACTGCCATTTCAGGTGGGGGTGTTCAAGAATTTGACAACAGGGCCTCGATTGTTCAATGCGCCAGAGGATGCCCGCAAGAGAAGGAGGGGGCGATGCGTTAGAATCAGGAAGAAGACCGATTCTCATGCCTGAACGGGGGAATCGTGATCCATCGGATAGGATGCATCCATGAAGCGCGATGATCTGGTAAAACGAGAACTATCTCGCACGTTAAAAGAGCTCGTGCGAGAAAAGCCCCTTATGAGCATCACGGTGTCTGAGTTGGCCCAGGTTGCTGGAATAAGCAGGGGAACATTCTACAATCACTTCTTCGACATCTACGACCTGATCAATTGGACGTTTGAGATTGATGTGATCCAGCCGCTTCAGAATTACATCAGGCATCATACGCATGCTTGGTCTGGCATCACGGAGCAATGCCTCAAGAAGATGTACGAGGAATCGGAGTTCTATTGTCAGGCCGTCCAATATCGTGGGCAGAATTCCTTGCGAGATTACATGCGCCAGCGAAACCTTGATAGTTGGAAATTGCTGATAGACGGCTATATGGGCGAGGATAAGACCTTCGATGCAGAGGCGCTCGACTTCTTCGAACGCTTCACGGCTCAGGCCATTGCAAACATGGTGATCGAATGGGCCGAGAGTGGGATGAAGATCCCGCCCGAGAAGATGGCCCTGATGGATTGCGTCGCGACACGCGGCATCTATGGGATGATCGACGCCGCGAATTGAGATGACAAACTACCCGACCCCTAGCACACCCCGCCTGTTGCTAAAAAGATGCCGAACGGCCGGGTAGTTTGCCACCTTCGTATGCTTAGGAGATCGAAAGTCAAAGTGATGGTGCTGCTATGCGTTCATCAGAATCCGCACCTGGCAATTATGTGCTATACTGTTGTACGTACAACAAAGTATGAAGGGCCCGAGATGGCAGATGTTATGGTCACAGGACGCATGTCCAAAGCAAAGAAAGAGGCAGGCAATCGCGTTTTGCATTCGATGGGCATCTCGGCTTCGCAGGCGATCAATCAACTTTACGACTACCTGATCGAAGAAAAAGAGCTGCCTTTTAAGCAAAAGCGGAGCTCACGAAGAACTAAAGCGCAGGTCAGAAAAGCAGCTTCATTTATTGATTCTATTCCAGTAACAAATGCCTTTTCATCGATGACCGATGAAGAGATCAGGCAGCACAAGGTCAAAATGCTGGTCGAAGAGTAAGCAGTCATGGTGAAGGTACTGCTTGATACCAATATTCTGGTCGATTTTGCCTTACGCAGAGAACCCTACTTCGAGCAAGCGCGTAAGGTCATGATTTTGGGTTATTTACGTGAGATCGAACTTTGGATGGGCTCGTCTCAAATGAGCGACCTTATATACGTGATAACTGAGGGAGGGAAGTCGCGGTTCAACCCGCAAGCGCGAAACGCGTTGGCGAAGCTGCTTCAATTCATTCGCGTTTATGCAACTGACGAGGAAGACTGTCGCGCTTTAACGGATAGTAACTGGGAAGATCTTGAAGATGCGCTCGTGCATCGTAGCGCGCTTGGTATAAAAGCTGATCTTATCCTAACGCGCGACCGGGAGGGCTTTACGAAATCAGCGGTGAAGGCGTGCGGTTACGAAGAGCTGTTCGCTTATCTGAAAGAGACGCTTGGTTGCGAGTATGAGCTGCTAGACGGCTCCTTTTGATCATTCGCAGATGAGTAGTCGATGTTGAAGAAATGCGGATGGCGTTACCCTTCAAAGCATCGGATGCGAATGAGGATGTAGCCGAACTCGCAGGGCTCTAAGTTAGCGAGCGCGATCCGATGTCTTTGCCTCATGATCGGACGCAAAGCCTCAAGCTCGTCAGAGTCGATCCGTCCATCCTGGAGCATCTTGCTATACGTTTTGAAGAACTCGAAATCCTCACGAGGCATGCGTTGGCCGCTCGTCGCGGCTTCGAGAAGGATGGTGAAATAGTCAAGCGCCGCGTATTGGGTCACCAGTTCGTTTTCGATCATGCTCTGAAGAGAAGCCTTTTGGCTGAGCTGATAGAACTTCAGTTCCCTATGCTGTGCGAGCAGCATGTCGATCACATCGTTTTGCGTTTTAAACGAATTCTCGAGGGTATCCACGCTGGCCTGGAGCATGCGAACCTGCTTTTTAAGCTCATCTTTGCTTGGCTGTTTTACAAAAATACCTTCAATGAGCGACCCGGCCCCGTTGACAATATCTGAGACTGCGTTGAAAACGGTGTCGATCATAGGTGCCCCTTCGTTCTTGAGATCAGGATCGCTCGGCTCTTTGGCCGAGATCAGCTGCGAACATCAATTACCTTCATTTTACCAGCTCTTTCGACTGTTGAACGCCTACGGGTATCGAGATGACAAACTACCCGGTCGTTCGACACCTTTTGGTCCGATCAGTGTCGAGCGCGAGCCGCAGGTGTTCCGCTCGTTTGCTCCGATGACAAAGCTACCCGGTCTTTTGCCGCCTTGATAAAGAGCAAGGGATGCCGAAGAGTTTGAGGCAAGGTGACAATGCCTGGGTAGTTTGTCATCTCGCCAAAAGATGAAGAAAGATGACGACGGCTGGGCAGATTGTCACCTGTTGTTGTCAGGCGAATTGTGTAGTTAGTATTTGGATATCTTTGCAGTGATATCCTGGATAATTTTGCAGTCAACATCTGGATAATCTTGTAGTCAGTACTTGGATAATCTGGTAGTCTAGTATCATGAACAGGAAATATAACAGGCTCCTCCATAATCAATCTCATCTTGATGAAATGTCGCTCGAGGCAACTATACGAATCGCTAGATAAGGAACGATCATGATCCCGCGCCAGATAACCACTTCTCTTAAAAGAAGTCTTACCCAGTTTCCTATCGTTTCTCTAACGGGTCCTCGCCAGAGCGGGAAGACTACGTTATTGAGGAACGAGTTTCCTGACTATTCCTATGTGTTGTTGGAAGATCCAGACGTTCGTGCTTTTGCTCAGGATGATCCTCGTGCGTTTCTGTCACTTCATGCGAACCACGTTATATTCGATGAGGTTCAGCGTGTACCAGAACTCTTTTCCTACCTTCAGGGACAAGTCGATGAAACAGGCGCAGTGGGGCAGTATATTTTGTCTGGCTCGCAGAATTTTCTTTTGATGGATGCTATTTCGCAATCGCTCGCGGGACGTGTAGCGATCAGACACCTCCCTCCGCTTTCATATTGTGAGGTGAAAGCTGCAGGTAGGCAACCTGAATCAGTTGAAGCATGGGTGGTTCGAGGAGGTTATCCGCGTCTCTATGATATCGATATGGCACCTGCAGAATACTACTCTAACTATATCCAGACCTACATCGATCGCGATGTTCGCAGCGAATTGGGTGTGGTGAAGATTCCTGAGTTCAATCGTTTTGTAACGCTTTGTGCAACGCGAATTGGAAATCTGGTGAACATACAGTCTCTTGCCGCAGATTGCGGAATCAATATGCGTACCGCGAAAGACTGGCTCGCACTTTTGGAGCAAAGCTTCATCATTCGCTTGTTACGTCCTTATCACCATAATTATGGCAAGCGACTCATCAAAACGCCGAAACTATATTTTGAGGATACGGGACTGGCTTGCTCGTTGCTCGGCATCGACACGGCAGAAGATCTGATAATGAGCAGTTATCGTGGGGCGCTCTTTGAAAATGCAGTGGTCTGCGAATTCACGAAAGAAGCGTTGTCGCAAGGCAAAGTCCCCGACTTCTACTTCTGGCGCGATTCTGCTGGACGGGAGATAGACCTGATCGTCGACAAAGCTGGTACGATTCAGCGTGCGGTTGAAGTGAAAGCATCATCAACGTATGATCCAAAAAGCTTTTCAACTCTCGATAAACTGGGTGATGAATTGGGGATTCCTGTGAGTGCGCGCGAAGTGGTTTATTCGGGTGATCTCAGCCTGGAAACAAAGCACGGTCTTGTTCGCGCGTTTGCTGATCTTTGTGAGTGATCTGGTAAGTTTCACGCAGTCATTTTCTTCCTTATAGACGTTGAAGTTCGTTATGAGGTGGCGTCGCTGAGATAAGATTGCCTCACTTTACCATTGCAGCCTCAACCATACTTTCGACCGTAATCGTAGGCATAAATAACAAGAGGTCGTGAAACGACCTCTTGACTTTAGAAGCGGATATGGAAGATAAGTTTTCGCTTTGATTCTTGCTCGGTGACATGCAGGAACGCTGAATTTGCTTTTACTTTTGCAGCCTTGAGAGCACTGTCGATCTTCATTGCAGTTGTTATAGACATGGCAGAAGACGATGAAGCATCAAGTTGAAATGAGTATTCTTTTGTCTGGTTGTCTTCTTCGCAACGAGAATCGATGAGGGAAAGAATCTCAGAATCGTTTTTGAAGTAATTGAGCTCAGGCCTGATAGGATTGTCGCTTCCTTTAAATACCTGCTTGAAGGTTATGGAGCGTTTTTGTGATTGCTCTGATTCGACTTGCTGGCTAGCTGAGCAGGAATTGTTCTTTATAATGGTGGATTTTATCGATAAATCAGCAGACTTTTTGGATCTTACATAAGAACGATCTTCCTCGTAGGTTTCAAGATAGCATTCTTTTGCTCCAAGTGAACGAGCGATATTCTTGAGTTCGGTCATCTTCTCTTTTTGGATGACTTCATGGTATGAGTCAAGGTCAAGAAACCTATCTCCGCCAAGAGAATCGATATAGTAGGCTGAATCGATTTTCGGAATAGGGTAGAAGCATAAGTTGCTGAATGCGACAGCTTCCTCATAAAGATGGAGGACTTCCATTCCTTTTGTTTTGCTGAGCCAACCGATTGCGCCTTTGCAAACATCAACATTTTTTCTTGCATCACCATCTTCGATGATGATTAAATTTGGCAGATCGTAATCGGGTGATGAAAATTCATCGGGAAAGACAGGATTATAACGAGCTAAAAGGGAATCCTGATGCTTCTTTTGTGCAGCGCTAGCTACTTTTGATACACCACTTGAGGCTGCTTTCACGGCTTTTTCTCCGACATTTGCTGCAGTTTCGGATGCTGTGCTTAATGCCTCTGTTGCTGTGGATGCAGCAGTTTTTGCTGCCTTTTTTACTGTTTCATGAATCGGCATGGCTTCTCCTAGCTTTGATCAGTTTTCTCTCTTGAAATAAGAGAACCGTATTCTTTGTTGATGTAGTTAAGCAGCAAAATAGTTCCAATCGCAACGCTTATAACGAAAGCAATAAACCCAAATAAAAAGCTAAAGCAGACGATTCCAACAAAGAAAGCGACGACTGATGCTGCAAACGCGACTTCCATCAGCCCGACAATGAAAACTACGATTCTTTGCGCGCGATCAATGAAAGAATTCGTTTTTTCTCTTACTTTTGCGATTTTATCGTCAAACATTATGATTTCTCTCCAGTTGAGAACGACTTTACCATCTATCCTTTGGTAGAGACAAGCTGTTCGGGCTTAGATATTAGGGAAGTGTTAGCAAAGCAAAAGGGCGAAAAACAAAAGAAAGACGGCTCCAACAACAGCAGTGAGTCCAATAAGTCCCAAGAAGAAGGACAGGATCGCATGCCCGCATCCGAGGTTAATGTCGATCCTGTTCTTCTTCATGTGCTGTTTTGGAGCTTTTGTACGAGGTCGGTAAAGGTAGGTTGGCTCTATGAGCTTGCAATATCGAGATAAGCTGTGATAGATCCTGCATCAGGATAGTAGAATAGATCGAGATTATATTTGCCATCGCTGCTTGTTGCATAAAAATACTGGCTGCCATTTGTTACGTCTTTGGTAAACCCAGCTTCTTTACAAGCAGAGACATAAGACTCGAACTCATCTTCATCTGTTCCAGCAGTTTCAAAAGTAAAACGCTTTTCACTATCATCGATATTGATTACCAAAAGATTTTCGGGTCGAGGGAGTTGCGAAGCTAATTCGCTGTCAGACCATTGTTTTGTGTCAATAACTTCATCAGAAAGACTGTAGCTTTTGCTTTTGAAATCGTAGGTCTCTTCGTATAGTTTTCCGTCCCCTGCTATATATTTTATGGTCAAGAGGCTAGGTTCGGTAAGATCATATTGTTCCATGGCATTGATGAATGCGAAGCCCATGGTCATGGCATCTTTACCCGAAGAAGCCCCTGGTTTGACCTCTTGCCCCCATTCTGCAGATATTGAGAAGCGTGAGACCTCTTCTTGGGTGGCATCGGACAGTTCGTTGAGGTTTTCTTCGGTCCATCCATTATCCTTTAGTGCTTCGCAGGCTTGCCTAAGGACCTCTGGAGTGACATCTGGCTTCATGGAGAACTTGAAGTCAAGATCCACAATGTCAAATTGACTGTTGTTAGTGTATGTAAAAGCAATTCTTCGGTAGCCATCCATAACAGCGTTTTCAACAGACCAGTCGATCTGATCGATTTTAATCTCATCTTTGTTTGGTTTAAACTCAGCGCTTGACGGGTTGTTTGTAGAGCTGCTCGCACCTGAGCTGCAGCCGGTGAGACAGAGCGCGCCGAACAGTAATATGAAGCCGAGCAGGATGCTCAATGGTTTCGTTATTGTTTTTTGCATTTTATTCCCCTTCTATTAATTATGTGCAAAGTCCGCTTACATATGTGTTTTCAACCTTTAGCGGTCCTTTTGTGGCACCATATATGAAGCCACCGCGGATAGTCTAGCACATATCCTGTAGGCATGGACATCGACCAGAAAAGACGCGCGCTCGGAGAAGCGATCAGGCAGCGAAGGGAAAGTCAGGGGCTTTCGCAAGACCGCCTTGCCAAGATGGTCGGCTCCAGCAAGTCGCACATTTGGCGCATCGAGAAGGGCCACGTGGGCGTTGGCATCGATGACCTCGCGCGCATCGCCGATGCGCTCGGCACTCAAGTGCGCGATCTCCTTACGTTCTAGCTAGTGTTCTAGCTACTTCCAGCCGTTCCGATCGTGCTGCGCAAGCGGCGGTTGTCTCGTTTGGTAGTCGGTCTTGTTTGGCGACCATCCTTGCATGCTGGCTCAATGCCCTGTCGACCTTGCGCCCTGCTGAACATATGCCTTCCCGAACCTACGCCCTCGCACCGCCCATCATTCGCCGCACATCACATCGATCACCCTGAGCGTGCTCGCAAGAGTTTCGCTATCGCACGAGATCGTTCCCTCAAGACCGAGGTATGCGCGAAGCCACTCGTCTTCAAGGGCTCGGTCGGCAAAAACGAGCAGCGAGAAGCACAGCACCGCAAGCGTATCGCCCGGCACCTCGCGCGCCCCTTTCGTGCCAAGCCAGCCGACCCCTGCGGCTGCGATCAGGTCGTACGCCAGGTCGATCGCGGCAACAACGTCGCTATCGGCCAGTTGCGCGATCTCGCAGATCAGCGCATCGTTCGCTTTCATGAAACGCGCCAACATAACGAAGAACGCGAGCATCTGCAGCGTTGCGGCATCACCCGCTCTACCGATGGTCTCGACATATTCCGCAACGAGGCTGTGGTCCTCGAAGATCGCCCAAAATCCCAGGTAGCCAAGTTCTTCGGCAGGCACAACGAACTCGCTCCACCAACCGAAGAACGCATCCATCGCCGCTTCAACGCCTGCGAACCCCTCAACTTCATCGAGTAGCACGAGCGCGTCGATCACCGCAGCCGTGCGCTCAAGTGCGACCGCAGCCTCTTCTTCGCTGTACGCATCAAGGCGCTGCATCGCTTGCTCGTAAGCGGGCAATGTCCGCGCGAGATCGGCGAAGCCATCAAGGCTAGCAGGCCCGCATGCCAGCCCCTCGATCAGATCGGCATCATCGGTCATGTCGACGAACTTCGTGAACAGGATGAGCGCCCGTAACCGAGCCTCCTTGCGCTTCAGTTCTTCAAGTTTGCGTGCGATTGCCCCGTAGAGATCTATGCTCTCATCATCAAGGATCTGCTTGATTTCGCTCAGACCGAAGTCATATTCGGCAAGCGTTAAGACCGCCTGGAGCCGTTCGAGGTCTTGAACCCCGTAGAGCCTGCGGTTGTTCGACACGCCTTTGCCCGTGCATTCGGGCGTGAGCAAGCCCTTCTCTTCGTAATGACGCAGCTTCGATGCAGGAACGCCGGTCAACTTCGTGACCTGCCCAGCCGTGAGCTTTCCCTCTTTATTGGGGGCCAGCCTGGCGTTACGACCATCCGTGCACTTCGCGCTCGACCCAGCCGCAAGGTTCGCAACCGCCGAAGGAACCTTCAGTCCCTCTTGCCCGATGATGATGCTTGCCTCGCCGTTTTCGGCCGCAACAGCGTTCTTGATTCTTCGGTAACCAGCCATTTCATCACATCCTTAAACGGAAGTGTAAACCTCGCACCTACTGCGAGGTCAATGGGTTACGAGGAAAATCTCATCATATTGGATGACGGGATTCTCCGTATCTCAGCAAAACAAACGACGAGACACTAGGTATCTCGTCATAAAGAAAGGCTGCGAAGGCCAGATATCATGCGTGAAGATCGGTAGGATCGACTTCCTGAAAGCCGAGAGAATTACGCCTCTAGTGCGCCTTTGATCGCTGCCAGCAGATCGTCAAACTCTTCGAACGCCTGTAGGTCCGGGTTCTCGGCGATGATCGCGTCGGTGCTGCGGAACAAGAAGCCATCCTTGCTCGCGCGGATCATGCCCAGGTCGTTATGGCTATCGCCCACGGCGATGGTGTCGAACCCGCAGCTCTGTAGCGCTTTCACGGTGGTGAGCTTCGACTGATCGCAGCGCATTTTGAACCCGGTGATCTCTCCATCA
Source organism: uncultured Eggerthella sp. (assembly GCA_900538545.1). Lineage (GTDB taxonomy): Bacteria > Actinomycetota > Coriobacteriia > Coriobacteriales > Eggerthellaceae > Anaerotardibacter. The sequence continues at coordinate 25,330 of UPYK01000016.1, read as the reverse complement.
GGCGCAACCACGAGTTCGTTGCAGAACAGCGTGGGCATGCCGAGCTTCTCCATGAGCGGCTTGGCGAATTGCGTGAAGGTGTCGGAGATCACGATAACCTGACCGCAGTCGCGCAGCTCGTCCAAGAATTCCTTTGCGCCCGGCAGCGGATCGATAGTGGCGATGGTCTCCTGGATCTCCTTGAGGCCGAGGCCATGTTCGCGCAGGATGCCCAAGCGCCAGTTCATGAGCTTGTCGTAATCGGGTTCGTCGCGCGTTGTGCGCTTGAGCTCGGGAATGCCGCTCGCCTCTGCGAACGCGATCCAAATTTCGGGAACCAATACACCTTCCATATCGAGGCAGGTCACGTACATGAGAAAGGTCCTTTCATCGTGCGAGCTTGGCGCGTCGAAATGCGCGCGATTCACTGTTCCCTATGAAACCACAAAACGCCCGCGCGACCCGCAACACTTAGGCTAAAGGAAAAGTGTGGCTCGAATCATGTCTGTTAGCTTATAGTGCCCGACCTCCAGCGAAGGCATGGCCCTACAGCTGCTCGCTTACTGTTAACGTCGCAGATACCAACCGCGGCTGCGCAAGCGGTCCATACCTTCCCCTCTGGCCAGACCCTATAAGCTAACAGGTCAAGGTTCGATCAGCGGAGAGGGTGAGGCAACGAGGTGACTCTTCGCCGACTAAATTCGTTTTAATAAAACCCGAGCGAAGCAGCGACGCATGAGCGAACCAGCATATGCTGGTTCGCGAACAGGGAAGCGGGGAACCTCGTGTCTCGCGTTCGGCGCTGATCGAGCTACGTTGCTTCTTGTACGAATAACGTGGGTTCTCGTGCGCAAGGTCTCTGTTAGGCCTTATCATAGAAGCAGCGCATAACAAGCGCTTTCACGATGAACTCCAAGAAAGTAGGAGCCCATGGTTTCACGTATCTATGTTGAAAAGAAGCCCGGATTCGATGTCGAAGCGCAGCAGCTGCTGCACGAATTGCGCACGATTCTCGGCATCGAGCGACTGGAGAACTTGCGCTTGCTCAATCGCTACGATGTGGAAGGCATCACCGAAGAGCTCTTCGCAACCTGCACCCCCACGGTGTTCAGCGAGCCGCAGTCCGACACCATCTACGCCGAGCTCCCCGAAGACGCCAGCGCCACGGTCTTCGGCGTCGAATTCCTTCCCGGTCAGTTCGACCAGCGCGCCGATTCGGCAAGCGAGTGCATCCAGCTCATCAGCCAGGGTGAACGCCCCGAAGTGCGCAGCGCGAAGATCTATTTCCTCGAGGGCGATCTCACCAGCGAAGACGTGGATGCCATCAAGCACTACGTCATCAACCCAGTGGAAGCGCGCGAAGCAACGCTTGAGCCGCACGCAACGCTGAAGATGGAATTCCCCACGCCCGATCCTGTCGAGGTGGTCGAAGGCTTCATCGACCTCGATGCCGCAGGCCTCGAAGCGTTCATCGCCGAGCGCGGCCTAGCCATGGACCTGGCCGACATCCAATTCTGCCAGCAGTATTTCGCGAGCGAGAAGCGCAACCCCACCATCACCGAGATCAAGATGATCGACACCTACTGGTCCGACCACTGCCGTCACACCACGTTCGAGACCGAGCTCGAGAACATGCAGATCGACGACGAAAAGGTGCGCGCGGCGTTCGACCAATATATGCGCATGCGCACCGATCTCGACCGCGATGCGAAGCCGGTTTCACTCATGGACATGGGCACGATTGGCGCGAAATGGCTCAAGAGCAAGGGCATCCTCACGAACCTCGACGAATCCGAAGAGATCAACGCCTGCACCGTGCAGGTGAAGGTGGATGTGGACGGCGAAGAGCAGGATTGGCTCTACCTCTTCAAGAACGAAACCCACAACCACCCCACGGAGATCGAGCCCTTCGGCGGCGCGGCAACCTGCGTAGGCGGCGCGATCCGCGACCCGCTTTCGGGCCGCAGCTACGTCTACCAGTCGATGCGCGTAACGGGCGCGGCAGATCCGCTGGTCCCCGTGGCCGAAACGCTTCCCGGCAAGCTGCCGCAGCGCAAGCTCGTCACCACGGCAGCAGCGGGCTTTTCTTCCTACGGCAACCAGATCGGTCTGGCAACAGGCCAGGTGAACGAGCTTTACCACCCCGGCTATGCCGCGAAGCGCATGGAGATCGGCGCGGTGGTGGGCGCAACGCCCGCGGCCGATGTTCGCCGTGAAACCCCTGCTCCGAAAGACGTGGTCGTCTTGCTCGGCGGACGCACCGGCCGCGACGGCATCGGCGGCGCAACGGGTTCTTCCAAGGCGCACAACCTCGAGTCCATCGAAACGTGCGGCGCGGAGGTGCAGAAGGGCAACGCCCCAGTTGAGCGCAAGATCCAGCGCTTGTTCCGCAATTCCGAAGCCAGCCGCATGATCAAGCGCTGCAACGATTTCGGCGCGGGCGGCGTTTCGGTCGCCATCGGCGAGCTGGCCGACAGCCTCGAGATCGACCTCGATCGCGTGCCCAAGAAATACGAAGGCCTCGACGGCACTGAGCTCGCCATCTCCGAAAGCCAGGAGCGCATGGCGGTTGCGCTCGCGCCCGAGGATGTGGATCGCTTCATCGAGCTTGCACATGCAGAAAACCTCGAAGCTACGCCGGTCGCAGTCGTCACCGACAGTGGTCGCGTGCGCATGACCTGGCGCGGCGATACCATCGTGGACGTATCCCGCGATTTCCTCGCGAGCAACGGCGCGCCCAAGCACATGAACGTGCACGTCGAAGAGGGCGGCAGCTACATTCCCGATTGGCCGGGCAACACGCTCGCCGAGCGCCTGAACGCGGTGGTCACCGATCTTAACGTGGCCTCTAACAAGGGCCTGGTCGAGCGCTTCGACTCCACCATCGGTGCGGCCACGGTGCTCATGCCCTTCGGCGGAAAACACCAGCTCACGCCTTCCATGGCCATGGCGGCGAAGTTCCCGGTCGACGGCGAGACTACCACATGCTCAGGTATGGCCTGGGGCTTCAATCCGTATCTTTCCGAGGCGAACCAGTTCGATGGCGCCTACCTTGCGGTTATCGAATCGCTCGCGAAGCTCGTAGCTGCGGGCTTCCAGCGCAAGAACGCCTACTATTCGTTCCAGGAATATTTCGAACGCCTCTGCGAAGAACCCACACGTTGGGGCAAGCCGGTCGCCTCCGTGCTCGGCGCGCTCATGGCGCAGATCGATACCGAAGTGGGCTCGATCGGCGGCAAAGACTCCATGTCGGGCTCCTTCGAACAGCTCGACGTGCCGCCCACGCTCGTCTCGTTCGCCACGGCGTGTGGTCCGGTGGATCGCGTGACCTCTCCCGAATTCAAGGGCGCGGGCAACCGCGTGCTCTTCATCTCGCCGGCCTACCAAGAAGACGGTCTTCTGCCCGATGCGGAAGGCTTCCGCGAAGCATGCGACCTGGTTGAGCGCCTGATCGGCAGCGGTGCGGCGCTTGCGGTCTCCACGCCGGGCTATGGCAGTTACGCCGAAGCGCTCTTCAAGATGGCGCTGGGCAACCGCATCGGCGTTCAGATCGATGGCAGCATCAGCCCCTCGGCGCTCTTCGAGCCGGCGTATGGCAGCTTCATCGTGGAACTCACCACCGATGCCGATGTCCCTGCTTCCGCCGAGAATCTCGAGGTCATCGAAGCGGGCATCACCACCGCCGAATACGAATTCGCGCTCGGCGATGAATCGGTCGCGCTGGCTGATCTGCAGGAAGCGTGGGAGCAGAAGCTCGAGTCCGTCTTCCCGTATCGCACGTTCGAAGACGAGGAAGACACCGCGCAAGACCAGGCGGCGGGCATCGATCCAACCGAGCAGGAACACGCAGCCGTTGAAACGATCAGCTTCGAAGGCGCAGCCCCGCTTGTCTACTGCGGCTCGGTCGCGAAGCCGCGCGTGATCATTCCGGTCTTCCCAGGCAACAACTGCGAATACGACACCGCTCGTGCTTTCGAACGCGCCGGTGCTGCACCCACCACGCTCATCGTGAACAATCTCACGCCGCAGGCGGTCATCGAAAGCACGAAAGCCCTGGCCAGCGCCATCCGTGAAAGCCAGATCGTCATGATTCCCGGCGGCTTCTCCGGCGGCGACGAGCCCGACGGCTCCGCGAAGTTCATCACCTCGTTCTTCCGCGCGCCCGAGGTCACCGAAGCCGTGCGCGATCTGCTCCAGAATCGCGATGGCCTCATGCTCGGCATCTGCAACGGTTTCCAGGCGCTGGTGAAGCTCGGCCTCGTGCCCTACGGCGATATCCGCGAGATGGATAGCACGTGCCCCACGCTCACGTTCAACTCGATCGGCCGCCACCAGAGCATGCTCGTCGACACGCGCGTGGCCTCCACACTTTCCCCATGGCTGAGTCACTGCCAGGTGGGCGACATCCACACGGTTGCGGTAAGCCACGGCGAAGGCCGCTTCGTCGCTACGCCTGAAATGCTCGAGCAGCTGAAAGCGAACGGCCAGATCGCGACCCAATACGTGGATGCGGCCGGCCAGCCCTCCATGGATCTTGCGTTCAACCCCAACGGTTCGGCATGGGCGATCGAGGGCATCACCAGCCCCGATGGCCGCGTGTTCGGCAAGATGGGCCACAGCGAACGCAGCGGCGCTGGCCTCTACAAGAACGTGCCGGGCAACCTCTATCAGCCCATCTTCGAAGGTGGCGTGGATTACTTCAGCTAAGGCGTGGAAGATATCATCGTTGAAATACTCGATCGATTGCGTGCAGGCGAAGAGCTCGACGCGAAGGCTCTGCTGCGCATCTTGAACGATCACAACAAGCGCTTGGACGCGAACGTGCCGCACTATTCCAAGAAGAAGCTGCTGCCGTTCTACTTGCGCACGAAAGAGCGCGATCTGCAGCGTTGGCAGTCGTGGAATATAACGCCTGAGCTGGAACAACAGCTGGTGCATCTGTTGCAGGTGAAGCCGCGTCGCAGCGCTTCAGGCGTGGCCACCATCACAGTTATCACCAAACCGTGGAAGTGCGGCGGGGCGTGCATCTACTGTCCGAACGACCTGCGCATGCCCAAGAGCTATCTCTCCGATGAGCCTGCCTGCCAGCGCGCCGAGCGCAACTATTTCGATCCGTATTTGCAAGTGACCTCGCGCCTGCGTGCGCTCAATCAGATGGGGCACGTGACCGACAAGATCGAGCTCATCGTGCTTGGCGGCACCTGGAGCGATTACCCGCGCGCCTACCAGCTCTGGTTCATCACCGAGCTCTTCCGCGCCCTCAACGACGCAGGTGACAAACTACCCGGTCGTTCGACATCTTCAACATCTTTTTCTGCGGCGAACGCCCGTGAACGCCGCCAGTTCTATCGCGATTGCGGGCTGAGCTATGAAAGGGATGATCTTATTGCCTTCACGCAGGCAGAGCAGTGCCTGGTCGACGAAGGAAAGCTCACCTACAACGAAGCCATGGTGAACCTCTACGAAACGGGCGAACCGTGGAAGACGATCGCGCAGCATCAGCACGCCACGCTCGATGAGCTCAAGCGCGAACACGTGCGCAACGAGCAAGCAGCGCACCGCGTGGTGGGCCTGGTGGTCGAAACGCGCCCGAGTCTGATCACACCTGAGAACCTCACCTTCCTGCGCACGCTTGGTGCAACGAAGGTGCAGATGGGAATCCAAAGCCTTGACCAGCACATTCACGACATCAACCAGCGCCCCGTGAGCATCGCGCAGATTCAGAGAGCGATCGACCTCACGCGCCTGTTCGGCTTCAAGACGCACACGCATTTCATGGTGAATTTGCTCGGCCAAACGCCCGAATCCGATCGCGCGGACTTCCGCCGTTTCGTAACCGAGATGCCCTATCAGCCCGACGAGATCAAGCTCTACCCCTGTGCGCTCGTGCGCGGTACCGAACTTTGCGAGCGCTACGAAACGGGGGAGTGGCAGCCCTACGATGAAGAGGCGCTGGTGGACGTGCTCGTTGCCGACGTACTCGCAACGCCGCCTTTCACGCGTATCTCGCGCATGATCCGCGATTTCTCCGCGCACGACATCGAAGCAGGCAACAAGAAGGTGAACTTGCGCCAACTGGTCGAAGCCCGTGCAAAAGGTGACAAACTACCCGGTCGTTCGACATCTTTGCCAGCTATCCAGGAGATTCGCTACCGTGAGATCTCGACACAAGATGTCGAACTGGGCGAATTGACGCTCGAAGTGGTTCCCTACGAAACGACCTCAACGCACGAACGATTCCTGCAGTGGGTCACGCCCGAGAACAAGATTGCGGGCTTCTTGCGCCTTTCGCTTCCGAAACCTGAAGCCTTTGAAACTTACCCGGACGCACTTTCCGTGTCTTCCGACGAAGCGATGATCCGCGAAGTGCACGTGTATGGCCGCGCTTCAGGCTTGCACAAGAGCGGAACGAGCGCTCAGCACCGCGGCCTTGGCAAGAAGCTCATCGAGCGTGCGAGCGAGCTGGCTCGCGAAGCGGGCTATACCAAACTTAACGTGATCAGCGCCATCGGCACCCGCCCGTACTACCGCAACCTTGGCTTCATCGACAATGGCCTCTACCAGCAAAAACTCCTCTAGCCTGCTATGCTTTCTTGATGGCTTTGCGCAGTTCAGCATCGACGATCAAGTCCACGATGCCATTCGCAGCAATGATAAGACCCAGGATGAACACGAACAGCGACGTGGTCTCAAACGGGTTCGCGATAATAACGAGGCCGCCGATGATGATGAGCACGCTCAACCCCATGGAAAACCCCCACGAGCGTTCCCCATACTTCTTGAGCTCGCCCGATCGCACCGCGTTCACCGCGCCGCAGATTACGAGGATGATTCCCAGCACCACCGAAAAGAACCCGGCGATCACCTGCGGAAACAGGAACACGATAAGGGCAACGAGGCAGAAGAATACGCCAGTTGCCACCACGCCTACCTGGCGTTCGGCCTCCGGCGTCCTAAAGTAACTCACCAGTGAAGAGATGCCCATCACGGCGAACACGACGCCTACCAAATACAGCACGGTCACGATCGTGATGCCTGGCCAGAACATGAGCAGCAAACCAACAACGATCGAAATGATCGCTTGCGCAACGATATTCGACTTAACGACATTCAAGAACGATTGCATGATTCCCTCCTCGTTTCGCTCTTGCTGCGCGCTCATCGCGGCAGGATTCCCAAAAATCTTGCACAACGCAAGCGCTAAGAATGCGACAAATCAGCCCATTCGACTAGTCCGAGCATACGTGTTCACCTCTGAATTCGCAGCAAGATAGCGGGTTTGCAACATAGCCGTTACAAATACCTTATTGAGTCGTTTCTTTAGAGTCCGCAAGGTAGGGTAGAGGTTGTAAGCGATCGGTCGCGGAAGTTGTGCGCATGCAGGTCACAGCGCAGCGATCGTGCAAATAGAGAAAGTGAGTGAGAACAATGTTCTACATCGGGTGTCACCTATCGAAGAAAAAGGGCATGCTCATCATGGCCGAAGCGGCAGCTTCGATCGGGGCGAAAGCGATTCAGTTCTTCACGCGTAATCCGCGCGGCGGCCACGAGAAGGCCATAGATCCACGCGATCTGCAACGCTTCAACGTATTCACGAAGGAGCACGGCATCAAGTACCTCCTCGCCTACGCGCCCTACACGCTCGAGCCGGCGAGCGCCGACACGAAACAGCACGATTTCGCGGCGATGGTCATGGCCGAAGACCTCGCGCAGCTTGAGGCTATACCTGGTCAGGGCTATCTTTTGCGTCCAGGCAGCGCGCTCGATATAACCGCTGAAGAGGCCATGAAGAATCTTGTCGCCACGCTCAACGAAACGATCACGCCCACGCAATCGACCACCGTGCTGCTCTACACCATGCCCGGTTCAGGCACGCAGATCTGCTCGCAGTTCGAAGAGCTTGCGCAGGTGATCGAACAGGTGAACCTGAAGGACAAGGTGGGCGTTTGCCTGGATGCGAGCGCGGTATGGGCAGCTGGCTACGACATCGTGAACGATCTTGATGGCGTGCTCGACCAATTCGACAAAGCGATCGGCCTCGACAAGCTTTTGGCCGTGCACCTGAACGATTGTAAGGAAGCGTGCGGCGCTCATGCAGACCGCCACGCGCGCATCGGCGAAGGGGCGATCGGATTCGAGGCGCTCAGCGCGCTCACCAACCATCCAGCTCTCAAGGAAAAGCCGTTCTACCTGGAAGAACCGCTCGACACACTGTCGGTCTACAGCGAAGACATCCTTCGCTTCACGGAAGCGTATCAAGGGTAGCGCTTCGCCTGCTCGGTAGCGAACATTCCCTTCCCATAGAGGCCTTGCTCTGCAGGGCCTCTTTTTTCATAGTGCAGGGCGTATTCTGTAGCTTTCCGAACACCGCATCGAAGACGAGCCAGAGCGGGTATAATCTCATACGATCAGCTTTCGGAAAGGAATCCCATGGCAGAATTCGTCTACCAAATGTATCAGGCGCGCAAGGCGCACGGCGACAAGGTCATCCTCGATGACGTGACGCTTTCGTTTTATCCCGGCGCGAAGATCGGCGTGGTAGGGCCGAATGGCATGGGCAAATCCACGTTGCTCAAGATCATGGCAGGTCTCGAGGACGTTTCCAACGGCGAAGCGCGCCTCACGCCCGGCTATACCGTGGGCATCCTGCAGCAGGAGCCGCCGCTCGACGAAGACAAGACGGTGCTCGAGAACATCCAGATGGCCTTCGGCGATGTGCTCGCCAAGATCGATCGTTTCAACGAGATCGGTACTGAAATGGCTGACCCCGATGCAGATTTCGACGCGCTCATGGCCGAGATGGGCGACCTGCAAACGGCCATCGACGCCGCCAACGGCTGGGACCTTGATAGCCAGCTTTCCCAAGCGATGGACGCGCTGCAATGCCCCGATCCCGAAACGCCCGTCTCAGTGCTCTCCGGCGGCGAACGCAGGCGCGTGGCACTCTGCAAGCTCCTGCTCGAAGCGCCTGACCTGCTTCTTCTCGACGAACCGACGAACCATCTCGATGCGGAATCGGTGCTCTGGCTCGAGCAGTTCCTCTCGCGCTACCCCGGCGCGGTGCTCGCGGTCACGCACGATCGCTACTTCTTGGACAACGTAGCCGAATGGATCTGCGAGGTCGACCGCGGCTCGCTCTTCCCATACAAGGGCAATTATTCCACGTATCTCGAAACCAAGGCGAAGCGCCTCGAAGCGCAAGGTCAGCAGCAGGCCAAGCTCGCCAAGCGCATGGAGCGCGAACTCGAATGGGTGCGCTCATCGCCCAAGGCACGCCAGGCGAAGAACAAAGCGCGTCTCGAGCGCTACGAACAGATGGAGGCCGAAGCACGCCAGGCGAAGAAGCTCGACTTCACCGAGATCCAGATTCCGGTGGGTCCGCGTCTGGGCTCCAAGGTGCTGAAGGCCGAGCACCTGCACAAGGAATTCGACGGCCGCGTGCTCATCGATGATCTCTCCTTCGAGCTGCCGCGCAACGGCATCGTGGGCGTGATCGGCCCGAACGGCGTGGGCAAGACTACGCTCTTCAAGACCATCGTGGGGCTCGAGGACCTTACGAGCGGCAACCTGGAGATCGGCGAGACCGTGAAGATCTCGTATGTCGATCAGAATCGCGAAGGCATCGACCCAGACAAGAAGCTCTGGGAAGTGGTATCGGGTGGCACCGACTATATGATGGTGGGCGAGACCGAGATCCCGAGCCGCGCGTATGTGGCAAGCTTTGGCTTCAAGGGTTCTGACCAGCAGAAACCCGCTGGCGTGCTCTCCGGCGGCGAACGCAACCGCCTGAACTTGGCACTCACGCTCAAGCAGGGCGGCAACCTGCTGCTCCTCGACGAGCCCACGAACGACCTCGACGTCGAAACCCTCTCGAGCCTGGAGGAGGCGCTTTTGAACTTCCCGGGTTGTTCGGTGGTGGTGAGCCACGACCGCTGGTTCCTCGACCGCATCGCAACGCACATTCTGGCGTGGGAAGGCACCGACGAAAACCCCGGGAACTGGCACTTCTTCGAAGGCAACTTCGAGGCCTATCAGGCAGATCGCGAGGCGCGCCTGGGACCGGAGGCATCGAAGCCTCATCGCATCCACCGCAAGCTCACGCGCGACTAGCCTAGTTTCGTTCGTTGCTGCATGCTCAAGCATTCGCGACATAACAGCCAAGACAGTCGTTATTCGTCTGTGCGCCATGAGTTTGATGCGGGCGATCAGATGCCCAGCGCAGCCCACGCGCACGGCGAAGCGCCCCTGCGTACGCGCGGCAAAGGGTTCGCGCACGCGATCGAGAACGCCACACGCACCAACTCGTTTGCGCTGGTCGTGTTCATTATTCTCGTTATTGGTCTGGTGGGCGTGGGCATTCATGCGGCGCTCTTTCCCAAGGAAGCGGGCGACAAGGCGGGTAGTTCTTCAACCTACAACTGGGACTATCTCAAGAAGGATAACGGTCGCTTCTACTACTCGATCGAGGGCAAGGCCGAATCGCGTACCGGCGTGGACGTTTCCGAACACCAGGGCTACATCAACTGGGACGCGGTTGCCAAAGACGGCATCTCCTTCGCGTTCGTGCGCGTGGGGAATCGCGGGTTGACCACGGGAAAGCTTTCGCAGGACGAGTATTTCGAGTACAACGCGAAGGCCGCCGACCAAGCAGGCTTGAAGGTGGGCGTCTACTTCTTCTCGCAGGCAACCACCGAAGAAGAAGCGCGCGAAGAGGCCGATTTCGTGGTCGAACGCCTTAAGGGGCGCAACATCACCTACCCGGTGGCCTACGATCACGAACGCCTGGCGGATACTCCTGGCCGCGCGGATGACCTTTCGCCCGAACAGATGACGAAGAATGCCGCAGCCTTCTGTGCGCGCATCCAAGAGGCGGGCTACACGCCCATGATCTATGGCAGCATGAAGGATCTGCTCCGCTACAACCTGCCTGACCTGGCACATTACAACATTTGGCTCGCGCAATACAACGTGAATGCGCCCACGTTCAACCAGTACTTCAGCATCTGGCAATACTCCAACACCGGCTCGGTCTCTGGCATCGACGGCAACGTGGACATGAACATCCAATTCCTCGCCGAAGAAAGGTGACAAACTACCCGGTCGTTCGACACCTCTAAAGATATTTCGTGGGCATGGCCTTATTCTTGTACTGCGGATGCCGCTTCACGAAGCGCCAGCGACAGATGCGCGTGATACCGAGCGCCACGAGCGAAACGACTAAGAACGTGCCGGTGATCTCGAGCACCTTCATATTGTGCTCGAAGAATGCGTAGAGCGAAGCCAGGCCAAAAACGACCGAAAGCACGATCGTGATAACGGTGAACAGCTTGATGAGGATCTCTTTCGCACGCAGCGGCGATTTCACCCATGCGACGAACACATAGACCACGATCGCGAGCACCACGAGCGCGATAACGAGCGGCACCGATTGCAATAAACGCGCGACAAGCGCCATGATCCCTCTCCCTTAACAGCAGAATTAACAGTAGAACTTCGTGCGCCTTAAGCGCTCGAACGTTTCATCTTTGTAATATCGTCCTATTATACCCATGTTACCGCTGCACAATCGGCGAACGAAGGGTTAGAATAGAAACGCAAAATCGGGTTTGTTCGTAAACCTTTTGGAGAAACGCTCGTCGCAACAGCAATTGGGGGACGCTATGACGAACACTTCACCTACTTTAAACTCAGCCGCTCTGACCGAAAAGCTTGCGGGCTACGGCATCGACATTGCCGACGCTATGGAGCGCATGCTCGATAATGCAGAACTCTACAAAAAGCTCGCGATGCACTACTTCGACGACACGAACTACGAAGCGCTCGTTGCCGACATGAAGGTGGGCGACTACGAGACAGCCTACACGCACGCCCACACGCTGAAGGGTGCTTCAGGCAATCTTTCATTTGGAACGCTTCACGAACTTGCCACGCAAATTTGCGACGCGCTCTCTTCGGGCGACGCTGAAACCGCTCATGAGCTGATGGACCCGCTCGGCAAGGCTCATCTGCAGGTCTGCAAGGGCCTCATGTTCTGGCAGAATACAGCCGACTAGCTGGGAGTTCTCGTGCAGGTCACCATCGGTCTCGCTCAAACCAAGCATCCCGAAGACAGAGACGTTATCGCTCTCGTGGAACGTTTTGCTGCCGAAGCGCACGCGCGTGGAGTGGATGTGCTCGTGTTCCCCGAGTCGCTCATGAGCCGCTACGAAAAGGAAGCCGAAGCGTTCGTCCGCGAAGCGGAGCCAGCCGATGGTGCGTTCGCAACGGCGCTCGACGCGATTGCGGCGCGATACGGGCTGTGGATCGTCTACACCCTGAACGAACGCAATCCTCAAGGCAATCCGTTCAACACCGCTATCATCGTGGACAGCACGGGAACCAAACGCGGGATCTACCGCAAGATTCACCTGTTCGATACCGATTTCACCCACGAATCCGATCGCATGTCAGCGGGTAGCGCGCTCTTCGAGCCGATTGATACACCGTTTGGCAAGATCGGCCTCGCGATCTGCTACGATCTGCGTTTTCCCGAGCAGGCTCGTGCGGCAGCGCTCGCGGGGTGCGACATCCTCATCTATCCAGCCGCTTGGGTCTCGGGCAATACCAAGGCCGAACAATGGCATACGCTGCTCGCGGCGCGCGCGATCGAGAATGAGATGTTCGTGGTGGGCGTGAGTCGCGCCGACGAAGGCTATATCGGGCAGAGCGCCGTGGCGAACCCATATGGCATCCTGGTCGCACAAGGTGGCACCGGCGAAGAGCTCGTTACCGCCACGATCGACACCTCGCTGCGCGAAGAAGCGCTCTCGCGCATGCCCGTCTTCTCCCACCGCCGCACCGACATCTACTGAAGGTGACGAACGACCGGGTAGTTCGACACCTGTCCGCCCTCACTTCGCAGCCGAAAGCTTCTTCAACTTCCCGTTCGCGAACACCTGCTTGTTCAGACAATCGTGCGGCTCGCGCCCCAGCACTACGTCGATAGCGTTCTGTGTCATGCGCGTGCGCAGCTCAAGCCCCGCTTCCTCCGACCAATACGCCGCGTGTGGCGTGAGTAGGGCATGCGGCGCTTTCACGAGCGGATCGTCCGCAGGCAGCGGCTCCTCTTCGAACACATCGATCCCCGCGCCCCAAAGCGTACCCGCCGTAAGCGCAGCCGCCACGGCCGCGGTATCCACCACCGCACCGCGCGAGGTATTGATCACGATGCATCCTGGCTTCAAAAGCTTGATGTTCTCCGCATTCAACAGATGATGCGTCGCAGGCACGAGCGCAGTATGAAAGCTCACTACATCGGCTCGTTTCAGCAGTTCATCGTACGAAACGACCTCGAACCCTTCGGGCGTTCGTCGCCCTGGAACCAGCGAATGAGACCAGCAGATGACCTCGAACCCTAGGCCTCGCGCCTTCCGCGCCACCGCCCGTCCGATGTCGCCCATGCCCACCACGCCGAACGTGCGTCCGTACACCTGACCCATCGGGCGATGCCCTGTTGGGTCCCAGATGCCGTGGTGCACATCCGCGTTCAGCTCGGGCAGCCGCCGCAGCAGCGCAAGGGTCATCGCGATGGCGTGATCGGACACCACTTCGGTCGCGTAACCAGGCACATTGCACACCGCCACACCAAACTCGCTCGCCGCCGCAAGATCGACCGTATCGTAACCAACGCCCGATCGCGAAACCACCTCAAGCTTCGGCAACGCGGCGAACACTTCGCGCGGAAACTCACCGTAACCCGTGATGATCCCTTCGGCATCAGCGCAGTTCTTGATGATGCCCGCAGCGCTCTTGTCCTGGAAGCGCGCGAATTCGATGCCCGCGTCCTCGATCATCTTCTGCTCGATATCAGATACCGCGAAATCGCTGTCCGCGATCACGATCTTTGCCATGATGCCCTCCTTGCGCCCAACGGTTCGCTTGATCAAACGTTGTCGTCAGTTCAAAATTACTGCTTGTTTTCAGTTCGACTGTTTCACGTCCTTATCGTAGCCTGCGTGCTAGGATTGGCACGCGAAAGCGCGAACTCGTATCGAATCTGACAAATTACCCGGGCATTTGTCACCTTCCATCCCCGGAAAGAAGGCATCATGGAGAACACCAGTAAGACCCATCAGAAGTTCAACCCTGCCCATGCGCAGGTGATCATGGAGCTCCTGGCCAAGAGCCCTTTCTACGACTTGATCGACATGGATATGGTCGCGATCGAGCCAGGGTATGCGCGCGTCGATCTTGAGATCACGAAGCGCCATCACAACCCGTTCGGGCAGATTCACGGCGGCGTGTTCGCCTCGCTCTTCGACGTGACTACCTACTGGGCGCAGTACGCCGACGCACCGCTCGATGAAGGCTATGTCACGCTCGACCTGCTGGTGAACGACCTGCACACTACACATCTGGGCAAAGTCATCTGCGAAGCGCATGCGGTCAACGAAAGTCATCACGTCTTCCTGAGTGAAGGCACTATCAAGACCGAAGACGGCACGCTCTTGGCTACAGGCATCTCGAAGCTCTACTGCTCAGCGGGAATCACGCCCGTCGAAGATGCGCTCAAGAAACTCGATCCTACCATCGCCCTTCCGCCGAAATATTTGAGGTGACAAACCATCTGGTCGTTCGACACCTACGTTGCCGTTTGCATTAGCTACCAGCTAATGTTTTTCGCGCACCAAACCGATAACCTTGTTCTCACGGCATTTACCAGGGATTATGTGGCAGGTTTCGCACCATGCAACGCATCCCGATGAAAACGATGAGAAAGAGGTTCACATGTCGAACACCCCAGCAAACCCCAATCAGGCTCCAGCTCCAGCAGCCTCAGCAAAGAAACCGAAATCAGCAATGGCGGTTGCCGCGCTGGTGCTGGCCATCATCGCGCTTCTGTTCTCGTTCCTGCCGTTCATCAACATGTTCGCCTTCTTGCTGGTGATCCTTGCCATCATCTTCGGCATCATCGGGCTCGTTGGAATTTGCCGAAACCAGAAGTCGGGAATGGGCATGGCGATCGCTTCGCTCATCATTGCCGCTATCGCCGGCGGCGCGATCCTGCTATCAGGCGCGGTCTACACGGCTGCGGTCGACGAGGCAAGCACGCAGCTCGACAAGGCAACCGGCGATGCCACCGAAGAGATCCTTGGCAGTGAAGTCGACGTAACGCTTGGCGACTTGACCATGAAGAAGGGCAGCTACGGCATAATCGAAAGCTCGATGCCCATCACCGTGAAGAACCTGACTGACGAATCGCATTCCTACCAGATCCAAGTCGAAGCGGTCAACGCTTCGGGCGATCGCATCACGCAAGACTATGCCTACGTTACCGATCTGGGCGCAGGTCAAGGCCAGACCGTCAAGGCGTTCACGCTGGTCTCTTCCGATGAATACGACGCCATGAAGAAAGCCACCGTCAAGCTCGTGAGCGTCTCCCAGTACTAAAAGATGACAAACTACCCGGTCTTTCGTCACCTGCATCACCTCTTGCATTAGCTACCAGCTAATGTTTTTCGCACGCCAAACGGATAATCTTGTTCTTGCTTCGCTTGACCAGGTATAACGCCACAAGGTCAAAGGGGCTCATCACAGAGGAATATAACAAAGAAAAAAAGGAGAACCATGGATAAGACGGCACTGAAAAAAGGCTTGTTCGCGTTCATTTTAGCGGCTGTAGTAGCGCTTCTTTTGGCGGGATGCAGTGGGGGAGCTTCGGAGAAAAAGGCCGAAGAGCCCAAAGAAGTGACCTACGAGAGCATCCTTGAAGATTACACGGCTCAGCTGAAAGAGCAAGCGCCCGTGCTCGTTGATGAGTACAAGGCTGAGGCGAAGGAGAAGGCTGGCGACATCGCTGCTCTCGCTGAACTTTCGAACGCCAAGATTGCCAAGCTTGCCGAGACGTGCGATGCTGGCATCGGCAAGATGGCAGAGCTCATGCAGAAGAACGGGGACGAATACTCGACATATGAGGAATGGTCGCTCAAGCTCATGGATGTATATACTGACCAGGCACAACTCATCACTGACGCCTATATGGCCTCGGCGATGTAGCGCCCAGCGCGCCTGAGCATGCCAAGCGCGCCGAAGCACGCTTGATATCCAAGACCGGATCTAAGAAAGAAGCATTCATGCGCAACGCGCCACAAACGAATGGGCCAACGAACCAGTTGGCCCAAGATCAGCCAGCGTAAAGGAACATCATGCAAGAGATCCTGACAGAAGAACTCCTCTCTGAGCTGCTGCTCGCCGACGACCCGCAAGAATTCATCGAGAAACACGGGATCGGCACCCGCAGCCTTTCCGAATACCTTCAGGCGCTTCTTGAAGAGAAAGGCCTGCGCCGCATCGACGTGATCCATGATGCCGACCTCAACGAAACCTTCGGCTACCAGATCTTCATGGGTCAGCGCAAACCTTCGCGCAACAAGATCCTCCAGATCGCGCTTGCGATGGGCCTCACGCTGCAAGAGACCAACCGGCTCCTTCAGGCCGGCGAGGCCAACACGCTCTATTGCAAGGACCGTCGCGACGCGATCATTGTCTTCTGCGTCGAGAAACGCTATCCGCTTCACCAGGTGAATGAAGAGCTCTACCGATTCGGAGAAGACACTATCTGCTAACATCTTCGTATGGAAAGAGATGAACTGGCAGAATACTTGAGTGCGCTCGACCGCAGCGATTGCTACCGCGTCGATGCCGTGCTGAAGGATTCTCCTATCGAACGCACCGAACGTGTGTGCTACGTGGGCAACAATGGCTCCGAGCTCGGTCCGTTCATCCGCAAGACCATCGCGCGCGAGTCTGGTCAAGGTCGCGTTTACGAGATGCTCTATCACGCTCAACAGGTGGGCAAGCGCTTTGTCCACCTGCCGCGTATCTTCGAGTGCTATGCGACCTCATCCTCTCTTACGGTGCTCATCGAATTCGTTCACGGTAATACGCTTCAGGAATATGTTGAACTGAACGGTCCCTCCGGTCATCTAGCGCTGCGCATCTTTCCGCTCGTTTGCGATGCCGTCCGAGAACTTCACGAAGCCTTTGATCCGCCTGCCATTCATCGCGATCTCACACCAGCGAACATCATCGTTTCCGACAGCAGCGTCACCTTGATCGACCTCGGCATTGCGCGGATCTTCCATCCTGAAGCAGCGCGCGACACGACCTATTTCGGCACGCGCGCTTATGCGCCGCCCGAGCAGTTCGGCTTTGGTCAGACCGATGTGCGCAGCGATGTATATGCGATGGGGAAGGTTCTGCGCTATTGTGTGGCTGGTGGGGAAGACGACGCCACGACTGTTCCCGTCGATCAGCGAGTCGAGGCGGTGATCGGCAAGGCAACGAAGCTTGACCCTGCGCAGCGGTACCAATCCATCAACGAACTCAAGGCTGCTTTCCTGGCGGCGAATGCACCTGTTCCGACAGGCGATCAGGCGCCTTCGCAAGCTATGGCGGCTCAGCTGTCTGCAAGCCATTCTTCGTCGGCGGAGCAACCCGGCGAACGTTCTGCGGGCCACCCTGTCTCAGTCGAATATTCCACAGCGGCCAAGTATCGAGCTGAATTGCCCGCAAACCAGTCAGTCATCTTTCTTTCGGACGAAGCCGCGCCGCATCGTTCGGTCGCTTCGGTAGCTTCAAGTATTGCTCAGAACATCACGTTGGCACTTGGCATCATATGGGATGCTTTTGTGCTATTTCTCTGGGCGGTCCTGTTCATCACTACGAACGTGGCTATCATCAATCCGACCGATGGCAACGAGCTCATACCAGCGTGGTTCCTTGCTTTTGAGTTCTATGCTTTGATCACTATACCGAGCGCGCTTTTGGCCTATTATCTTCTTGACCTGCGACCCTTCAAGCGATTCTTTCCAAATGTGAAGTTCATACCGCGTCGTCGAACCTGGCCGCTTGCGCTGGTGATCGTGCTCGGCCTATTCCTTTTAGTCTTTGTGGTTGCCTACATCTCAGGCGTCTTTAGGTGACAAACTACCCGGTCGTTCGACACCTTATTGACACAAACAGTAAACGACAGTAAAAAAATAATCGAACAGTAAAACGAAAGTGCCCTATCTGCTCATGACAGGACTGTTCGAGAGCATCAGCGCGCCTCATAAGAAAAGGCATTGATGACAAACTACCCGGTCGTTCGACATCTTTTGAAAAAGAAGTGAAAAACAGATGCTGAACAGCTGTTTTATTTTACTCTGTGTTATTACGGCCTATATGTTTTATTCGCTTCTTGATAAGAATAAAATTATCATATATGATAACAAAGGGATACAACCATGTATGAGATCAATTATTTCAGAGAAAAGAAGGGGAAATGCCCTGTTGAGAATTTCATAGATGCGCTTGATTCAAAAATGAAGGCAAAAGTATTTGGAAGATTAGAGCTGCTTGAAGAATACGGACCGCGGCTTGGCATGCCCTTTTCGTGCCATCTCAGTGATGGCATCTTTGAGTTGCGAACGGTGCAGGGGAACAATATCACGCGGATCTTGTATTTTTTCATTGTGGGCCAGCAGGTGATTCTTACTCATGGATTCGTCAAGAAGACCCAGAAAACACCAGCTCGAGAGATAGAAAAAGCAAAGAGAATCCGAGACGAATGGAGGCTCGAACATGAGTGACTTCAGGAACCATCTAGATAAGGCATTAGAAGATCCGGAATTCAAAGAAGAGTGGGAAGATCAAGCTCCCGAACGCGAGATAATGCGCCAAATCGTTCAAGCGAGAATAGAGGAGGGGCTTTCGCAGAAAGAACTTGCGCAACGCTGCAATATGAAGCCTGCGAATCTGAGTCGTCTCGAGAATGGCAACGGCAACCCCTCAGTGGCCACGCTTGCAAAAATCGCTCATGGCCTCGGACGAAAGCTCGAGATCAATTTCGTGTAAAGGTGTCGAACGACCGGGTAGTTTGTCACCCGTGCTATAGTTTTCACGAACAACGAAAGGGAAGCGATGCCACTTACTCCAGAACAAAAGGTGCTCCTCAAAGAGCTCGGTCTGCCCACGAACTTCAAGAACCTCTCGACCGACGATCGCCTCGCGATCGATGATGCCATCGGCGAAGAGCTCATCGAGAACGGCATCGACGAAGCAACCGACGCCCCGAACGCGCGCGGCCGCCTGTGCGAATCCATCCTCGAAGCGCTCGAAGACTAGGCGGCTTACCATGGCGAAGATCCAGGCATCTTCAGCGGCTCCTGCAGCCGACACCCAAGCCACCCCTGCGCGCGGCGAACACGGCGAACGCGGAGAACGCAGCGAAAACCCCCGAGGCACAGCCACAACCCCAACCCGCGGCGAAAGCCCCCAGGGCACAGCCACAACCCCAACCCGCGGCAAGCGCCAAGATTCCGCCACCATCAAGCGCACGCTCTACTTCTTCTGGCAGATCACGAAGAAGCGCCCCTGGCCCTTCGCACTCGGCGTCATCGCCACCATCGGCTTCATCGGTATGCTCACCTACGCGAACACCTTCGTCATGTCGCTCATCGTCGATCGCATCCAACTCGGCCCGGTCGGCCCCGACCAGGTCTGGGAAGTCTTCGGCCCCTACATCATCGCCCTCATCCTGGTGAACGTGGTCGGCCAAGTCTGCTCGAAGCTCCAGGACTACGCCATCTTCAAGACCGAGATCAACGGTAACTACAACCTAGCACGCCTCTGCTTCGACACGCTCTCCAACCAGTCCATGACCTTCCACACCAACCGCTTCGGCGGCTCGCTCGTCAGCCAGACCACGAAGTTCATGACCTCCTACTCGCTGCTCGTGGAAACCACGCTGCTCTCGCTGCTGCCCACTGTCATCGCCATCGTCTGCACCATCGGCATCCTCGCGCCCATCGTGCCCTCATACGTGGCGGTCCTCACGGTCATGCTCGTGATCTACATCGCCGTGGCCTACATCATGTTCCGCAAGATCACCCCGCTCTCCGCCGCAGCCGCCGCCGCGCAAAACCGCCTGTCAGGTGTACTTTCCGACTCTGTCACGAACATCCTGGCCGTGAAAACCTACGGTCGCGAAGATTACGAGCGCTCCCTCTTCACTGACGCCTCCCTCGAAGCGATGCGCGCCGATTCTCGCAGCATGCGCGCCACCATCAAGCGCGGCATCATGACAAGCTCGCTCATCGTGGTCATCATGTCCATCGTCTCGATCTTCACCGCCGGCGGCAACGCGTGGTTCGGCATCAGCGCCGGCACGCTCGTGATGATGTTCACCTACACCTACAACCTCACCATGCGCTTCAACATGATCAATTCTATGCTCGCGCGCCTGAACAAGGTCTTCGGCGATGCCTCCGAAATGACCCGCATCCTCGACGAACCGCGCCTCGTCTCCGACGTGCCGAGCGCCCCTGCGCTTCAGGTCGAAGCTGGCAACATCGACTTCAACCATATCGGTTTCACCTACGAAGATTCCGCGAACGCCACGCCCGTGTTCACCGACCTCAACCTCCACATCCCTGGCGGCCAGCGCGTGGGTCTGGTGGGTCAATCGGGCTCGGGCAAGACCACACTCACGAAGCTCCTGCTGCGTCTTTCCGATGTTCAGCAGGGCGACGTGCTCGTCGATGGCCAGGACATCTCGAAGTGTTCGCAGCAAAGCCTGCGCCGCCAGATCGCCTACGTGCCGCAGGAGGCGCTGCTCTTTCACCGCAGCATCCTCGAGAACATTTCCTACGGCAAGCCTGATGCAACCCGCGAAGAGATCGTTGCGGCTGCGGAAAAGGCGAACGCGCTCGAATTTATCGAGCAGCTGCCCAACGGCTTCGACACGATGGTGGGGGAGCGTGGCATCAAACTCTCCGGTGGCCAGCGCCAACGCATCGCGATCGCGCGCGCCATTCTGGCCGATGCGCCCATTCTCGTGCTGGATGAAGCTACCAGTGCGCTCGATTCCGAAAGCGAGGCACTCGTGCAGGGCGCGCTCGCGAACCTCATGCAAGGGCGCACGTCCATCGTGGTGGCGCACCGTCTTTCTACGGTGGCCTCGCTCGACCGCATCGTGGTACTGGACAACGGCAAGATCGTCGAAGACGGCACGCACGCAAGCCTGATCGATGCTGGCGGCGAATACGCGCATCTCTGGGATCGCCAGACTGGCGCCTTCCTCGGGTAGTTTGTCACCTGAGGCGCTATAATAAAGCTACCAAACTCAAAGAGAAAGGTGCCATCATGGCTGATGATTGCCTGTTTTGCAAGATCGTAGCGGGCGAGATCCCATCGAAGAAGGTCTACGAGGACGAAGTCTGCTACGCCTTCGACGACATCGAGCCCGAAGCCCCAGTCCACACGCTCGTCGTGCCCAAGAAGCACTACGAAAACCTCAACGACAACCCCGATCCAGAGCTGCTCGGCCATCTGCTTTCCGTGGTGCCCGAGATCGCCAAGATCAAGGGCGTGTACGATTCTGGCTATCGCGTGAACATCAACACCGGCGAAGATTCCGCCTCCACCGTTCCGCACCTGCACCTGCACATCATGGGCGGCATCAAGATGGGCCGCGCAACCTTCGAAGAATCCTTCCGCCTCAAATAGGTGACAAACTACACGACCCCTAACAGAGTGAAGTGAAGGTGACAAATGCCCGGGTAGTTTGTCATCGGGGCAGCGCTGAATCCAAAAAGATGTCGAATGACCGGGTAGTTCGCCATCCGTTCGTCACCTCTAACGAAAGGAAACACCATGACCGTTGTCGGAAAATGCGTCCATCGCTGCACGCATGTGCTCGATCTTGAAAAGACGCTGGCGTTCTACGAGAAAGCGCTCGGCATAACTGAAACGCGCAGAAAAGGGCCCGAAGATGGTTCATGGATCATCGTCTTCGCGTCTAACGAAAAAAGCCCGTTTGAACTGGAGTTCACTTGGAACAAGGGCGTAACCGAGCCTTACAACAATGGCGGCAAGGACACCCACATTGCCTTCCGCGTGCCCGACATGGAAGAAGCCCGCAAGCTCCACGACGAAATGGGGTGCGTGGTGCACGACAACCCCGCCATGGGCCTCTATTTCATCGAAGACCCCGACGGCTGCTGGATCGAAATCCTGCCAGAGAAATAGGTGACAAAGCTACCCGGTCTTTTGTCGCCTACAGCACATAGCGAATTGGTAGAACTGCCGCTCGGAACGGGGCGGCAGTTTTGATTTGTGTGCATCTCGTTACAGAACGGTAAACAGAAAGCCGCGAAAAACAAACAGTCACTTCGTCCCACGCATGTGCAACACAGGCGAGCGTAGTATCGACCTCAGATTACACACACTTCCAGCAACAATGCTGCCAAACGCTTAAGTGTGCGCAACGTGAAAGAAAGTGATACTCATGGCCGCTCAAATAGTGGACACACAATTTGTTAGATCGCATATCGGAAAACTTCCCATCATCGATGTTCGCCCCGTCGAGCTCTACGACGAAGGCCACATCCCCACGGCCATAAACGTATGCGTCGCGGATTTCGATCGCTTCGGCGCCGAAGAGGCCGACGAATTCTCGAAGGAATGTCGCCGCCACGCCTTCACCGAAGAATGCCCCATCATCGTGTATTGCCAGGTCGGCCGCCATGCCAAGCAGGCGTGCGATCTGCTCGAGGCCGAAGGTTATCAGCATCTTTATCTTTACCTGGGCAGCTTCGACGATTGGGCGAGCGACCCCGAAAACCCGATCGAGAAATAGCCCGCCGCCTTATTTCTGTTTCGCCTGCGACAGGGGAGTGCTTTCGCTACAATAGATGAAACGGAAAGGACTGAAACGGTGAGCACAGCGCAACCGCCACATCGCGAAGAAGACTCCCCACAAGCGCATGCTGCTGGTCAGCAAGCTGGTTTGACCAGGTCGCGCGATCGGGTGCCGGGCGAAAAGAAGGCTTGGGCTAAGAAGGCGCGCCGCCGTCATTCGGTCGCTCCTACGAAATTCATGCATCACGAAGGTGACAAACTACCCGGTCGTTCGACATCGTTTGCTGAAGAGATCGCGGAAGAGATAGCGGAAGAGGTCGACGAAGAAACTGTCGAAGACTCCGCCGAAGAGGCTGTTGAAGAGGCCGTCGAAGATTCCGCAGTAGAAGAAGTTACTGAAGGTGACAAACTACCCGGTCGTTCGTCATCTTTCGAGCGTCAGGGAGACAAATTGCCCGTTAATCTGTCATCAGATGAACCAGAAGAGCCCGAAAACGAGTCTCCTTCTGAATCTCTGCCTCTAGACGATTCCCCCGAAAACGAACAAGCGGAAGAAATCGCCGAAGAGATCGCCGATGAACTCGTCGACGAGGAAACTGCTGAAGAAGCTGTTGAGGAAGCCGAAGACTCCGCTGAAGACCTTGGCGAATATGTCGATGAACTCTCGCGCGAGCTCGATGCTCTGGATGAGCAAAAAGGTGACAAACTACCCGGTCGTTCGACACCTTTTGATGAAGAGATCACCGAAGAGGTCGGCGAAGAAGCTGTCGAAAAGTCCGGTCGTTCGTCATCTTTCGAACGCCCAAAGCAGACCCCGCAGGAAAAACCCACGAAACGCATGAGGCCCACACCAGCTCCTGCACCTGTGCCAGCTCCTGCACCCGAGCCCATCGAGCGCCCCAAGCCTACCAAGCGCGAAAAGCCCGCGCCCGAGTCTACGCCAACGCCCGTCGAGCGCCCCAAGCCTACCAAGCGCGAGAAGCCCAAGCCCGCACCTGAGTCCACGTCCAAGCCCGCGCCCACGCCCGCAGCTGCCGCGCGCCAAAAGCCAACGAAGCGCAAGAAACCCGCGCCTCGTTATCGCTACATCAAGAGCCCGTCGCTCGAGCAAGCCTTTCGCAACTTGCTGCGCCTCGATGCCGGCGCGGCCTGGCGCGCCACGCGCATCCCGCTCGTGGCGTTCTTCTTGTGTTTCGCGCTGCTCGCGCTTGCCATTGCCGACCAGGCACCAGCCATCGACTCGTTCAACGCCACGATCAACGCGCTCGTCCACGGCACCCGCGGCATGCTCGATGGCTTCTTCGTCACCATCACCACGCTGGGCGATCTGCTACCCATGACGGCGCTTTGCCTGATTGTCTGCGCCATACTCGCCATCGCGCGAAAGTGGGACAGCCTCGCCTTCTTCGCCACGAACGTCATCCTAGCCGTAGTGTGCGTGCAGGCGCTGAAGTTCATCTTCGCCGTCCCGCGCCCCGGCGCCGAAACGCTCGTGCCCATCCCGGGATCGTTCTCGTTCCCTTCGGCGCACAGCTTTTGCTCGCTCATCGTGCTCGGCATGATCGGCCTGCTCATCTTCCGCGCGCTGAACCGCAAAGGGGTTCCCTACAACGTGGCCATCGTGCCCGGCATCATCCTCGTCATCTTCGCGATCCTCATCGGCATTTCGCGCATCTACGTGGGTGTTCACTGGCCGAGCGACGTGATCGGCGGCTGGCTCCTTGCAGGCATGTGGCTGCCCTTCGCAAGCGCGCTCTACACGGTCGGCGCCCGCAAAAGGTGACAAGCTACCCGGTCGTTCGACACCTTTTCGCGCAGTAGCCAGCCGAAGCTCTCCTTCCGAAATATATCAGCGCGGTTTCACGACAGAAACAAGATAGGCGCCTCTGCGTGCGCTGCGAACGCTCTTGCTATGCTCGAAGGGTGAATCGAACAAGCGAATGAAGAGGGCGCGAATTCCCTGCGCCCAAACGAACGAGCAAGGGTGAGGATCATGAAGTTCATCAGCGAATTCAAAGAGTTCATCAGCCGCGGAAGCGTGATGGACATGGCGGTCGGCATCATCATCGGCGCGGCTTTCACGGCTATCGTCACGTCGTTCGTCAGCGATATCGTCCAGCCCTTCATCGTGCTCGTTACGGGTGGCGGCACGGGCGTCTCGGGCTTGGTCATTCCGGTGGCAGGCACGCCGAACGGCATCGATTTTGGCGCTTTCATCAGCGCGATCATCAACTTCCTCATCATCGCGTTCGTGGTGTTCCTGCTCATCAAGGGCATCAACAAGCTGCACAACGCGGGCGGCGCCATCGCGAAGAAGGTGAACAAGCGTGGCGAAGAGGTCATCACCAAAGAACCTATGTGCCCCTTCTGCCTCGAAGAAGTGAACGAAGGCGCAACGCGTTGCCCTCATTGCGCAGCGGAATTGCCCGAACCAGCGAAGATCACCGAAGAAATCGTAAGGTGACAAACTACCCGATCGTTCGACACCTTTAGGACAACCAAAGCACACCTTTTATCTGCATCAGCGGAGGGGGCAAGGCGAGCTGACACAGGACGGGGATAGCGTTATCAATGGCAGGCAAGCAGCTGAGCCCATGGGGTACTTGAATTACTCTGAGTCCGCACTCTTAATTCGTAATAGGCTGTCCGAAGGAGCGAAGCGCATGAGCTTGCCTAATCAGGCAAGCGA
>UPYK01000015.1 GCA_900538545.1 uncultured Eggerthella sp. | reverse complement strand
AAGCAGCGACGCACGAAAGAACCTGCAGGATGCAGGTTCTTGAGCAGGGAAGCGGAGAGCCTCGTGTCTCGCGCTCGGCGCTGATCGAGCCATGGAAGCTGCGCAGTGTCGAGAAAGTAATTTGTTGTTAAACAAATTACTTCTTTAGAGCGAAGTAGCGCTTGTAGAAAAAGGCGATGCAGATGCCGCAAACGATCAACGAGAGCACTTCAGCAACAGGCACTGCGCACCACACGCCCGTTATGCCCCACAACGTCGAGAACGAGATCAAGCAGATGAGCACGAACACGAAACTGCGCAGTGTAGAGATGAGTGCGGAAATTCCTCCGTTCGAAAGCGCGGTGAACATATTCGAGGTCATAAGGCTGAATCCTGCGAACAAGAAGCCTGTTGCGAAGATGCGTAAACCTCCGCTTGCCATAGCGAACAATTCGGTCCCGGGCGCAACGAAGATCCCTACCAAGAATTCATTGCCGAACATGCAGGCCGCATAGAGAATGACCGACGCAGCCGCGATGAAAACATAAGCATCGCGCACCACCCGACGTAGTCGTACACGGTTCTGCGCCCCGAAGTTGTAGCTGATGATCGGCGCAATACCACTTGCAAAGCCATACAATCCTGCCGTGAAAAGGAACTCAAGATAGAGTATGACCGTGATCGCAGCAACACCCGCTTCACCGGCAAGACGAAGCATGATGAGGTTATAGGAAAGCGTGATGACCATCGCGGCAAGATTCGAGATCATCTCCGATACTCCATTGGTACAACTCTTCAAGATCATGCGCGGACGATTCATGATGCGCCCAAAATGAAGGCTGTGCTCCTTATTGAAGAAGTAGATGAGCGCGATCACCACAGGAATGCAGGTCGCAAGCCCTGTCGCAAGCGCTGCTCCCCTGATTCCCATTCCCACGATTACGATAAGAAAATAATCTCCGACGATGTTGAAGACGCCAGAACAAAGCGTTGCGATAAGACCGATCTGAGGCTTTCCTGCCGTGATGAAATAGCTCGAGAACATGAGCTCGAGCACCCAAGGTGCCAAGAATCCAACGATGTAATAGCAGTAATCCTTGCAGTATGGCATCAGTAGCTCGGTTGCGCCAAGCACGCTCAAGATCGGCTCCATGAAAACGAGGAGTAAGACCATGAGCACCAGGCCGAGAATCGTGCCGAAGAACACGAGCGTGCTCAAGTTATCGAACGCCTGCTGCTCTTCTCCTTCGCCGATATTCTTCGCGATAACGGCAGAACCGCCAGCGCCGAGCATCACCCCGAAGCCCATCACCAGCGAAAAGAGCGGATTGACGATATTGAGCGCAGAGAGCGCATCGACCGAAACGAACTGCGCGACGAACACCCCATCAACCATCGTATAGATGGACGTGAAGAGCATCATGCACACGGTAGGGAGTGCGTATTTCAGCAATCCCCACGCGCCGAAGTTTTGAGCGATCTTATTTTCAACCATACAACAGACCCTTTAAGAACAGAGAACGAATACCTGCATCAGACCACCCCGATGCCTACTCAACGCCTCGCGCATCTCACCTGTGAAAAGCAATAGGCGTACTAAGCGCGTTCGTGATCTCTCGTCCTTACATCGTAACTATGCTTCGGGTTGCTCGATCTTCTTATACGTTGCATAGAGCTCAGGCATGACCTTCTTCACCGCACATGGCTTGAAGGTTTCCGTCGATACCACCGCATGTGTGGTAGAGCCCGTGATGCGCGGCTTCGCCGTTTCGGGATCCTCGCCCTTGGCGAAGATGCGATAGCTATAGGTGGTGCGCACCGCACTCGCTTGCGAGATGCGCGTATAGATCGTTGCGGTTTCACCAAACTTGAAAGGAACGCCATACGAGATGTGCGCATCGATCACGGGACACTGATAGCCATCTGCTTCGATCTGAGGATACGGAAAGCCGATCTCCTCCAGCAAGCGGCACCGCGCCACGTCGAACCAGCTGAAATAGTTCGCATGGTAGACAACGCCCATGCAATCGGTCTCCGAATAGCGCACTTCGATATCTGTCACGAACTCCATTGCTACACTCCCCATCTTTTGATCTCGCACTTAATACTAACTTATATAATTGAACGCAGAAGAGATGTTTATGGAGAGAGGTACCGTGGAACAGAGAAACAACCGCAGGTCAGTTGAAAAAGCTTTCGAGCCGCTCACGCCAAAGCTCTGCTTCCAACTCATGGCACCTCACACGCTCGCACCTTCGATCCTTGCGCTCACCTTCACGCTCGTGTTCACCACGGTCACGTTCTCAGGAAGCGTGAACCTTCTTCTGTTCGCGGTCCTGTTCGTCATTTGCACATTGATGCAAGCGGCGGCGAACACCTTGAACGATTACTTCGACTACAAAAAGGGCACCGATTCGCTCGAGAACTCCTCTGAAGATGCTTTCGATGCGGTGTTGGTCTACCATCGTTTGAACCCGAAGCACGTGCTCGTATTCGCTATTGCTCAGCTGGTCATCGCTGCGATCCTCGGCTGCTATATCGTTTCTCTCTCAGGACTCACCGTGCTGGTGATCGGCATCATCGGCGCGCTCGTAGTGGTCATCTATTCCGCAGGCAAGACGCCTCTTTCCTATCTCCCGATCGGCGAAATTGCGATCGGCTTTACCATGGGCGGGCTCATTCCCCTTGCCTGCATTTACGTTCTTTCTGGCGTGCTCGACTGGTGGCTCATGCTCACCGGGCTTCCGCTCATGATCGGCATCGGCATGATCCTCGCCACGAACAATACGTGCGACATCGAAAAGGATATCGCTTCGAAGCGCCACACCCTCGCCGTCACGCTCGGTCGCGAACAGGCGCCGATGTTCTATAAGCTCGCTCTTATCGTATGGATTGCAGTAACGCTCATCCTCGAGCTATGCTTCTACACTCCTGGTGTAGTGATGGGGATCTTGATGATCTGCGCAGCCTTCCCGGTCTTACGCGCTCTGTTCGCTAACCCATTGAACCAAAACTCCCGCGATAGCGCCATGGCTCAGATCATCAGCTTGAACATCGTCTTCATCTCGTTCTATTGTCTGGCGATCGCAATCACGCCGATCGTCTCGTTCATCTAGGAATTATCTAAGCACTATTCTAGATATGCCGCGTTGGCGACTGCCAAACGATCATGCGCTTTCCTTCGAGCGCGCTCAAGCATGCCTCACGCTTGAGTTCTGCGATGCTCATCGCTTCCCATTCAGGGATGATGCCAGAGCAATACGCGAGATACCCCAAGATCGCCTCTGCGCTCAAGCCCAAATCATCGATAAAGTAGCTAAGCGATGCGTCCTTGTTGCGCTTAGAGAGCTTGCGTCCGCTCTCATCCACGAAGATCGGAACATGACCATAAACAGGTGTGGGCAAACCGAGCAATCGTTGAAGGTAGATCTGCTTGGGCGTTGACGTGAGCAGGTCAACGCCGCGTACGACTGAATCGATACCCGAAGCAGCATCATCGACCACCACCGCAAGCTGATAAGCGAACACCCCATCACTGCGCTTGATGATGAAATCCCCTGCTTCACGCAGAAGATCGAAGCAGCTCTCGCCCTGAAATGTGTCAGCAAAGCACAGCGGACTTGGAGCAGCAGCCACATCAAGGCGCAGGGCATAGCGCTCGCAAGACATGCGTTCACTGCGCACTTCAGCTGAGATGCCCTTACAGGTGTTTTGATAGATGAACTCTTCCCCAACATGAGGGGCACGGGCACTATGCAAGTCGGCGCGGGTGCAGAAGCAGGGATACACGAGCCCTTGCGCCTCAAGCTCCTCGCATGCACGCCGATACCGTTCCTGCTGCTCTTCAGCACTTTGATAGACGACCGCACTTGTCCATTCGAAGCCGAACCACTCAAGATCGCGCATGATCGCATCGATATGCTGCTGCTTGGAGCGATCGGGGTCAAGGTCTTCGATGCGCAGCACCATCTCATCGGCAACGAGCGCCGCGATAAGGGACGCGAAGATATTGCCGATATGGAAACGTCCTGAAGGACTCGGTGCAAAACGACCGCGAAGGTGCGGCCGTTTCATCTCATTAGTTTCTGCGATCGGTAACATGTTTCGTCTTGCCGAAACTGCGCTCGATCCCGCCTGGCTCGATGAGCTTCACATCGGACGAAACGAGCATCGTGTCCTTGAGCTTGGTCTGGATCTGCTTGCGGAAACGGTCCATCTCTTCAAAGGAATCGCTGAACGCTTCTGGCAGCAGCTCGACCATGATGACCATGTGATCGAGTCCGTTATCGTTATCGACCTCGATACGATAGTGCGGGCTCACGCCTTCGATGCCTGCCAGGATGTCTTCTACCTGCGAAGGGAATACGTTCGTTCCGCGGATGATGAGCATGTCGTCGGTACGAGTGCGAACCTTCTTCATGCGCGCATGAGTGCGCCCGCATGCGCATGGTTCGGTGATCACATAGCTCAAATCGTGCGTACGGTAACGCAACACGGGGAACGCCTGCTTATCGAGCGGCGTGAGCACCAGCTCGCCCGGCACACCCTCAGGCAACGGCTCACCGGTCTTAGGATCGACGATCTCCCAGAAGAAATGATCCTCAGCGATATGCTGCATGTCACGACACGCGAGGCATTCGCCCGAAACGCCTGGACCCATCACCTCGGTGAGACCGTAATTATCAGTGCAGATGATGTGCATGCGGCGCTCGATCTCTTCCTTGAGCGCTGGCGGACAAGGCTCGCCACCGAAGAGTCCGATGCGCAAGCTCGAGTTCTCCCAATCGAAACCATGCTTCTCGCCATATTCACACATGTGCATCGCATAGGAAGGCGTGGCGATGAGCACGGTGGTCTGGTAGTCGTTGATCATCATGAGGTGACGCTCGGTGTTGCCCGAACCAGCCGGGATGACCATACAGCCCAGATGCTCAAGACCATAGTGCAACCCGAAGCCACCGGTGAACATACCATAACCAAACGCCATCTGAACGCGATCCGAAGGTACCACGCCTGCCATCTGGGCCAAGCGGGCGATGCAATCGCGCCAAATGTCCAGATCGTGATCGTTGTACCCCACCACGATCGGCTTTCCCGTGGTGCCCGACGAAGCATGCAGGCGCACCACATCATCGAGCGGAATGGCGAAGAGACCGAACGGGTAGGTATCGCGCAGCACTGACTTGTCCGTAAAGGGAAGCTTGCGAATGTCCTCGAGCGTTTGGATATCGCCCGGCACCACCCCCAGTTCTCCCATCTTCTCGCGATACCACGGCACGCGCTCGTAGGTCCACGCAACCTGATCCTTGAGCTTAGCAAGCTGCAAGGCGCGAATCTCTTCGCGCGACATCGTTTCGATCTCGGGTTGGAACATCGGGGTGATCACTGTATTACTCATGGGTTCTCGATTCTGATACAAAATAGAAGGGACGGAAGAAGGTAACGAATGCTAGTAGCGCGCAGGCAACAAGCGCATTACGCTGAGAAATCAACCTGCGAAACGAGTTCGACCGGTTGTTCAGCCAAGGCAGCTTCCGCGCGCGCAACATCTTCGACACCGACCGCGATATAGGTTGAGATGAGCGAGTAGGAATACTTCACGTTCATATCTTGCTGAGCGATCACATCGAACACGCGCACCAACTCACCTGGTTCATCGATGAGCTTCAAGCAAAGCACATCAGCCTGCTTGACCGCCATGCCCTTCGCCTCAAGCACTTCAAAAGCGCGCTGTGGCTTGTCGACCACGAACCGCGCGATGCCGTAATCACCGGTGTCACTGAGCGCATAGCCTTTCACGCTGATATCGTTCTCCACGAATACTTCGAGCACGCGCTTCAGGTGGCCGACCTTACTCTCGATGAAAACACTTAACTGGGCAACAGCCATAGCTACTCTCCTTGCATATAGTTGGCACCCAGATGGAATGCCTCGAGGTTGATATCGATGGTCTTGGGCGGGACATTGTTACGAATGACCTCTTCCCAAAGGGAAAAATCGAACGGAAGGCTCACTGCGAGCGCACCGAGCAGCACGACGTTCGCGCATTTCGCTGTTCCTGCACTGCGTGCGAGCTCGCTTGCCGGAATGAGCGTTGCTCCCAGTTCATCGAGACGCTCACGCGCACGAGCAGGCATCTCAGCCTTCCCCGTGAGCACAGGAAGCGGCTTGATCTCCTCGTCGTTCACGACAAGCACGCCACCTTCCTTCAGATAAGCAAGGTTGCGGAGCGCTTCGGTGGTCTCGAACGACACGATATTATCGGCGCAGCCTTCGTCGCAGACCATCGTGGACACCGTATCGCCAAAACGCACGACCGTGGTAACCGCGCCACCACGCTGTGCCATGCCATGGATCTCAGAAACCTTGCAGCACTTCCCTGCCGCGCTCGCAACGCGCGCGAGCAACGTGGCTGCGGTGATCGTTCCCTGACCACCAACGCCGCAAAGCAGAATGGTGAATGTCTTATCGCTCATATCGCGCTCCCCTCTACAGACGCTCGATCGCATCAAACGCGCAGTACTGAGCGCACTGCGAGCATCCATTGCACATATCGGTATCGATCGACGAAAAGCCCGTTTCGCGATCGGTTGAAATTGCGGGGCATCCCAACGTGACGCACACACCGCAGCCCGTGCAGTTCCCGTTCACGTAGTACGGCTTGTCCTTCGTTTTGGAAAGCAGCACGCAAGGACCGCGGAACACGATCACGTCAAGCTCGTCGCGCCCGAGCGCTTCTTTGAGCGCGCCGCGTACCGCATCACGATCGAACGCATCGACCACCTGCACGTGATCGACGCCGATAGCATCGAGGATCACCGGCAGATTGAGCTCGTTGCTCTCGCGGTTTTGCAGCGTCACCCCATTGAACGGATTGCCTTGCTGGCCGGTCATGGCGGTCGTGCGATTATCGAGGATGCAGATCGTGCCAGCACCCTTGTTGTAGACCGTATTGATGAGGCTCGAAAGGCCAGAATGCGCGAATGTCGAACCGCCGATCACACCCACGATCGGACGATGCTCGCTTCCCGCCATTGCGAGCTCGAAGCCATGCGCCATCGAAACGGAGGCGCCCATGTCGAGCGTGGTATCCATGGCTGAGAGCGGCGGCAGAGCGCCAAGCGTGTAACAGCCGATATCGCCCGTGACGATGGCCCTGTTGCGCGCAAGTTCACGGAAAACGATACGATGTGGGCATCCCGCGCAAAGAGCAGGCGGACGGTTGGGAACATCACCAGGAGTATCGAGGTGCGCAGGAGTTTCTTTTCCGAACGCCCGCAAGATATCTTCAGGATGAACCTCTCCATCGGCAGGCAAGGGATTAACGAATTCATCGAGCGCGATGCCACATGAACGCACCGCGTCGGAAAGATAGGTCGAAGCCTCTTCGACCACGTACACCTTATCCACACTCTCGGCAAAACGCGCGAGCGCATCTGCGGGCAATGGCCAGGTCACGCCCAGCTTGAAGATACTCACGTCACCCAGGGCCTCTTTCACATGCTCATAGACCGCGCCAGCGCAGATGATGCCGATGCTCGTATCGCCCTTCTCCACGCGATTGAACGGGCACGTTTCCACCCATTCCTTCAGCGTTTCGGTGCGCTTGACCACGACCTTACGGCGCGGTTTCGCAAATGCTGGCATCATGACCCATTTGGTAGGATCGCTCTCGTAGGGCTTCTTCTCAACCTCGGTGCGCTCCCCTACTTCAACAGGGGTTTTCGTATGAGAGATGCGTACGGTAGAGCGCATCATGAAGGGAACATCGAACTGTTCGGAAAGATCATAGGCGCTGCGCGCGAAATCGAGCGCTTCTTGAGAATCGGCAGGTTCAAGGATGGGCACGAGCGAAGCCATAGCATAATAGCGGCTGTCTTGCTCGTTCTGCGAAGAGAACATGCCCGGATCGTCAGCGGCGAGCAAGAGCACTCCACCGTTAACGCCGGTGTACGAGGCAGTGAAGAGCGGATCGGCGCACACATTCACGCCCACGTGCTTCATCGTAACGAGCACGCGTGCACCCGCCGCAGAAGCACCCATCGCAACCTCGAGCGCGACCTTTTCGTTCGGGCACCATTCCGCGTAGACGCCAGGAAGCGTTGCGAAGGTTTCCATGGTCTCGGTGGAAGGTGTTCCTGGATAGGCAGTGCCAATATGGCACCCTGCCTCCCACGCACCACGCGCGATTGCTTCATTACCTGATAAAAATTCCATACGTAATCCTTGTTCGTATTTTCAAAAGATTCAAAAGACGGGATCTTGAAGGGGCGATTATTCAACGAAACGAAGAACGAAGCAGCCGATCTGCAGAAGATCGCCCGGGTTCAACACAGCGTTCTTGATCGCTTCGTTATTCACCCACACGCCATTGAACGAATCGCGGTCAGTGATGGTCCATTCGCCATTGATCTTCTCCATCTCAGCGTGGACGCGCGAAACGGTCATATCGTTGAGCATCACGCCACATTGCGGAGAACGACCGATCTCGATGAAATCGCTCTCAAGCGGAAACACCAGACCTTCCTGCTTGCCATAGCACACGCGAAGCGATGCAGGTGCCTGATCGGCAGCATGAGCACGCTCACCTTCGGTATCGATGGATATCACCTCGAATGCTTCGGTGGCATCTTGGAAATGGTAGCCGCACACCGAGCAGCAGTCTCCATCGTTATTCGCTTCATTCATGCACACTGGACAGGTTGTCATATGCTTCCCTCTTACCCCTCTATACGCTTAGCGCGTGGCATCGGCACCGTAGATGATCGGCATCGAGCTGACCACTTCGCTCTCAGCTTCCTTTGCTTGATCGCCGCCCGTAAGCCTGCTCCACCAGATGCCGATACCTTCAAGGAAGTTCGGGCCGGCGCAGTCTTCTGCGGCAATAAGGTCGACCGTTTTGATGATCTCGTTATTCTGGTAATAGTTTACCGTACCCACCTTGTCTCCCGCATGCACGGTATTGGTAATGTCGTCGAAAACCACTTCTTGGCTCACATTTCCGTTATAGCGGAAGACCTCGACCGTCTCAGTCGGGTTTGCGATCGTTGCCTTGAAGGTCTTATCGAGCCAGCCTTTATGGCTCACATTCGCCACGACGGGCGCTTGGACCTCCTGACCATTGAGCTGAAGCGTGATCACTTCATCCGAAGAAGCCAGCGGCACATCGATCGTGTTGTCGTAGACCCAGTTCCACATGGTCGTGCAGTCGGTGAAGCGCTGCGCTTCCGTGCTCGAATGAAGCACGATCGCGTAGAGGGTCTCCCCATCGCGCTCGCAAGCACCCGCAAAGCACTCACCCGCTTCTTCGGTGAAACCAGTCTTGATACCACAAGCGCCTTCATAGACGCCGATCAGAAGGTCGGTCGACTCGAGCTGAAGGTCGACCCAAGCATCCCCGCGCTTTACTGAGATCGTGGTCTTCGGCATTGCGACGACCGAACGAAAGAGCTCGTTTTCCATAGCCGCACGCGCCATGATCGAAACATTCTGAGCACTGCAATGCATGTCCCCACTGAATTGGTCGTAATCAAGACCATGCGGGTTGCTGAAGCGCGCATCGTTCATACCGAGAGCGAGCGCCTTCTTGTTCATCGCATAGACGAATGCGTCATAGCCATTCTGCGGCATCTCGTCTTCAGGGATGCTCTTATCCTTTTGCAGTTCTTCCAAGATCTTCGGCCCGAGCGATTCAGCCAAGGCTTGACCTGCATCGTTGCCGGAAGGGATCATGAGCGCCTTGATCGCAGCTTCGAGCGTGAGCACATCGCCCGCTCTTAACCCCGCTGTGGATTCACCGATGCTCGCTGCCTCTTGGCTGACCGTGATCTCGGTCTGCGTAGGGTCTCCTCCATAGTCGAACGCAACGAGCGCGGTCATGATCTTCGTGATGGATGCGATGTGGACTTGATCATACGCGTTGCGCGCAAAATAGATCGTGCCATCGCTGGAAACGAGATAGGCGTATTCAGCAACGATATTCGGTGCTTGAGCAGCGGTGAAGCCTTGCTCCTCGATGGTTTGGCCGAGCACCACATCGGAATTGCGCACTTCAGCCTGAGCGACACCCGGACAAAGTGCAACGCTCAGGACAAACGCAAATACGCAAGCAAAGATGCCTGCGTATTTGGTCCGTGTTCTATCAAGAATATGCGACTTAGTCGAGCGCATACACATCCTCAGGCTTGCATACTTCGAATCCTTCTGCAGCAAGCTTCACGTCGAGCGCCGGATCGGCCACCTTCAAGATATCGATCGCATGATCGCCCACCATAAAGCAGTGTGCGTATTCGACGTTGATATCCTTATCATCGAGATAATCGAAGAGCTTCGAGAGCGATCCCGGAACATTGGGAACCTTGACAGCAACGACATCGATCAACTTCGCTTGATAGCCTTCTTCTTGCAGGATGCGGCACGCTTTCTCAGGCGTATCGCAAAAGATGCGCAAGATGCCAAAATCCTTCGTGTCCGCCAAGAACATCGCCTGCATGTTGATATCAGCACGAGCAATGCTGCGCACCGCAGAAGCGAGTCTGCCTTCTTTGTTCTCAAGAAATACGGTTAATTGCGAGATCATTATTTCAATCCTTCCCTCAGGTCGATAATGCGTTTTGCCTTACCCTCAGAACGCTCGATGGTCTTTGGTTCGACGATCTTCACATCGACCGCGATCTGCAGATTATCTTTGAGCGCCTTCTTGAGGTCTTTCGTGAGCTTCTGCAAGCGAGCCACTTCGTCGAAGGGGAAATCAGGCACAGTCTCGACCTGAAGTTCAACATGATCGAGCGAGCCTTTGGTCGTAAGAATGAGCTGATATTGAGGAACGATCTCGGGGAACGAGACGATCTCTTCCTCGATCTGCGATGGGAAGACATTCACACCACGCAAGATCAGCATATCATCGGTACGACCCGTGATGCGATCCATGCGACGGAAAGTACGTCCGCATTCGCACTGGCCGGTGATAATACGAGAGATATCGCGCGTACGATAGCGAACGAGCGGTGAGCATTCCTTAGAGAGCGTGGTCATGACCACTTCGCCCCATTGACCATCGGGCACGGGCTCAAGCGTCTGCGGGTCAACGATCTCGATGATGAAATGATCCTCGCATACATGGAGGCCATTCTGCGCTTCACACTCGCAAGCCACACCAGGACCCATGACCTCGGAAAGACCATAGATATCGTAGACCTGGATACCGAGCTTGTCTTGGATCTCTGAGCGCATGCCCTCAGAGCAGGGCTCTGCACCAAGGATGCCTGCATGGATCTTGAATTCTTCTGCCGGCTTGTAGCCCTCTTCGATCGCCACATCAGCGATGTTGAGCGCATAAGAAGGCGTGCACGCGAGCACGTCGACACCGAAGTCTTTCATGAGACGCACCTGGCGTTTCGTATTGCCCGTAGACATGGGAAGCACGGTAAGACCACCACGTTCGCCGCCCTGGTGAGCGCCAAGACCACCCGTGAACAAACCATAGCCATAGGCAACTTGCAGCACGGCATCGGGACCGCAATCTGCTGCATAGAGGAAGCGAGCGAAGCAATCGCCCCACACTTCAAGGTCTTTTTCAGTGTAACCAACCACGGTTGCCGTGCCTGTTGTGCCCGAAGAGCAGTGAATGCGAGCGACCTCGCCTCGTGGTACCGCGAACATGCCGAACGGATAGGCGTCGCGCAAGTCCTGCTTCACCGTGAACGGGAATTTGCGCAGATCGTCGAGCGAGGTGATGTCTTCAGGTTTAACGCCTGCCTCATCGAACGACTTGCGATAGAAGGGAATGCGCTCATAGACATAAGCGACCAACTTCTGGAGACGCTCAAGCTGAAGTGCGTCGAGCTCCTCACGTGGCATCGTTTCTAGTTCGGGCTGGTAGTACACAACCGCTCCTTTCATTCTCATTCGCTCGAAGGTTCGGCTGAACCCTGAACTTTAACTTCGTTCTTCGGTTGATAATTCGAATGGAATTCTTTCTCTTGAATTATATTGCCATTACGGTCTTTGACCGTGCGGACAATCGTAATCGAGCGCCCATTAGCGCCAGAGGACTCGATGAACTCCGTGCCGATAGGATAATCGGGGTCTTTGCGCACCACCGTACGATAGGGCTCGCCTTCTTCCCACTCGCCATAAACGGTCGTTACCTCATATCCTGGGTCGACACCGTAGAGCGTGGCGCTGACCGATGAATTGGTGTAGCTCATGCGCAGCAGCACATCGGATTCCGTATCATTTCGCCACACCAGATCGATATCAGGGTATGCGATGGCGGCGTCGCGCCCTTCGGGATAGCTCGCGATATAGAGAGAATGATTGTTGCGCCGCTCGATCGGGTAGCCCGCTTCATAGACTGCATTGAACACCGTAGTGGCCACCTGGCAGATGCCGCCACCGATCGCGTCAGAATACTCGCCGCCGATGATAGCGCCCGCACCTTGGTAACCCTTCTCTGGCGTTGCCTCGCCCGCGAGCGCCAGGAACGACCAGGTCTCCCCTGCCTTGCAGATCGAGTTGTTGAGCGCATCGGCTGCCACGTGGATGTTGTTGTTGCGCGCTTCCGCGCCTGAAGCATAGCGCGTGGTATAGGAGGCTATTTCGGTGATGAGACCATAATCGAGCGCCTCTTCGAAGCTCATCGATTCAGGGATCTGCGCGGAAACGACCTGGACCTCTGCTGCGGTCGTTTTCTCGTTGGACGAGAAGAACGTTTCATTCAGGTGCGTGATCGCTTCGGAGACCTGCGGCACCGAGCCGGTCGCATTGGTGCTTACGGTGATGTTGCCACCTTCGTTCGTGAAGTGCACGAGATAATCTGACCCACCGTAGCTGAACCCGAACCCCTGGATGATCTTCTGGTTAGCTTTCGCCCCATCGAAGAGCGGCACGAGCGTGAAGACATCTCCCTCCTGCTTCACCTCGGTCTTGATCCATTCGGCAAGTACATTCTTGTCCGCAAAATAGCTCTTGTCCTCATAGGTGAAATTGACCCCGCAAGGGATCGAGGCATTGATCTCATCCGCGCACGCCTGCGCCTTATCGTGATCGATCTGGATGGCGACATCATGCATATCGATGATGAAGCGCGATTCGCCCTCCGCTTCAAGAAGCGCCTGATTCAGCCGATCGACGAGCCATCCCTCAGACACCTCATACCCATCGTGACCGTCGGTCACTTGCGCATGCGCATCCTTCATCTCGATGTTGAAGTTGACCATCTTGCTTCCGAGCGCATCGATGATCTCGTCGCGAAGGGCTTCGAGCGAAGTCTCGTTGAACGTGCAAACCGGCTTGATATCGTGTCCTGAGAATTGAGCCGCCAAGCGTGCGAAGAACCCACCATCGCTCCGTCCGACTTCATAGGCGGCTTTGGCGTAGGCGGCCGGGTCGAACGTCGCCCCGATAAGAGGCGCGTTCACCGTCCAGCGATCACGCGAAGAGAGCGATTCTTCGTAGGATATCTGCTCTTCAAGCGATTCGTTGCGTTGCTGCTCTTCCTCGGAGCGCTGCGCGGCTTGTTCGTTAGCACAGAAGACCACCGCATTGCTGTTGAAGCGTGGTTCGTATTCCTGCGAAATGAGCGTGGTTGCTTCTTCGGGCGTCTTTCCAGAAAGATCGATGTTTCCCACGCTCACGCCCTGGTAGATGCGATTCATCGTAGCGAGCGAATCGACACCTCCCGCAACCACGATCACCACAACCACCACCAGCGCGACCGAAAGCGCCTTGCTCTTCGACCACAGCCAGGTGCATCCGCCCACCAATCGCGCGAACACGCCCGCTCCTCCTGAAGAGCCCGAACCCTTTCCTCCAGATGGCTTCATGGGATTCTTCAGCACATTATGAGGAATCCCCTGTTCGCCCCCCAGCACATTGTTCGTCTGGTCTGCCTGCGAACGACGCTTGCCTTCCGCACGAGCGCTGCGAGCAGACTGTGCAGCTCCCCTGCGAGCACGCGTGTTCGTTGATGGAGAAGCGTCTTCTTCTTGAGGTTCATCTTTTGCTACCGCAGTGCGCCTGGCCGTGCGCATGAGCGTCTCAGCACGAACGGAGCGCGCAGACGAACGCGGGGTACCTTCCGAAAGAGACGAGCGTTCTTGCTGCGTTGCAGCAGTGCGTGCCTGCAGCCGCTGCCGTGCGGCATCACGGCTCTCTTGCGCAGGATCGAGCTCGGGTTCTCTGCGAGACGGACGGGCGCTCGTGCGCGCTTGCGATCCGCGCTGAGCATCTCTGCGTGAGCGAACGCTCGATTCTTGCGAGCGCGAGCTGCGCGAAAAGCTCGCGTCTCCGCTGATGCGTGAAGGACGCCCCTCCGAAGCGCTGCGCCCGCCTCGTGCCGCACGTGCCGCACGCCCGCTTTGGCTTACAGACTCCTCGCGAGAGGATGAGGCAGCGCGCGAGGTACGTGAGGAGCGCATGCTGAATCTGTCTTGATCGCGTCGAGCAGGCGAAGAAGCCGCTCCTTGCGCATCGCGCTTCCTAGCCATGAGTGCTCTCCGATGAAGCTTGCGCAAGCTTGCGCGCTTTCGCTGATCGAGCACCCTTGATACCAGCATAGAGATAGTAGGACGTGGTGAAGATATTCAAGATAAGGCCAGCATACACGAACCAGAATCCCCACGAATACTGCGCAGCCGAGAAGCCTGGCAGCCAAGAGAAATCGCATACGCCCAACCCTGCGAAGAGCGGGAAGTTCAGAAGCACGCCCACGAAGCCGATGTAGAGAAACGTAGTGGCAACCTTGCCCGCGTAGATAACGGGCACGCGCACCTGATAGCGCTTCAAGATATAGCCGCCACCAATGAGCAAGATAAGATCGCGAATGACCACGAAGAGGATGATCCAGAGCGGCAAACGCCCCACCAAGAACAACCCGAGCACGCCCGAGATCATGAGCAAGCGATCGACCGCGGGATCGAGCAACTGACCCAAACGAGAGACTTGGTTCGTGCGGCGCGCGACCTGACCATCGACCCAGTCGGTCGATGCGGCGATTGCAAAGAGCAGCGTTGCTGCAAGGTTCAGATCATGAAAGAGCAACACGAGAAAGATTGGGATCATGAGCAGGCGAATGAACGAGATAAGATTCGGCAGCGTGAAGATCTTGTTCGACACCTCGTAGGACTCGTTCGCGCCCATGCGCTCTCTCCCTCTTCAAAAAGGAAACGGGCCTCTAAAAGGCCCGAATCACACAGAATTCTATATCGGTAGCCTAAGCTTCAGGCGTTTGGCCAGCTTGTTCCTGCTTGGCTTTTTCACGTGCAGCTTTCGCTTCCAACGCCGCCTTAATTCTAGCAGCTTTTTCCGCTTCCTTACGTGCAAGCTCTGCTTTTTCTTCTTCAGTAGGCTCAGGTTTCGTGGTGACCGAAACGACCTTCTCGAAGGCGGGCTTGCGATACTCCGGCATCATGGTAAGACAGTGCTGCGGGCATTCACGCACGCACGTGCGGCACTGGATGCAATCGAACGGGTTGATCGTCCAAGATTCCGCCTCTTTATCCACCGTGATGCAGCCCGTTGGGCAACGCTTGGCGCAGATGCCGCAGAGCGTGCATTCGACGATGTCGTTCTCTACGTGACCCTTCAGATCCTCCACAGGCGGCTTCGTCTCATACGGGTAGCGAATGGTCTCAGGGCGCTTGAAGAGCGACTTAAGCGTCATTTTTCCTAGTTTGAAATATCCCATTGCTCTACCTTTCCGTGCAGCTGATGCAAGGATCGATGGTAAGAACGATCATGTTGACATCGGCTAGGTCGCAGCCTTTGAGCGCCACGGTCATGCCAGCGATATTCTGCGTAGTTGGGGTGCGGATGCGCATGCGCTCGAGATTCTTCGTACCGTTGCCAGAGCAGTAGTAATACACTTCGCCGCGTGGCTGCTCAAGAATGTTGCATGCTTCGCTTCCTGCAGCGGGTGCGCCCTTCACGGGCACGTAGAAATCGCCGCCAGGGATCTTGTCGATCAGTTCGTTGATGATGTCGATGGACTGCAGCACCTCTTCAGCACGCACCTGAACGCGGGCATAGCAATCGCCATCGGTTGAGAGGATCGGCTTGAATTCTGCTAGATCGCCATACGCACCGATGCCCAGGCAGCGGACATCGTTGTTCAAGTTGCTCGCGCGTGCGAAGGGCCCGACCATGCCATAGCCAAACGCATCTTCCGGTGCGATATAACCCACACCCACCAAGCGGTTCTTCACCGACGTGTCTTTCAGGAAAGCATTGCAGATCTGCTTGTACTCGTCTTTGATGCTCGCAAGCTTGTCCTTGATGGCCTGGAGCATGGGCGCATCGATATCCTTCGTAACGCCACCGATGAGCGTATAGGACAAGATGACGCGTCCACCAGCTACTGCTTCGAAGATATCGAGGATACGCTCACGCAAGCGCCAAGAATGCATGAACAAGCTCTCGAAACCGAACGCATCGGCTGCAAGACCCATCCACAACAGATGGGAGTGTATACGCGAAAGCTCATGCATGATCGCACGCAAGTATTCAGCGCGCGGCGGGACCTTGACGTTCATAAGACGCTCGACCGTTTGCGCATAGCCGTAGCTGTGGCCGAACGCGCAAATGCCGCAGATGCGCTCCGCAACGTAGATGTACTGATGGATATCGCGCGTCTCGACGAGCTTTTCGAGACCGCGATGGATGAATCCGATCTGAGGAAGAACATCGACGACCGTTTCATCTTCAACCACGAGGTCGAGATGGACCGGCTCAGGCAGAACCGGATGCTGGGGTCCGAATGGAATGACTTGTGCTTTTGCCATTGTTACTCCCCTTCCTCGTTCGTGTTCGCCGCAGCTTCTGCGGGTGCCGGCGCGGGAGCGCTGGCTGCTTCGGTCTGCTTTTGGGGCTGCTCTTCGGCAGGAGCACTGGCTGCGCTGGCTGCTTCAGCCTCTTTCGCCGCCTTCTCCTTTGCCGCTTTCGCTGCTTTAGCCGCCTTAGCCTTTGCGATCTTCGCCGCTTTCTCGCGCGCAGCGAGCTGCTCAGGTGAAACGATGCTCATAGGAGCTTCAACACCTTCAGCGAAGCGGTAGAACGCACCTTCGAAATCGATAAGATTGCCAACGATGTTCACACCGAAGAGATCGTGAGCTTCGTTTTCGTTCACGAAGATAGCGATATAGAGCGGCGTGAGCGAAGGCACCTCGGTCTCACCTTTGATGATCCCTTCGATGCGTCGATTGATGATTTCGTTGCCTTTGATGAAGGTGTAGTAAAGCCAGACGGTATCGTCTTCTTTGAGCACACCCATCATCTGAGCCAGTTGATAGCCCTGCTCCTTATATTCGCGCGCAGTATCGACCAGGTCTTCAAGCGCAAGAGGGACAAACGTTTCATTCAATTCCATAACGCTTACGCCCCTTTCTTCTTCTCTTCTTTGAGCTTCTTCGACTTTTCCTCAAGGATGCCGATCCCTTCGACCACTGCATCGATGATGGCTTCAGGGCGGATCGCACAACCAGGCGCGTACACATCCACAGGAATAGCCTTATCGACACCGCCGATGATGTTGTAGCAATCTTTGAAGATGCCTGCCGTGCAAGCGCAAACACCGCAAGCAACGACCACCTTCGGCTCTACCATCTGATCGTAGATTTCCTTGACCACGTCGATGTTGCGCTCGTTGACGCCACCCGTAACCAGGAAGATATCGGCGTGTTTGGGGTTACCCGTATTGATGATGCCAAAACGCTCGACATCATAGAGCGGCGTGAGTGCGGCCAGCACCTCGATATCGCAGCCGTTACAGCTCGAACCGTCGTAATGTATGATCCAAGGAGATTTTGAAACAGAAGACATGTTACCTCCTTACAGGAATGCAAGAACAAGGATATTGATACCACCGAGAACGAGCGTGACGATCCAGGTCGATTTCAACACCAGTTGCCATTTCACACGAGCGAAGTTGTTGTCGATCCAGATCTCAAGCAAGTAGATCAGGATGAACGCGATGAGCGCAACCACGATCGATACAGGGTTGCCCCAGATGAAGAACATCACGATCCAACCCATGTAGAGGATGTTCTCGCACCAGTGCATGATCTCGATCTGACCGAGCGTCTTGCCCGACATTTCGGTAGTTACACCTTTTACCAGTTCTTGATGTGCATGATGTGAATATGAGAGATCGAACGGAGATTTCCTCAATTTAATCGTAAGAATGAACAGCATTCCCAAG
Source organism: uncultured Eggerthella sp. (assembly GCA_900538545.1). Taxonomy (GTDB): domain Bacteria; phylum Actinomycetota; class Coriobacteriia; order Coriobacteriales; family Eggerthellaceae; genus Anaerotardibacter. The sequence goes on along the minus strand of UPYK01000015.1, from coordinate 23,707 downwards.
AAAACGCCCCACAAGCTGAAGATGATGGGCGAATCCAAGAACGGCAGGATCGCGATATCGAAGCTGCCCGTCGCCTGGAAGAAGCCGACCGCAAGCAACAGCACCATGGGCTCATACGCCATGATCTGCAGGTTCTCGCGATGCGCGCCTGCTTCAGAGAAGGGCGAGCGCGATGCGTACGCTGCCATGACGAACATGAGCTCTGCAAGCGTGATGACGAACACGCACAGAAGGAAGTTCCCACCTGAGAAGAAGATGCCGCCAGCAAGGAACGTGAAGATGAGCGCGCAGACCACATAGGTGCCGATCGTGCCGTTCACTGCCACATTGTCCTTAGCGAACAGCTTGCGAACATCATAGAGAGGCTGCAGCAGCGGCGGTCCTACACGACCTTGCATGCGAGCTGAGATAATGCGGTCGATGCCTGAGAGCAAACAACCGAGCACCGTTCCGACGATCGCGAAGACAACCGAGGCGCCGAGCGTGATGAGAATTGAAATAAGCGTTTCCACGATGTGCCTCCTTTCTTAGAACAGTGCCGTGAATCCGATGGTAGCGATGATCGCCCAGATGAATGCAATGAGTATGAGAATGTAGCAGATGATGGTGCCAACGGGCGTGAGCTTCGCCTCGCCGAACCAGTCCTCCATGTACCAGTTGCGCGCAGTAGCCTCCTGCGGTTTCGAGAGCGCATTCAAATAGACGCGCGATTCATTCTCGACCGAGACGCCGGAGAGATACACGCTGGCCTTCTTCGCCTTCGTGTTCTTGCGCAGCACGCCGAACATCATGATCACCATGAACAAGACGATGATGGTGGACAGATAGAGGTTCTCGTCGCGGATCGGCTGGATACTCATGCCGAGGATCGAGCTGACATAAGGCTCGACCATGAAGTTCGAGATGACCGGGATGAGCGCACAAGCAAGCACGGCGAGCACCGCCATGAGCGCAAGCGAGAGCCATTCGCTCTTATGCACGGTGACCTCCACGTTATCGGGCTCGCTTGCGATGCCCGCAAGCTTGCCGAGCCATTTCGCCCAGAACATGAAGGTAGCTGCTGAGCCGAACGCCAGCATGAGGATGAGCGCGATCTGACGCGTTCCGATGAGCGTGATGAGCGTTGCCCACTTCGCGATGAGCATACCGAATGGCGCGATGAACATGATCATGATACCGAGCATCATAAGACGTGCGAGCTTCGGCATGCGCTCGAAGAGCGTGTCCATGTCTTCGATGTTACGAGAGCCGATGTGATGCTCTGCGGTGCCCACGCACAGGAAGAGCAAGCTCTTCGCGATAGCGTGGAAGATGACGAGGAAGATCGCTGCCCAGATCGCCTCTGCGGTACCAACGCCCGCGCAAGCCGTGATGAGGCCAAGGTTCGCGATGGTCGAATATGCGAGCACGCGCTTGGCATTCACCTGCGAGATGGCAAGGAACGAGCAGAACAGGAACGTAAGGCCACCCACCAAGATGACGAAGATGGAGGGCCCGAACGACACCGCATAGATGGGTGCGCACTTGATGAGCATGAATACGCCCGCCTTCACCATGGTGGATGAATGCAGAAGCGCACTCGTGGGCGTCGGCGCGACCATAGCGCCCAACAGCCAGGTATGGAACGGCATCTGCGCCGCTTTGGTCATGCCCGCAAGGCTCAAGCACGTGAGCGGGAATACCACGAGCGCCGGCGCGAACGTGCCGATGACGATGAAGTCGAGGAAATCGACGGTGTTGAATTCGAGCACCATGAAGAAGAGCGCAGCCAGAAAGGCGATGCCGCCGACCATGTTCATGACGATCTGGCGGAATGCGTTCGCGATCGCTTCCTCAGTGCGGGTATAGCCGATGAGGAGGAAGGAGCAAACCGTGGTGATCTCCCAACCAGCATAGAGCCAGATGAGATTGTTGCAGAAGATGATCGCATACATCGCTGCAAGGAAGATGAACATGAGTGCGAAGAAACGCGGACGACGATCCGCTTCATGCTTATGTTCGGCCTGGAAGTCCTCCATGTAGCCAATGGAGTAGATGCAGATGCCTGCGCCCACAAGACCGATGATGAGCGTCATGATGAGCGAGAGCGAATCGACATAAAGACCGCGGGTGCACACGATATCGTGCGCGCATCCGAACTCGAAGATGAGCGTGCCGATAAGCTGGATGGCCGCAAGGCCCAGCACCCAGAACCTTCGATACTTGACGCTGTAGAAGATAACGATTGCGCCGACGATCACGCTGATAGCTATTGATGCCCAATCGACCACAACGGACTCGAACAGGAAATATTGCCCCGGTGTGCCGATGTTCATCGCAACGAACGCAATAGAAGCGCCCATGATGACGATGCTCGCAACCCACACGATCGCATTTCTTACCTTGTTCTGCCGAAAGATCAGCAAGAGAGCGGCAACAACAAGAGGAAAGAGGATTAGAAATCCTATCATCTCCATGCTTGTTCCTCCTTTTTTAGGAGCTCATAATAAAACGAGACTTAATCAGTCTCATTTTCACTCTATTACTTCATGTTGGTTGCACGCTGCACGCTTCGTTTATGGAGATAATATGTTCGGTAAGTGGGTTGGGCCGGGCAGTATTTGCGAACTGGGCTTACCCGATGATGAACACAGGTCGTTTCTGATAGGAGCACACCACGGAAACTTCTGCTTCTGCTCGCGCGACCACCCCACGCAGCGTCTCGACCGGCAAACGATAGGTGTTGTTGTTCTCAGAGATGTGGAGTGCAACGACCGTTTCGAGTCCACTGTGCATGAGCGCAGCGAGCGCATCGGCCGCCTGCGCGTTGCTCAAATGCCCCACTTCTGATCCGACCCGTTCTTTCAGCATGCGCGGATAGGGTCCCGTTTTGAGCATCTGCTCATCGTGATTGGACTCAAGACCGAGGATGCGCACCCCACGCAAGCCTTCGAGCGCTTCGGGGAGCACCACGCCAGTATCGGTGATGAATCCAAGCGCATCGGCTCCGCATTCGAGCTTGAAAGCGAACGAAGCGGGCGCATCGTGCGAGGTAGGCAGGATCGAAACATCCAAGGCTCCGATCGCGTGCTTCTGGCCTGCTTCGAAGAAGATGATCTCGTTCGAATCCTGGGCTTGTTTGAGCTCCTTGCTCGCGGCGAGCGTTTCGGGATGCAAGTAGAGCGGCACTTCTATGCCTTGCGAACGCAGCCCGCGCAGGATGACCCCGAGGTTCTTCACGTGATCAGAATGATTATGGGAGATGAGAACACCCTTGAGATTGGCCATATCGAAGCCGCCTTCTGCGCTGAAGGCGAACACATCGCGCTTGCAGATGCCCGCATCGATCAAAACGCCTTCACCCGTAACGCGATCATAGACCACCGAAGCATTACCCTTGCTCCCGCTGCCGATAACGATCAAGTTGAGGCGCGCCGATGAAGAGGTGTGCTTTGCGCGGTTATCGGCTGCAAGCGACACGTGATTCTCGCGATGCGCTTCGATATGCGCACGCGTCAGCCCTTGCTCTTCGTCTTGAAACAACATCACTCCTTGCTCTTAGCTCATGAATGCCATGCAGGAAAGAGCCCTATTTATGGTAGTAGCGATGGAGCTCGTATTTCGGCTCGCAGCAAATATTCATACCGAGGCGCTTGTAGAACTGTTCATCGGTCTCAGAGATGATGACCGAGAAGAACGCATCGCAACCGCGCAGGTTCTCGACGCAATCGAGAACCTTCTTCGCAGTTTCATTGGTGGCAGAGCTGATCGCAAGCGCGATGATGGTCTCATCGGAGTGGAGACGCGGATTGTTGGATTCGAGCACGTTGGTCTTGAGCTTGCAGATGGGCTCGATGGCTTCGTCGGAAATAACGTCGGCATCGGGATCGACACCCGCCATAGCCTTGAGCGCATTGATGAGCGTACACGCGGCAGCACCGAGATTCGTGGAGGTCTTGCCCGTGACCACTTCCCCATCAGGCAGCATGATCGCGCCCACGGGAGCGCCCGTGATCTCTTCCTTGAGCAGGGCTGCAGAGCGCGCTTTGAGATCGTTGGCGCCAACACCTGCCTGGTTCATGAGCAGCTCACACTTCTCGACCTGATCCTGCCCCATGCCGCTGCGCTTGACCTCGGTAGCGGTCTGGTAATAGCGGCGCACGATCTCGCGACGAGCAGCATCCGAACAGGCTTCGTCATCGATGATCGCGAAGCCTGCCATGTTCACGCCCATGTCGGTCGGCGATTGATACGGGCAGTGCCCTGAGATGCGGTCCATCATAGCTTTGAGCACGGGGAATATCTCGACATCGCGGTTGTAATTCACGGTCACTTCGCCGTAGGCTTCAAGTTGGAAGGGATCAATGATGTTCGCATCGTTCAGGTCGAGAGTAGCAGCTTCATAGGCGATGTTCACGGGATGATTGAGCGGCAGATTCCAGACCGGGAAGGTCTCGTATTTTGCGTAGCCCGCCTTCACGCCGCGCTTGTTCTCGTGGTAGAGCTGCGAAAGGCACGTTGCCATCTTGCCCGAGCCAGGACCAGGAGCCGTTACCACCACGAGCGGGCGCGTGGTTTCGATGTATTCATTCCTGCCGTAGCCTTCATCGCTTACGATGCGCGCGATATCATTCGGATACCCGGGAATCGGGTAATGCAGATAAGACGTGATGCCAAGCGCTTTGAGACGATGGCGGAACGCATCAGCAGCAGTCTGGCCGCTGTATTGCGTGATGACCACCGCGCCCACGTAAAAGCCCATGCCGCGCAAGATATCCATCAGGCGCAAAACATCCTCGTCGTAGGAAATGCCAAGGTCGCTGCGTACCTTATTCTGTTCGATATCGTTAGCGTTGATAGCGAAGATGATCTCAACATCGTTCTTCATGGATTTGAGCATCGAGACCTTTGCATCGGGCTTGAAACCAGGAAGAACGCGTGAAGCATGCATATCGTCGAAGAGCTTGCCGCCAAATTCCAGATAGAGCTTGCCGCCCAGTTGTTCGATGCGTTTCTTGATATGTTCAGCCTGCATTGAAATGTACTTATCGTTATCGAATCCAATGCGCATGGCTACCCACTTTCTAAAACGAACTTCTGCGACGTGCTTTGGCAACTGCAAAACCTGCGATCGCCTGGCGAGAATGCTGTATTCATAGTACTGAAATCAAGACAAAAGAAAACCCTTGAATTTTGAAATGCATACTTCAAAAGGTGACAAAGTCCATGCCTGCTACGCAGGCAGTCGTCCCGCACAAACAAAACGGGAGAGCGATTGCTCTCCCGTTTAGATTTCTGGTCGGGACGACAGGATTTGAACCTGCGACCCCTTGACCCCCAGTCAAGTGCGCTACCAAACTGCGCCACGTCCCGATTGCTCAAAACAGCATCATCTATAGTAACAAACAATGCCCGCACGTCAAGAATTCGAAGGGCAAGTTTAGGTTAGCTGCGCTTCTTGTTCGGATCTTTCTTGCCGTCGGGGCCAACGTAGGCTTGATCTTTATCGACCCAAGCGTCCGTTGCCATGATGCCATCAGAGCCGACGTAATAATCACCGACCCACTTGCTCACTTGCATGACGCCAGACTCATCGAAGTAATACCACTTCTTATCGATCTCTTGCCAGCCAGTCTGCATTTCACCAGATGCCGCGAAATGATATTTCGCGCTCTTGTCATCGAGCCAGCCCGTGATCATGGCACCATCTTCAGGGTTGAGGTAATACCACTTATTCTTGAGGCTGATCCAGCCTTTGGCCATCTCGCCCGAAGGTGCGTTGTAATAGAACCAGGTATCGCCTTCTTTGACCCAACCAGTCTGCATCGCACCATCTTCGTTGAAGAAGTAGGTCTTCTCTTTGATGGTCTGCTTGCCCGTAAGCATCACGCCATTGTCATCCAGGTAATAACGCTTGCTCTTAACATCGACCCAGCCCTTGGTCATAGCGCCATTCGATGCGAAGTAATACCACTTGTTATCGATGTGCTTCCAACCAGTGGCCATCGCGCCAGATGAAAGCATGTAATACGTTGCCTTGCCATCGTTGACCCAGCCGGTTTCCATAACGCCCGTCTCAGGGTTCAGGTAGTACCAGGTGCTCTTCACCTTTGCCCAACCCTTAGCCATCGCGCCAGAGTTGTTGAAGTAATACCATTTGCCTTCGACGCTCTTCCAGCCAGTCTGCATAGCGCCAGAATCGCTCAGATAATAATCTGCTTTGCCATCATTCACTAATCCGGTTTCCATGACGCCCGTCTGCGGATTCAGGTAATACCAAACGTTCTTTACCTTCTTCCAACCAAGCGCCATATCGCCTGAAGGGTTGTAGTAATACCACTTGGTGTTGTTCTCTTCATGGTTCCAACCGGTAACCATCGCACCAGCTTTGGAGCCCGATTCGGTGAGGAAGTACGTCTTGTCCTTGATCACCTGCTTACCCGTGAGCATCTTGCCATCTTCACCCAGGTAGTACCAAGTGTTCTTGACCTTCTGCCAGCCTGTGGTCATAGCGCCAGAGCTCTTGAAGTAATACCAGGAGCCATCGATCTGCTTCCAGCCGGTATCCATCCAGCCGTTGCTGTCGAAGTGATAGGTGCCGGAATCAAGCTTGAGCCAACCAATTGCATACTTGTTGTTGCCGTAGTCGTACCACCAGCCCTTGGAGCTGTGTACCCACGTGCCTGTAGCAGGATTGCTCGGCTCGGGATTCACAGGATCATCTGGATCGGGAGTATCCGGTTTAGGATCTTCGGGTTTCGGATCCTCTGGTTTAGGATCGGGCGTCACATTCTGAGGAGTGACCTTGCCCTCGTGACCATCGACTGCAAGCCACGCTTCGAGTGCCGCAGTATCAGTGATGCTGTTCCCGTTGCAGACCAGATCGGTGAGCTTGGTGTTCTTGCTGATGTCGAGCGAAGCGATCTTGTTGTTCTCGCATACAAGAGACTTGAGATCCCCAAGCGCAGAAACATCAAGAGCAGTCAGCTGGTTATCCGAGCAGGTAAGGGTCTCGAGTGCCGTGCACGGTGCCACATTCAGCGTCGTAAGCTTATTGGAAACGCAATTGAGCGAGGTAAGCGCTGTGCAAGCAGAAAGATCGAGTTCGGTGAGCTCGTTCTCTGCACACTGCAGGAACGTGATCTTCGCATTTGCAGGAAGCTTCAACGAAGTGAGCTTATTAGCGTTGCATTCAACCGAAGTAAGCTCAGGGCAATTCGTAAGATCGAGCGCGGTGAGCTCATTGGCAGAGCACTGCAATGCGGTCAGCTTCTCATGATGGATCAAGCTCAACTCGGTCACCTTGTTATTGTTGAACTGCAGCTCTTCAAGATTAGGGCACCCAGAAACATCGAAGCCGGTCAACTTGTTGTTGTTCACCACAAGCTTGGTAAGCTCCGAACATCCGACCAGATCCAAAGAAGAGAGATTGCCTGCAGGCGTGATGAACTCGATCGACGTTAGCTTACCGGTACCCTGGAATTTTGCAGCTTCGAGCGTAGAGGAAGCGCAATAGAACGAGGTAAGGTCGCTACAAGCCGAAAGATCGAGCGAGGTGATAGTCGAGACACCCTGTGCAAAGGTCACGCGCGCTACCGGAAGAAAGGTGGTTCCTTCAGTGCCATTGATCTCAATAGTGCCGGGAATCTTCGCCTCTGTCACATCGTTGGTGGTCGTAATGCCGGTGATATGAGCAGTACCATCTTCTTCGGTGTAGGTGTACGTTACATCGGCATTGTCGGGATCGTGGTATTCAGTCGCGTGCGCGAGATTGCCCGGTGCAAGTGCGAAGAGCGCTGCTGCCAAAAGACAGATCGCCGCAAAGAAAGCGCTCATCTTCAAAGAGAGCTTCTGCACGGACGTACGTGTTTTGCACGTTGCAACACTCCCCTCCTGAGCACTAATCGAACTGAGCAGATGGTTCTTAGGCATTACTGCCTCCTTACCTCGTCTGGTGTAATTATGGTTCATAAGCAGTTTATCACAGGAAAATCAGCGTTTATCTGCTTGACCCTTTCATCGAAGCTCGAAAGAATAAAATGCCCGGGCAGATTCTCGCTGCTCCAGCTCTTTTATTCGCTTCTGTTTATTTCATAGCAATCCTGTGGAAGACCACGCGCTTACTTCTTTGAGGAATCGTCTTGCTTGGAAGTACCGATATGATGGCGCGCCAAGAACTCCATGATGCGATTGCTGAAGATGAGCGCGATGATCGCGAGCACGATGAGCACCGCGAAGATCGCTACGCTCTCCCATAGGCGCCCATCGAGCAATCCTTCAGCAGCATAGGCAGAAAGAATGATCCCTGGCGAGCGCGCAATGGTGGTGATGGCCACGAAGGGCTTCAGCTTCATATCCGTAAGCGGAACGATATAGGTGAACGTATCTTTCGGCAGCCCCGGGATAAGGAACAAGATGAACACGATGATGTTCAAACGCCCCGTTTTCTCGAAATCCTGGAATTTCTTCAAGTGCTGGTCGGAAATGAGGTCCTTGACGAACAGTGCGCCCAAACGGTGGACCAACTCATAGACGAATGCGCTCGAGATCGCGCAACCGAACAAGATGAGCAGCGAACCCCAAAGTGGCCCGTAGAGCATACCCGCTGCCATCTGAGTGACTTCACCAGGAATGAAAGCAACCACAACCTGGATGAATTGAAGCGCAAGGAGTACCAGAACGCCCGCAGCACCTGCATCTTGGATGCGCTCGATCACGCGATCGACGCCACCCGGTTCGAAGATATCCTTGAACAGCGGAAGCAGCGCGACCACGACGATGATGCACAGAACGAAGAATCCGATCAGACCCAGGAACTTGAAAAGGTCTGAGCGCTTCACCTCCTTGTTGAAGAGGCGAACCGTGCTCTCTTGTTTGGCAGAATCTTCTGTTAGAGGTTGCTTTGCCTTGCTCCCTTGTTTCTCTTCAGTCATGAGCACTAGCGCTCCATTGCAGCGATCGTATCGAGGATGATATCGGCAAGCTCTGCCTTCGACATGAGCGGCAAGTGCGTCTCTTCTTCTGAAGTGACAAGCCATACTTCATCGTCATCCTTGCCGAACACCTTATTCGCACCTACTTCGTTCGCCACGATCATATCGGCATTCTTCTTGATGAGCTTCTTGCGCGCATTGTCGATGACATCGTTGGTTTCCGCCGCAAAACCCACCACGATCTGGTCGGTCTTTGCGTTCCCCAAGGTTGCAAGCACATCGGGGTTCTCAACGAGCGCGATGTTGGCCAGCTCAGCATCGTTGATGCCCTTCTTGAGCTTGCGATCCATCTCTTTTGCAGGACGGACATCGGCTACCGCGGCCGCGAAGATCCCCACATCGCACGCAGCGAAGACAGGCGTTGCTGCTTCGAGCATATCGCGCGCCGATTCAACATAGATGACCTCCACGCCCTCTGGCGCAGGCAGTGCGACCGGCCCCGAAACGAGCGTGACCTCGGCGCCCTTCCGTGCGGCAGCCTCAGCAAGGGCATAACCGAACTTCCCAGAAGAGCGATTCGTGATATAGCGCACAGGATCGATAGCCTCCACGGTAGGACCAGCCGTGATCATGACGCGCTTGCCAGCGAGCACCTGCTGCTCGCTCGTTGAAGCGGGCGCATCGAGTGCTTCGAGTACGCGCGAAACGATAAATTCTGGCTCGGGCAAACGGCCCTTCCCCACTTCGCCACATGCAAGATAGCCCGCATCGGGTTCGATGAAAGAGATGCCGAACGTGCGCAGACGAGCCATGTTGTCCTGCGTGATGGGATTCTCATACATGTGCACGTTCATAGCAGGAGCGATCATGATAGGCGCAGTGGTGGCGAGCAGCGTAGTGCTGAGCAGGTCATCAGCAAGCCCATGCGCGATCTTAGCCATCACGTTCGCCGTGCAAGGAGCAACGAGAACGAGATCAGCCTCTTGAGAAAGCGAGATATGATGAATGGGATCTTGCGGGTTATCGAAGAGCTCTACCGCTACTGGCTCGTTAGTGAGCGCACGAAACGTGAGCGGATCGATAAAATGCGTGGCATGTTCGGTCATCATGACCTTCACGCGTACGTCGGCTTTCTGCAGGCCGCGCACGATCTCGGCAGCCTTGTAAGCAGCGATGCAACCCGTGATTCCAATAAGGACGGTTTTCTGTGGTTTAGAAGCCATTTCATCTCCTTGATTCACTATATCTTTGTTATTGTAGGACAAGATGAACCGCTCGCTCGGATAGGCGCGAACTTCATCAAAACTTAATACCCTCACCATATTTTCTGTAAGCCAAGAAGCGCACGAGAGGAGCCACATGGAAGAGCCGCAGCACGCAGACGCTAAAAGCGTTATCCACGGCATCACTTCCATGGTCTCGCCACGCTATATCCAGCTCTCTTTCGCAAAGCTCTTTTGGATCTTCGTGGTTGGCTCGATCCTCGGCCTTTTGATCGAAGATGTCTTCCATGTGCTCGTTTACCATGAATGGGAAAGTCGTGCGGGTCTCGTGTGGGGTCCGTTCTCTCCGCTCTACGGTGTAGGAGCGGTGGTCCTAACGGTGTTTCTCAATCGGTTCTACTACACTCACAATCTGATCATCTTCCTCATAGCAATGGTGCTCGGCTCCGCCATGGAATACCTGGCGAGCCTGATCATGGAAGTGTTCTGGCATGCGATCGCCTGGGATTATAGCGGCACGTTCGGCTCGATCGATGGGCGCACGAACTTCTTGTTTGGCGTGATGTGGGGCATGCTCGGTCTGGTTTGGGTACGCATGATCATGCCGCGCATCAAGTTCATATTCCAGCACATCAATTTCAAGAGCACAGCCATGCGCATCTTCACGTGGCTCATGGTCATCTTCATGGCGGTCAACATCGTGGTCACCGTGCTTGCGCTTCACCGCGAAGGACAGCGCACGGAGAACATCCCTCCTGCAACACCGATCGATGTCTGGCTCGATGAGACATTCCCTGATGACTGGATGCAGAAACGCTTCGAGAATATGACCGTTTCGAAGGACGTCGGGGCGAAGAACTCTTAAAAGTGCAGGTCGCTGGAGCTCTTGCACGCGAAGGCTCTTACCTCTTACCGCACAAAGGCGTTCGCTCTTCAGCGCTGCGCGTATAGACATCAACACCCTTGAACAGAACGCTGTCCGAAATGGGCGATCGCATCCCTTAAACGAGCGCGAAGCTCTCGCGTTCTTCGGTGATACCGCAATTCTCTTGATAGGCAGCGAGCACTTCATGTCCGCGTTCGGTGAGCCCGATGCGACGATCTGCCAACTGCGAGATAGCCTGAATAAGATCATCTGGCAGCGGCGCCATGAAGCTGAGCATATCGTTGATGCAGGGATGCTGGAACTCGATGAAATACGAATGAAGGAACTGGCGGCAAAGCCCGAGATTGCTGCTCTTCCCCGGGTTGCCATAGGTCTGATCGCCCACCACCCAGTGATGGATGTATTCCATATGCACGCGGATCTGATGCGTGCGCCCTGAGTAGAGCTTGCATTCAACGAGCGTGAAGCCGTTGTCCTTAAGGCCCGATTCGAAACGCTCGAGCACATTGAACGTAGTGACCGACGAGCGCGCCTGAGGCTTATCGGAAACTTGCATGCGCGTACGATTCTTGTCGCTGCGGAAGATCGGTGCATCGATCAGGCCCGTATCGCTCGCGATGTTGCCATGAACCAGACAAAGATACTTACGATCCACATTGCGGCGACGGATCTCATCTTGAAGGATATAGCCCACTTCATCATTCTTCGCGCAGAGCATGAGCCCGCTCGTATCGCCGTCCAAACGATGCACGATACCCGGGCGGTCATCGCCCTGAATGTGAGCAAGATTCTCGCGTCCATAGTGGTGGATCAGCGCATTGGAAAGCGTTCCTCCTGGGTGTCCAGGCGAAGGATGGCAGATGAGTCCTGGCTGCTTGTTGATCACGAGCAGATCGTCATCTTCGTAGTAGACCTCAAGAGGAATATCTTCGGGCTCGAGATAGACATGTGTCTCTTCGACGAGCTCCTCGTAGATGATAAGGTCGCCCTCGTTCACGATGTCTTTCTTGGTGGGTTCTTTGCCATTCAAAAAGACCTTGCCCGCCTCGATCTGCTTGACCGCTTTGCTGCGCGTCGGATACAGACCAGCTTCAAAAAGATACGAATCGAGACGCATCCCGGCATACAGATCGCTTACCGTATTCGAGAGTTTTCTCGCCATGGAATTCGCCTCCTATTCGCTGTGCTCCGCATACTTCGACGCGGCAAAGAACTTGATGAAAAATGCGATGAGCACACATATGATACCGCAGGTGATCCCCGCATCAGCAATATTGAAATTTGGGAAATCGATGAAGAGCGGCTCGATGAAATCGACCACATAACCGCGCACGAGCCTATCGATCATGTTTCCCAAGCCTCCTGCGAAGATGAGCGCAAGACCCACCGTTTCCAACACCGAAGCTTCTTTGGACACATAGATCATGTAGGCCAAGATGATCGCACAGAGCACGATGCTCACGATAACGAGCACGATGACCATGCCCGAGAACGAACCCCATGCCGCACCGAAATTGTGAACGAGACGAAAGCCAACAACGCCATCGATGACAGGAACAAGCGCACTGCTTGGCGTGTGCGCTTCCATGTAGGCCTTGACTATCTGGTCACAAACGCACCAAAGCACGACCACCACCCCGAACAAGAGGTAGTTACGTCGTGCTTTGCTTGATTGTTGTTCAATGAGCGAAATGCCGCGATCCTATCCAATAGCATCGAGCGCATCGCCACAGCGCTCGCACACATCGGGATGGTGCGGATTGCCACCCAGTACCCGGAAGTTCCAGCAGCGCGGGCATTTATCGAGATCGGATACGGAGATCTCAACCGTAAGCTCATCACCACGCTCGAAGGCGACCTTGCTCACGATGAGCAATTCCTCGAAGAAGCCTTCGCTGAAATCGGTGAACACGTCGTATTCTGCCTGCGGCACCGTTGCTCTCACCACTGCTTCCTGGCTCTTGTTGATGACTTTCTCAACACGCTTCTCTTCGAGCGCCTTGGTCACTTCATCGCGGAATGCAAGCACCACTTCGAAGCGCTTCTCGATACGCTCTGCTTCGTGCTCAGGAACAAGCGGCACGAAATTCCCACGCTCAGGCCAGCCAGCAAGCTGCACGCTGATCGGGTGATCCTGCGATTCCGCCAGGCCCTTCGGGTAGTTCTGCCACACCTCTTCCGTCGTAAAGCTGATAATGGGCGTGAGCAAACGCACGAGCACTTCGAGCACGTTCGCAAGCACCGTTTGGGCACTGCGACGCGAGCGCGCATCGGGCGCATCGGAATAGAGGCGATCCTTGAGCGCATCCAAATAAACTGCCGAAAGATCGCCGACCACATAATCGTAGATCAAGCGATACACATGATGGAACTTGAAGCTGTCGTACGCTTCGTTCACCTCATCGAGCAAACGACCCGAGCGAACGAGCGCCCACTGGTCGAACGGCTCAAGCTGATCCCACTCAACGACCGCATCGTTCGTAGAGAAATCGTTCAAAACGCCCAGCAGGAAACGGAAGGTGTTGCGGAAACGACGATAGGTATCGGAAGTACGCTTCAAGATGTCTTGCGAGATGCTCACATCTTGAGAATAATCGACGCTCGCAACCCACAAGCGCAGCACGTCAGCGCCGTACTTGTCCATGACCTCAGCAGGATCGATGCCGTTGCCAAGCGACTTCGACATCTTGTGGCCATTCTCGTCCACCGTGAAGCCGCAGTGCATGACCGCTTTGTAGGGCGCCGTTTCATAGGCACCGATAGACGTGAGCAGCGAAGACTGGAACCAGCCACGATGCTGATCGGAACCTTCAAGGTAGAGATCGGCCGGGAAACGCAAACCAGGGCGCTTCTTGCAAACCGAGGTATGCGAAACGCCGCTTTCCCACCAAACGTCCAAGATATCGGATTCGGGAACCAGATCGGTGCAACCGCACACCTCGCAAGCCGTGCCTGCTGGAAGATAGCTTGCCGGGCTCTCGGTGAACCAGGCATCGGAGCCCTTCTCTTCGAAGAGCTTGATGACCGCATCGAAGGTCTCTGCCGTGGCGACCGTGTTACCGCACTTCGCGCACTTGAAGACCGGAATGGGCACACCCCAAGAACGCTGGCGCGAGATGCACCAGTCGGGACGTTCGGCAACCATGGAACCGATGCGATTCTTAGCCCACTCAGGAACCCATTGCACGTCTTCGTTGATCGCTTTCAGCGCCTGCGTGCGCAGATCGTTCTTGTCCATGGAAACGAACCATTGATCGGTCGCACGGAAGATGACCGGCTGGTGGCAACGCCAGCAATGCGGGTAGCTGTGAACGATATCGACATGAGCAACGAGAACGCCCTGCTCGCGCAACCATTCGATGATGCGCGGGTTAGCCTCATCCACATCGAGGCCCGCAAAAGGACCTGCTTCGTCGGTGAGCACGCCATTATCGTCGACGGGCATGAGGATCGGAAGGTCGAATTCCAGGCCGACCAGGTAGTCGTCCTGGCCATGACCAGGAGCCGTGTGGACCGCGCCGGTACCAGAGTCAAGCGTGACATGATTGCCGTAGATGATCATGCCCTTAAGATCCTGGCGAATAGGACAGGTATAGGTGACACCGCAGAGCTCCTTGCCCTTCACGCTCACCACTTCCCCGCTCGCGTCGCGAACGAGCTCGTAATCTTCCCAACCTGCTGTTTCAGCGACGTCTTCGAGCAGATCGTAGGCAAGGATGGTGGTGAAATCGGCCGTACGGACCATGATATAGTCCGCTTCGGGCGCCAAACACACCGCCGCATTCGCCGGCAGCGTCCAAGGCGTGGTGGTCCAGATGAGCACGAAGACCGGTGAAGTGACGCCTGCCGCTTCGAAGGCGGGCGGAACCGTGTCGAGCTTGAAGTTCACGAAGATGGAAGGCGAGGTCTCATCGCCATATTCGATCTCTGCTTCTGCAAGCGCGGTGTGGCAGTTCTTGCACCAGTGAATGGGTTTGCGGCCACGATAGACCGAACCGTTCAGATACATTGCCTTGAAGATCTCGACGTTGCCGGCCTCGTAATCGTGCGTGAACGTGAGATACGGGTGATCCCAATCGGCATTGACACCAAGGCGCTTGAAGCCTTCACGCTGGATATTCACGTACTTCTCCGCCCATTCGCGGCACAGACGACGAAGCGTAGGCTGATCGATCTTGGCCATCTTTTCAGGGCCGAGCGTGACCTCGACCATGTGCTCGATCGGCTGGCCATGACAATCCCATCCAGGAATGTAGGGCGTGAAATAGCCGCGTTGCGCATGGGTCTTGTTCACGAAATCCTTCAGGATCTTGTTGAAAGAATGCCCCAGGTGAATAGGGCCATTGGCATAGGGAGGCCCATCGTGCAGGATGAACGGACGAGCGTCCTTGTTCTTTTCGAGCACCTTATGGTAAATGTCGATGTCGTTCCAAAACTGAAGGCGGGCTGGCTCATTCTTCGGGAGATTGCCTCGCATCGGAAAATCAGTTTCGGGCAAATTCATGGTTTCTTTGTAACTGTTCGTCACGACATGACCTTTCTTGAACGATCTTTTCGGGTGTTCGCGGAAATAAACTATCTGATTATAACGCGTAACTACGCACAAAACTACTATAATGAGTAGGGTTTAGACGAGCGCATATCGCCAGTTCGGACCAAATTGTTCACGTACTCGAAAGGTCTCGAACAGATGACATTCAAAATCGCAACCGACTCCTGCTGCAATCTTCCCGAAGATATCATCGATGATCTCGATCTAACCGTCTTCCCGCTGGTCTTCATGATCGGCGAAGAACAGCATCAAAGCTACCTTAAAGGCGAGGTCACCGACCTTCAGCAATTCTATACGCACATGCGTGAAGGCAAGGTGTTCACCACTTCCCTTCCCAACCTCAAAGATGCCGAAGCTGAACTTAAGGCGATCTTCGAATCAGGAAACGATGTGCTCTACCTTGGCTTCTCGAGCGCGCTTTCGGGAACCTATGAAGCGATCAATCTCCTCGGCAACGATCTGGTGAAGAATTATCCCGAGCGCACGTTTATCGCGATCGATACGCTTGCTGCCTCGCTCGGTCAAGGGCTTCTGGTCTACTACGCTGCGAAGATGCGCGCAGAAGGCAAGACCATCGACGAGGTTGCCAGCTGGGTACGCGAGAACCTGCTGCACATGTGCCACTGGTTCACGGTGGACGATCTCATGTTCCTCTACCGCGGCGGACGCGTTTCGAGAACGGCAGCGTTCGCTGGCAGCTTGCTGAACATCAAACCCGTGCTGCATGTCGATGACGAAGGCCGCTTGATCCCTGTTGAGAAGACGCGTGGTCGCGCGAAGAGCATCCGCCGTTTGTTCGAGCACTTCAAAGAGACCTTCACCGAGCCGCTTTCCGATCAGACGCTTGCCATCTCGCATGGCGATTGCATCGAAGATGCGCTCACGCTCAAGAAGATGATCGAGGATGAATACGGCCCGCAAGAATTCATCATCAACTATGTCGATCCAGTGATCGGCGCGCATTCAGGACCGGGCACGCTCGCGTTCTTCTTCATGGGAAGCCACCGCTAGACCATCGCTAGGCTATCGATAGACCCACAGATTCAAAGAAGCACACAACAAAGGCGCGCCTTGACCTGAAGACGCGCCTTTTGATTTTTCCTTCGGTTAAAAGCTTGCCGCGAACGCTCTTAATACGGGCGCTCGACGATGATACTGCGCAGCGTTTGGATGAGCTTCTCGTTCTCTTCATGCGAACGAATGCACACCAAGAAATAACGATTCGCCTCGATGCCCGGAATGCCCGTAAGGTCGCGCAGACCGAAGCCCGCCGTTTGCAAACGCACGACCAGATCGGTCGCATCAGCGATGCCGAAATCGCGCGCCGCACGCTCTTCAAGCGCGCACATGACGAAGTTAGCTTCTGAGGGGAACACGCGAATGCCCGGGATGAGGCTGAGCATGCATTGTACCCAGGGGATCTCCTTGTCGATGAGCGTGTTGGTGCGCTCCTGGTAATCTCCAAGATACGGAAGCTGTTGCGCCACGATCTCGTGGAACATGCCGATAGAGGTGCCGTCAGTGAATTGGCGGATGAGCTTGATGGTGTCGGGGTGTCCGATCGCATAGCTGAGCGGAATGCCTGGCATACCGAGCTCTTCGGAGAGGTTGCGGATGACGATGAGGTTCTCTTGCTTGTAAGCACGCGTGACGAACGAATCGCCGCCCATGGTGAGCGTGACGCTGCTCTCGTCCACGATGACCCAATTGCAATGATCGATATAACGATCGAGCGTACGCTCTGAGAGCAAACGCGCGCACGGGAAACTGGGATTGCCCAGCACCGCAGCCTCGAAACGCACACCGTTCTGCACGGCAACCTGAGGCTCGACCGCAGAGAGCGAGTACGCATTCATGAGCTTTACCGGATTGTGGCCAACGTTAGCAACAGCAAGATAATATTCAGTAGGCGCAGGCGTAGGTATGCCCACATTGCACGGACGATACGCTTGTGCGATGTCGGCGATGAGCGCCGAAGGACTCGTGCCCACCAGGAAGCACTCGGGAGAGATCTCGTAGTAGCGCGCCAGATTGTTGCTCAGATGAACACCTGCTTTATCAGGCCTGAACGTCATCGCGCCTTCAGCGATCGCAGAAGCGATGGCGTCTTTGATGCGTTCAGGAGTGCCAAGCGGATTAGCGGTACAGGCGAAATCGTGCCAGTCGATCTCAGCACGGATGTCATACGGTAGAGTGGTGTCCTTGTTCGAGGCACGATCCTGCCCACCGATAACATCTGTCAAAACGTTGAAACTTGGCATACACCAATGCTTTCTTGAATCCTATAAATACCGCGAAGCGATACCCTAACACATAAACACAGCCTTGCGTGCATGTTAGACTGACTTTGTGGCAAATAACCTATCGACAGATTCTACTGATTTGGAGGAATGGCGCGGACCTGCGATCTTGCTCGTGGACCTCGATGCGTTCTTCGCTTCCGTTGAACAGCACGATCACCCCGAGTGGCGCGGCAAGCCCGTCATCGTAGGGGGCGACCCCACCAAACGCGGTGTGGTCTCGACCGCCTCCTACGAAGCGCGCAAATACGGCGTGCATTCCGCCATGCCCTCGAGCACTGCGGCGCGTCTGTGCCCCAACGCCATTTGGACCGCAGGCAGCCATGCCCGCTATGCAGAAATATCGCAGCAGGTCATGGACATATTGCAAAGCTATTCTCCCCACTTGCAGCAAGTGAGCATCGATGAGGCATTCCTCGATGTGAGTCCTACACGAGTGAACAGGACCCACCCCGTGAAGATCGCTCGCGAGATCCAGCAGCGCGTCGATGAACTGGGCATCACCTGCTCGATCGGTGTTGGCACCTCCAAAGCAGTGAGCAAGATCGCGTCCGACCTTGATAAACCTCATGGCATAACGGTCGTCTATCCTGGCACTGAACGAGCTTTTCTCGCACCGCTTCCCGTGGGCTCGATGAGCGGCATCGGCCCTGTGGCGCAAAAGCAGCTGAAGACCTATCGCATCCACACGCTTGGGGAGCTCGCAGAAGCCGATGCGAGCATCCTGAAGAAGGTGTTCGGCAAGAACGCCCAGAAGATACGCGACCGCGCGCTTGGCATCGATACGCCGGTCCTGGAAGAGCGCGAGCCAGCCAAATCGGTCTCGAACGAAATCAGCGTAGCAGTGAGCCTGGACGATCGCCACGATATCGAATCGCTCATCGCTTCAGCTGCGCACAAGGTAGGAAGGCGCCTGCGCAAGAAAGGCCTTGAGGGCACCACGCTCCATCTAAAAGTACGCTACGAGAACCTGAAGATCCATACCTGCCAGCGAAAGATCGCCAACCTTGGAACCAATGAGCTTACCTGGCTTCCCCAGCTCTATGACATGCTCGATGAAGTATGGAGCTCAGGAATACTATTACGCCTGGTAGGAGTAGGTGTGAGCGGGTTCGATGGATCGGCAGTGCAAGAGCGCCTCTTCGACGACGACCTCAGCGAGAAGCATGCCACTTCCCCGCTTCTTGCTCGTGCGGAAGAGAAGGCAGCGTTGCTCGATGCAAAAGACTTGATCGCAGAGAAGTTCGGCGACCATTCACTGCGCTTCGGACATGAGATCGCTTCGCGCGAGCGAACGACACGCAGCTCATCGAACAACCCTACTGAATATCTCGATCGTTAGTCGCGGGCGACCCTTCGCGCGTTCGGAGCGCTAATTGAACTTGAACACGCGTCGTGCGATGCGATATCCGCGCAGCGCGGTGCGGCGCCCCAGTTCAGTAGGAAGATTCGTCGAAATATTCAAAAATGTCTTGCGTAACTGTCGATACGAGTTTGGGTTCGCCTCATACAAGTAGTTCCACAATTCCTTGCGTTTGCGCTCGTTTTCCGCGGAGTCTTCCATGCGCAAGAATACCGTGCAGATGCAAAGCATCATCGAAAGATAGTTGTAGAGGTAATGCTGGAGCTTCTTGTTCTCGATCGCATCCAGATCGACCGCATCGATCATCTCTTTCGTGATGCGAAGTTGCTGATCGATACGAGAGAGCATGACCTTTTCGTTGACCGACTGATCTTCGCGCCCGATGAAATAGCGATAGGTATCCACGTCAAAGTAGACCATGCTCTTCACGTGCGCGAGCGGCACGTACACGAAGATGTTATCAACATAGAAGCAGTGGTGCGGAAGCTTAAGACCGATCTCTTTCAGAAGCGCCGTACGGTAGATGACCGAATGCATCAAGAGATACTGCGAAAGGTGAAAATGCCCGATATCATCCCAGCCGAATATCTTGTTCTCAGGAAAGACATTGCGATATCCCATCGAAATGCTCTTGCCTTCATAGACTTTCTCGTAGACATAATTCGAGATCACCAGGTCGGTCGGCTCGGCAAGATCTGCCTGAGAACGAATGAAGGCCATGATGGTCTCCATGGCTTCTTCGTCCAGCCAATCGTCGGAATCGACCACCTTGAAATAGAGGCCCTCAGCTGCAGCAAGACCAGCATTCACCGCGCCGCCATGCCCAGCGTTTTCCTGATGGATCGCACGGATCACATTCGGATGTTCGGCCACAAGGCGATCGCAGATCTCCGCAGTGTTGTCCTTCGTGGAACCATCGTCAACGAGGATGATCTCGATATCGTCGCCCAGGGGCAACAGCGAGTACACGCATTTTTCCATATAGTCTGCCGAGTTGAAGCACGGCACGGCAAAGGAGATTATCTTCATCTATGAACAACCTTCTGAATGATCATGGTGATTGCTGCTACTTTAATACGGTTAATTCAACCGAGTGACCATTATCACTCGATTTTGCGGGTATTCGGTTGCTATTATGAACCCAACAGAAAAACTCTTGAAAGGATCATGCATGGCCTCGTTCATTGACACTCTGATCGACCGCGCCAAAGCGGACAAGAAGACCATCGTTTTGCCCGAAGGAAACGATGAGCGCATCCTCGAAGCAGCGCAAGAAGCGCTTGCGCAGGGAATCGCGAACATCATCATCTTGGGCGATGCTGATGAGATCGCCGCGAAAGGCTACAACCTTGAAGGCGCTACGATCATCGATCCTGCAACTTCCGATAAGCAAGAAGAATTCGCTGAACTCCTCTACGAGCTGCGCAAGGCTAAGGGCATGACCCCCGAAGAGGCAAAAGAGCTGGTGAAGGACCCGATCCACTTCGCCGTGCTCATGGTGAAGAGCGGTCTGTGCGATGGTCTGGTAGGCGGTGCATGCCACGCTACCATCAAGATCCTCTCCCCGTCCTTGAAGATCATCAAGACCGCCCCTGGCGAGCCTATGGTAAGCTCCTTCTTCATCATGGATGTTCCGGGCAGCGAATTCGGTGAGAACGGACTCTTCCTGTTCGCCGACTGCGCACTCGAGATCCAGCCTACCAGCGAAAAGCTCGCTCACATTGCGAACCAGACCGACAAATCCTTCAAGCGCCTGATCGGCGATGATCCGCGTATCGCGCTGCTCTCGCATTCCTCGCACGGTAGCGCCGTGAACGATGATTCCACCAAGGTCGTGAAGGCGGTCGAGTACATCCGCAAGAACTATCCCGACATCGTTGCCGATGGCGAGCTGCAGCTCGATGCGGCTATCGTTCCTGAGCTGGGCGCTTCCAAAGCACCGGATTCCCCGGTTGCCGGCAAGGCGAACGTGCTCATCTTCCCCGACCTGGATGCAGCAAACATTGGCTACAAGCTGGTCCAGCGCCTGGGTGGCGCAAAGGCTTACGGCCCCGTGCTGCAAGGTCTCGCGGCTCCCGTGAACGACCTTTCTCGTGGCTGCACCGCCGAAGACGTAGTGGGCGTTATCGCCATCACCTGTGTCCAGGCACAGACGATGTAGCTTATCCGCACAAGCAGCTTGCAAACAGAAGACCAGCTAGTCATAACGACTGGCTGGTCTTTTCATTATCCGAAGTCCCTTAGATGGCAAACCACCCGTTCGTTCGTCACCTTTCGATTCAGGCCTCGATACCCATATATTCATAGAGCGAACTCCAATCGGAACAATTGATGCAAGCACCTTGTTCCTTATGGATGATCTCCTCTTCGGTCTTTCCTGCTGCTCCACGAACATCTTCGAATGCAACGAAGAATCCATCAGAGGGCTCTTTCTGGTCTTTGGAGACCACCATCGCCGAGAGGATCGGCAAACCATGCTCTTCGCAGTACTCCTGGATACGACCAAGAGAATGCGCTGTTCCTTGGGGCGCCATAGGTTTATTGCGCTTCTCTCCGATCGCTTTAGCCAATTCGCCATAGGTAATGGTCGGCATGTTCTGTTCCATATGTTCGATGATCGCCTGAACGGTGAGCCTATCGATCTCTTGCTGCTCTGGCGTAGCTTCTTCAAATCTCATATCTATACGTCTCCTTGTTATTAGAAAAATCCAATAAGCACCCAAGACACCTTGAGTGCTTATTGCTGTTTATTCGATCAGTGATGATTAGCGCTTGGCGCCGGTCCACTTGCCAGCTTTGTTGACGTAGTACTCTTTGCCGTCGGTCTTGACCCACTGGTTCGTGAGCATCTTGCCATCAGCATTGACATAGTAGTTGCCGATCCACTTGCTCGTTTGCATGGCACCAGATTTGTTGCAGTAATACCAATCTGAGCCACTCTTGAACCAGCCCGTGCGCATGGCGCCTGATGAATTGAGGAAGTAGGTCTTGCCAGATATAACTTGCTTGCCGGTTTGCATCTTTCCATCGCTATTCAGGTAGTACCATTTGCCACTGGTCTTGGCCCAACCGGTCTTCATAGCTCCGCTCGATGCGAAGTAATACCAACTGTTGCTGATCTTCTGCCAACCGGTCTTCATGACACCGGAGCCATTGGAGTAATAGCGCGTGTTGCCAACGTTGTAGAAGCCGGTCTTCATCTTGCCGTCTGTTGGGTTCAAGTAATACCACTTACCGCCGCTCTTGAGCCAACCGGTCTTCATGGCACCTGATTTGTTGAAGTAGTACCAGTCGCTGTTACCCGTTGCATGCTGCCAGCCGGTCTTCATCCAGCCGCTGTTATTGAAATAATACGTGGCATTGCCGATCTTCTTCATGCCCTTGGCGTAGGTGCCATTGGAATAGGCATACCACCATCCCTTGGAGTTATGTTTCCAAGCACCTGTAAGCGTTGCAGGAGTGTTGTTGTCGCCATTGTTTCCTGCATTTCCGCTGTTACCAATGTTTCCAGTGTTACCCGAATCACTAGTCGCTTTCTGCGGTAGAACCTGTCCGTAATGTCCATCCTTCGAAAGCCAAGATTCAAGTGCTGCAGTGTTGCTAATCTTATTGTTTTGACATTCTAAGGTGTGTAGAGAGGTAAGGCTCTCTATATTTAAGGATGAAAGGTTATTCTCCGAACAATCTAAAAACCTCAAGCTGAGGTCAGAGAGGATCAAATTGGATAATTTGCCGTTTTTGCAACATAAGGCATCAAGATACTCAAGACCAGAAGCTCGTAAGGTAGTGAGATTATTGGTGCCCTCAGAGTGAAAAACAAGAAGTTGCGAGCAGCGCGAAAGATCCAAAGAAGATATATTTGCCCCGATATTGCATGTAATACCAGCATGAGCACCAAAAATACTACATATGCCATCAGCTACGTCAGCAGTTCCAATACCCCGAACATAAGCATCATCAAGCTTCTCAGGCACAACTACAGAATCCACTGTTGAGCTTTCGATTGATGTTATATAAGCCTCGGGCTCATATATGGTGTCAGCGACGGCTTCACGCACGTACCATTCATACGTGTATGTAACACCATCTACAGTCGCTTTTCGTGTTTCGGTATCATCCCACAGACATGAATCAAAATGATATGTGAAGCCTTTGTTAGCATCATAAGCAGCATGTGCTTCTTTTGCGGGCAGACAGAAAAGTGCTGCCGCGCAGGTGACCAGGAGGGAGAGAAGGATGATCTGAAGCTTTAGCGCCGTCGTGAATTTTTTGGTTTCACAACAAACGGCTTTGGAATGCCCCCCCCACAAAAAATGTTGGGTGAAGCATGATTGTCTCCTCCTGTTGATTGATATGTCCCTCAATCTTACAGAACGGTTACAGCTCTTGTCAATTTCCTTTTCCCTGGTCTAGGTAACAAACGGGAGTGCGGACATTTTCTTGGACGCTCTAGACCGTGTAGCCTAGAGCC
>UPYK01000014.1 GCA_900538545.1 uncultured Eggerthella sp. | reverse complement strand
GCGACATCCTGCTCCCAAAGCAGGCGCGCTACCAAACTGCGCCACATCCCGACGCGACGTTAAAACATTATAACAAAAATAGCGACGTATTTTTCTCTATTCTATTAGCGGAATATACGCTTTTGACAGGGCGATATAGGTATTTCTAATAATGCTATCCCGATTGACAATTAATACTATTGGATGTTTTCCGAGTAACCGCAAAGAATAGAGCTACAGAGCCAAACGTATTCTATTTGATACGCGTCTGAAAGGAAGAGCAATGCAAGTATCGGGTCATACACAAACTATCGCATTAATCGGTTCCCCAGTTGAGCATTCTTTATCACCAGCTATGCATACTCAATCGTTCAATGAGTTGGGCGTAGATTGTGTTTATCTTGCATATGACATTGAACCACAAGACCTAGAGTCTGCTGCTGTAGGTATGAAGAAGATGGGATTTGCAGGGTATAACGTTACTATGCCTCATAAAACATTCATTCCGAAATACCTTGACGAATTATCCGATGCTGCAGAGTTGATGGGTGCTGTAAACACGGTTGCTATCAAGCAAGGAAAAGCCATCGGCCATAATACTGATGGGGCTGGCTTTATGAGAAACCTCAAGGAAAATGGAGTCGATGTTATCGGAAAGAAGATCACGATCGTCGGCGCAGGTGGTGCAGGATCGGCTATATACACTCAAGCGGCACTTGATGGTGTTGATGCGATCGATGTCTACAACATCAAGGATAAGTTCTTTGATGCGACCGCTGAACGTGTAGCGGAAGTTGCCGAAAAGACAGGTTGCAAAATGCGCCTTATCGATCTTGAGGACAAAGAATCACTCAAACAGTCTATCGCTGAATCAGCGTTGTTTGTTAATGCAACACGCGTTGGCATGGGGGATTTAGCTGATCAGAGCGTTATTTTGCCTGATTATCTTGTCGATGGCATTGCAGTAGCTGATACGGTTTACGAGCCACGTAAGACCAAACTCTTGAAGGATGCCGAAGCAAGGGGACTCAAAGCAATCTCGGGTCTGGGTATGCTGCTCTGGCAAGCTGCGATCGCTGAAGATATTTGGGTGGGTAAGGAAATGCCCACGAAGTTCATTGAAGAGGAATTCTTCAACTAAGGGTTGTTGCCATAGGTGTCTTTAAAGAGGACCTCAGTGGCCTATCTGTTCAAAATCTTCCCTTGCATTGATTTGGCAAGGGTCACAAAGAAAGGGATTTCATCATGGCAATCAGACTAGCAGTTTTTGGACTCAATCAAGGATCGAAGATAGCTCGAGACGCAAAGGCAAGCGAGGAGTTCGATCTGGTGGCAGTTGCAGGTTTTGGCCAGCAAGCTGAAGACGTTTCAGCAGAGCTTGAGGTGCCGCTTTATGCAGATTTCAATGATCTTTTAAAAGAGATTCCGCTTGATGCAGTTGCGATCGCACTTCCAAACGGGCTTCATGTAAGCTCGACGCGTGCATGTTTGGATGCGGGGGTTAAAAACATCCTATTAGAGAAACCTATTGCTAATACGGTTGAAGAAGCGCAAGAAATCATCGCAATGTGCAACGAAGCAGGTGCGATGCTGCTCATTGGCCATCATCGTCGTTCTTCGTCAAAGTATCTTTTCCTGCGTGATTTTATCGAATCGGGCAAGCTTGGTGATCTTGTTGGCGTGCAGGCTTCTTATGCGATCGCGAAACCGTATGCTTACTATGATGTCGAATGGCATACCAAAAAAGGTGGCGGTCCGTTTCTCATCAACGCGATCCATGATATTGATGATCTAAACTACACTACTGACATGAAGGCTAACCGGGTCTATGCGGCAGCTCGTAATACGATCCGTGGTAACGAGATCGAAGACTCAGCTTCGATTGTTATTGAGTTCGAAAACGGCATCACGGCTACCTATTTCATTTCCGACGGCACTCCTGGTCCTTGGAACTACGATTTGGCTGCAGAAGAGAATCATTTCTTCAAGTGGTGCCCAGGTGAGAATAGTCTGCGTTTCTTCGGAACAAAAGGTTCGCTTGGATTCCCGAACATGGACTTCTATCATTACGCCGATGACGATCATTATGGTTGGGGAGAAGAGCTGATCGTTGAGCATTACGAGATCGAAAAAAATGATCCCATGACAGCTGAGCTCGAGCATTTTGCTGATCTGTGTACGGGGCGCGAGACTAAACCTCGTTGCACTGGTGAAGACGGCATTGCAACGCTCAAAGTTATCAATGCTATTCTTGAATCAGCAGAGACGCGTAAAGTTGTTGATATCAAATAAGCTATGATTTTATTTGGCAGTTCTTTCTCGGATCAACGTTAAGCAG
Organism: uncultured Eggerthella sp.; assembly: GCA_900538545.1. GTDB lineage: Bacteria > Actinomycetota > Coriobacteriia > Coriobacteriales > Eggerthellaceae > Anaerotardibacter. The sequence continues at coordinate 47,224 of UPYK01000014.1, read as the reverse complement.
AAAGCTCAGTGAGTGAATTTTTCTCATCTAACATATTTCAAAAAGCTTGCAGAAGTGAAGCATTTCACAAAAGCCGCTTCAGAGCTTTACGTTTCGCAGCCAACGCTTTCTGCCGCTATTTCTTCGCTCGAAAAGGAACTAAATACCCGTTTGTTCTATCGTGCGAACAATAAGATAGAACTAACACCATGCGGAGAAGAATTCTATGATTACGTTTCTCGGGGATTGCGAATCATCGAGCAAGGAATTCAAGCTGTCGAAGAATATGAAGGGAAGATAAATGGAACCTTGAACCTCGGCACGCTTTACGCAATACAGAGTAAAGATTGGTCGCAGGCGATACAGTCCTTTCAAGATGAATGTGGAGCTGGTCTGACGATCAACATAACTCAAGGTTTCACCCCTTCTTTATTTGAGGGACTAGAGTCGGGAAAATTGGATGTCATCTTCGCAGGAAAGCCTCAAACTTCGAATAAATACAACTGTACCTATTGCTGGGCGCAAGAGTTAGCAGTTGCAGTGAACAAGAAGCATCCTCTCGCGAAAAAATCGGTTGTATCGCTTGCTGACTTAGCTGAGTTTCATATCATTTCATACCATGAAGAGTCACCGGTATACGATGAAATGAAAGAATTGTTTCAGCAGGCAGAATGCGAATTGGATGTCGAATATGCTTATAACGATGAAATCACTTTATCTTCTCTAGTGAACTCAGACACCAATGATGTTGCATTATTGTGCTATTCGTTTTTAGTCAAGGCTTTTGACGATGTTGTTTATCTGCCTCTTCAAGATGCTCCTAGAGAGTTTCATAAAGTTTATCTGATCTCTAATAAAGCTATTACGCAGCCAAGAGTCGTATCAGATTTTGTCACCTACATGAAAAACTACCATTTTCCAACCGCAACAGTACGTCCTTTACAGAAATAATGGGGGGGGGAGAAAGCAACTTAGAAAAAAACAATGGCGTTTACTTTTCGCCGTGGTGAAAAGCATCATATGGTATGCCTCAGCCACTCTTTGAATCGAATATTGTTTTCTTAAGACAAAAGCAACATTAAGGCAAACACTTCTATTGCATATCTCTATTTCATGGTAAAAATAGTAGGTAAGCAACTTGCTATTTGTAGTGAATATTGGATATTGTGGAACTGCATTATTGCAATATCTCAATAGAAGTAAAGGATCTGCTATGCCTAATATCTCTGGTTGCACGAAAACAATCTGCCTGATCGGCTCCCCGGTGGAGCACTCGCTTTCACCAGCTATGCATACGTTTTCCTTTGAGCAGCTCGGTGTCGATTGCGTCTATCTTGCTTATAATGTCGAACCCGAACAACTTGAAGCCGCTGCGAATGGCATGAAGGAGCTTGGCTTCCTTGGTTATAACGTCACGATGCCGCATAAAAGAGTTATTTCGCGCTATTTGGACGAGGTCTCTCCAGCTGCTGAGCTGATGGGTGCCATCAATACCGTCGCCATTAAAGACGGTAAGGCTATTGGCCATAATACCGATGGCGCGGGCTTTATGCGCAGTGTCAAAGAGAACGGTGTTGATGTTGCTGGCAAGAAGATCACCATGATGGGCGCAGGTGGCGCGGCTATGGCAATCTATACGCAGGCGGCTCTCGATGGCGTTGCTGCGATCGATGTCTATAAGCGAAAGAATGATTCGTACGATGCCGCAGCAGAGCATATCGCGCATATTGCTGAAAAAACCGGGTGCAACATTCGTTTGGTCGATATGGCAGATAAGGATGCCATGAAGGCTTCCATCGCGGAATCGGTATTGCTCATCAATGCTACCAATGTAGGCATGGGCGATCTGGAAGGAATAAGCGTTGTTCCTGCTGAGCTCTTAGTTGAGGGCCTCGTTGTTGCGGATGTCATCTACGTGCCACGCAAGACGAAGTTGCTCGAAGATGCTGAAGCCAAGGGGCTCAAGACCATCAATGGTCTTGGCATGCTCCTGTGGCAAGCTGCTATCGCTGAAGATATTTGGGTAGGTAAGGAAATGCCCACGGAGCTGGTCCAAGAAAAATTCTTCGACTAAGGACGCGTTATTCATGATCTCGTGCATGGTGTTCGAGGGTAAGCACCAGAGATCTTTTGGGTACACAAGGAAAAATGGAGGGGTAATAACATGGCTATTAGATTTGCCGTATTCGGATTGAATCAGGGTTCGAAGATCGCGCGTGATGCGAAGAAGAATCCCGATTATGATTTGGTGGCAGTTGCTGGCTTCGGTCAGCAAGCTGAAGATGTCGCTGCAGAGCTCGAGGTGCCGCTCTATGCGGATTATACCGAGCTGCTCAATGAGGTACCGCTCGATGCGGTTGCGATCGCGTTGCCGAATGGCTTGCATGTGAGCGCGACCCGTAATGCGCTCGACGCGGGTGTTCGCAATATCTTGCTCGAAAAGCCCATTGCCAACACGGTTGAAGAGGCGAACGAGATCATCGCGATGTGCAAGGAGGCAGATGCCACGTTGCTCATTGGCCATCATCGCCGTTCTTCCACGAAGTACCTGTTCCTGCGCGATTTCATCGCTTCAGGCAAGTTGGGTGATCTGGTCGGCATTCAAGCCACATATGCTATTGCGAAACCCTATAACTATTGGGATGTGGAATGGCACACGAAAAAGGGCGGCGGTCCGTTCCTCATCAATGCGATCCACGATATCGACGATTTGAACTACACCACCGGCATGAAGGTCACGCGCGTTTATGCTGCTGCACGCAACACGATTCGCGGTAATGAGGTCGAGGATTCTGCTTCTATCGTGATCGAATTCGATAATGGCGTTACGGCAACCTACTTCATCTCCGATGGAACGCCGGGCCCGTGGAACTATGACCTGGCTGCTGAAGAGAATCATTTCTTCCAGTGGTGTCCAGGCGAGAACAGCCTGCGCTTCTTCGGCACGCAGGGTTCGTTCGGTTTCCCGAACATGGATTTCTACCACTATGTCGACGACGATCATTACGGCTGGGCAGAGAAGCTGGTCACGGAGCACTTCGATGTTGAGAAGAATGACCCGATGACAGCAGAGATCGAACATTTCGCAGACCTCTGTCTTGGACGAGAAACGGTGCCGCGCTGTACCGGTGAAGATGGCGTTGCAACGCTCAAGGTTATCAATGCGATCCTTGAATCAGCGGAGACCGGCAAGCTCGTCGAAATCGATTAAGACACTTTCCTTTACTTCAATACAGCAGGAAAAGGCTTCCTTCGGGGAGCCTTTTCCTGTTTCGCGTTGTTTTTTCGCACTCGTGTGGCTTGCAGCAGACGCAGTTGAATTCCTAGGCTATAATAATCACGTTTTGCGCCCATAGCTCAGCTGGATAGAGCAGTGGACTTCTAATCCAAAGGTCGTAGGTTCGAATCCTACTGGGCGCGCCATAAAAATCTCTCTGCCTGCCTTGAGCAGGCTCTTTTTATCATGTATGTTTCACATGGTAAACTTCATTTAGTTGACACTATTCGTATGTAAGCTGTTAGAAGAAAGCTTTGGTAAAGAGGAATCGTATGGAGCAAACGATAAGAATAGCGATCGATGGTATGCACTGTGCGAATTGCGTCGCAAATGTCGAGAAGCATTATCGTGCACTGCCAAGCGTCATCGACGTAGCGGTCAATCTTGCAAACAACACCGGGCGTGTGACGTTCGATCCTGCTCAAGCAAGCGTGGATGACATGCTGAAAGTCTTCGACGATCTGCCCTTTACGGCAGAGCTCATTGCTGAAGATGCGCCGCTGGTTGATGAGAAGCGACGCGCGAAAGAGGCTGCTGAGCGCAAGCATGATCTCAAGGTATTCGTGGTGTCTGCCATTCTTACCCTGATCATCTTCTCGATCGGCATGATCCCTGGCTGGCATATGGCGGTAGGCCACTTCATCGCAAGCGTTATCTTCGGCAGCGCTGCAACGCATGTGCAAGCGATGTTCGCTGGCAATATCTTGCTCCTCGTTCTCACGCTGCCCGTGCAATTCGGCTGCGGCCTGCGTTTCTACAAAGGTGCATTCGATTCCCTGCGCAGTGGGAGTGCGAATATGGATGTGCTCGTTGCGCTTGGTACCACGATCGCATTCATCTTTTCGCTTTGGATCACGTTCTTGCCCGTTATCACGAACAATTGGAGCGACGCTGAAGTCGCCCTTGCTATCAATGAAGGCATGCCCTATTTCGAAACTTGTGCGATGCTCATCACGTTCGTTCTGCTCGGAAAGATATTGGAGACGCGCGCGAAGGGGGCGACCAATCAGGCGATTGAAGCGCTCATCAACCTTACGCCGCCGACAGCGCAGGTGCAGCGCGGCGGTACGGTGGTGGAGATCCCGCTTGCCCAGGTGGTAGTGGGTGACAGCGTACTCGTCGGGCCAGGTGAAAAGGTGGCAGTCGATGGGGAAGTGATCGATGGCTCGACTGAGATCGACGAATCCATGCTCACTGGCGAAGCGTTGCCAGTGATGAAGCAGCCGGGCGATAGCGTTACGGGTGGCACGGTGAATACGACAGGTGCCATTACTGTGCGTGCACTGCGTGTGGGAAGTGATTCGACGCTTGCGCGCATCGTTCGCGCCGTTGAAGATGCGCAGGGCTCGAAGGCGCCGGTGCAGCGCTTGGCGGATAAGATCGCATCGGTCTTTGTGCCATGCATCTTAGGGATATCACTCATCACGTTCTGCATCTGGTTCTTCTTCGTTCCGCCAGTGGGTGTGAACACCCTGCTCACGCAGTCTCTTTTGCCTGCGATCGCGGTCATCGTTGTTGCGTGCCCCTGTGCGCTTGGCCTTGCAACGCCAACTGCGCTCATGGTGGGCATGGGCAAAGGCGCCCAGCTCGGCATTCTTATCAAAGATGGTGAAGTGCTCGAACGATTAGGGAAGCTCGATGCGGCGGTGTTCGATAAGACTGGCACGATCACAGTGGGGAAGCCCCAGGTAGTTTCGTGTTCGCTCACGCCCGAGAACCTTCGCCTTGCCGCTGCGCTTGAAACGAAGAGTGAACATCCGCTTGCGCGCGCAGTCGTTGAATACGCCCAGGCGCGTGGGCTTGTGCTTCCTTCACCGAGCAGCTTTCAGGCGCTTGTCGGCGAAGGGGTCGAAGGCGAAGTTGAGGGACATCAGGTGAAGGTTGGCTCTTCGGTCTTCGTTGACGGCGCCAGCGTAGGCGGATTCGAGTTCTCCGATGAAGCTAAGCCAGACGCGCAGCAGACGATCGAGGAACTGAAGCAAAGCTACGGCATTACAAGCTACATGGTTACGGGCGATAACGCCGTGCAGGCCACGCGCATCGCTTCCGAGGTTGGCATAACAGCAGATAATGTGTTCGCGGGGGTCAAACCGCTTGAGAAAGCAGAATGCGTTGAAGCCGTTAAGGCAGCGCTTGAAGCAGCCGATTCTCGCGCCAACTCAAAGCAAAGCATGAGAACCGTTGCCTTCGTGGGAGATGGCATCAACGATGCACCAGCACTTGCGGCAGCAGATGTTGGTGTCGCGATGGCGTCAGGCACGGATGTCGCACTTGAGGCAGGTTCGGTCGTGCTCATGCGCAATCGCTTGCATGACCTGGTCACGAGCCTTCGCCTGTCTAAAGCAACCATGCGCAAGATCAAGCAGAATCTGTTTTGGGCGCTCATCTATAACTGCATCATGATCCCACTTGCAGCGGTGGGTATCCTCGCACCCGCACTTGCGGGCGCCGCCATGGCGCTCTCAAGCGTGACGGTCGTTTGCAACTCGCTTCTTCTGAAGCGTTTTCAATAGCGCAAAGCTGTTTTCGCAAGGCACACGCCGTTTCGCCCAGAAAATCGCAGACTTCACCTGCCTTAGGCGCTAAAGCGCGCGAAGAGATATACAATAAACTTTTCGTTTGAAACAACCTTCAAGGAGGACGCATGTCGTACGCGCTTTCAGGTAGGCATTTTCTCAAATTGCTCGATTTCACTTCAGAGGAGATCGTTGGCTTGGTCGATCTGGCTCAAGATCTCAAGGAGAAGAAGCATACAGGCATTCCGCATCGCTATCTTGAAGGCAAGAACATGGTTCTCATCTTCGAGAAGACTTCCACGCGTACGCGTTGTTCGTTCGAGGTAGCCGGCCACGATCTGGGCATGGGTGTTACCTATCTCGATCCTTCAGGTTCCCAGATCGGCAATAAGGAATCGATCAAGGACACCGCGCGCGTGCTCGGACGCATGTTCGACGGCATCGAATATCGCGGCTATGGGCAAGAGATCGTCGAAACGCTCGCTGAGTATTCGGGCGTGCCCGTGTGGAATGGTCTTACCGATGAATTCCATCCTACGCAGATGATCGCTGATCTGCTCACGATCCGTGAGAACTTCGGCGATTTCCAAGGCCTTAATCTTGTCTTCATAGGCGATGCGAAGAACAACGTAGCGAATTCGCTCATGGTGGCCAGTGCGAAGATGGGCATCAACTTCACCGCATGCGGGCCGGCAGAATGCATGCCTAACGACGAACTGGTGGCCACCTGTCGCGCGATCGCTGCAGAGAACAACTGCGAGATTCGCCTCACTTCCGATGTGGAAGAGGCGTGCACGGGCGCGAACATCATCTACACCGATATCTGGGTCTCGATGGGTGAGCCAGCAAGCCTCTGGGAAGAACGCATCCGCCTGCTTTCTCCCTACCAGGTGAACGCGAAGGTCATGGCCATGGCTGCTGATAATGCGATCTTCTTGCATTGTCTGCCAGCATTCCACGACACCGATACGTCGGTGGCGCAAGACATCGAGGCGCGTTTCGGCCTCACTGAAATGGAAGTGACCGACGAGGTGTTCGAGTCCGCCCAGTCGAAGGTCTTCGATGAAGCGGAAAACCGCATGCATTCGATCAAGGCGATCGTGCTTGCTACGTTGGGTTAGAACGCCCTGTTCAACATGAGTTCATCGCCTGAAGAGGGGAGCGGCCCCGCGGGCGAATCGATAGGAAAGAGAGAAGGAAGATCCGCATGACGGTTCGTGAATCTTTGGAAGAGGTCGTGAGCAGTGCGCTTGCTGCGTGCGTGAACGATGGGAGCCTTGCGCTTGAAACGGTGCCTGAGCCAAGCCTTGAGCGTCCGCGTGAAGAAGCGCATGGAGACTGGGCTTGCACGGTCGCAATGCGTCTTGCGAAAGTTGCTCACAAGAATCCGCGCGAGATCGCACAGATCATTGTCGATCATCTTCCTGAAAATGCCATCATCAAAAGCGTGGATATCGCTGGTCCTGGTTTCATCAATTTCACGCTCGAACCTTCTTCTTTCCAAGAAGTGTTGCGCGCGGTGCGCAACCTTGGAGAAGAATACGGCAAGTCCCAGCTTACTGTTCCTTGCAAGGTGAACCTCGAGTATGTTTCCGCGAATCCCACCGGTCCCATGCATGTGGGCCATGGCCGTTGGGCGGCGCTTGGCGATTCGATGGCGCGTGTCATGCGTCATGCAGGTTATGCAGTGGATGAAGAATTCTATGTGAACGACGAAGGCAACCAGATGAACGTCTTCGCTGATTCGCTCGTGGTGCGTTATCAGCAGTTGCTGGGTGAAGCGGTCGAGATGCCCGAGCAGTCCTATGGCGGCGCGTACGTGAAGGATCTTGCGCAGGTCATCGTCGATGCCGATGGCGATAAATGGCTCTTCGTCGACCCCGATGAACGCAGGCAGGCGTTCCGTGAGCGTGGCTATGCAGCCATGATGGAGTCCGTGCGCGACACGCTCGAGCTCTTTGGCACGCAGTTCGATACTTATTTTTCTGAGCATTCGCTCTTCATTCCTGGTGAGGATGGCAAGACGAAGGTGCAGCATGCCTTTGATGCCATGAAGGAGCGCGGCTACATCTATGAGAAGGATGGCGCAACGTATTTCAAGTCGAGCGAATTCGGCGATGAGAAGGACCGCGTGCTCATCAAGCAGAACGGGGAGCTTACTTATTTCATGAGCGATGTTGCCTATCACTACGATAAGAAGCAGCGCGGTTACGATCTCTTGATCGATATTTGGGGTGCCGATCACCATGGCTATATCCCACGTTGCCAGGCGATGATGGCGGCATGGGGCTATCCGAACGATCTTGAGGTGGTGCTGGGTCAGCTCGTGAATCTCTATCGCGATGGCGCGGCAGTTCGCATGTCCAAGCGCACGGGTGAGATGATCACGTTCCGCGAACTCATCGATGAGGTGGGTGTGGATGCAACGCGCTACCTTATGCTCTCGCGCTCTTCCGATCAGCCGATCGACTTCGATATCGAGGTTGCGAAGAAGCAAGATGCCACGAACCCGGTCTATTACGTGCAGTATGCTCATGCGCGTATTTGTTCCATCTTGCGCAAGGCTGCAGCAGAAGCGGGCATCGAAGATTGGGAAGCGCTTTCACCTGATGAATTGGCTGCGAAGCTCAACTTGGATGATGCGAAGCTCGAGCTGCTCACCCATGAATCGGAGCTTGCGCTCATGAAGGCCATCGACGGCTTCACCGACCTAGTGGCGGGTGCCGCGCGCGACCGTGCGCCGTTCAGGCTTACGCACTATGCACAAGATCTTGCTGGTCTCTTCCATTCGTTCTATACCAATTGCCGTGTGCTCGGCGAAGAGGCGGAGCTTACTAAGGCGCGCTTGGCGCTGGTGGATGCTGCACGCATCAACCTTGCGCAGACGCTCGGCTTGCTCGGCGTTTCTGCACCAGCAGTGATGTAAATCGTTCCTTTTGTTTCAGCTCTGTTAAAGGTAAGCTGCTGCATCTTTTCCATCTTTTGAACATTTGGTTAAATACACTTACCGAAAAATTCATTAGGAGGTCACATGAGTTACGTCGAGTCCGTCATCGAGCTTGTCAAGGAGAAGAACCCGAACGAGCCCGAATTCATCCAGGCTGTTACCGAGGTCCTTACCTCTCTCGAGCCTGTCATCGAAGCCCATCCCGAATACGAGAAAGCATCGCTGCTCGAGCGCTTGGTCGAGCCCGAGCGCGTTATCATGTTCCGCGTTCCTTGGGTAGACGATGAAGGAAACGTACAGGTCAACCGCGGTTATCGCGTGCAGTACAACAGCTGCATCGGCCCCTACAAGGGCGGCATCCGTCTGCATCCTTCCGTGAACCTCTCCATCATCAAGTTCCTCGGCTTCGAGCAGATCTTCAAGAACTCTCTCACCACGCTTCCTATGGGCGGTGGCAAAGGTGGTTCTGACTTCGATCCTAAGGGCAAGTCCGACAACGAAGTCATGCGCTTCTGCCAGTCCTTCATGACCGAGCTCTGCCGCCACATCGGCGCAGACACCGACGTTCCTGCAGGTGATATCGGAACCGGCGCTCGTGAGATCGGCTACATGTTCGGTCAGTACAAGCGCATCAAGGATGTCTGGGAAGGCGTTCTTACCGGTAAGGGTCTTTCCTATGGCGGTTCGCTCGCTCGTACCGAAGCAACGGGCTATGGCCTCGTGTACTTCGTTCAGGAATACCTCAACTGCCACGATGACAGCTTCGAAGGCAAGACCGTTGCTGTTTCTGGCTCGGGTAACGTTGCGATCTATGCGACCGAGAAGGCTCAGCAGCTCGGCGCTAAGGTCGTTACCATGTCTGACTCCACTGGCTGGATCTATGATCCCAACGGAATCGATGTGGCACTCGTCAAGCAGATCAAGGAAGTTGAGCGCGGCCGCATCTCCGAATATGCGAAGCGTCGCGAAGGCGTTGAGTACAAGGACGGTCGTGGTGTTTGGAGCATTCCGGTCGATATCGCTCTTCCTTGCGCAACTCAGAACGAGCTTCACCTCGAAGATGCTAAGCAGCTCGCAACCCATAACTGCATGATCGTTGCAGAGGGCGCGAACATGCCTACCACCATGGAAGCAACCGAGTACCTCATGAACAACGGCGTGGTCTTCATGCCGGGCAAGGCATCGAATGCTGGCGGCGTTGCCACTTCTGGTCTTGAGATGTCTCAGAACTCCGAGCGTCTTTCTTGGACCTTCGAAGAGGTCGATGCGAAGCTCCAGCAGATCATGAAGAGCATCTACCATGCTGCTGATGATGCTGCTAAGGAATATGGCCACGAGGGCAACTATGTGATGGGCGCCAACATCGCTGGCTTCAAGAAGCTCGCTGATGCGATGATGGCTCAGGGCATCGTCTAGTCTTAAGCTCTGCTTCAAGCACACTAAAGCACACGCATCTTGGTTGCGCGTCGCTCATAGAGCAACTATCGTAATAAAGCTCCCCGATCTGGGGAGCTTTATTCATGTTCGAGAGGTTTTGAATCGGCTGTTTCGAGCAGGATTATCTTGTGGCGGCATCAAGCTCGAGAACTGAAAGAGCTCCAGGTATGAGCGAGATATTGTATTCATAGGCAGGAATCGGTTCACCGTCAACCTGAGCGGGCACGATATCCTTGAAGGTGATCTTGATATCCTTTCCAGCAAGGAAGTGGATGTGAGGGTCGTGTATATGCTTGCCATCCTTCGCCTTCATGAACAGGCGCACTGCCTCGAATTTCGAGAGCGGGGGAGCGGCATAGCAGATATCGAACATGCCATGGTCAAGCTTGGCTTGCGGGCATATCTTGAAGCCACCACCGTACGTTTGACCGTTCTGAACAGCGAACGTGTAGAATGTGAGATCGTCATAAGGTTTTCCATCGATCATGATCTGAGCAGAGATGGCATTGAGATGGTTCTTGATCTGATTGAAACCGCTTTCGATATAGAGGATCGTTCCCGTCTTGTTCGTTTTCTTGCGGCGTTCCATCGTCTCAAGCGCGATAGCAGCATCCACTCCGAACGAGAGCGTTTCGCAGAAGTAGGTGTCGTTGACCTTGCCGATGTCGATGGTCTTCTTCTCGAGGTTGGCAAGCTTATCGAGCACTTGGAGCGGGTTGAGCGGAAGGTTGAGGCTTCGGGCGAAATCGTTCCCTTGACCAGCGGGGAAGATGCCGAGTGTGGGCCGCTTTCCCTTTTCGATCTGCATGAGGCCGTTCACCACTTCATGCACGAGGCCATCTCCGCCGAGCGCGAAAATCGTGTCGAAATTCTCGCCTAGCTCATGCGTGATTATGACCGCATCGAGCGGATGGGTGGTCTCGATCACTTCGAAATAGTGGCCACGGGTAACGTTGGTGATGCTCTCGAGCAGGTGCGCGATCTCTTCGCGCACATGACGTGCGCGTCCGCTTTGCGCCTGAGGATTAACGATCAAAAGGGTATTTCCGAACATAAAAGGATCCTTTCAGCGCAATGGGAATCAATCTAGGCCCCTATTGCAGGGGATGAGGCATACGTTAGAATCAATAGTAGAAGATTGAAAGCGTGATTTTCTTTGTCAATGCAAAGGTAACTGAACTGATACGTTTTCGTGAGACGCTACAACACGCTCTGTTGGCGCTAGGCCGATGCGACACTTGCTCATTTTCCTCGCTTCGACCAAAGCGAGCAGCGATCCTTGAAGGCATGAAGAGAAGGGCTGAATACGATGAGCGCTGAACCTACCGCTTCGTCACCACACAACGATTCTCATACCGACAACACGTCCAAGAGCGGCTTCGATGCTCTCTCCACGCTTGGTAAGAACAACGAGGACGAGCAGGTTTATTTCACGTACGAAAAAGCTGATGGGACCACGGTCGAACAACTGGTCCGTTATCCTGAGGTCACCTATACCACCAATTTCTTGCTCCGCGAGGATCTCCCCGGCATCTTCCATAGCAGTTATGTGGTCGATAATTTCTACTTTACTGACCGCATCGACGAATTCGCGGTGATCGATCCCGGCAAGAAAGCGCTCTTCGTTGATGTGGGCCTCTATGATTTCTGTGGCATCGAATTCCTTGATGAAGCGCTCGCGCGTACGAACACTCCTTGGGAAGATGTTGTGGTGTTTCTCACGCATTCTCACGACGATCACGATGGCAACGCCTTCTATTGCCTCGATAAGGGAGCGCAGGGTATCCTCATGGGCGATCTGCCTCCTTTTAGCCCGGCTGTGACCGAGACGTATATGAACGTGACGGGTATGACGCGTCTGTGCACCGAAGATGTCGGCTTCTATGTCACCCGTCTGTTAGGGCGCGCAGAGCTTTTCGATGATTACCGAGATAAGATCACTGTCGTGCATCAAGGCGACCGGATCGAAGTGGGGGATTACCACTTCGAAGCGCTCGAAACGCCCGGTCATACCATGGAGCATCTCTGTTTGCTCGAGCGCGAAAAGGGCATCTTGTTCGCTGGCGATCACATCCTTGATACGGCTCCTGGGCTCATGTGTTATTACCCAGATGCTCATTTGCTCAAACGTTTCCTCGACTCTATCGCGTATCTCAAGACGCTCGATCTTGAATATGTGTTCATGTGTCATCGTGATGCGCTCATCGGTACCGACGAGATCAACGCATTCCTCGATAAGATCCTTAAGAACTACGAGCGCCCCATCAATAAGATGGCCGGTCTACTTGAATCGGGTCATCCGCTCACCATCTACGAATTAGCGCAGAAGTACTATTCTTACCTGCCCAGCTGGACCGAACAACCAGCCATCTTGCTCTCACGAAGAGTGGCAGTTGCCTTCAGCTATCTCGAGTATCTCTACGATGTTGGACGCGCCAAGCGCACGAGTGCTGAAGACGGAGCGCTCGAATATTGGTGCGATTAACGCTGCACCAGGCTCTTTGTGCTGGTGCTCTTTGATGCAAGCAAGTGGTTCATCGAGAGCAGTGAATGGATCGCGCTTGCGCTGCGAAACGAGAGCAGCGGCATTGCAGGCGACATTTCAGGAAAGCAAAAGAAAAGGCTGGGGGAGACCAGCCTGAAAGTTCATGGTGGATCGTCGGGGACTCGAACCCCGGACCTTGGGATTAAGAGTCCCCTGCTCTACCAACTAAGCTAACGATCCGTTTCGTATGTAATGCGTTTGTGCGCCTTGCTATTTTAGGCTATCGACCGAAGTCATACAAGCATAAAATCGAGCAGCTTCACAAAAGCTCAAAAAAACGCGCTGGGGTGGATGAAGGGACTTGAACCCTCGATCTCCAGAGCCACAATCTGGCGCCTTAGCCAACTAGGCCACACCCACCATATGCGCAGGAAATATTATATGGAAATAATTCTCACATGCAAGCAAAGATAAGAAAACATGTGAATCTTGCGCAGCGGACGGACAAAACCAGCGAATCGGTGGCGTATTTCGCTAGTATAGAGAGCAAACAAGACAACGAAGGATAGATCTGTGGCAACATTTGAACTGATATTACTGCTTGCAGTAGCGGTTCTTCTGTCTTCTATTCTCGATCAGATCGTTCCTAAGGTTTCACTACCGCTCATCCAGATCGGCCTGGGCGTTATCATCGCGTTCTTGGCGGTTTCTCCTATCGAGATCAATATAGAACCAGAACTCTTCTTGGTGCTGTTCATCGCCCCCTTGCTCTTCAGTGATGCGAAGGATTCGAACAAGAAGAACTTATGGGATAACAAGGTGACCATTCTCTCGTTCGCGATCGGGCTGGTGCTCATCATCACGCTCTGTGTGGGCTTCATGGTGAATTGGCTCATCCCTTCGATCCCGCTTGCTGCAGCGTTCGCGCTCGGTGCTGCGCTCGGCCCAACGGATGCGGTTGCGGTTCAATCGCTGCGCAACGAGGCGCAGCTTGGCAAGCGCGAAGGGGCGATTCTGCAGGGTGAAGCGCTCCTGAATGATGCATCGGGTGTTGTCTCGTTCCAGTTCGCTATCGCTGCTGCAGTTACCGGTGCCTTCTCGCTTGCGGATGCTACTACCTTCTTTGCGGTCAGCTTTGTGGGCGGCATCGCGTTCGGTATCTTTCTTGCGGTGCTGTTTTTGTTCATCTCTTCGAAGGTGCGCGATCTTGGCCTTGATAGCACCACGTTCCACGTGCTCTTTGAAGTTTCGATGCCTTTCGTCACGTTCTTGGTGTCCGAGATCATCGGCGTGAGCGGCATCTTGGCCGTTGTGGCATGCGGTATCGTGTGGTCGATGTATAACACGCGTAAGATCTCGCCGTATCGCTCAAGCCTCAATATCGCCCTATCGAGCGTGTGGAAGGTGATCGGGTTTACCCTGAACGGCATCGTGTTCGTGCTCTTGGGTATGCAGCTTCCTATGGCTACGCAATCTACCTGGAATGATGTCTACATCAACAATTTCGCGCTCATTGGCTATGTGCTGCTCATAACGGTACTCATCGTGGTCTTGCGCTGGATGTGGGCGCTTGCCATGTTGCTCATCACGAAGAATCCTGATACGAATCGGCGCGATAAGATCAACAAGAAAACGATCATCAACGCGCTCGTTACCACGGTCGGTGGACCAAAGGGCGCGATCACGCTCTCGATCATCTTCTCGATGCCGTTCTTGCTCTCCGATGGGTCGGTCTTCCCGCAGCGTTCGCTCATCATCTTCTTGGCTTCAGGTGTCATTCTCTGTACCTTGCTCTTGGCCAACTTCGCGCTTCCTGTGCTTGCGCCGAAGGATGTTGAGGAAGACGAAGAGGAGCGGGAGCACAATCTGCTCATGCGCATCGAAATATTGCGCACGGTCATCGAGCGGTTGCTCGTTGAGGCAACGCCGGAAAACGATAATGCAACCAAGCTTGTGGTCGCATCGTACAACAATCGCATCGCGACGATCCGCGATTGGGTCGATATCGAACCACCGTCTTCAACGCAACTGCGCATTCAGGTGATCAACCATCAGGCAAATGCGCTCATCGAAAACATCGAAGCCCGCAATGTCGATCCCTATGAGGGCTTTGCTTATTTGCGCACGTTGCTTCATCAGAAGAACCTGCTCACGCATACTAAACAGCGGTTCATGTCGATCCAGATGCTGTTCATGGATATCGTACGCTTCTTCCGTGAGCTGAAGAATCGCTTTTTCGCATTGCTCCATCACGAATCCATGAATGAGAACCTGATGCAGCATCAGGTTCGCATGATCTGTGAACAGGAAGCGATCAGCTATCTTCATTCATTGGTAGATAATCCGAATTATCCGAGCGAAGTGGTCGCAAAGCTGCTCATCGCTCACGAACGAGTGCTTGCAGCCTTGCAAAGTGATGCAGGACGTGCCGATCATGTGGTGGAACAGGCTACCGCTAACAGCGACTCGATCCAGCGCATGGCGCTCCAGATCGAACTTGAAGTGGTCGATGATTACTATGCTTCGGGGAATATCTCACGCGCTGAAGCTAAGAAGCTTCGCGATAATGTTTCTCTTATGATGCTCGATCTGGACGATCATATCTAAGCAGTGCTGTGCTGTCTCTAACGAGTCGTTTCGGGAATAAGGAAGATGAACGATCAAAAACTCGAAGATATCAAACGTCAGCTTGCCGCAGTGCCGGCGCTTCCCGGCGTGTATCTTTGGAAGGACAAAAAAGGGCGCGTCATCTATGTAGGTAAGGCTAAACAGCTGCGCGCTCGTATGCGCCAATATGTGAACTTCCAAGATACGCGCGAGAAGATCCCGCTGCTCGTTTCGCAGATCGATTCGTTCGAATACATCGTGGTCGAGAATGAGCATGAATCGCTCGTTCTCGAGAAGAATCTCATCCAGCAGTATTCGCCCTATTTCAACGCGGACTTCAAAGACGACAAGAGCTATCCGTTCATCGCACTCACTACCGGCGATGTATTTCCGGCTATCAAATACACACGCGAAGCCCATAAGCCTAACACGCGCTATTTCGGTCCCTATACTGATTCGCGTGCTGCACGCGACCTTGTCGACATCACGCGCCGTATCGTGCCCATCTGCGCTTCTTCGTGTGCGGAATGGCGCCGCCTTACTCGTCGTCTTGAGAATTGTTCGTACGACGAACTCGAACTCTCCGACCGCCCGTGCTTCGATGCTCATGTGGGGCTTGGCCCTGGTGCTTGTTGCGGTGCGATCGATCCGGAAGAATACCAACTTCTCGTAAAGCGGGTGGCGCGCTTTCTCTCTGGTCAGCATAAAGAGTTTCTCGATGAGCTCGAAGAGAGCATGCAAGCCGCCGTTGCTGAGCTCGATTTCGAGCAGGCATCACGCATCAAAGGCCGCATCGATACGATCAATTCGCTTGAGAGTAAACAGCATGCGGTCTCTTCGCTCAACCTCGATTCCGATGTGATCGGCATCTACCGCGAAGAAACGATCGCAGGCATTTCGCTCATCAACGTGCGTGGCGGCAAGGTCATCAATACGAACGAATTCATCTTCAACAAGGGCAAGGATGTTCCGTTCGAGGACCTCGTGCGTATGTTCATCCTGCGTTATTACGATAAGACCTCATCTATTCCGCACGAGGTCATTCTTGAAATGCTCCCCGAAGACAGCACGGTCATCGAAGAGTGGCTCACCGAAAAGCTTGCGAGCCCCTATGGTGCCAAGGTGAACTTCATCGTTCCCAAACGAGGAGAGCGCTCGGCGCTCTTGCAGATGGCGAACACGAACGCGCGCCATGTGCTCATGCGCTACAAAGCACGCAGCAACTATGACGATGAGCGCATCAATGCAGCACTGCTCCAGCTCGAAAGCGCGCTCGCGCTCGATAGGCCGCCCTTGCGCATCGAGTGCTTCGATATCTCCACTATTCATGGCAAGCATTCGGTCGCTTCGATGGTGGTGTTCGTGAACGGCAAGCCTGATAAGAGTCAGTACCGCCGTTTCAAGATCCGTCTTGAGACTGAAGAAGCGAACGATTTCGCCATGATGAGCGAGGTGTTCGAGCGACGCTACAACGCCGAGAAGATGAAGGACGAACGCTTCGCCCAAAAGCCCGATCTTATCGTGGTCGATGGTGGCAAGCCTCAGCTTACGGCGGCGCTCAGACAGCTTGAAGAGCTTGGTGCTGCCGATATTCCCATTGCAGGCCTTGCTAAGCGCGATGAAGAGCTCTTCGTTCCCTGGCAAGAAAGCGGACCGGTTGTTTTGCCCAGTGGGTCGCCAAGCCTCTATCTGCTCAAGCAGGTGCGCGATGAATCGCATCGTTTTGCCATCACGTATCATCGCGAATTGCGTCGCAAGGCTATGACCACGTCCATCCTCGACGAAGTGCCCGGGATCGGTCCGAAGCGCAAGAAGCAGATCCTCAAACATTTCGGTTCGTTTTCACACCTCAAGCAGGCGAGCTTGGACGACATAAAAGCTGCTAGAATTGTTCCTGATAGTGTTGCAGAAGACCTCTATGAGGTACTTCGTACAGAATATGGAACCGTTACGCTAGAAACATCTCCGGATGATAAGGACTAGATATATGACTGAGCAAGCATCTGAAGCGAAGAGCACCGAAGAGCAACAAGACGAACGTGTGGAGCCTACCGTTGTCATCATCACTGGTATGAGCGGGGCAGGGCGCACGGAAGCGGTCCATGCTTTCGAGGATCTTGGGTTCTTCTGTATCGATAATCTTCCACCCGAGCTCATCATGAGCATCGTGAGCCTTGCGAATATCCCTGGCCAGAATGAAGGCTTGCGTAAGCTCGCCATCGCTTGCCCGATCCGCACGCAGAGCTATTACGACCAGCTTGTTAAAGAATTGGCCAATCTCGATGAAGCGGGCATCGGATATCGCCTCGTGTTCCTTGATTCCACCGACGAAACGCTCATCGCTCGCTACAAAGCCTCGCGCCGCCTTCATCCGCTCAGCATGGAGAACAACCTCACCATCGGCCAAGCGATCGAGCGCGAACGCGAGCTCAATAAAGATTTGCCCAAGATCGCCCATTCCTATATCGATACCTCTCAGACCTCTACGCGTGTGTTGCGCGAACGCTTGCGTGAGCTCTATTCGCTCGAGACCAAGCGTGAAGGCTTGAACGTGGTCGTTTACTCGTTCGGGTTCAAGCATGGAGCACCGGTCGATGCCGATATCGTCATCGATGTGCGCTTTCTCCCGAACCCGTTCTACATTCCCGAAATGCGCGTTCTTACCGGTCTCGATGAACCCGTGCGCGATTTCGTGCTCTGTAATTCTGAGACCGAGGCGTTCTTGACTTCATGGAAGAATCTTCTCGATTGCGTGATGCCGGGTTATGTGGCTGAAGGAAAACATCATCTGGCCATTGCGGTCGGTTGCACGGGCGGACAGCACCGCAGCGTGGTGCTCGCAGAGCAGACGGCGAAGATTCTGAAAGAGGAAGACTATAACGTTTCGGTCTATCATCGCGACATCGCGCTGGCCGATACGGAAAAGGCAGCCACCAAATGAGTAGCGAGGCCTTCAAACAAGAGCCCACGCTCACGTCCATGTTCCAAGCAATCGATCGCATCGATACGCAATTCCCGCATGGCTATAACGACTTGAAGGCGGTCGTGATCGGCGGCGGCACGGGCGCGCCGGTCTCGATCCGCACCTTGCTTTCGATGGGTATCCAAACATCGGCCGTGGTGGCTATGGCGGATGACGGCGGGTCAACGGGCATCTTGCGTGCTGAAGCAAAGGTCACCCCACCAGGCGATATCCGCAAATGCCTTGCCGCGTTCGCAGAGAATCCCGATGATCCCTTCACGAAAGCGTTCAAATATCGCTTCGAATTCGCGCGCAATCATACGCTTGGCAATCTCATGCTCTCCGCGCTCGAGGAAGCAACTGGTTCTTTCCCTGAGGCGGTGAAGATCTGTGGCAAGCTGCTCGGAAGCAAAGGCAGGGTCTATCCGTCCACGCTCAACAATGTGGTGCTCAACGCGCGCACGCTCGATGGGCGCACGCTTCACGGGCAAGCGACCGCCTGCAAGTCGGAGACGGCGCTTGATACCGTCTGGCTCGAATCGGCTGGTCAACCGATGCCCTATGTTGAGGCCATTCGCGCGATCTACGATGCGGATTTCATCGTGCTCGGCCCGGGTTCGCTCTTCACTTCGATCATTCCGAACTTGCTCGTTCCCGGCATCCCCGAAGCGATCGAGCGCTCGAAGGCAAAAACCATCTTCGTGTGCAGTCTTGCCGATCAGCAAGGTGAGACCTGGGGCCTTTCAGCCATCGAGCATGTCGATGCGCTGCGCCGCCACGGCATCGGACGCAATCTCGATTATGTGCTCATTCACAGTGCAGAGAAGATCGCGCCGCGTCCGCCGCTGCAGGATAGCTTCGAGGCTATCGCTGGTTCGGGGGCGCTTGCGAGCGCTCACCAGGAGAACAGGGAAGGCAAGCCACTTTCTGCGAACATTCGCTCGGTAGAAGTGACGTATGAGGATATTCAGAAGATCCAGCAGGATGGCACGGTGGTGCTCGTGCGCAATATGGTCGATCCGCAGCGTCCAACATGGCACTATCCGCCTGCGCTCGCTCGTGCGTTCGCTGATGTATTCAGGCTGAACACGCCTTCGAGCGGGGCATAGGCTCATGTCGTTCACTACCGAGGTCAAAGAAGAGCTTTCCCGCGTTGCCCCAGGATGTTCGCATTGCGAGAATGCCACGCTTGCAGCACTCATTCGCATCGAAGGTACGCTGCTCATGAAGGGGCAGGGGAGATATGCCCTTGAGATCGCGACCGATTCGCCGGTGGTCGCGCGCTTCATCATTAAGGCGTTGCATGAGAACTATCACCTCACGACCGATCTTACCATGCGCCGCAGCGTACTCCATAAGACGCCCAACTGGCTCATCGAAGTGCCGATGCAACCAGGGCTGAACGAAACGCTGAAGGAGCTCGGCATCCTTGGAGAAGATGGGCTTGAGCGCGGTATCGATCCGGCGCTCATCGCGAAGCAGTGCTGCGCAGCGGCGTACTTGCGCGGTGTCTTCTTGGGCAGTGGGTTCATCTCGAATCCGCGCGGAGATTTCCATTTCGAACTCAAGGTCGAGACCGAAGCGACCGCGAACGCCATCGTCGAATTGCTCAAGGAGCGCGGCATCAAGGCGCGTGCGATCCAGCGGCGCAACAGCTACCTGATCTACCTCAAGAGTGGTACGGCCATCTCGTCGTTTCTGGCGCTCGTCGGCGCTCATCAAAGTGCGCTCAAGATGGAGAATGAACGCGTGGTGAAGAGCGTGCGCAACGACGTGAACCGTCGCGTGAACGCCGAGATCGCCAACCAGGCGAAGGCTTCCGCTGCCTCGGTCGAACAGATCATGACGATCCGCTATGTGCTCGAACATCGCGATCTTGCAACGCTTCCGCAAGCGCTTCAGGAATACATCAAACTGCGCATCGCATACCCCGATGCGACCTTGAAAGAGCTTGGTGAAGCTGCTGACCCACCACTGTCGAAATCTGCGATCAACCATCGTGTTCGCCGGGTCGAACAGCTCGCACAAGAGATCGCGCGCAAAGAACAGCGCGGATAATGCGTGCAGTTCATGTGAACTATTTTGTTCACGCACATTTCTCTGGTGAAGATAAGCTCGCGCCATGTGGTCAATCTTTAGATTATGAGTAGTTTTACTGGGGTGAATCCGCTGAACGCTCTGAGTGCAATCGTGTTTCTGGTATAGTGAATACGTTAGTTCATCTAGTTTGTCGCTTGTCGTATGGGCGGCAAAAGAAATAGTTGTAAGGGTTTGCATGCGCAAGCCGCGAAAGGGGAAACCTATGACAACCAAGGTTGGTATTAACGGATTCGGTCGTATCGGCCGCTTGGTATTCCGTGCCATGGAAAACGATCCTGAACTTGAGGTTGTTGCTATCAACGACCTGGGCGATATTCCCACCATGGCTCACCTTTTGAAATATGATTCCATCCATGGCCGCGTTTTCGAAGAGGTCGTCGCAGAAGCCGAGGGCTTCGTAGTGAACGGCCGCAAGGTCAAGGTTCTTTCAGAGCGCAATCCTGAAGATCTTCCGTGGGGTGAGCTCGGTGTCGACATCGTGGTCGAATCCACCGGTCTGTTCACCGATGCAAACAAAGCGAAAGCTCATCTGGATGCGGGCGCTAAGAAGGTCATCATCTCCGCTCCTGCGAAGAACGAGGACATCACCATCGTTATGGGTGTGAACGACGATCAGTACAACCCAGAGACCGACAACATCATCTCGAATGCATCTTGCACCACCAACTGCCTTGCTCCTATGGCAAAGGTGCTGCTCGATAACTTCGGCATCAAGCGCGGTTTTATGAACACGATCCATGCTTACACCAACGATCAGAAGATCCTCGATCTTCCACACAAGGATCTGCGTCGTGCACGTGCTGCAGCGCTTTCCATGATTCCGACCACCACGGGTGCTGCTCGTGCTGTTTCGCTTGTTCTGCCTGAACTCAAGGGCAAGCTCGACGGCTTCGCTACGCGCGTTCCTACTCCTGATGGCTCTATGGTCGATCTTACGGTCGAGCTCTAGAAGAACGTTACGATCGAAGAGATCAATGCTGCTATGAAGGCTGCAGCTGAAGGTCCGATGAAGGGTATCCTTGAATACGTCGACGAGCCCATCGTTTCGACCGATATCGTTGACGATGCACATTCCTCGATCTTCGACAGCTTGCTCACCATGGTTCTGGGCGGCGAAGGCAACTTCGTGAAGTGCATTTCCTGGTACGACAACGAATGGGGCTATTCGAATCGCGTGAAGGATCTCGCGAAGATCTTGCTTCCCTAAGTTTGGTATCACGGTTTGAACATGAAGGAGAGTATTTTCATAAATGCTCTCCTTTTATTTTGAAAGGATCACTATGAGCGACCTCAAGTTATATACCGATGCCGATGTTTCGGGTAAGCGCGTGCTCGTGCGCGTAGATTTCAATGTACCGCTCAAAGATGGCAAGGTCGAAGACGATACGCGTATTCGCGCTGTGCTTTCTACTATCGAATACCTGATCGACCACGGTGCGCGCGTTATCCTTGCAAGCCACTTGGGCAGGCCTGATGGTACGGGCTATCAAGAAGAATTCTCGCTTGCGCCCGTGGCTGCGTATCTGCAAGATCTGATCGGCAAACCAGTAGCATTCGCTACCGACACCATCGGAGATTCAGCTAAAGAAACGGTCGCGGCGCTCGAAGACGGCGATGTAGCACTGCTTGAGAACCTGCGTTTCGATAAGCGCGAGAAGAAGAACGACCCTGAATTCGCTCGTGAGCTTGCTTCGCTTGCTGATCTCTATATCAACGATGCCTTCGGGGCTGCGCATCGCGCTCATGCTTCCACGGCGGGTGTTGCGCAATTCTTGCCGGCTTACGCGGGTGCGCTCATGGCAAAAGAGGTTAATACCCTCACTTCCATGCTTGACGATCCTAAGCGCCCCTTCGTCGCTATTCTGGGTGGTTCGAAGGTCTCCGATAAGGTGAAGGTGATCGATGCGCTCATCGATAAGTGCGATAAGCTCATCATTGGCGGCGGTATGTGCTTCACGTTCTTGAAGGCGAAAGGCTTCTCAACAGGTACGTCTCTTATGGAAGAAGAGTGGGTCGAACGTGCGGGCAAGATGCTAGAGAAGGCCAAGGAAAAGGGCGTTGAGATGCTTTTGCCGGTCGATGTTGTGTGCGCCGATGAATTCGCCAACGATGCTCGCAAAGAGGTCTGCACGGTCGTTGAGATGCCAGATGACATGATGGGCCTCGATATCGGACCAGCTACCGCTATCGTCTATTCCGAAGCGATCGAGGACGCGAAGACGGTGTTCTGGAATGGCCCGATGGGGGTATTCGAAATGCCTTCATTTGAAGGGGGCACGCGTGCGGTGGCCGAGGCAGTGGCAAACAACAAAGCAGCAGACACTATCATCGGTGGCGGCGATAGCGTTGCGGCGGTGAATAAGTTCGGTCTCGCAGATCAGATGACCTTCATCTCGACGGGCGGCGGCGCTTCGATGGAATTGGTACAAGGCGAGCTTCTTCCTGGTGTTGAAGCTCTGAAATAAGGGGGATATATGCGTAAGTACATGATGGCAGGCAACTGGAAGATGAATAAGACCATCCCAGAAGCCATCGCACTCACTCAACAGCTCTGCAATTATTACAATCGCGCATGGGACAAGGTAGAAGTGGTCCTCTGCGTTCCTGCGATCGATATCCGTCCGGTGCAGACGGTCATCGATTTCGACAAGACTGATATCGAAGTCGCTGCTCAGAATGTCTATTTCGAGCCTTCTGGCGCTTATACGGGCGAGATCTCGATCCCGATGATCAAGGATGCGGGTTGCACCTACAGCATCGTCGGTCATTCAGAGCGCCGTGAATATTTCGCTGAAACCGATGAAACGGTGAACCTGAAGGTCAAGGCGCTTGTTGCTGATGGCCTTGGTGCGATCGTATGCGTGGGTGAATCGCTTGCTATCCGCGATGATAATCGCTATATCGAATTCGTCGTGGCGCAGGTACGTGCCGCGCTTGCTGGTCTCGATGCAGAAGATCTTGAGCATGTCGTTGTTGCGTACGAGCCCGTGTGGGCAATCGGTACGGGTCGTACCGCTACGCCTGAGCAGGCTGAGGAAGTCTGCGCGGCTATTCGCCAGACCATCGCGGATATGTTCACAGCAGAAGCAGCCGAAGCGATCCGCGTTCTCTACGGTGGTTCCATGAACACGGGTAACGTCGACTCTCTGCTTGCAATGGCCGATATCGATGGTGGTCTTATCGGCGGAGCAGCGCTCGATGCCGATTCGTTCAAGCAGCTCATCGAAGCTGCGGCAAAGGCTTCTGAGGAGTAGGGCATGACCGAATGCTCTTCACTTACCTTGCCCGCATGTCTCATCATCATGGATGGGTTCGGACTAGCGGATCCTGGAAGCGGGAATGCCATCTCTTTGGCAAACACGCCTCATCTCGATGAGCTTTTCGTCGCCTGTCCTCATATAGAGCTCGATGCTTCTGGTAAGCCGGTCGGTTTGCCAGAGGGTCAGATGGGCAATTCCGAGGTTGGGCATTTGAATATCGGTGCAGGACGCACCGTCCACCAAGAGCTCTCGCGTATCGATAATGCCTGCGAGAGCGGGGAGCTCTTCGAAAACGAGGTGATCGCCTCTGCGATGCGATCGGTCGCTGAGCATGGTTCTACCTTGCATCTTATGGGACTCCTTTCTGATGGCGGCGTGCATTCGAACAATGCGCATCTTTATGCATTGCTCGAGATGGCCAAGCGTCTTGGCGTGAAGAAAGTTCGTGTTCATTGCTTCATGGATGGTCGTGATGTGCCGCCGTGCAGCGGCAGCGGCTACATTGAAGAGCTTGAGGAGAAGATCGCTGCTATTTTCAACGATGTGCCTGAGGCTGATGTGCACATCGGGGTGATCTCAGGTCGCTATTATGCGATGGATCGCGACAATCGCTGGGATCGCGTTGAGCAAGCTTGGCGTGCAATTTGGCTGGGTGAGAACGCGACCGAGCGCAGTGCACGAGAGGTCATGGAAGATTCGTATGCAGCAGACGTGACCGACGAATTCGTCGTTCCGGTCAGCTTGACGGGCGAAGCAGCGAGTGCGCAGGATGCGTTCATCTTCTTCAATTTTCGTCCTGATCGTGCTCGCGAGATCTCGCGCGCGCTTTGCGACCCCGCATTTGATGCGTTCGCTCGTCCTGGCTGGGAAAAGCCTGAATTCGTCTGTCTCACCGAATACGACCCCACCATTCCCGCACCTATCGCGTTTCCGAAGGTCTGTCCCGATCACGTGCTTGCCGATGTGCTTGCTGAAGAAGGGCTTCGTCAATACCACATCGCAGAAACGGAGAAGTATGCGCATGTGACCTTCTTCTTCAATGGCGGGGTAGAAGAGCCGAAAGCGCTCGAGACCCGCACGCTCATCCCTTCGCCTAAGGTGGCCACCTATGACCTTCAGCCGGAAATGAGCGAGCCTGAAGTCGCAGAAACGCTCCTGGCTGCGATCGATAACGATGAGGCGGATGTCTATATCGTGAACTTCGCCAATTGCGATATGGTGGGCCATACGGGCGATCTGGATGCTGCCATCAAGGCCGTGGAAGCGGTCGATTCAGGTGTTGGTGCGGTCGTTGATGCGATAAAGCGCAAAGGGGGAGTGGCGCTCGTTACGGCTGATCATGGCAATGCGGATTGCATGATCGCAGAAGATGGCACGCCGTTCACCGCGCATACCACGGCTCCCGTGCCGCTCATCCTGGTCGATGGCGCGAATAAGGGTTATGCACTCAAAGATACGCGCGGCATCCTCGCGAATATCTCTCCAACGCTGCTCGATATGATCGGGATTCCGCTACCGAGCGAAATGACCGCAGAATCTCTTCTTGAAAAGTAGTAAGCTGTTTGTCATAATAAGTGTTTTGTATGGCATAAATCGTATGAGATAAGGGATCAACTTGTCAGTACTCGCAATCATCTTTTCCGTCTTGCTCGTTCTTTCGGGCATCGGACTCATCATCTTCATCCTGTTGCATTCTGGTAAAGGTACCGGCGTTTCGGACATGATCGCTTCGAGCGTGTATGGTACGAACCAGGGAACGAGCATCGTTGAGAAGAACCTCGATCGCATCACCATTATTCTGGTGGCGGTGTTCTTGGTATCGCTCATCGTGCTCATGATCATCTTCCCACACGGCACGATCAATCCTGGCCAGTAGGCAGAATGAAGGCTTCGAGCGCGCTTCGTGCCGCTCGGAGTTCCGTCTGCAAGAAATTGTCTATCGCTTCTTGCAAGATCGCAAACTTTTGATAAGATAGACAGCGCTGAAAACACGTCGGAGTGGTGGAACGGCAGACACGCTAGCTTGAGGTGCTAGTGCCCATTTGAACGGGTGTGCGGGTTCAAATCCCGCCTCCGACACCAGCTAAAAAAGTAGGGCTCTCGGAAACGAGGGCCTTTTTCATACTATGGAACCAAAGTTCAGTACGATCTTCTGCTGAAGCATCGTTGCGATCACCTCGGAGCGTTATGTCTCATTTGAGCCTACAGAATCATGAAAAGCGAACGAGCACCGTGAGGCGTGTGCTGCTTGCGGTGCTCTTGCTCAATCTTGCGGTGGCACTCGCGAAGTTCGTTTACGGAACCATCTCGTATTCGACCGCAATGCAAGCCGATGGCATCCATTCGATCTTCGATTCTGCGGGCAACGTAGTTGGCCTCATTGGAATCAGCCTTGCTACGCGTCCAGCCGATAAAGAGCACCCCTACGGTCATTTCAAGCTGGAGACCTTCGCTTCGCTTATGATCGGGCTCATGCTCATCTTCGCCGCCTATCAAGTTGGGTCGAGTGCGGTCACTTCGCTCATTGAAGGCAGCTATCACACGGAAGTTACGGCTATCTCGTTCGTTGTCATGGTTGGCACGCTCGCGGTCAATCTGTTCGTGACTACCTACGAACGCAGGATGGGGAATCGCCTTAAGAGTGACATCCTCAAAGCCGATGCTGCGCATACGCTCTCAGATTGCCTCGTTTCGATCGGCGTTATCGTTGGGCTCATCTTGGTCGCCTGCGGGATCGAGATGGCAGACGACATCATGGCGCTCATCGTCATGGTGGCTATTCTGTTCACCGCCTTCGATAT
This sequence comes from uncultured Eggerthella sp., assembly GCA_900538545.1. Classification (GTDB taxonomy): domain Bacteria; phylum Actinomycetota; class Coriobacteriia; order Coriobacteriales; family Eggerthellaceae; genus Anaerotardibacter. Next base: position 20,853 of record UPYK01000014.1, on the reverse strand, counting down.
CTTCAAGAGTGCGTTCGCTACCTTCACCGACGAAGCACGTATTCCTGCTGCAGAGATTCGTGAAGTGGTTGAGAGCGTAGAGGGGGTTCAAGAAGCCCATCAGATCCGTACGCGCGGACTGCAGGGCGAGATCTACCTCGATCTGCACATTCTGGTCGATCCTGAGATGACGGTCATCGCTTCGCATAAGGTGGTCTCAGAGATCGAACAGAAGCTCTCAGAGACCTTCCCTGAGGTCCAAGACATCCTCATCTACGTTGAGCCGAACGACGAAGAGCATCGTATGGACAAGGGCTCTATCGGCAATACGGCTACGAATAAAGCAACCACCGAAGAATAGTCAAGATTCCTTTGTCTTCGATGGGGCTAGTTCTCGTCGCCAGACGCATTGGGGTGTTCGATGTAGGTGGTGACCGTGGGGTTCGCCTCGATATAGGCACGCAATTTCTTGATATAGCGCTTTGCCAGTTCGCTCAAGTCATGCGCAGCTTGGTGAATATAGCCAACGGTCATCTTCTCATCTGCTTCGAGTGGGATGGCAACGATGCCTGCATTCATCTCATCGGAGAGCACGCCGGTCGCAATGGTATACCCGTCAAAATTGGTCAATAAATTCGAGAGCGTTCCGCGGTCCGAATAGGTGATCTGCTTCTTATGGGGAAGATGGCTAAGCGGCTCCTCTGAGAAGAAGAAAGAATTATTCGCGCCTTGTTCGAACGAATAGCGCGTGTAGTCTTCAAGCTGTTCGGGTTTGACCGACGTTTCTTGTGCAAGGGGATGGTGCTCACCAACGAAGACATGTGGCTCTGCTTCAAAGAGCGCAACGAATTCGAGCCCTGCATCGCTGAGCGCCTTCGATATCACGCGCTTGTTGAAGTTGCTGAGATAAAGCACGCCCAACTCGCTTCGATAACTTTTCACATCTTCGATGATCTCAGCAGTACGAGTTTCGCGAAGCGTGAACTCATATTCGTCTTGGTCGTATTCTTCGACGAGGTCAACGAAGGCTTTTACACAGAATGCATAGTGCTGCGAAGAGATGGAGAGCTTCTGCACTGCTTTATTGCCCGTGCCGCTATAGCGCGCTTCGAGCAGATCGACCTGCTCCAGGACTTGACGGGCATAGCCCACGAATTCGACACCTTCCTGAGTAAGGGTGATGCCGCGATTGCTACGATTGAATATCTCGATCCCGAGCTCTTGTTCGGCATCCTTGATGGCGGTGGAGAGTGCCGGTTGAGACACATACAGGTTCTGGCTTGCGGCATTGATCGAGCCACATTCGACCACTTCAGTGATATAGCGCAGTTGTTGGAGCGTCAGATTCGATTGCATAGCGTTTCGGTGCCTCTTGATGGTGAGTTGTTCATGAACATACCGTATTGTAGCGCAATGAGACTCATTGCTCCGAAGGGGAGTGAGCAAAAAAGAAGACCCGACAGAGTGCCGGGTCTTCATAGATCAATTGAGTCGAGCGTTTAGAATACGGTGAGCACCGCGCCCGAGTAATTCTCATTGATATAGTCGCGTACTTCATCGCTCGTCAGAGCTTTAGCGAGTGCTTTGATCTTCTCTTTGTCCTGATTGCCGTCCTTCACTACGAGCAGGTTAGCGTAGGTCTGAGCAGCCAGCGAATCGCTCGTCTCTTTCACGAGCGCTTTGTCGATCAGGTCGCCCTCAAGAGCATAGTTCGCATTGATACCAGCGAGCGCAACATCATCGATGACTGTTGGAACGGTTGCAGCTTCGATCTCGACGATCTCAAGATTCTTGGGGTTGCTCGTGATGTCAGCCTTCGTTGCGGTCACGCCTGCGTCATCCTTGAGTTCGATGAGTCCGTTCTCTTCGAGCAGCAGCAGTGCACGCGCTTCATTGGTGGCATCGTTGGGTACTGCAACTTTAGCGCCGTTGGGGATCTCGGAAAGATCAGTGTATTTGGTCGAGTACAGACCGAAGGGCTCATAATGAACGCCAACCACGTCTACCAGGTGCGTTCCCTGCTCTTCGTTGAAGTTGTCAAGATAGGGCTTGTGCTGGAAGTAGTTCGCATCGACCTCTTCCTGCTCAGTTGCCGTATTGGGCAGGACGTAATCGGTGAACTCTTTCACCTCGAGGGTGTAGCCCTCTTTCTCGAGCGCAGGCTTCACAACATCATTCAAGATCTCGGCATGGGGGGTTGGGACCGCTGCGATGGTGATGGTCTTGTCTTCAGACGATGAACCGCCGCCCGAGCAGCCAGTGAGCGCCAGGAGGGAGAGCGCGAGTGCAGCCACTACTGCAACAAGTAGCTGGGGGAATCGTTTTGCTTTTTCCATTGAATGAGTTCCTTTCTGTGTCTTCCTTATCGCGTGGTGTCCTTCTGATCCACGAACGATCAAGCTCGAATTCAATGGTGATTAGTCTAAACATTGCGTTTTCCGAGCACAATCCTTCTTGTTATCATCAGTTCTTCTAACTGGTTATAGCGAAGCAGCGTTTGGGACCAGATGCTCTCTTTGCAGCGCAGGTGATCACGAGAAAATCAACTCACTCATGCATGGTCTCATATGTAGTGGGCTCGTATAACCCGCTCTTACCCCTTGCTAGCTTTTGGCGTATCATAGAAGCGTTTCATAGGCTATTGAATAATCGAATGTAAGAAAGGTCGTTCTCATGATCGATGTAGAAGAATTGCGAAGCGCGCCCATAGCGGTTCTCGGTGGTGGCGCAGTTGGTAAGACGTGTGGTGCGGATTGCGCGCTTGCAGGGCAAGAAGTTCGTATCTGCGATCTTGATCCCTTCTTCGAATCAAGCCTTGGTACGGTCGAACGGACCGGCATCACTATCGGTCAGAAGCTTCCCGGCACGCAGACGAAATACGGGTTCGCTCGTTATGGCCGCGCAGAATTCGCGAAGGTCACCAATTCGGTCGCTGAGGCAGTGAAGGGCGCGAAGCTCATCGTGGTCGGCATTCCTTCCATCGCTCATGAGGTGTTCTTCAGCGCACTCATTCCGTGCCTTGAAGATGGTCAGATCATCCACATCATCCCGGACAACTATGGCACGCTGAAACTGCGCAAGATGATGCGTGAAGCAGGTTGCACGAAGAAGGTCATCGTAGGCGGCTGGTCGAGCGCTCCTTACGGCACGCGCGTCGATACTGAAGGCGGCATCATGAATGCGCATGTGAGCTTGGTCTATCGTGCGATCACCTTGCGTGGTGCGGCGCTTCCGATGACCGATCAGGAAGACTTCCTTGAAAGCTCCAAGGCGCTCGGCTGTTTTGACGCCATAACCCAGGGTGATGGCGTGGTCAGCGGCGAGACCGTGCTCGATATCGGTTTCTCGAACGTGAACCCCGTTATCCATGTTCCTGGTACGCTCCTGGGCGTTTCCACGATGGAGAACTTCAACACGGTGCTCCATATGAACAAGCACGACTACAGCATCTACAGCCACAGCTTCTGCCCTTCGATCTCAGAGGTGCAGTATCAGTTCTATAACGAAGAGATCGCGCTCGCTAACGCGATCGGCGTTGGTATCCAGCCTTTCGATAAAGAGGTCTTCTATCAGCGTACGAGCGTGCTCGGTCAGGAATACATGGGCGAGGGTTGCGACGTTCCGTTCGACGAGGAATGGGAAGTGGGCTATGGCACCGGTCCGTTCACGATCCAGAATCGTTACGTAACGGAAGACGTGCCCGTTGGCTGCCATGTCTATCACGAACTGGGTAAGAAGTTCGGCGTTCCGACGCCGATCATCGACTCGATGATCGTGCTCGGCGGCGTTATGAATAAGACCGACTATTTTGAAAGCGGCTTGAAGCTCGAGGATTTGGGTATCGGTCATATGGATAAAGAGGCGCTACTCGCGTATCTGAATGAGGGCGTCTATACCGAATAACCGTGTGCAAGCACCTTACGTTAGGAGTTGTAGCATGACGTGGCAACGCCCGTTCGTGAATTCTCAAGATCTTGCGGGGACCTTCTCGGTTCCCGCTCATTTCACGTCAGGCCATGCGATTGGAGTGATCGCGGTCGATCTGAAGTATCCGAAGCTTCCCGGAAATGTGGTGAATGCGACCACGTTCGATTTTCCGGTGCTCTATAAGAAGGTCGAATTCGATATCGAACTGCTCTTCGAAGGAGCTCCCGAGCTTGAGATGGTCGTTGTCGAGGCCGCTAAGGAGCTTGAGGCTGAAGGCGTGCGGGCGATCGTGGGGGCGTGCGGATACTTCGCGCATTTCCAAAAGCAGGTTGCCGATGCGGTGAACGTCCCCGTCTTCCTTTCGAGCCTCTGCCAGCTTCCGCTCATCAAGCTTGGCTTGAAGCAAGAGCAGAAGATCGCGGTGTTCGCCGCGAGCGCAGACAATATCGATGATGAGATATTGAGCGGTGTTGGGGCGCAGTTGGATGATCTTGTCATCCAAGATGTGGGCTCGATGGAGAGCTTCGCACCTATCCGCTGGGGTGAGGAGACGCTCGATAACAAATGGCTTACCGAAGATCTTGAAAAGACCGCCCATGATCTGGTCGAGCAACATCCCGAGATCGGCGCGATCCTGCTTGAGTGCAGCGACCTGCCGCCGTATGCCTACGCCATCCAAGCAGCAACGGGGTTGCCGGTGTTCGACTTCATCACGCTTATCAAATGGGCGCATTCGGCCGTCGTGCAAACGCCCTATTATGGATATTTTTAACCAGAGGGCTTGACGGTCTTCGTGGTTCAGGTATACTAATCAACCGCTGAAAGGCATTCTGTTTAAGTGGGCGATTAGCTCAGCGGGAGAGCATCACCTCGACACGGTGGGGGCCACTGGTTCGATCCCAGTATCGCCCACCATTTAAACAGACAACATGCGGACGTGGCTCAGTTGGTAGAGCATCACCTTGCCAAGGTGAGGGTCGCGGGTTCGAACCCCGTCGTCCGCTCCAGTGTTAATTTAAGCTGTTATTCGCAAGATTCAACGGCTTTTATGGCGACGTGGCCAAGTGGTAAGGCAGAAGCCTGCAAAGCTTTTACCCCCGGTTCGAGTCCGGGCGTCGCCTCCATACAAGTTCAAGACCGCTCAGCGGTCTTTTTTATAAAGGATGGCATTTGTGCCCATGTTCGACCTTTCGATCTTCACCACACCAGAAGCATGGATCAGCCTTATTACGCTTCTGTTCTTGGAGGTCGTGCTCGGGGTCGACAACCTTGTCTTCATCGCCATCACTACCGATCGACTCCCTGCCGAAAAGCAGCATCTCGGTCGTAAGATCGGTCTTTTGGGTGCGCTTTTCATGCGCATCCTTTTCTTATGCTTCGCATCGTTTCTCGTGCACATGACCACGCCGCTCTTCACGATTCCGTTCATCGAGATCCACGGCGAACCAATGGGCTTTTCCGTGCGCGATCTTGTACTGTTGGCAGGCGGAATCTATCTGATCTACAAGGGGATCGATGAGATCAGAAGCGTGCTCAACTTGACCGAAGAAAAAGAGCAACATGAACCTGAAGTGCACAGGAGCGCGATCACGTTGCCTCAAGCGGTCATCACGATCATGATCATGGACCTGGTGTTCTCGATCGACTCGGTCATCACGGCAGTCGGTCTTGCTCAACACCTCATCATCATGATCTTGGCAGTTATCATCGCGGTCGTGCTCATGATGGTCTTCATCGATGCGATCTCGAACTTCATCAATCAACATACCGAGATCAAGATACTCGCACTCGTATTCATCGTGATGATCGGTATTCTGCTCACGCTTGATGGCCTGGGTATCAATTCAGGGATCGAGATTCTCGACATGCATCTCGAAAAGCTCATGGTGTACTTCGCCATGGTGTTCTCGATCATTCTTGAGCTCATTCAGATGAAGTACAAGAAGAACTATCAGATGTGGGTCGCGCGCAAGAATCGCGAGATCCATTCAACGGAAGATCGGCACTAAGCGGGCTTTGCGGTTGTTTTGAGCTCTTCGAAGTAGCGAATGCAATCATCGGAAACGATATAGCGCGCCGCCCTCGGCAGGCAACGCACCGTAAAAGGGGTGTGAAGGCGTGTCGGTTCGCCATCGTATTCCATATACATCTCAGGTGTTGCTTCGATCGTGATTTCGCGCCCGCGATACACCTCTAAGCTGCCGATCTTCTTGGCCAGATTGCCACTATGATCGACCGCCTTTGCAACCAGTGTAGGTAGCAGCTCGAGCGCGGTCTTCGTTTTGATGATAACCACGTCAATCAATCCGTCTTGTGGCAAGTTCATGTCCGAGACCATCAGATCGAATTGAATGCGTGAAAAATTAGTGAACACGACAGCGATGCCGCTGCTTTCAATACGCTGCCCGTCGATATTGAGCACGAACTGTGAATGCGGGGGAGTGGGGTTGGTGAAGGCTGCATGGAAATAGGCAATCGGACCAAGTACCTGTTTATGCTGTGCGGCGAGGCGCATGATGATCTCATCGTAGCCACAACCTGCCATGATCGTGAAACCGATCGAAGCTTCAGGGGTTTCGATCTCGCCCAAATCGAAGTACATCGTCTGCCCTTGATCTGCTACTTTGCAGAGCGCATGAGGTTCATTAGGTGAAGAAAGATTCATAGCGAGCAAATTTGCGGTTCCTGAAGGGAAGGGAAGGATGGGAATATCTGAATAGCGCAACTCGTAGGCGACTGCAGCGATCGTGCCATCTCCTCCGCTTGCGACTACGAAGTCGTAATCGCGTGCATCTTCGAGCAGGGTCGCAAAAGGGGTGTGTCCATTGAAGGTGCGCAGCGTGATCGTATCGCCATCTTCGGCATAGGAACGGATGAAGTCGTAGATCGCTCCGGCTCCATGGCCTGAGCCGATGTTATGAATGACAAGAACTTTCACCGTCGCCCCTTCGCGCTCCTTCATGATGCTCTTTAATGCATTATAGTAGTTCGATGTCCTGATCGAGAACTGGTTTATATAAACGATGACAACGAAACAACTCATAGACACCGAATCCGCGTTCCAGGCTTTCGTCGAAGCTTGTGAGGCGAGCCCCTATATGGCGATCGATACCGAATTCCTTCGCGAGAAGACCTACTATCCGAAGACCTGTTTGGTGCAGATCGGCATCGAAGGCATGATCGCGATCATCGACCCGCTTGCACTCAAGAGCTTGAAACCGCTGGCGCAACCCTTCACGAATCCGAACATCTTGAAGATCTTCCATGCGTGCAGCCAAGACATGGAGATACTCCTGCGTGAGACAGGAGTACTGCCTGCTCCAGTGTTCGATACGCAGATCGCAGCAACGCTGCTCGGCAAGAATCAGCAGCCTTCGTATGCGCTATTGGTCTCCCAGTACTGCGATGTTGAGCTTGCGAAGAAGGATTCATTCACTGATTGGTCGCACCGGCCGCTTTCTCCGTCTCAGATTCGCTACGCTGCTGAAGACGTGCTCTATCTGCCTGAGATTCATGAGAAGATGGTCGAGGCGCTCAAGAGCAAGGATCGCCTTGCATGGCTCACTGAATCGTTTGAGGAGCTGAGCGAGCCCGATCGCTATATAAGCGACCCTTATACGCGCTTCCTCAAACTCAAGCGCGTTAATCAGCTCAAGAATCATCAGCTTGCTGCCGCGCGTGAAGTGGCTGCATGGCGTGAACTCGAAGCTCAGAGTCGCAACATCCCTCGTAAATGGATTCTTTCCGATGAGCAGATCGTTGAAGCATGTCGTAGGGAAGCTACGACGCTCGATGAGCTTTACATGGTGCGTGGAATGCGCGAATCGCTGCGCACGAACCAGGCGCGCAAGGTGCTCGAATGCATCAAGAAGGGTCTGAACTGCCCTGAAGATGAGCTGCCGCATATTCAGAAGAAATCGAAGAGTGAGCAGAATGTCGATGCGGTCGTCGATGTGCTCTCTGGAATAGCGCGCAAGATCGCTCGTGAGAACGACATCGCCCCTCAAACACTCGCGCCCCACAGTGAACTAGTGGCACTCGCACGCGGTCATTGGGATGAATGCGAGCTCATGAAAGGTTGGCGTAGACATATGCTCGGCGAAGAGCTCGCTGCTTTCATGGAAGGAAAGTGCACGCTTTGTATTGCTGAGGGAAATCTGGAGATTACACGCTCATAACGCTTTGTGCTTCACTCTCGCGATAAAGTACTATGCAAGAAAAGAATCGTGCTGTTCTTGCAACGAGGCACGGCTCTGTTATGGCCACTCAATCGGTATAAGGAATGATCCACGTGACCTATCTTTTGCTCATACTCGTTACCTTTGCGATCGGTTTCGGCGCGCAAGGGTATGTGAATCATCAACTCAATAAGTACTCTCATGTGCCCAATACCAGCCAGATGACCGGCCGTGATGTTGCCGTTGGCATGCTCAACTACTACGGCATCCAGGGCGTTGAAGTGCGCATGGGAAGAGAAGGACAAGACTTCTTCAATCCGAAGGATAACTCGATCACGCTCGGACCCGATTCGTATAACGGTCGTTCGATCACAGCAACCGCAACTGCTTGTCATGAGGTGGGGCATGCGTGCCAGTTCGCACAAGACTACAAACCTATGAAGGTGCGCTCTGCGCTCGTGCCTGTGGTGAATCTCGCCTCGAACACCTGGATCTTCATCCTGCTCGCTGGCATTATCCTGAACGTGATCGGTCTCGTTGATGTTGCGATCGCGCTCTATGCGGTCGCGGTCCTCTTCCAGATCGTTACGCTGCCCGTAGAATTCGACGCAAGCCGCCGTGCGCTCGCCTATATGCAATCGACCGGTATTCCGGGTGGCGAACAAGCGGGTGCAGCCAGCGTATTGCGCGCTTGCGCTTTCACCTATTTGGCAGCGGCGCTCATTTCCATCCTGCAGTTGCTCTATTTGCTCTCTGCGCGAGACAACTAGGCGTTCACGATGACCTTTTCGTCGAACGAACGCTTCGATTCCGCTTCGAACGTGCCAGCTGAAGAGCGTCCCGTCAACGAACGCAAGGCGCTCAGCGTCTCAGCAGCGCTCAATATCGCAAAATCGATCATCTCCGAAAATGCCTTCCATATCGTGGGCGAGGTGAGCGAGCTCAATCAGAAGCCTGGCTACAAGGCGGTCTACTTCACGATCAAAGACGAGAACTCGGCGCTGCCGTGTCTTATGTGGATGAACCGCTACAAGAGTGCCGGAGTTCCGCTCCGTTTAGGTGCACGTGTTGAAGTGGTGGGCAAGTTCACGATATTCACGCCAAAGGGGCGTATGAATTTCGATGTGTCTTCGCTCAAGCTCGCTGGTGAAGGCGATCTGCGTGCACAAGTTGCTAAACGGGCGCTCATGCTGAAGAACGAAGGCCTGATGGATCCTGCGCGTAAACGAAGCGTGGTCGCGTATCCTTCTACGATCGGTCTTGTCACCTCTCCGCGTGGAGCTGCTGTGCATGATGTTCTGCGCACGCTGCGCCGTCGCTATCCGCTTGTGAAGATCCTTTTCGCGGGTGTTCCGGTAGAAGGGAAGCAGGCTGCTGCCGATCTTATCTCGGGGCTTGAGACGGTCATTCGTGCGGGAGCTGAAGAAGTGCTGCTCGTGCGCGGCGGTGGGTCCTTCGAAGATCTCATGCCGTTCAACGATGAGACCCTTGCGCGCTTCATCGCGCAAAGTCCTGTGCCTATCATCACGGGTATCGGGCACGAACCTGATACCTCGATCGCCGACATGGTCGCCGACGTGCGCGCTTCGACTCCAACAGCTGCAGCCGAAGCGGTCAGTCCGAGCCGTTTTGAGCTTTTGGAAGCGCTCGATTCGTTCGGCGCACGTATGAGCCAGGTCTTCTTGCATCGCATCGAACGCTCGATCAACTACGTGAATGCTTTTGAGAACCGTCCGCTCTTTAGGGATGCGCACTATCTCTATGCCAACGATCTTCAGTGGCTCGATCATACGCAGGCGCGTTTGGAAGGTGCTCTTGGACGTTTTGGAGAAGCGGATAAGGTGAAGCTCGAAGGTGTGGGGCTGCGTCTTACGAGCGCGCTTCCGCATATGATCACCTCACAGCTTCAATCGCTTGATCAGCTGGCGCGCACCTTCGCTACGAGCCTTGATGCCCAGTTCACCGCACGCAACCATGACCTGTCGCTCTACGATCTTGCGATGGCGAACACGGGCAAGACCGTGCTCGAGCGCTTCTTCAATCAAGCAGCCCTTGCGAGCGCACGGCTGAATGACCTTTCACCACTGGGAGCACTCGCGCGTGGTTGGTCGATCACGAACGATGCTTCAGGTGCGCTGGTGAAGAGCATCGAAGGCGTTAAGCCGAATGATAGGCTGTCGATCCAAGTATCAGATGGCGTTATCGATTGCGCGGTTGCTGCTACGCATGAAGAGGTCATCATCGAATTCGAAGAGACAAACTGATCCGTTTTGATTCGTAGGGTTCGGCCCTGTAAGGAGAGATTATGGCAAACGAAGAGATTACCCTCACATTCCGTGAAGCGATGAATGAGCTCTCTGCGATCGTAGAGGCGCTCGAGAGCAATACGCTCGAGCTTGAAGAGAGCCTTGTGAAATACGAGCGCGGGGTCGCGCTTCTGCGCTATCTTAAATCGAGCCTCGCCGATGCGCAGCAAAAGGTCGAGGTGCTCATGGGCGAGCTTGATACGAACATCGACGATACGCAAACCGATACAGAACTTTCCAAGGCTTAGTCTCGCCTGATAAGGGTGAGGTGTTCCGTTCGGGTTGCGTGCGCAGCCGTCCACCCAGTCACCGATAAAGCCATCGTGCGTTAAGAAGCCCTCCAAGGTCAGAACGTATAATTATTCAAAGGCTTTCGGAAGGAGTTTCGTTGAAAACCCTCGTTATCAATGCAGGATCTTCGTCGCTCAAGTATCAACTCGTCGATCTCAATTCCAATAAGGTGCTTGCGCGCGGTTTGTGCGAGCGCGTCGGTTCTCCCGATGCTTTCCGCAAGCATCGTGTTGACGATAATGAGGTTTTGATCGAGGAACCTCTGAAAGATCACACTGAAGCACTCAAACTCGTCATCGATTCTCTTCTTTCTGGGGATGATCCGGTCATCGCGTCGCTTGACGAGATCAGCTCGGTCGGGCATCGTGTCGTGCATGGTGGCGAATACTTCGATCGCTCGGCCTTCATCGATGATGATGTCATCGCGAAGATCGAGGAGCTGGCAGAACTCGCTCCGCTTCACAACAAAGCAGCGGTCGCTGGCATCAGAGCTTGTCGAGAGCTCATGCCGGACACCCCACAAGTGGCGGTGTTCGATACGGCCTTCTTCCAGACCATGCCCGCAAAAGCATATATGTACCCGATTCCGTACGAATACTACGAGAAGTACGGCATCCGCAAATATGGGTTCCATGGTACGTCCCATAGGTATCTTTCCGAACGCGCCGCTGCGATCCTTGGTGAAGACCTGAGCGATCTTCGCATCATCACCTGTCATTTGGGCAATGGTTGTTCGATAACGGCAGTCGATCACGGTATCCCGGTCGATACTTCGATGGGCTTCACGCCGCTCGATGGCCTCATGATGGGTACGCGTTCAGGTTCGATCGACCCTGCGATCGTAACGTTTTTGATGGAGCACGAAGGGCTTTCTACCGAAGAGGTCAACGATGTGCTCAACAAGAAATCGGGTCTTTTGGGCGTTTCTGGCATCAGCAACGATCTTCGTATGGTGCGTGACGCTTCGAATGCGGGCGATGAGCGTGCGATCCTCGCGTACGAGATGTATTCATCGATCTGCAAGAAATATATCGGGCAGTATCTCGCGCTCATGTCAGGCGCAGACGCGATCGTGCTCTCTGCGGGTGTGGGCGAGAATTGCCAGAAGATGCGTCGCATGATCTTCTCCGGTTTCCAGCCTCTCGGCATCATCCTCGATCCTGAAAAGAACAAGCAGCGCGGCTTCGAACGTATCATCTCGACCGATAATTCGGATGTGACCATCATCGTCATCCCGACCGACGAGGAATACATGATCGCACGCGACACGTACGAGATCGTGCATGAAGCTTCTCAGATCATCCCTGTTTCATCTGTTCAGGATGAATTCAGCACTGAGGGGCGCTAAACGTTTCGGGTATTCGACCTTCTTATCAAAACACTGTGCACCAAACGAGCGATCGGGCGAGCATCATGTGCTCTCACCTGATCAGAAAGCGAGTCGTTCCAATGTCAAAAGGCGCTTATGCACTCACTACGCCTATCTACTATGTAAATGCAGCTCCGCACCTGGGAACCGCCTACACCACGATCGCAGCTGATGCGCTCGCGCGTTATGAGCGTATGAATGGCTATGATGTCTCGTTCGTTACCGGTATGGACGAGCATGGTCAAAAGGTCGCAGACACGGCTGCCGCTCACGATATGGAGCCGCAGGAGTGGTGCGATTCGATGGAGCCTGCATTCCGCGACGCATGGGACATGCTCGATATCACCTACACCGATTTTGTGCGTACCACCGAACCGCGTCACGCTGAGACCGTGCGCAAGTTCTGGAACGATCTGTATGAAAAAGGCTTTCTGTATAAGGGAGCCTATGAAGGTTGGTACTGCGTTCACGAAGAAACCTACTACGCTGAATCCGACCTCGAGAAGAACGAGGAGGGCGAATACGTTTGCCCTGATTGCAAGCGCCCTGTTCAGAAGACGAGCGGGGAAGAGAACTGGTTCTTCAAACTTTCCGATTTCGAAGACAAGCTGCTCGAATTCTACGAGGAGAACCCTGATTTCATCCGCCCGGTCACGCGTAAGAACGAGATTGTTTCGTTCGTGAAGAGCGGCCTTAAGGACCTTTCCATTTCGCGTTCAACCTTCGATTGGGGCGTTCCGCTGCCCTTCGATGAAGGTCATGTAGCCTATGTGTGGGCGGATGCGCTTCTGGCGTATCTTACAGGCATCGGCTATAGCGATCCTGAGCGCGCTGCAGAATATGAGGCAGCGTGGCCCATGCAGTATCACTTCGTGGGCAAGGATATCATCCGTTTCCACTGCGTTATTTGGCCCGCCATGCTCATGGCAGCTGGTATGCCAATCACGCACACGGTCTTCGGCCATGGCTTCTTGCTCACCAAGGGTGAGAAGATGTCGAAATCGCGCGGCAATGCTTTGAAGCCCGCGGATCTGGTCGAGGTCTTTGGCGTGGATCCGTATCGCTACTATTTCCTTTCCGATGTGCAGTTCGGTCACGATGGTTCCATCTCGATCGAGCGCATGGTGCAGGTCTACAATGCCGATCTGGCGAATACTTGGGGCAACCTCGTATCGCGTGTGTTCAACATGACGAACAAGTATTTCGATGGCGTGGTGCCTACGCCTCCTGCCGGTGCAGAGGACAATCCGCTCGCTGAGATAGCTGCTGATCTGTACAAGGAATACGACGAAGCTATGGCGAACGTCGATTTTTCTGCGGCGGCCGCTGCGGTGCAGAAGCTTGCGAGCCGTGTGAACCTCTATGTGGAAGATTCTGCTCCCTGGAACCTTGCTAAGAGCGAAGTAACCGCCGATGAACTTGCTGCGGTCATCTACAACGCACTCGAGGCGATCCGCATCATCGCGTTGTTCATGGCACCGTTCATGCCTACCACTTCAAATGAGGTCTTCAATCGCATGGGTCTGGGAGATGTCACTGATATCACCGACATCGAAGCGGCCAGTGCTTGGGGACAGCTTACGCCTGGTCTTTCGGTAGAGACCGGTACGCCGCTCTATCCACGATTGGATGTAGATGCGATCGACTTCTCCCTCGAATAATCAAACCGACCTGCTCTCCTATTCCTTTGGAGAGAGCATGCCTCTTGCGGACCTTGCTCCGTTTGCGCGCGATATGCTCTTCTATCAGAAGCGCAAGAAGGAAAAGTGCCGTCTTGTCTCTCCGCCGAAGTTCGATGCGCCTATCGCCGATACGCATGCACATCTCGATATGCTCGGCAATCCTGCGCTTGCGCTCGCCAGGAGCGCGTTTTATGGCATCAAGTTCATCTGCTCGATCGTTGATGTGCAGGAAGATGATCGTACCACCTTCGAGCAGCTTGATTCGTGGTTCGAAGAGGCGAAGCACATCTACGATTCCTACGAGCTTCCGGGTTTCGAGTTCGCCAAGCCAAAGGTGAGAGTCGGGATCGGTTGCCATCCGCACAATGCGAAATTCTACGATGACGCGCTTGAAGAGAAGCTGTTGCAGGACTTGCGTGACCCGCGGGTCGCTGCTATCGGTGAGGTGGGGCTCGACTATCATTACGATCATTCACCGCGTCCTGAGCAGCGTGAAGCATTCAGGCGCCAGATCCGCCTTGCTCACAAGACCGGACTGCCGCTCCTTTTGCATATGCGTGAAGCTCACGATGATGGTTTCGCTATCTTGCAAGAAGAGGGGTTTCCTAAAGCGGGGGTTTTGCTGCACTGCTTCAACCTTGACCCAACCATTCTCGAGCCGTGGGTAGAGGCTGGTTGCTATGTGGCGTTCGGAGGACCCGTTACCTTCAAGAAGTCTCCTGAGGTGGGTGAAAGTGCGCTCCAGGTGCCGCTCGATCGTTTGCTCACGGAAACCGATTCGCCGTTCATGACCCCCGAACCGCTGCGCGGTATTGAATGTGGGCCAGAATTCACGATCTTCACGGCAGCCAAACTGTGCGAACTGTATGGATGCGCCACGCTCGATGAACAGCGCGGTTTTCTTGAGCAGCTCTTCAGCAATGCCTGTTCGCTGCTCGATAGGGAGCTTACCCCATGGCAAATTGGGTAATACTGGTAGGCTCTCCCTACGATCAGGGAAAATGCAGTAATGCTGCAACAAGGATCGCGGGTGCGCTTCGCGAACTTGGCAGCCATGTTGAGCTCTTCTCATCCGCTCGCATCATGGTGCATGGGTGCATCGGTTGCGATCGTTGTAAAGAGAACTTCACTTGCATCTACTCTGATGATCTTGCGCGCATCTCTTCCGCTCTCGATACAGCAGATGCTGTTCTGGTGGTGAGCCCTATCTATTTTGCGGGCGTTCCTTCGCAGTTCAAGGCCGTGCTCGACCGTTTTCAGCCCTACTTTTGGAAACGTCAGCAACAGATCGAACAGAGAAGGCCGCTGCCTGCTAAACGCGCACTGTATGTGGCGCTCGTTGGCGAAGGGGGAGATCCGTATGGCGCCGCTCCTGCACAGGCACAGGTCGCATCTCCTTTTGCTCTTGCGGATTTTTCAGTGGTTGACGCGCGTGATCTCATCGCTGTCGATGAAGATACGATCGTTTCTGAAACATTGCAGATGATCGAGCAGGGAAGAGGGGAGTAACGAATATGGCGCGTCTCTCTTCGCTTGCTTCTGTTGCGGATACTAGGGCAGTGCTCGACCGATTCGGATTGAGCACGAAGAAATCGCTCGGGCAGCACTTTCTCATCAATGATGGGGTGGTTGAGCGCATCTGCAATCTTGCAGAGCTTTCTCACACGGATCGCGTGGTAGAAGTTGGCCCAGGGATCGGAACGCTCACTGAAGCGCTCTTGAAGCGCAGCGGTGAGGTGGTCTCGATCGAGCGTGATACCGACCTTATCGAGGTACTTGAAGAGACCTGCGCGCCTTTTTCCGACACATTCTCGCTCATCTCGGCTGATGCGTTGGATGTGCAGGCAAGCGAGCTTCCTTTCGTTCCGAATAAGCTGGTATCCAATCTTCCTTATGCGGTCGCTGCCACGATCGTACTCGATTTCTTCGAGCGCTTCGAGAGCCTTGAGAGTGCAACGATCATGGTGCAAGCTGAAGTGGCTGATCGCATGAGTGCGGCTCCTGGATCGAAGAACTATGGTGCCTACACGGTCAAGTTGCGTCTTTTCGCCAAGCCTACGGGGAAGTTCTCAGTGGCAGAGAGCAACTTCTTCCCTCCACCTCGCGTGAAGAGCACGGTCATCCGTCTGGACCGTATTGCAGAAGAGCGCAGCAGCGAACTTACGCAGGCGACGATGCTCATGGCCGATGCTGCGTTCGAGAACCGTCGTAAGACCATTGCGAACTCGATGAAGCGCTACTTTGAGCGAACCGATCCTTCGTTCGATGCATCGTCGCTCCTTCCTGAGCTCTTCGAGCGGAGCGGTATCGATCCAAAAGTGCGCGGTGAGGCGCTTGCTGTTTCAGACTTCCTTAAGCTGGGTGAAGCATACGCTGCGCTGGTTCGTGCATGATCGAGCGCTCACCATCGAATCAGGACTAGTTTCTTAACGAATAAAAAGCACCGCTGGTGAAAAAACAAACGTAGCTGTTATACCTAGATTTGAGCGCGTGCTATTATAAACGAGTTTTACTATGCCTTTTTGAGGAAGTGTTTATGGATTTAGCAAAGCAAGCACAGATCGTCGATAGCATTCATGATACGTTAAGCGATTTCGTTGGCCAGAAGCTTCGCGTTCGTGCGAATATGGGTCGTTCTAAGATCGTTGAGAGCGAAGGTGTCCTCATGCAGGTCCATCCTAAGCTGTTCATCATGGAGGTCAAGCGTAAGCGTGGTGTTGCGGCTCGCCAGTCCTATCAGTATGTTGATATCCTTACCGGCATGGTCGAGCTGAGCCAGAATGGCGAAGCGCTCTTTGGTCCCTTCATCGAGGAGATCGAGGCAGAAGATGAGCTCGTTCCTGTTATCGCTGAAGGCCAGCAGGAATCGTCTGAGGCTGAATTGCAGTCACTCCCTATGATCTAAGCTCATCGATCCACGATCGTCAGTAATCGAAGACCCCGCACCATACTGGTTGCGGGGTCTTGTTCTTCTTCCAGCCAAAAAGATGACACAGGTGACAAACTACCCGGTCGTTCGACACCTTTCGGCGTTATTCAGGCGGGCGAAGAGGCGATTGTTGGTATCGAGCCAGCTTTCTACGGTGCCGGTATCGAAGCCATCCTCTTCGTTGATGATGAGCGCATACATCTCTTCTTCTTTGAGCACCTCGTCGAGCGCATCGGTGAGTTGAATCTCTCCGCCTGCGCCAGGCTTTACTTCGGCAAGGAGCTCCATAACGTGCGGGGAGAGGAGATAGCGGCCGAATACCGCAAGATTGCTCGGAGCTTCTTCAGGGGCAGGTTTTTCGCAGAGCGCTGAAACCTTCCAGACATCATTTGCGATTTCTTCTCCTGCGATCACGCCGAAACGATCGACTTGCGTCTCAGGAACAGGAAGCACGGCGATCACGTTGGCGCCGTTATGCTCATCCGAGATCTCCTTCATGCGCGTGAGCATGTTGTTTTCAGGAACGAGCACATCGCCAAGCAGAACGAAGAACGGTTCGCCTTCGATCTTATCAGCAGCGCAATGAACGGCATGACCAAGGCCAAGCGGTTCATCTTGATAGACGTAGGAGACATTCAAACTGCCCGCGTGAGCTACCTTATCGGCATAGCTATCCTTACCGCGGCTACGTAGTTCCGCTTCCAGATCGGGATCGGGAGTAAAGTGCGCTTCGATCGACTTCTTGTCGCGACTGTTGATGATGATCACCTCATCAGCACCGGAAGCGAGCCCCTCTTCAACAACATATTGAATAGCTGGCTTGTCAACAACGAGCAGCATTTCTTTTGGTTGTGCTTTAGTGGCAGGGAGGAATCGACTTCCAAGACCTGCGGCAGGAATGAGCGCTTTCATGTATACCTCGTTTTTGCTCTTGTTCGATGTGGAACTATTCTATCAAATCTTATAGAGCCAGGCGTCTTACATATCTCTAGAGGTTCGTGAGAGCAGACCAAAACGATAGCTCTCTAGAGGTACTCAGCCGCTGCGCAAAAAAACCTGGCTGCAGCTTTCCAGGGCAAAAAGAAACCCGGCATTGAGCCGGGCACCTTTTTCGATATGCGGACGAATCCGAGATAGAGTGGCGAGATTATGCTTCGTCAGTTGCTTCTTCAACTGCAGCTTCTTCGACTTCTTCAGCAGCGGCAGCTTCGTCTTCTGCGGCTGCAGCAGCTTCAGCTTCTGCCTTCTTCTTAGCGGCAGCAGCCTGCTCCTTTTGCGTCTTCTTGCGGCGCTTATCCTTTTCCTTTTCAGCAGCAGCCTGTGCCTCTTTGCGAGCAGCTTTTGCAGCAGCCTTCTTGGAACCGGTCTTAGCAGGAGCTTTCTTCTCTGCTGGCTTATATGCGGCGATGTCTTCAGCGGTGACGACCGTGTTAGCAAGCTTCATGATGCCAGACTTGCGGTTAGCAGCCTGGTTCTTATGGATAACACCCTTAGTGACAGCGCGGTCGAGCAGGCGGCAAGCAGCGAGCGCAGCAGCATAGGCCTCTGCACCGTTCTTTGCTTCTACTGCGTCATGGACTGCACGCGTTGCGGTCTTGAGCTCAGAGCGTACTGCGCGATTGCGCAGACGAGCTTTTTCGTTGGTGATGATTCGCTTCTTTTGACTTTTAATGTTCGCCACGTTTTATCCTCCATTGAAATACAAGTTGTAGACGAAAGCCTTAGAATCGTATCACAACTTTCCAAAGCCGTGTAGTGCGCTTCGATAAAATGTTTGTCAGTGCTTGATCGGGCTGGGGAAGAGGTCGCAGGCGTTTCTTGCGCTTTTAGCGAAGAATGAGTGCTTGCGCGCCCTGAATCCTGGCAGTGCTTGATAGAATCACGAAGTGCCTTGGGCGGCCTTGCTTCGTTGAACACTGGTAAGCAGGCGCTTGGCGATGAATGAATGACCCTCCGTTTTCTTATAAGAGAAGGATTGAACGATCCATGCCCATCGACCCGAAGTATATCCGCAATTTCTCGATCATCGCCCACATCGATCATGGCAAATCGACGCTCTCTGATCGTATCCTTGAACTTACCGAAACGGTCTCTTCGCGTGATATGAAAGAGCAGTTGCTCGATTCGATGGACATCGAGCGCGAACGCGGCATCACGATCAAAAGCCAGGCGGTACGTGTCGACTATCGCGCCGAAGACGGTGAGCTCTATCATTTCAATCTGATCGATACCCCTGGTCATGTCGACTTCACCTATGAAGTTTCCCGCTCTCTTGCAGCCTGCGAAGGTGCGGTGCTCGTGGTCGATGCCACGCAGGGCGTCGAAGCGCAAACGGTCGCGAACGCCATGATGGCGATGAATGCCAACCTTGAGATCATCCCGCTCATCAATAAGATCGATCTTCCAGCAGCTGATCCTGAGCGCGTGCGCGCCGAGATCGAGGATTCGCTTGCCCTTCCTGCCGATGATGCCATCCTTGCTAGTGGCAAGACCGGTGCGGGCATCGAGGACTTGCTCGAATCGATCGTCTATACGATCCCAGCTCCAGTAGGAGTGAAGGATGCGCCACTGCGTGCACTCATCTTCGACTCCTATTTCGACGCGTACCGTGGCGTGGTCGCGCTCGTGCGCATTGTGGATGGGTCGCTCAAAAAAGGCCAAGAGATCCGCATGATGGCCACCAATACCACCGCGCTCGTTGAGGAAGCGGGCGTGCGCAAACCCACCGAGGTGCCTGTCGACGAGCTTGGCGTTGGTGAAGTGGGCTATTTGGTCACGGGTCTTAAGGATCCCGCGCAGGTGAAAGTGGGCGACACGATCACGAACGCCACAGGTGGCTGCACCGAACCGCTCCCAGGGTATCGCGATGTGAAACCGATGGTCTATACGGGTCTGTTCCCGATCGATGGTGACCAGTACGAACCGCTGAAGGATGCGCTCGAAAAGCTCTCGCTCAACGACCCTGCTCTTATCTATGAACCGGAAACGTCGCACGCGCTTGGGTTCGGCTTCCGTGTCGGTTTCTTAGGATTGCTCCATATGGAGGTCATCAAGGAGCGTCTCGAGCGTGAGTTTGATCTCGACTTGCTCGCGACAGCACCTTCGGTGGAATATCATGTGTTCAAGAGCAACGGTGAGATGCTCTCGCTCCACTCACCGCAGGACATGCCTGATGCTTCCGAGATCGATCATATCGAAGAACCCTACCTTAAGGCGAAGATCCTCATTCCGCCTGATTATGTGGGTGCGGTCATGGATCTTACCGTGGCACGACGGGGGAACTTCATCACGATGAACTATCTTTCGACCACTACGGTCGAGATGCTTTGGGAGATCCCGCTCTCGGAGCTGATCATGGACTACTTTGACCAGCTCAAGAGCCGTACGAAGGGCTATGCGTCGCTCGACTACGACTTCGATGAATACAAGACCTCGAAGCTCGTGAAGCTCGATATCCTGCTTGCAGGCAAGCCTATCGACGCGCTCTCTTTCATCGTTCACAACGATAAGGCTTATGCGCGCGGCAAGGTGCTGGTCGAGAAGTTGAAAGGCATCATCCCGCGTCAGATGTTCGAGATCCCCATTCAGGCTGCGGTCGGCTCACGCGTGCTCTCGCGTCAGACCGTGCGTGCGATGCGCAAGGACGTGCTCGCCAAGTGCTATGGCGGCGACATCACGCGTAAGCGCAAGCTGCTCGAGAAGCAAAAGCAAGGTAAGAAGCGCATGAAGAGCATCGGAAGCGTCGAGGTGCCCCAAGAAGCCTTCATGGCCATTCTCAAAGTCGACGAATGATCCGACGGTTCTAACGAGATGGAAGACCTGTTCAAGGATAGACGCCTTATTCTTGCGCCGATGGCCGGTGTGACCGATGAGGTATTTCGTGGACTTTGCATCGAAGCAGGCGCGCAGCTCACCTATACCGAAATGGTCTCCGCGAAGGCGCTCAGCTACGGTAGTGGCAAAACGCGCGATCTGCTCGTGCTGGCTCCCTCTGAGAAACAAGTGGCCGTTCAGATCTTCGGCCACGAACCAGAAACGATGGCGCAGGAAGCCTATGAGCTTGAGCAGATGCTCGGAGGCGCGGTATTTTCCTTCGATGTGAACATGGGCTGCCCGGCACGCAAGATCGCGGGCAAGGGTGATGGAGCTGCGCTCATGCGCGACCCTTTGCTTGCAAGCCGCATCGTTGAGG
>UPYK01000013.1 GCA_900538545.1 uncultured Eggerthella sp. | reverse complement strand
TTCTTGAGCAGGGAAGCGGGGAACCTCGTGTCTCACCCTCTCCACTGGTCGAGCTAATGACGAACGAAAAAGGTGTCGAACGACCGGGTAGTTTGTCACCTTTTTAACAGTACGCTACAAGCTGCCTTTTCTGCGGTAGTCTTAGGCAGGGGTATTCGCAGGTAAGGGGCATCATGGCCGAACAGACGCTTTTGGAATCAGGAAGACGCATCAACTTTCTCAAGAAGTTGCAGTCGATCTGTGGCGTTTTGCCGCTCGGCATCTTCTTCTGTTTCCATATGGTCGCGAACTATACGTTCACCTGGTCGGTTCCTGCGTATGACGCCTTCAGCCATTTCCTCGAGACCATGCCCTACAAGGATCTGCTCGAGATCACGGTCATCTTCGCACCCCTTGTCGTGCACGCTCTTATCGGCATCTATATCGTTGCGACGGGAAGCTGCAACGTAGGTTCCTATCGCTACATGCGCAACTGGCGCTATCTTTTCCAGCGCATCACCGGCGTGATCGCGTTCGCATTCCTCTTGTGGCACGTGATCGGGTTGAAATGGGGCGTCAGTCTGCTGGCTGATGGCGGCTCCACCTTCGAACTGGTGCGCAGCGTGGTAGCGAATCCGTGGGGGCTTGCTGCTTTCGTGATCGGCGTGTATAGCTGCCTCTATCATTTCGTCAACGGCCTTTGGACCTTCTGCATCACGTGGGGCATCACGATCACGCCGCGTTCGCAGCAGATCACTTCATGGATCTGCTTCGCCCTCTTCGTGGTGGGAGCGGTCTTCGTGGCTCAGATGATCGTTTGCTTGATCTAAGGTTGAAGAAGGAACGGGATCATGACCGATTCGAACACAGAACATGAGAACAACGCGCCAGCAACGCCTGCGAACAGCGCCCGTGCGCGCTGCGTAGGGGGCACGGGCCGTGCGGTCGTAGTAGGCGGCGGTCTTGCGGGGCTCATGGCTACGCTCAAGCTCACGGAAGCGGGCATTCCGGTCGATCTGTTTTCGGTGGTGCCTGCGAAGCGCTCGCATTCAGTCTGCGCACAAGGCGGCATCAATGCGGTGCTCGACACCAAGGGTGAAGGCGATACGGTCTGGGAGCACATCGACGATACCATCTACGGCGGCGATTTCCTGGCGAATCAGACCATGGTGGCGCGCATGTGCGAGACGGCTCCTGCCATCGTGAACCTTTTCGCTCGCATGGGGGTCATGTTCAATCGCACTCCTGAAGGCCTTCTTGACCTGCGCCGATTCGGTGGCACGCAAAAACGCCGCACCGCGTTCGCAGGTGCGACCACTGGTCAGCAGTTGCTCTATGCGCTCGACGAGCAAGTGCGTGCGCAAGAGGTGGCGGGCATGGTGTGCCGCTATGAATTCTGGACGTTCGTCTCTGCCATCCTCGATGAAGGCGCATGCAAGGGCATCGTTGCACAAGACCTCGCTTCCATGGAGATCCGCGCATTCCCCGCAGATGCGGTGGTGGTGGCAACGGGTGGGTGCGGTGCTATCTTCGGCAAGTCGACGAACTCGACCATCAACACGGGCTACGTGGCTGCGAAGCTCTACACGCAAGGGGCACTCTACGCTAATGGCGAATTCATCCAGATCCATCCCACGGCCATCCCCGGGGCCGACAAGAATCGCTTGATGAGCGAATCGGCGCGCGGCGAAGGCGGGCGCGTCTGGACGTACAAGGATGGCAAGCCGTGGTATTTCCTTGAAGAGAAGTACCCCGCGTATGGCAATCTGGTCCCGCGCGATATCGCAACGCGCGAGATCTACGATGTGATCTACAACCAGCATCTGGGGGTGAACGGCGAAAACGTCGTCTATCTCGATGTTTCTCATATCGATCCAGCAGTGCTGGATAACAAGCTCGGCGGCATTCTCGAGATCTACGAGAAGTTCGTGGGCGACGATCCACGCAAGGTCCCGATGCGTATCGCGCCGAGCGTCCACTATTCCATGGGTGGGCTGTGGGTGGATGTCGATCAGTCGACGAACATTCCGGGGCTGTTCGCGGCAGGGGAGTGCGACTATTCGCAGCACGGCGCCAATCGTTTGGGTGCGAACTCGCTGCTTTCGGCGGTATATGCTGGCATGGCAGCGGGCCCGACAGCGGCTGCATGGATCCGCGGGTCGGATACCAAAGCCACGGAAGGCCTCTATGATCAGGCGGTCCAAGCAGAACAAGCTGCGTATGAGGCTATCCGAGCGATGGATGGACCCGTGAATCCGTATGAGCTCTATCAGCAGATGGCAGATGTGATGACGCGGAATGTTACCGTGGTTCGCTACAACGATAAGCTTGCTGAAACGCTTCAAGTGCTCGAGACGCTCGCGCAGGATTATGAGCGTATCGGGGTTGAAGATAAGTCCATGTGGAACAACACCACCACCGTGTTCGTGCGCGAGCTCAAGTCCATGATCGATCTTGCGAAGGTGATCACGGCTGGTGCGCTCGCGCGAGATGAGAGCAGGGGGTCTCACTATAAGCCGGAATTCCCTGAGCGCGATGATGAAGCGTGGCTGAAGACCACGCTCGCAGCCTACGATCCTGCCCTTGATGGGCCACGGCTCAGCTATGAAGAGGTCGATCTTTCCTTGATCGAACCGCGTAAGCGCGACTATACGACGGTGCATGAAGTGGGTAAACGCCGCGCATCGAAGGAGGTGTAAAGCCATGGAAGCGAATGATCCCGTGAAGTCAGAATCAACGAAGACCATCAAGCTCCACATCAAGCGGCAGGATAGCCCCGAGGCAAAAAGCCGCTATGAAGATTTCGAGATCGAATGGCATCCGAACATGAATGTGGTCTCGGCGCTCATGGCTATTCGTGCGCATCCAGTGCTTGCTGATGGCACACCCACCACGCCTGTGGTGTGGGAGAGCGTGTGCCTTGAAGAAGTGTGCGGAGCTTGCACGATGTTGATCAACGGCGTTGCGCGGCAAGCATGCTCGACGCTCATCGATTCGCTCGAACAGCCCATCACGCTCGCACCGCTCACGAAATTTCCGCTCGTGCGCGATCTGAAGGTCGATCGCCAGAAGCTCTTCGAGCATCTCAAGCGCGTTCATGCTTGGATCGACATCGATGGCGTGTTCGATCTTGGCCCTGGTCCGCGCATGTCGCAGAAAACGCGCGATTGGGCCTACGAGCTTTCCAAGTGCATGACGTGCGGCTGTTGTTTCGAGGCGTGCCCCAACACGAAGCTCGCTGATACGCCGCATAATTTCATGGGGCCAGCACCGCTTTCGCAAGTGCGCCTGTTCAATGCTCACCCTACAGGAGCTATGCATGCCGATGTTCGCCTGAATGCCATCATGGATGATGACGGCGTTTCGGGCTGCGGCAATGCGCAGAATTGCGTGCGCGTGTGTCCGAAAGCGATTCCACTCACCACTTCCATCGCGGATATGAATCGCCAGACGTTCAAACAGTCGCTCAAGAATACCTTCGGATCATTCGGCAGGAAATAACTTCCCTAACGGCACTCGCTTCGATCATGCGATTCCGCGAGAGCGCTCCTTGAGAGGGGCGTGTCGGATGCTGCGCGAGAGTCTTTACAAAAGCTTTTCTTTTAGCTGACGAATCCTTGATTTGCCTTCTTCATCATGGTTGCTATCACGAATTTGAAGAAAGAAATGAAAGGACGAAACGTCAATGAAAGAACAACGAATGGCTCGCAGTCTTGTAGGGAAGGGCTCGCTTGCAACCAAACTCGTGCTCACGCTCGTAGCAGCATGCATGGCAATCAGCCTCGGTTGGTTGGTAGGCTGCTCATCGGGAGAAAAGCAGCAAGAAGGATCAGGTCAGAGCACAGAGGATATCTCGGTGTATTCGCGCGAGGATGGCAGCGGTACGCGCGGTGCCTTCATCGAGCTGTTCGGGCTGGAAGAAAAGGACGACCAGGGCAACAAGGTCGACACCACGACCGATGCGGCTGCTATCACCAATTCTACGTCGGTCATGATGACCTCCGTGAAGGGCGATCCTGGAGCGATCGGCTATATCTCGCTCGGTTCGCTTGACGATAGTGTGAAATCGCTCAAGATCGATGGCGTCGAAGCAACGGCGGATAACGTGAAGGATGGTTCGTACAAGATCGCGCGTCCGTTCAACATCGTTACCACCGATGAGCTCACGCCTGCTGCGCAAGACTTCATCACCTTCATCATGTCGAAGGAAGGTCAGACGATCGTTGAGGATAACGGCTATATTGCCGTGAGCGAAGATGCAGCAAGCTACACACCTACAGGCACGAGCGAGAAGATCGTCGTTGCTGGTTCTTCTTCGGTAACCCCGGTCATGGAAAAGCTCGCTGAGGCGTATGAGCAGGCAAATCCTGAGGCTACCATCGAGGTTCAGCAGTCTGACTCGACCACTGGTGTGACCATGGCAATCGAGGGCACGTGCGACATCGGCATGGCATCGCGCGAGCTCAAGGATTCCGAGATGGGCAAGGGGGCTCAGTCTCAAGCGATCGCTCGCGATGGCATTGCGGTGATCGTTCCGGTCGAGTCTGCGATCGAAGGTCTCACGAGCGATCAGGTCAAGCAGATCTTCTCTGGCAAGATCACCAGCTGGGGCGACGTGAAATAAATGAACAGGACTTTTCTGAAAGAAGGGGCTGCGCGTGTGGTTTTCGCACTCGCAGCCGCCTTGTCCATCTTGGCGGTAGGGCTGATCTGCGTTTTCTTGTTCGCGAATGGCGTGCCTGCCATGATCGAGATCGGCATTCCTGATTTCCTTTTGGGTACCACGTGGCGTCCCGCGAACGATATCTATGGGATCTTCCCTATGATCATCGGAAGCATCTATGTAACGGCGGGTGCGCTCATCTTCGGCGTTCCTGCGGGCCTTCTGACCGCGATCTTCCTCTCGCGGTTCGCTTCGGCGAAGGTCGCGGCGTTCTTGAAGCCTGGCGTTGAGCTTCTGGCGGGAATCCCTTCGGTGGTCTATGGCTTTTTCGGACTGATGATCATCGTACCCTTCATTCGCCTGAACGCACCAGGCAATGGGCTTTCGCTTTTGGCTGCCTCGATCTTGCTCGGCATCATGATCTTGCCCACGGTCATCACGGTGGCGAAGAATGCGCTCGATGCGGTTCCCCAGTCCTACTACGAAGGTGCGCTCGCGTTGGGCGCGACCCATGAGCGCAGCGTGCTTCGCGTGCTCGTTCCAGCGGCTATCTCGGGCATCATGGCCGGTGTGGTGCTCGGGATCGGTCGCGCGATTGGCGAGACCATGGCAGTAGTGATGGTGGCGGGCAATCAGCCGATCATTCCTGCATCGATCTTCGATGGCGTGCGTACCATGACCGCGAACATCGTGCTCGAGATGGGCTATGCGGCTGACCTTCACCGCGGTGCCTTGATCGCGACCGGCGTGGTGCTGTTCGTCTTCATCTTGCTGATCAGCACGCTCTTCAATGCGATGAAGAAGAGGGGTGAGCGCTCATGAAGGCTCTTGCATCAAGCGGTCTTGCGCGCAAAACGGGGCCAAGCTCCTCTTCTCATGCGCATGCTTCAAGCCAGATCGCGCGCGGCGTGATCTATGCCGGTGCGCTCTTCACGATGCTCGTGCTCCTGGGTATCGTGGGATTCATCTTGGTGAATGGCGTTCCGCATCTAACGCCAACGCTTTTCGAATGGAGCTACACCTCCGAAAATGTCTCGTTGATGCCGGCGCTCATAAGCACGCTCTATATGGCGTTGCTCGCGCTTCTAATCGCAGTGCCCATCGGGGTCTCTTCGGCGATCTATCTGGTGGAATACGCGAAACCAGGAAGTCGGTTCGTGCGCGCGGTACGCGTTACTACCGAAACGCTGCAAGGCATTCCCTCCATCATCTACGGATTGTTCGGCATGTTGTTCTTCACCACGGTGCTTGGCTGGGGGCTTTCTTTGCTCTCGGGTGCGTGCACGCTTGCCATCATGGTCCTGCCAGTGGTCATGCGTACCGCCGAAGAAGCGCTGATCGCGGTGCCTGCTTCCTATCGCGCGGGTGGGTTCGCGCTAGGCGCGGGGTATCTCCGCACGATCTTTCGGTGCGTGCTGCCGAGCGCTCTGCCGGGAATTGTGGGCGGCGTTCTGCTGGCGCTTGGGCGCTGCGTTGGTGAGGTAGCGGCGTTGCTCTTCACGGCGGGGACCATCGCGCAGATTCCCGATTTCGGCGGTCAGGGCATCTTCGCGCTCTTCGATTCCTGTCGAACGCTGGCGGTCCACATGTATGTGCTCGCCTCTGAAGGGCTGCATATCGATGAGACTTACGCCACTGCTGTTG
This sequence comes from uncultured Eggerthella sp., assembly GCA_900538545.1. Lineage (GTDB taxonomy): Bacteria > Actinomycetota > Coriobacteriia > Coriobacteriales > Eggerthellaceae > Anaerotardibacter. The sequence goes on along the minus strand of UPYK01000013.1, from coordinate 54,066 downwards.
TGCTGTTGGTGCTGGTCACACTCTTGAACGTGATTGCTAATGTGGCCGAGAAGCGCTTGCGCGTGAAGTGATAGCTAAAGGGCGAAACGGCTGTCTTTACTGTTGTCGTTTCGCTGAATCGTATGAAAGAGAGAAACGTATGAATCTATCGATCGATCGACCATCCTCTGAACAGAGTTCGGAGTTTGCTTGCGAAGAGGCCTTTCAGCAGCCGTTGGGTGATCATGAGCGAACACCTGAACGATATGAGGTAGATGAGCAGGTCAAGATGGAAGTTCGCGATCTGGACCTTCATTATGGCGATTTCCATGCGCTCAAGAATGTCTCGCTCAGCTTTCCGCAAAACCAGGTGACCGCGCTCATCGGCCCCTCGGGGTGCGGTAAGTCGACACTTCTGAAGACGCTCAATCGTATGAACGATCTTGTTGAAGGGTGCCACATCAATGGATTGGTGGCGCTTGACGAGCAAGATACCTATCGGGATATCGCAGTAACGGACCTGAGGCGCCGAGTGGGCATGGTCTTCCAACAGCCTAATCCTTTTCCCATGAGCATCTATGACAACATCGCGTTCGGACCACGCACGCATGGCGTCAAGCGGCGCGATGAACTTGACGAGATCGTCGAGCAGTCGTTGCGTGATGCGGCGCTCTGGGGAGAGGTGAAGGATCGCCTCAAGAAGAGTGCACTTGGTCTTTCGGGAGGTCAACAACAGCGTTTGTGCATCGCTCGCGCGCTTGCGGTACGTCCCGAGGTGCTCTTGATGGATGAGTCCACCAGTGCGCTCGACCCTATTTCCACCGCGAAGATCGAAGAGTTGGTCGACACTTTGAAGGAACGCTACACCGTGGTCATGGTGACGCACAACATGCTGCAAGCATTGCGCGTTTCGGATAAGACGGCATTCTTCTTGTTGGGTGAGATGGTGGAAGCAGGGGATACCCAGATGATCTTCACTGAACCGCGCGATCAGCGTACTGCTGATTACGTGGCAGGACGTTTTGGTTAACGCGAGATCATGCTAGCTCCTGGCCAGGAGGCATGAAGCCGGCAGCGTTACGAGCAAGGAACAAGATGGGGTAGAGAAAGCTTTACAAAAACTTGACACGCCTCTTGGGTGCGCACTCACGCTCCGATGCTAGAATCAAGGGCATGATCTACTATGTTGAAGATGATGCCAATATTCGTGATCTGGCCGTCTATACGCTTTCGCAAGCGGGCTTCGAAACACGCGGCTTTCCTGATGCGGGACCCTTTTTCGCTGCCTGCGAACAGCAACTCCCCGATGTGATCCTGCTCGATATCATGTTGCCGGGTATAGACGGGCTCGAGATACTGCGTCGCTTGCGCAGCCACGAGGCAACCCAGCACCTTCCCATCATGATGCTTACCGCAAAAGGGTCCGAGATCGATAAGGTGCAAGGGCTCGAGTTAGGTGCCGATGATTATTTGGCAAAGCCGTTCGGCATGATGGAGCTGGTAGCTCGTGTTCGCGCTCTGTATCGTCGCGCGCAGGCGCCAACGGCGGCAACGAAGACCCCGAACGAGCTTCATTGCAACGGCATCGACCTTGATATGGACGCGCATACGTGCACGGTGCAAGGGGAACCCGTGAAGCTCACGGTAAAGGAATTCGATCTTCTTCGGATGCTGATCGCGCATGTGGGGCATGCCTTGAGTCGCGCGCAGCTCTTCGAGACGGTATGGGGTGAATCTTTCGTAGGGCATTCCCGAACGGTCGATGTGCATGTTCAGACCTTGCGTCAAAAGCTCGACCGAGCATGTTCGGGTGTTGGTAAGAACATCGAGACCGTGCACGGCATCGGTTACCGCATGCGTGCATGATGCATCGAGCGAGATGCTGTTCAAGAACGATCGCGCGAAGGAAACTCCGTGCATGGCATTAGGCAGGGTAAAGGGGTCAAGAGTGTGATCGGTGTTCAGGGTACGCATAAGAAAAGGCTTTCGACCACGATCTTCGTGACCGTGCTCTCTTTCTCTATCTTGGTAGTGGCCGTGGTCGCACTTGCGATGGGTGTGCTCTTCCACGCTTCCTATGAGAAGGACGCGGAAGACAAGATCCTTGGTGCTGCGCGCGAGACCGCGAGCCAGCTTGATAGCATGAGCACTCTTGAGCAGGTAGTCGTCTTGCGCGATCAACTGGGCAAGACCGTCCGTTATACGCTCATCTCGCCATCGGGCGATGTCCTCTACGATAGCACTGCGCCCGATCAGAACAGCGCATCTTCGATCGGGAACCACGCCGATCGTCCTGAGGTGCAGAGCGCTCTTGTAACTGGCGCAGGCATGGTTACGCGCTATTCTGAAACGCTCAAGAACGATACGATCTATGCGGCGGTGCGCCTTGATTCGGGCGATGTGTTGCGCTTGAGCGAGACGCGAGAATCGTTATTTTCATTCATGCATTCTCTGATCATTCCGCTCGTGATCGTCTTGATCGTGGTCGTTATCATGGTGGTGTTCTTCTCACGGTTGCTGACGCGCCGCATCATGGCACCCCTCAACGGGTTCGATGCCGATGAAGGACTGGGGCATACGAGCTATCTTGAGATGGACCCTCTGCTCGGTCGCATCGAACAACAGCAGCAACAGCTTCGTGAGCAAAATCGCGAATTGATGCGCGCAGAGGATATGCGCCGTGCGTTCTCGGCAAATGTTTCGCATGAGATGAAGACTCCTTTGCAGGTGATAGCGGGGTATTCCGAGCTCCTTTCGACCGGAATGGTGCCCGCTGAGGACACGGTCAAATTCGCGGGCATCATCCATGAGGAGTCGCAGCATATGTACGCTCTGATCGATGATGTGCTTGCCTTGTCGCGATTGGACGAGCCCGTTTCTCCTGATGGGCTTTCAGATAGCATCGATCTGCGTGCTCTGGCTGAAAACGTGGCTGAACGCCTGCGTCCGCTTGCTGAGAAGTATGAGGTCTCATTGCGTGTGGAGGGGTTGGACGGGCAGCGCGTTCTCATCGATGGCAACGAGCCATTGATGGAGCAGGTCATGACCAATCTGGTGAGCAATGCCATTCGCTATAACAGGCCTGGTGGCGAAGTGGTGGTCGCGGTCGATACCGAAAGCACGCCCGCTGTTCTTGAGCGTTGCGATAAGGAAGCAGGTGTAGACGAGCTGCGTTTCGGTCCGCGTTCGCATGTTGCCCGCCCGATCGACTTCGTGCAGGCAGTCGTGCGGGTCATGGATACGGGCGTTGGCATTTCACCTGATGAACAGCAGAAGATCTTCGAGCGTTTCTACCGAGTCGATAAGAGCCGCTCCAAAGAAACGGGTGGTACCGGTTTGGGGCTTGCGATCGTGAAGCATGCGGTCGAGCATCACAATGGCAGCATCGAGGTTGAGAGCGAGCTGGGAAAAGGGTCGGTCTTCTCTGCCCGATTCCCCCTGAAACGCTAAGCCTGAGAAAAAGAAAAGGTCAGCACCAAAAACTGATGCTGACCTGGTATACATGGTGGACGCTACTGGGTTTGAACCAGCGACCCCCGCCGTGTGAAGGCGATGCTCTCCCGCTGAGCTAAGCGTCCGTGTGAGTTCTTATTCTAGCATGCTAATAGGATTCTTCAAGAAATTTCGGTGGAAGCTTGTGCGTAGGATCGAGCGCGTCGATCGCAGCGCTAATGGGCTGCAAGCTGGGTGCAACGAATACCTTCGACGTGGAAAGCCCTAGCAAGCGTCCCTTCTCATCGGTCATCTCGGCTTCACAGATGCAGATTGAGCTCCCGCGTTTCACCACACGTCCTTCGCAGTGGACATGCGTGCCTTCTTGCACGGCGCGTGTGAGGTTCGTATTCTGGTCGAGCGTGATGAAGCCAGCGTTCTCGGGCATTTCTGCATAGAGCGCCCAATAGGCTGCGGTGTCCATGATGGACTCGTAGACACCGCCATGCATGCCGCCGAAGCAGTTCATGTGCTTGCGTTCGATGTCGGCTTCAACGATGCAACGTCCTTCCTCAAGTGAGAGGATGTCGATGTTCAAAAGTCGGAAATAAGGACCTTGATTGATGAGCTTGAGCACTTCTTCAATGTGTTCAGGATTGAGTTTCATGAATACCTCTTCTGTAAAAGATCGCATCTCTGGGCATCATTATAAAGGAGCTGCATGGTTCAGCGCTGTTCACGAACGATGAAGATTCCTTTGGTCGATGGCGTGATCGCGCTCGTTACAACAAAGGAAGTGTTCATCTTGTTAACGATTTTTGAACTATTGGGTGATTTAGGGGCATCGTGATCGAATCTTTGCGTTGGCTGGACTATCCTAGTAACGTAAAAACCCAGATGAACAAAAATAGAAAGTAAAAGAGCTCGTAGGCGATGCTCGCGAAAGCCATGACGAACGATCACAACAAGCTTAACGTGAATATCAACGATGTTGCGCTCATCTTCGAGGGCGGCGGCATGCGCGCAAGCTATACTGCTGGTGCGGTGGTCACGCTGCTCGAAAACGACCTCAACTTCGGTGATGTCTATGGCATTTCAGCGGGTTCGAGCCATACCGTCAACTATGTCTCACGCGATACGCTGCGCACGAAGATGTCCTTCGTCGATCTGGTGGACGACCCCGAATTCGGAGGCATGAAGACATTCGTTCAGGGCAAAGGTTTCTTCAACGCGCATCATCTTTATGAAGGAGTTGCAGAAGATCCTGACAAATACGACTCGCGTTTCCACTTCGATTGGGATACCTTTTGTGCGAACCCTGCGAACGTTCACATTGAAGCGCTCGATCGCGACACGGGCGAGACGGTCCTTTGGACCAAGAGTGACATGCAAAGCGCACATGAGATGATGCTGCGCGTTCGCGCAAGCTCCACCATGCCCATCTTCATGCCGCCTACGGTGGTCGAAGGGCATACCTATATGGACGGCGGTATCGGGTCAAGCTGGGGCATCCCGCTCGAAGCAGCGAAACGTGATGGGTATGAACGCTTCTTCATCGTGCGAACGCAGGAGAAGGGGTATCGTAAATCTCCTATTGGGGGAGCGGGGCAGTTGCTGTTCAGAAGTGCGTTTCGCAAGTACCCAGCTGTCTGGCAGAAGACGATCGAGCGTCCGCAGCACTACAACGAACTTTGCGATGAGATTGAGGAGCTCGAGCGCTCTGGCGCAGCGTATGTTTTCTATCCCGATCAGATGACGCTCAGCAATCGCACGACCGATCTCGATCAGCTGCAAGCCGCTTATGATGCAGGTTATGCGCAGGCGCAGCGCGAACTCGATGCTTGGCAGAAGTGGTTATCATGGCGGCCCTAAGTTCTTTTAAGCTTCATGAAGCCGATGAGTTTCGCTATTTCACGCCAAAGACTTGGTTCTTCTGGCGCGGCGTGATCATCAACTTCTGCGTCTTTTGTCTGGTGGGCCATTGGCTCGAGATTCCCTATTGCATGTTCATGGACTGGGCTTTTCATGTGGTGGCCGATGACTACGATGTGTGGACCGATCCACTCTGGGTGCCCTATTGGGTATATGGGCTTGGGACCGTCTTCATCACGCTCACGCTATTGCCACTGAAGATCCATATACTTGAGCAGCGAAAGACCATGTGGGGTGCTGTGCTCCAGTTCTTTGTGATCGCAGTGGTCATCTGCGCTTTGCTCGAGCTCGTGATCGGGCTTTTGATCAACCAGCCCGATGCAACGGGGCACTATCCTTTCTGGGATAATTCGGCGTTGCCCCTGAATATCTTCGGACAAGCGTGGCTTGTGAACGATATCATTCTCGGGATCATCGCGGCGCTGTACGTATTCATTATCTTCCCCTTCACTCAGCGCGCGCTTTCGCTGCTTAAGCCGAGTACGTGCGACCTTATCTTCCTCTTCGTCCTCATCTTTTTCGGAGCGGTGTGCGTCTTCTCTTATGCTGTGCCCCACTTTCCTATGCTCTACGATGCCCTGATGAGCCTCAATTTCCCCTGGCAGTCCTGATCGAGTTGCGCGTTGCGATGTTGCCCCTGCGCGATCAGGCTGATCGCATGAAAGGCAGTGCTGCTTCCTCTGGGTGATCAGGCTGATCGCATGAAAGGCTGTGCTCGTTAGGTAGCTATCGCGGCAGGCGGATCGTGAAGGTGGTCAGCCCATTGCTGCTTTCTGCGCCGATGGTTCCGCCGTGCGCTTCAACGATCTCACGCGCGATCGCAAGGCCGAGGCCAGCGTTCGCACTCTGTCCACGCGATCTGTCTTCGCGATAGAAGCGCTCGAAGATGGCCTCAAGATGTGCGGGGGGTATCTCGCGCCCTTGGTTGGTGGTCGCGAGTACGATCTCGTCGTCCGTCACGATCGCGCTCAAGACCACTTCGCTCTCAGGGTCCGCATAAGAGATCGCATTCTTCACCACATTGCCCAGGGCACGTGCCATCTTAGAGGAGTCGATGAATGCCTGCTTATTCTCGGGTGCGATGGTGGTGATCGAGATGTCGCGGTCCTTTGCGGCGATCCCGAATTCATCGGCTACTTGATCGAGGAAGAGCGCGATATCGACATTTTCGCGTTCCAGCAGGATAGCATTCAGATTGTAGCGAGTGATCTCGAAGAATTCTTCAACGAGCGATTCGAGCCGTTCGGCTTTAGAGAGCGCGATGCCGGCGAATTCAGCGCGCTTCTCACGCGGCAGATCGGGTGATTCAGCGAGCAGACTCAGATAGCCTACTACAGAGGTGAGAGGTGTGCGAATATCGTGCGCAAGATAGGCAACGAGCTCATTCTTGCGTTGCTCCGCCATCACGGCAGCTTGTTCGTGGTCGCGGATCTTCTTCTGAAGAAGCTCGATCTGTTGCGAAGAGATCATGAGCTCTTCGGGCAGAACGATCCTTCCGCCTTCGATCAGGCGTGGATCGGCAAGCGCATTTGAAAGCTTGTTGAAATAGCGGAGCGATCGGTTGAGCGTGCGAATGATTATCACGATGATGCCGATCGCATAGATCACGATCGCGAACGGAAGCTTCAGGGAACGCATCATATTGTAAAAAGAGATATCGCGCATAGCGGTGTGGCCATCTTCGGTGACCATCAATTGGATGTTTTCGGATCCAACCTTCGCGACAAGACTATCGTATTGATAGAGGAAATCTGTGTCACCCTGCTCGAATGCTTCCCAGGGATCAGAGTTCGTGCGCGTTTGGGTTTTGCTGTTGGAGGATTGCTCCGTATTGTCACCCGTATCTTCCTGCGTAGACTGGTTTTCGTTAGTTAGCTGCGAGTCATAAATCCAGGTTGAGGTAGCATCGGCAATGCGATTGCCGAGCTCATCGGAGATAAAGACCTCAAAGAGTCCACACACAATAACGAAGATGGCGGTCCATGCGAGCAACATCGCCGTCATCCTTCCAAGCAACTTGACCCGCAGAACACGTGCTTGTTCGCCGGTTTGCTTGGTTGTTTGCGTTTTCGATCTAATCTTCATTACTGACTGCTTTCACCTATGGCTCAGTGTGGCCTGCTCCTGATTCGGCATCGATTCTATAGCCTACGCCAAAAACAGTCTCGATAAATGCTTGCGAAGAATCGATCTCAGAGAGCTTCTTCCTCAGTCTGCGGATATGCACCATGATCGTGTTGGCATCGCTCAGGCAATATTGTTCTTGCCAGACCTGTTCGAAGATGTCTTGAGGAGAAACAGGACAGCCAGCGTTTCGCACTAGCAGCGTTAGAATATCGAATTCTTTGGGTGTGAGGTTAAGATCGAGCGCGTGTAAGGTTGCACTGTGAGCGCGTAGGTCGATAACGATATCGGCCGCTTCGAGCATCGTCTCGTTTGTAGATGGAGCAGCGTTCCTGCGCAGCCGTGCGCGCACACGGGCGGTCAGTTCGCGAGGTTTGAAGGGCTTAGTTATGTAGTCATCTGCACCAAGCGCAAAACCGATCACGGTGTCTGCCTCTTCATCTTTGGCAGAAAGGAAAATGATCGGCACATCTGAGAATTGGCGAATCCTTCGGCATGCTTCAAGCCCGTCCATCTCGGGCATCATGATGTCGAGAATAATCAGGTCGAAATCGCTGTGTTCAACAGCTTCGACTGCTTCAATGCCATTGTGTGCTTCCGCGATTTCAAAGCCCTCTGGTTCGAGTATCGCGCGTATGAGTCCTAGGATTGCGGGATCATCGTCGGTTATCAAGAGCCGCGCCATGAAAAGCCTCGTTTCATCATTTCGGATATCCATCATTTTACTGGGCAGGGCGCTCCTTGTCTGTCTTGGAAGTTTCTTCAAGGTGAAATGTAAGAGAAAGTTAAGACGTTGCTATGGGAAATGTAAGAGCTACTTAAGCGACGATTCCAGTATGGATAAGCCAGCGAAAAAGAGGTGGGAGATGCAGCAGGGTCGTTCTGGAAGGCAACCGCTCACGCGCTACCACGCTTCATATGGTAACGCCTCTTCGTTTCGTTATTCGCGCAGCGTGGCGCTCTATCACGCACGTCCTCAACGAGAGCGCGCTGCGGATAAGATTCCGCGGCTCGACAGATTTGCGGGTCGAAGGGTATTCGCTACGCGACGTTCTGCGGAGGCGGCACATCGTTCTCCGATCCGTCTTATGGTACTTGCTGCCATAGTGGTGGTTATCATCGCTCTTGTGGTTTTGTCGGGCAGCAGTAACGGCTCGAGCGTGAACGCCGATGCCTACGGGAATGATTCTGACGCTGTTCAGAGTACGCCTCGTAGCGAATGGCGAGCAGGCGAGGTTCCTTATCTCTATCAGACCGATCCTGAGTGGGCGAATGGCTCTTATGCAGGTTCGACCATCGCTGAATCGGGGTGTGGCCCGACGTGCCTCTCGATGATCTATGTCTATCTTACGGGGCGTACGAATATGGACCCCGCGGATATGGCGGCATTCAGCGAGTCTCATAAGTATGTTGATAGCGGCATGACCAGTTGGGCGTTCATGGATGAAGGAGCCCGTGTGCTCGGGCTGAGATCGCGTGAGCTGCCGGCAGATTATCAAAGCGTGCGCAAGGCGCTCGATGCCGGATACCCAGTGATCGCGAGCGTTTCAAAGGGGGATTTCACCACCCAGGGGCACTTCATCGTTTTGGCTGGAACGGATGAGGAAGGCAAGGTGATCGTGCATGACCCCAATAGCGTTGAGCGTTCGGCCAAAGTATGGGATCTTGATCGCATCCTGTCTCAAACGCGCAACCTATGGGCGTTTTCGGTTTGACGTTTTGCAGCGGTCTTGAGAATCGCTGCTCATGAAAGAAACAAGAGGTAGAGCACCTGTGAGCAGTATGGGCACGGGCGCTTTTGCATGTTTGAAGCGGGGCAGTGTTGGAAGCCCTGCGATACCCTATTCTTTGCTGAAGCCCTTGATCAGCAAGGCCACTATGCCACACAGAAGACCGCCGATCGGCCAGGGGAGCCAGAAGAATGCGATCATGCCTGAGCGGTAGTCGCTTGGTGAGCCAGATGCCAGCGAGCCGAACAGCATGAGCAGTGCGATCATGGTCGCAATGATCATGATCGTCCCGCAGATCGCACCGATGCGCTTATCGGTCTTTTGAGCGCGTACGAGTTCGGGCTTGTCTCCTTCAGGGATAATCGGTGAGGCTGTGATCTCGGATTCTTCAAGGAATTCCGAGGCTTTCTGGTTATATTGGACAATATTGGTTCGCCCAAGCGTCATGCCGCCATGGATGATGAAACATACGCCAAGCGCAATGAGTGACAGCATGATGCTCACGCCGAAGATATTCTCGGAGTCTTCACCAAAGAGGATGACCGAACAAACGCCCGCGAAGATGCAGGCGATGCCCCCAACGAGCTGGATGCTGAAAGAGCTGCGCGCACGAGATTTGTCTTCTTTTGTGTAGAAGTCTTCGATGTAGGGGTGTTCGCGCACGAAGTGAGCATGCGCGAGCCCTGCAGGGATGATGAGTGCAAGGCCTGCTATCACGCCTAAGAAGAGGAATAGCATGCCAAGAGTGGTAGCGATGTTCTCAGGGAGTGTGAAGAGGGGATTGATGGTGGGGTCGGTTGCGTTGAAGAAGGGGAGCGAGAGCGCGTTTCCAAAGATGATCAAGGCTACGCCGAGAGATATCTTCCAAGCGAAGCGGCGCATGGTGCTGTCGTAGTCGAATACATCTGCCGGCGGAGTGAGAGGTTTCACCTTCGGGAGCTGAGTTGGCTCGTTGGTCGTAAGATCTCCTTGCACGAGATCATCTAGGGTACAATTGAAAATCTGACACAGCTTAAGAAGTTTATCCATCTCTGGATATGATTTCTCAGATTCCCATTTCGTAACTGCCTGTCTACTGACGCCGAGCAACACGGCTAGTTGCTCTTGCGTCATATTGTTCGCTGCACGCAGGTGTATGAGGTTGTCTCGAAAGCTCATAGCTTGCCACCTTCCTTGGTTATATTTTCGTTGTTCTTGTTAAGGCCGGCAATGAAAAGATTATGGAACTATGCAGTGTCACACCACCAACTTCAGGCAGCAATTTACAAGAAATCTTGGCAACCACCGGTTGCGAAATGCAGGTCAAGAGCTTTTTATCTGCATATTTGTAGAGCTGATCCAAATTGCTTGATGAGCTATTTCTAAGATCGCGAGCAAGTGGCTTTGCTAAGAGTCTTTTTGCCGCTTGCACGAATTATCAAAACACTTTTTAGATTTCCGTAACACTAGGTGTAGAATCATCTCGTTTGGTGTTACAAGAATGATATTCGTATCATTCAATCGAGATGGCAAGGGTATACGACATGATCAAGGATGATTTTGTAGTTGAATATTGGAATGAACGTTCAACTTCGTATTCTGCAACTGTCTGTGAAGAGTTGAACAATGAAGATTATCAAGCATGGTTCACAGTGTTGGAAAATCATCTTTCTTGCTTTTCGCGATTGGATAAAAGAGCGCTCGATCTGGGGTGTGGTCCTGGGTTTTTCAGCATAATCCTTGCTCGTCTAGGTTTTGTGGTTGATGCGGTCGACATGAGCACGCAGATGCTCATGCGAGCTTCTACGAACGTCACTAACGCTGGAGTAGCTGATCGGATCTCGTTTCATGAAGAAGATGCTGCGCATCTGTCTTTTCCTGATAACAGCTTCGATGCGATCGTTATGCGAAATGTTACTTGGCTCATGCGTGATCCTGCTGCTGCGTATGCAGAATGGCATCGCGTGCTTGCTCCAGGAGGGAAGCTCTTGATCTTCGATGCGAATTGGTATCGTTATCTCGATGATGAGACGATCGACCAAAAGCGTCTTGCCGATCAGCAGGATAGGAGTGTTCTGACTTGGACGGAAGAATCACTCGCAACGCTCGAACAAGAGAAACAGTGCGAACGGATCGCTGCTTCGTTGCCCTTCACTTACATCGATCGACCCGCATGGGATATTCGTGCACTCGATCAGCTTGGGTTCAACACCGTGTTCACTGATGAGAATGTCTGGCGCACGGTTTGGCCTGAAGGGGATAAGAAATTTTACGCATCTAGTCCGATGTTCATGGTGCATGCGACCAAATAGCTTGTTGATCTGGTGTATCAGTAGGACGGCTTGAGCAGTGAGAAGAGCGATCTCGAAAACGCGCATTGCGAAGAGTGTCATCGGCGCGGTCGTCGTGGTGATTGGTGTTACCTTCTTAGCTTTCTTGCTCTCGTATCTTTCTCCAACCGACCCCGCAACGCAGTTCTACTCCAACAGAGGCATAGCACCTACCGCGGCAGAGCTTGCTGCAAAACGTCATGAGCTGGGCCTCGATCGACCGTTTCTCGAACAATATGTCTCTTGGATAACCTCCATGCTCCAAGGAGATATGGGAACCTCTTATCGTAACGGAAAGCCCGTTTTCGATCAGATCGCCAAAGCGCTTCCTTATACGCTGGCGCTCACGGCATCTTCGATGATGCTGACGCTCGTGATCGCACTGCCTCTCGGCTTGATCTGTGCGTATAAGAAAGATGGGGTCATCGACAACATCACTCGTGCGGTAACCTATTTATTCTGTTCACTGCCAACGTTCTTCGTCGCGCTCATTCTGCTCTACTTCTTGAGCGTGCAGCTGCATTGGTTGCCTGTTTCTTCAGATGGACCGATAGGTATCATCATGCCAACGCTCAGCATGGCGCTTCCGCTCAGTGCTTGGTATGTGCGCCAAGTGCGAACCGTAGCGCTCGAGCAGTTAGGTTCTGGTTATGTTGATGGGCTTCGTAGCAGAGGAATTCCTGAGAAGCGGATCCTCTTCAAGCATGTATTGCGCAATTCGCTCGTTCCGCTTCTTTCGTTGGTGGGTATCTCTATTGGGTCGCTCTTAGGCGGGTCTGCTATTGTCGAATGCATCTTCAATTGGCCAGGTCTTGGCAACCTTTCTGTCCTTGCTATCAATTCGCGTGACTACAGTATCGTGCAAGCCTATGCGCTCCTGATGGCGCTCGTTTATCTTGTGGTGAATTGGCTCATCGATCTTTCATACCGTTTGGTAGACCCTCGTATCAAGAAGGTGCGGTAGAGCATGAATTGGAGTCCGGCTCAAAAGCATTTTGCGATCATGCTCACTATTGCAACGCTCTTCGTGGCAGTGGTGTTTGCGGTGCCGCTCTTGGTGCCTTTTGATCCGAATGTGACCGATCTGGGCTCCGCCCTTCTTGCTCCTGGCGAGCAAGGGCACTTCTTAGGAACCGATTCGGTCGGGCGCGATGTGCTCTTGCGCACGCTCTTCGGCGGTAGTGAATCGGTGCTGATGTCTTTCCTGATCGTAGGCATTGCGTTTGCGATTGGCATCTTGATAGGGCTCATTGCTGGCTTTGTGGGCGGTATCGTCGATGAGGTCCTGGATAAGATCATCACGATGTTTCAAGCTTTCCCTAGCTTCGTTCTAGCTATCGCTATCGCAGCCATCTTGGGGCAGGGGATGGTCAACATGATCATCGCTATCGCAGCGGTCTATTGGACGCAGCCCGCACGTCTTGCTCGCAGCCTTGCCATGCGATTCAAATCTTCTAATGCAGTGAAGGCGGCACGTGTTTGCGGTGCAGCCACAAAAGACATCTGCATCAAATATCTTCTGCCAAGCGTGGCAAGTCCGCTCATCATCATGGCTGCTCTTTCGATCGGCGATGTGGTCTTGACCATGGCAGGGCTCTCGTTCCTCGGCTTGGGCCCAGAGCGTCCGACCAACGAATGGGGCGCCATGATGGCAGAAGCTCGCACAACGTTTCAGTTCGCACCTTGGGGCATCGTTGTTCCAGGAGTTGCGCTCTTCATCACAATCACCATCTTCAACTTGCTGGGGGATTCCTTGCGTGATGTGCTCGACACAAAGACCCTGCATGCTGAGGATGTTGATCGAAACAAAAGAAGGAAGAACAAGAAGAAAGGAAAGGAAATGACACTCACTAAGGTGAGGAAGGGTCTGCTCGGCTGCGTTGTTGCTGCTTGCCTTGCTTGCACTCTTCTTGCAACAGGATGTGCTTCCGATTCCGGCTCGAAGAGCAAAGAGCTCTCTGCTGGATCGACGGCGTACTTCTACAACGAGACGCTCGACCCTGCCTACAATTGGGATGGCTGGGAGCTCGAGTACTATGGTGTGACCGAGAATCTCCTGAAGCTTACGGATGACTTCTCAGTGGAGCCATGGCTTGCGGAGTCGGTCGATAATGTTAACGAGACCACCTGGACGATCAAGCTGCGTGATGATGTCACGTTCTCGAATGGCGACAAGATGACGGGTGAGAGCGTTAAGAATTGCTGGGAGCGCACGTATGAGGTGAACCCCCGTGCAGAAGAGACGCTCGATATCGACACGATCACCGCTGACGGTCAGACGCTCACGGTGACCACAAAGACTCCTTCACCAGCATTCAAGAATGTGATCTGCGATCCGCTGTTCTGCATCTATCTCACTGCTGAGGGGACTGACTACGAGAACGAAGGAACCCCGACCACAGGCCCTTATATCGTCACTGATTTCGAGTACGCCGATCATGTCACGCTCGAGCCCAACGAGAACTACTGGGATGGTAAAGCAGCGCTTGAGAAGATCACGCTGACCTCGTATCTCGACGATGATTCCGAGATCATGGCAATGCAGAACGATGAGCTCCAGGCGCTGGCTATGCCTGGTGCAAGTGCTTTCTCGACTCTGAATGACGAATCGAAGTATGCAGCGCTCACCAATGTTTCGACGCGCGCAGACTTCGTCCGCTTCAACATGGATCATCCTGTTGTTGCGAACGACGCGGTGCGCCTGGCAGTGTCCTACTGCATCGATCGCGAGAACTACGCGGATGTCATCTGCGCCGGTACCGAGGTGCCGAGCTATGGCGTCTACAGCAGCCAGCTCCCGTATGGCGGCACCGAAGGCTTGGATGTGACGGTCACCTCTTTCGACCCGGAGGCTGCAAAATCTGCGCTCGATAAGGCTGGCGTCGTTGACACTGATGGCGATGGCGTTCGCGAACTTCCCGATGGCACTCCGTGCGTCATCAATCTCTATAACTGTTCAAGCTATGAGCGTTTCGTCAATCTGGCGGACGATCTGCAATCCAAGCTTGCTAGCATTGGTATCACGCTCGATATCCATACGGTTGATTACTGGCTGCAGGATTCCGAGACCTACAACAAGGACAATCCTGATATGACCATCGATTCCTACGGTATGGCCCCAACAGGCGATGCGAACTATTTTGCAAGCATGTGCTTCGCTACGAATGGCTCGAATAACTTCGGCCACTATTCGAATGCGACCGTTGATGCGCTGATCAAAGAACTTGGCAACACGTTCGATCAGGCTAAGCGCAACGAGATCATCAAACAGATCTCTCAGCAGGTGCTCAATGATAATGCTTACATCTTCTTCAGCAACTCGAAGACCACTTGCATCGCTGATAAGGATGTGAAGGGACTCGCTGTGGCTCCTTCCGAGTACTACTTCATCACTAAGGACACCGTGATTGACTAATAACGGTGAACAGATCCTTACGTTCGATCGCCTGAGCGTCTCTTATGGAGACGTTCAGGCGGTACGCGACCTCACCCTGTCTATCCGACGGGGTGAGGTTGTGGGCCTGGTGGGCGAGAGCGGATCGGGAAAGAGCACGGTGCTGCGTTCCGCAGTCGGTCTTCTGCATCGATCGGGACGGGTCACGGATGGCTCGATCATCTATGAGGGAAGGGATATCACGCACGCTTCCCAAGGTGAGCTTGCCAGCCTTCGCGGTTCAGGAATGAGCTATATCTTCCAGGATCCCACCGCTTCGCTCGATTCGCTCTACACCATCAAGAATCAGTTCGATGAATGCATCCTCGCGCATCGTAAGCTTCAAGCAGATGAGTTGGACCATCTTGAGGTCGAACTGCTGGTAGACATGGGATTCGATGATCCTGAGCGGATCTTGGCGTCGTATCCCCATGAACTCTCTGGGGGTATGTGTCAGCGCGTGGTCATCGCGCTTGGCCTTGCTTGCGATCCGGCGCTGCTCTTGGCCGATGAGCCTACCAGCGCTTTGGATGTGGTGGTGCAAGCAGAGGTGCTCGATGCCCTGCTTGGCGTTCGCGATGCGCATGATGTCGCGATCTTGATCGTGAGTCATAATATGGGCGCTATCGCGAAGAGCGCTGACCGCATTGGGGTCATGTATCATGGCACCCTTGTTGAAGAGGGGAGCACTGAAGAAGTGCTCGAGCATCCCTTCCATCCGTATACGCGCGCGCTCATACAGGCGATTCCGCGAACCGATGGAACGCTTCCTGTAGCGCCGAGGCTTCGGGTCGATCAAGCAGCAACAGAAGGTGAAGAGGCTTGTGTATTCAAGCAGCAGTGCCCATCTTGCTGCGAGGCTTGCCAGAGCACCGCTCCCGAATGGCTCTCTCTTTCAAGCACTCATCGAGCGCTTTGCCATAACGATCATCTTCTTGCTGATCGAGAGGGGGATCAGTGATGCTTATCGCTCACGGTATCTCGAAAGACTATGGGACTGCGCGTTCGCCTCAGCATGTGCTCAGCGATGTCTCTCTGGTGGTCGGTGACGAGGAATGCGTTGCCCTGATCGGAAGCAGTGGCAGCGGGAAGTCGACGCTCGCGCAGATCATCATCGGGCTTGAATCTGCTGATACGGGAACCGTAGAATTCGACGGAGTCGCGCTCGATCCCTGTCAGAAGGCTCGAAAGCGCTCGGCCGAGCAGCGAGCGAGTTTGCTCGAGATGCAGATGATCTTCCAGCATCCTGCCTCATCGTTCGCGGAGCATATGAAAGTGGGGCAAGGCATCATCGAAGGCATTGCTTACCACCCTGGGTTCGACAAGAAGAGCGCTTCTGCACAGATGCGCGAGACGCTCGATATGGTCGGTCTGCCACGGCGTTTCGAGCAGAAGCATATAAGCGAGCTTTCAGGGGGCGAATGCCAGCGCGTGGCCATCGCCCGGGCGATCATATCTCGTCCGAAGTTGCTCATCTGTGACGAACCGACGAGCGCGCTCGATGTCACGGTGCAGGCAAGCATTATCAACCTCCTGGTCACGCTGCAGCATGAGCTTTCGCTCTCGTATCTTTTCATCAGCCATGATCTCGCTCTAGTGCGCGGCTTCTGTGACCGCGCGTATGTCATGGACAAGGGGCGGATCGTGGAAGAGGGGCCGGTTGCCCAGCTCTTCGAACACCCTCAAAGCGAAGCAGCGCAGCGTCTTTTGTCCTCAGTTCTCTACTGGTGATCCTTGTTTCGATTCGAGAGACCGGGGTCTTCTAGGATGGCAACGAACAAGAGGCATACACAAGATCTTACCCAAGGACCGATAGCTTCAGGGGTCATCAAGTTCGCCCTCCCTTTGCTTCTTACGAGCCTGATCCAGCAGCTCTACGCTACGGTCGACCTGCTCTTTTGCGGGAATATATTAGGCACGCAGGCAACTGCGGCTCTTGGCATCAGTGCGCTTCTCATCACGTGTTTGGTTGGCTTCATGAATGGGCTTTCCATTGGTGTCAATGTTGTTGTTGCGCAGCTCCATGGAGCAAAGCGACATAAAGCGGTTCTGCTCGCCATACGAACGGTGCTCATCTTCTCTCTTATCGCAGGCGTTCTTTTGGTGCTCATTGGCTATGCGCTCGCTCCTATCTATATCGAAGCCATGAAGACTCCTTCTTCGGTAGTGAGTGATGCGCTGTCGTATCTTCAGATATATCTGATCGCCATGCTTGCCATCATGCTCTATAACATGGCGGCTGGCATTTGCAGGGGCCTCGGAGATTCTTGGACTCCGCTCAAGGCGCAGATCATAGGCGGGGTAGGGAACATCGCAGCGAATTGGGTCGCGCTTTGCGTTTTCGATCTTGGCATAGCGGGCATTGCAGGGGCGACGCTCGTCTCCAATGGTATCGCTGCGCTCATCGTCTTGCGCGAGGTGCACCAGCACCGCGAAGATCGGGTAGCTTCAGATTCGCGATCAGCTCGATTTAGCGTGCCCGCATTGGTAAGCGTCCTTCGTATCGGACTTCCCGTGGCTGCTCAATCGGTCGCTATCACGCTTTCCAACATCTTCGTGCAGCATCAGGTCGACCTCCTGAACGTTGACGCGATCGCGGCATTCACCACGTATCTGCGGGTCGAGCTACCCATCTATTACTGCATCTTGGCCATAGGACAGACCACCACTACCTTCGTCGCGCAGAATCATGGCGCGCACGATCACGAGCGATCGACGCGCGGTATCGCCGTGTGTCAGGGTCTTGGTATCGGTGTCTCTCTTGCCTTGAGCGCACTGCTCCTACTGATAGGGTATTGGGCGTTCTGGATCTTCAATCAAAATGAGGCGGTCATCGCCTATGGACAGCAATTGATCGCTGTCACGTTTCCGTTCTACTTCATTTATGCGGTTCTTGAGGTTCAGGGCGATGCGATAAGAGGGTACGGGAAGTCTTTGGGCCCTGCGCTCATCACGCTCGTTAATCTGTGCGTGGTAAGGACGATCCTGCTCTATGCGCTTACCTGGCAGAGCGTTGATGTATTCTCAATCGCGATCACCTATCCCATCACGTGGGCCATAACGGCGGTTTGCATGGTCATCTATCGCATCGTCCTCGAGCGAAAGTTCGGCCACAAGCTCTTTTAATATAAAACCCTCAGGTGGTAACAGGATTCATCGCTCGCATCTTCCACCAATGCCGAGACTGTTTCTGATTGGTTTGAGCGGACTGTATCTCAAATGCGTCTTGAATGCGTCAATCAGGACATCGATTATGAATCGTTAGAAAGAAACAGGCCAGGAAATTAGCTCCTGGCCTGCTGATTTCTATGGCTCCCCGGGTAGGACTCGAACCTACAACCCTTCGGTTAACAGCCGAATGCTCTGCCATTGAGCTACCGAGGAATGTTCGCCTCATCTCTGACGCTTGATAAATTATAGAGCAACAAGAAATCTTTTCAAGACGAATCACAAACTTTTCCAGGTGAAGTCGGTTTGCGGAGCGCTATAGGGGAGAGCGAAGAGTTCGTACGGAAGCTACCGCAAAAAAGCGCCACCCGCTTGGGGTGGCGCTTCGCAGGTTCGGAGTGTTCGCCTGGGCGTTAAGAGATCTTCGCGTGGATCTCTTGCAGAGAAGCGATGCCGCTCTCTTCGCTCGTTTCCACGGTCTTGATGCCCTTAGCAGACGCCAGCGCTGCTGCCATGGTGGTGAAATACGGCGTGTGCGCCTTGATGGCAGACTTGCGGATATAGGAGTCGTCCTCAACGCTTTCGCCGGTTGCAGCAGGCGTATTGATGACCAGATCCATCTCGCCATTCGTGATGAGGTCGACCAAGTTCGGACGGCCCTCGTGCAGCTTCTTCACGCGCTCGACCGCAATACCTTCAGCTTCGATCAACTCTGCGCTGCCTTCAGTTGCATAGATATCGAACCCTGCGTCCTTGAGCGCATGCGCCAGCTCAGGCAGTTCGTCCTTGTCCTTGTTGGAGACGGTGATGAGCACCTTGCCGCCCGTAGGAAGAACGGTCTGGGTGGCCTCTTGTGCCTTGAAGAAGGCCTCACCGAAGGTCTTCGCCAGACCCAGCACTTCGCCTGTTGAGCGCATCTCAGGGCCGAGTACGGGGTCGACCTCGGGGAACATGTTGAAGGGCAGCACCGCTTCTTTGACACCGTAGTATTCGTAGCTCTTCTCCTTGAGCTCCGGAATAGGCGAGGGGCGCCCGGTGAGCGGCATCGTGATGACTTCGGTGGCAATGGGCACCATCTGGATGTTGCAGATCTTGGAGACCAGCGGCACGGTGCGGCTCGCGCGCGGGTTAGCCTCGAGCACGTAGACCACGTCGTTTTCAATGGCGTACTGCATGTTCATGAGGCCGCGCACATGCATGGCTTCCGCGATGCGCTTGGTGTAATCGCGGATGGTAGCCAGGTGCTCCTCTGAGATATTCACGGAAGGCAGCACGCAGGCCGAATCGCCGGAGTGGATACCTGCAAGCTCGATGTGCTCCATGACCGCCGGGATATAGGCTTCTTCGCCGTCGCAGATCGCGTCTGCTTCGCACTCGAGCGCATGGTTCAAGAAGCGATCGACCAGGATCGGGCGATCGGGCGTAACGCCTACGGCAGCGTTCATGTAGCTGATGAGGTTCTCGTCGTCGTAGACCACTTCCATGCCGCGTCCGCCAAGCACGTAGGAAGGACGCACCATGACAGGGTAACCGATGCGATGCGCGATCGCGAGCGCGTCATCTACCGTAACGGCCATGTCGGATTCAGGCATGGGGATGCCCAGCTCGTCCATCATGGCGCGGAAACGGTCGCGGTCTTCGGCGAGGTCGATGATCTCGGGGCTGGTGCCCAAGATGTTCACGCCCGCAGCCTTGAGCTCAGCAGAGAGGTTCAGCGGCGTCTGGCCGCCGAACTGCGCGATCACACCGAGCGGTTTCTCTTTCTCATAGATCGAGAGCACATCTTCGGTGGTGAGCGGCTCGAAGTAGAGCTTGTCGGAGGTGTCGTAGTCTGTTGAGACCGTTTCGGGGTTGCAGTTCACGATGATGGTCTCGAATCCGAGCTTCTTGAGCGCGATCGAGGCATGCACGCAGCAGTAGTCGAATTCGATGCCCTGGCCGATGCGGTTCGGGCCGCCTCCCAGGATCATGACCTTCGGCGCGTCGGTCGTGGTGCTGTGATCAGGTGCGTTGTAGGTTGAGTAGTAGTACGCAGAATCCTGCGTGGAGCTTACATGCACACCTTCCCAGGCTTCGGTGATGCCAAGAGCGATGCGCGCTTCGCGGATATCTTTTTCAGGAATGTCCATGAGCTGGGACAGGTAGCGATCGGCGAAACCATCTTTCTTGGCCTGTTCGAGCATCTCATCCGGCAGCATCTTGCCTGGGTTCTCGTTGGCGTAGGTGAGGATCTTGTTCTCTTCCTCGACCAGTTCGAGCATCTGCTCGATGAAGTAGTCCTTGATCTTCGTGCGCTCGTGGATCTCGTCGATCGTGGCGCCCTTGCGCAGCGCTTCATACATGATGAACTGGCGTTTCGATGAAGGGGTGTTCAGCTGGCGAAGCAGTTCTTCCTTGCTCTGTTCGTGGTAGTTGCCCACGAAGCCCAGGCCGTAGCAGCCCTGCTCGAGCGAGCGGATCGCCTTCTGGAAGGCCTCTTTGTAGGTCTTGCCGATGCTCATGACCTCACCCACTGCGCGCATCTGCGTGCCTAGTTCATCCTTCACACCCTTGAACTTCTCGAATGCCCAGCGTGCGAATTTGAGCACCACGTAGTCTCCGCCAGCAACGTACTTATCGAGCGTGCCGTGCTTGCCACAAGGGATCTCGTCCAGCGTAAGACCAGATGCGAGCATGGCCGAGATGAGCGCGATGGGGAAGCCTGTCGCTTTCGATGCGAGCGCAGAAGAGCGCGAGGTGCGCGGGTTGATTTCGATGATGATGTCGCGGTCTGACACGGGGTCGTGCGCCCACTGCACGTTCGTGCCGCCCACTACTTGTACGGCCTCGACGATGCGGTGCGATTTCTCTTCCAAGCGTTTGATCACATCTTCCGAGATGGTCTGCATGGGAGCCGCGCAGAACGAATCGCCCGTATGAACGCCCATCGGATCGATGTTCTCGATCGTGCAGATGGTGATCATGTTGTTCTTGGAATCGCGAACGACCTCGAATTCAAGCTCTTCCCAGCCAAGTACGGATTCCTCGACCAGCACTTCGTTGACAGGGGAGGCTTGCAGGCCGCGCGCGACCACCGTGCGCAGCTCATCGATGTTGTAGACAAGGCCGCCACCCGTGCCGCCCATGGTGTAGGCGGGACGCAGTACGCACGGATAGCCAAGGCGCTCGGCGATTTCAACCGCTTCTTCGACGGTGTTGGCAACCTCAGAACGTGCCATCTCGATACCGAGCGAAGCCATGGTCTTCTTGAATTCGTTACGATCTTCGCCGCGCTCGATCGCATCGACCTGAACGCCGATCACCTTCACGCCGTATTTGTCGAGAATGCCCTTGTTCGCGAGCTCCGCGCAGAGGTTGAGCGCCGATTGCCCACCGAGGTTCGGCAGCAGCGCATCGGGGCGTTCTTTGGCGATGATCTGCTCAAGACGCTCGAAGTTGAGCGGTTCGATGTAGGTGACATCCGCCGTGTCGGGGTCGGTCATGATGGTGGCGGGATTGGAGTTGACCAGCACGATCTCGTAGCCAAGCGCGCGCAATGCCTTGCACGCCTGGGTGCCTGAATAATCGAATTCGCATGCTTGCCCGATAATGATAGGACCAGAGCCGATGATCAGTACCTTATGGATATCGGTGCGTTTTCCCATTTTCGCTCCTTGTCATGCGAACCTTCGTGCTGCCGTGCGTTTTGCGTCTTGAGGCAGGCGCGAAGCGTGCCAGTATTTCTTTTTCAAGGCTTCATTATAAGGCTTTTACTGCCCAGTCGTGATCGGGACTCTGTGTTTTTCGGCTTGGAAACAGGCGCGTGTCAAAATCGCGTTCATCAGGCTTGAAAAAAGAGGTAAGGCTACAATGTGGCTAGATTTCAAAGGACTACGAGGAAGGGAAGAGCCATGAGATTAGATGCTGGTCTTGATTCCATGGAAGATGGCTATGTGACCGAAGCCGAACAGGTTGATCAGGAGACCGAGATCGAAGATATGCAATCCTTGCTCGACGACGATATCATGGATCCCGACAGCCTCGATACCGATATGGAAGGTGCCTACGAAGGATTCCATGACAATGAAGGATTCAAGGGGATTCCCGTAGGGGGCTATACCGATTCGCAGCTTGAAGATGCGGTCCGGGATGAAACAGGGCTCGATCTTCCCGAAGAGGGCTTCCATGTCGAAGATGGCTTCGATCGCGATCTGCCGGCGGATGATATTCCGAATAGCGGCCGCATCAGCGATTTCGATGCCGAAGAACTCTCGAACGATACTTCCGAGGTAACACTCGACGAAGCTGAGCCGATCGATTATGGTTTCGATGTTGAACGCTTCTCATCGAGTGATGGCGTCGAGGAGAATACCACCGATGTGATTACTCAGGCGGTCGACGAGGAAGCATAGGGGGATGCCTGCCTGCTTTCGCTTGACCTCGGTTCGTGCGCGACTTGGAAGTATTTTGTTCGGTTGTTCTAAAAAAGACACGATGGCTTCAAAATACGTTAGAATAACTAGACGCACACGGGCCCATAGCTCAACGGTGGAGCAGGGGACTCATAATCCTTTGGTTCTCGGTTCGAATCCGGGTGGGCCCACCATTAGATTCAACGACCAGAGCACGTCTCTGGTCGTTTTTGTTACAAGAGGAAGGGTTAGCTCATGGAGCAGACGAACGATATCGATGCGTTGATGGAAAAGATCCAAGCGCAGGAAACCGCGTACGAGTTCGATCGCATTGATGAAGACTTGGCGTTGCAGATGGGAATCTACGTGATCAGGCGTGCGCGCGAGATGGGGAAGCCGATCGCCACGCGCATCACACTTAACCGTCGTACGCTCTTCGCCTATTCGATGCCGGGCACGAAGCCTGAAAGCGATAATTGGATCCGCCGCAAGGAGAACCTCGTATATGCGACCAATGGCAGCTCTTACTATTGGGAATGCTGGTGCGAGAAGGGCGATCATCCTTTCGAGTGGCGTGGCATGAGCTATGCCGATTATGCGCCGGCAGGTGGTAGCTTCCCGCTGCGCATCAAGGGCGCTGGCGCGGTCGGCACGATCACTATCACGGGCATGGCAAGCCATGAGGATCACGCACTTGCGTTCGAGGCGATCGAAAAGGCGGCAACGGACTCGCTCGATGTTGATATCTCTTCTTTGTTCCCCGCCTAAGAGAAACCGCTGAGTGCTGCGAACACTGATATACTTTATAGGTTGTAAATTCACTGATCTATTGGGGAAGAGTTCCACATGAGCGTTGATAGTTTTGAGGCAAGCGTCAAGAAGAGCGATGCACTAAAAGAGGACCTGTTCGAGCATCCCACGAAGTACATCATGCTCACAGGCGATCGACCGACAGGACGTTTGCACCTCGGTCACTATTTCGGCACGATCAAAGAACGCGTCAACCTTCAGAATAAAGGCGTGCCTACGCGCGTGGTCATCGCCGATTATCAGGTTATTACCGACCGCGATACCACCGAGCATATCCAGGACAACGTCTATAACATGGTCATCGACTATCTTGCTTGTGGCCTCGATCCGGAAAAGACGCTCATCTTCACGCATTCTGCAGTGCCGGCGCTCAACCAGCTCATGCTGCCGTTCTTGTCGCTCGTTACCGAATCCGAGCTTCATCGTAATCCCACGGTAAAGTCAGAGATGGAAGCATCCGGGCATGCGCTCACGGGGCTTCTGCTCACCTATCCCATCCATCAGGC
The DNA here is from genome assembly GCA_900538545.1 of uncultured Eggerthella sp. GTDB lineage: Bacteria > Actinomycetota > Coriobacteriia > Coriobacteriales > Eggerthellaceae > Anaerotardibacter. Next base: position 30,252 of record UPYK01000013.1, on the reverse strand, counting down.
CTGCGACATCCTTTTCTGCAAAGGTAATGTGGTGCCCGTTGGTAAGGATCAGCTTCCTCATATCGAGATCACGCGTCAGATCGCGCGTCGCTTCAATGAGCGCTACGGCAAGGTCTTTCCTGAGCCAGAAGGGCTGCTCAACGATGCTCCTGAGATTCCCGGGCTTGATGGACGCAAGATGTCGAAGAGCTACGGCAATGCGATCAGCCTGTGCTTCACCGAAGAGGAGACAGCGAAGCTCATCAAGAAGTCTCAAACCGATTCGGAACGTTTCATCACCTATGACAAGGAGAATCGCCCAGGCGTTTCAGCGCTTCTTACCACGGCGGCACTCTGCACGGGTCGCAGCGAGGAAGAGATCGCTGCCGAGATCGGCAACGATGGTTCTGGTGCGCTCAAGAAATATGTGACCGAGAGCGTGAACGCCTACCTTGCACCCATCCGTGAGAAGCGTCGTGCGCTCGAGAACGATCTCGATACGATCAAGGACATCCTGCACGAAGGCAACAAGAAGGCTAACCTTATCGCGGACGCAACGCTCAATGAGGTGCGTGAAGCGATGAACATGCTGTATTGATCAGGCTGGTTGAAGCTTATGGCAGGGGTCAGTTCTCGGGAAAGCGATCGTGTTCGCGCGTCAAAATCTCGTGCGCTCACTGTTTGCGAATGGATATGCCGCATCTGCTTCACGATCGTTTTCATCGTGAACATCCATTGTGCGATCAGCTTCATCGTTGATCCTGGACCTTATGCTTGGAATTTCGGGCTTCGCGGCGATAGCGGTCATTTCGCAGTCCGTGGTCTTGGCATTGCCTTTCTCATGTGGAACGCCACCTATCCCGTTTTCATCGCGCTCCCGAATCGCTTTAAAGTGGTAGGTGGCATCGTCTTAGCACAGCAGCTCATAGGTCTGATAGGGGAGAGCCTCCTTTTGCCTTATCTGCCGCATGCAAGCTTCCTTTTCGCGGCGAGCATCATGCGCTTCATCGAGTTCGATGCTTTCGGTCTTCTTATCATGACGATAGCGTTCGTATTGCTCTGCGTGTTCTCCTATAGAACGAATCATCCTCAAGCGTAGGTTCATCCAAAATAGTATTCACTGGTTCAGATCAGAATGCGAAGGCCCTCGCGCATGAGGGTCTGATTGTTTTATGCGCACATGAGCGCCTGATCTTATCCTGCATGCATGCTCGCTGTGTTTAGGGGGGGGTAAGTTCAGGGGTGCGCACTCAAATAAGGAAAGCAGCGCATCTTCTGGAAGGTTTTCGTCCCTAGTTGGCTTAGAGATGTGCGTTCAGGCAAGGAAAGCTCGTGCCCGCCACACCTTTTGAGGGAGCAGGAAGAAGATGAACAAAAAATAAGAGAGGGAGCATTACGCTCCCTCTCCCCGGAATCTACCAAGAGATATCTTGGCGGTATGGTGCGAATCTTAGAGATATTCGCGGGTGAGGTCCATTTCAGCAAGCTGCTCAGGAGTGAAGTCAAGAGCAGTACCAGCAATCCAAGTGCGGTAGTTGACATGACCGTCGTGGTCTTCAACGCCCTTAGCGATGGTGATGCGCTGAACGGTAGGAGCACCTTCCTCAAGCCACATAGCGCGGCAGTCGCGATAGAGGAGCTCGGTAGGACCATAAGGAGAATCCTCGAAGTAACCGTCGCCACCGAAGATCTCGAGCATTTCGTCAGAAACAAGACGAACGGTGTCGATGGAGAAGAGCTTACAAATAGCAGCCTTCTCAGCGATGAACTCGCCCATAGGATCAACGTCGTAATCATCGCAGAAGTCGATGATGGTACAACGGAGAGCGTGGAGCATCATCTGCATGTTAGCAAGCTTCATGCGGATAGCCTGACGCTTGATGATCGGCTTACCGAAGGTCACACGATCATGAGCACGAGCGATAGACATCTCGAACATGCGCTGAGCGATACCCAGGTTAGAGGTAGCGATGTGAACACGAGAAACAGCGAGGGAGTGCATAGCAACTTCCATGCCCTGACCGCGCTCACCAAGCATGAACTTAGGATCGATCTCGACGTTGGTGAACTTCAGACCAGTGTGGCCAGAACCACGGCAGCCCATCATGTGAGGCATAGGAACGAGTTCGAAGCCAGGGAGGCTCATGTCAACGAAGAATGCGGAGAGGCGCTCGTCGCCTTCTTTGTCAGGGTCAGTTACGCAGATAACGTAAGAGAACTGAGAGCAGTCGGTGTGGGAGATGAGCCACTTTTCACCATTGAGGATCCATTTGCCCTTTTCTTCGTCCCAAACTGCGGTGGAGTGCAGGTCAGCACCAGTGCCACCAGTCTTCTCGGTAAGAGCGAAGTTGGTGAAGATGGTCTTGTCCTGGAAGAGAGGCATATACTTCTCTTTGACTTCCGGTTGACCGAAGTCGTCGAGGATACGCCAGTTCAGGTCAGATGCATAGTGCATGTGCATACGCATGCCCGAAGGACCACGAGAGAACTCTTCCTGAACCTGCAGGATTTCCTTCTCGTTGAGGCCCCATCCACCGTACTCTACAGGAAGAGAATAACGATAGATGTCGTTGTCGATGTTGGACTGGTAGAACTTCTCGGGGAACTTGTTGGTTACCTCGATCTCCTTCTGCCATTCAGTGTAAGGGCCTTCGACGAGGTCGCGAACCTTGCGAAGGAAGTCCTGGAACTGAACATCGGTGATAGTTGCATTCGGATTCATAAACCCTCCTAATCGGTTTGAATATAGGCTTGACGCCTGACCCTGATGCGGCAGATTCCGGATAATCCGCTTTTGCAAGTTTAGCACTGCGCATCAGGAAGCTGTCCAATAGTTAATAGTCTTTCGATGGTTTATTAATCATAGGCTTAGGCTATCAATAGAATGAATCCATAGATTCGTGCATGAAATCGATTTGATTCGATAGGTATGCTCGCCAAAACGGGGTATTGTATGTCTTCCATGAATGGATACCTTATCAATACCCTATTGAAAACCGTAGCTATTAATATAATGTCGCGCGCGTTCTTTATTAATAGGTTTTTGATCTGAGATTCGATTGATAGAACGTACCTATAGGTTATGCCTTATTAACATGTTAATTACCTATTGGACAGTTGTTTTAATCAACCTCAAACTCTTGTTAGGAAAAAGTCCGAATTCTGGGGCCTCAGGCGCTAGAGTAAATTCGCCTGAGGGGCTTTAGGCGAGGAGTAGGAGAAAACTATGGATTTTAGTTTTAGTGAAGATCAGGAGTTGATGATCGACAGCATCAAAGAATTTGCTGCGACATACTTCACCGATGAAGCCGTGAAGGAAATGTACGAAGTGCATCACGGTGTGCCTGATGAGGTTCAGGACGCTTATCGTGATCTGGGCTTTGCCTTCATGGGTCTGCCGGAAGAGGTTGGCGGCATTCCTGCTACGCGCATCGATCTTGGCATCCTCACCGAAACGCTCTATCGTGCGACTGGCTGCATGACCCCGTTCATGACCGCTATGCTCGCTGCGTATGACGTTGCAGAGTTCGGTTCTGAAGAGCAGTGCCAGCTCATCATCGATCACTATGAGAAGACAGGCAACTGCTTCGCTGCAATGTGCCTTTCCGAGCCCGGTGCTGGTTCCGATAACATGGGCATGACCACCACCACCAAGAAGCAGGCGGATGGTACGTACATCCTCAAGGGCCAGAAGACTTGGGTCACCAACGGTGCTTGTTCTTCTTACCTGGTCGTCATCGCTAAGGACGAAGATCCTGCTCGCGAGAACAAGAATATGTCCTTGTGGCTCATCCCGTCAGACACCCCGGGTGTTTCCACTGCTGCTCTTACCAAGCTCGGTCAGCAGACCGTTCCGTTCGTCGATGTCTTCTTCGACGATGTCGTTCTTACCGAAGCAAACCGCTTGGGCGAGGCTGGCCAGGGCTGGCTGCTGCTCATGAAGAACTTTGAGTTCGAGCGCTGCCTCGTTGTTGCTCAGGGCCTCGGTCTTGCTGAAGCTGCTCTTGACGACGCGATCGATTATGCGCTTGACCGTATCGCATTCGGTAAGCCGATCGCCGACAATCCGCGTGTTCAGGACCTCATCACCGAGTCCAAGCGCACCATCCTCTACACCCGCATGATGCTTTATTTATGCCTCTGGATGCTCGATCAGGGCATGTCCTGCAACGCTGAGGTTGCAATGCTCAAGTCCGAATCGACCAAGACCTGCTTGAAGGTCGCCGACAACGCTATCGAGATCTTCGGTGGCCTCGGCTACACCGAAGAGGTTCGTGTTGGCCGCATCTGGAAAGACCTCCGTGGTAATGCACTTGCTGGTGGTACGTGCGAGGTCATGGACTACATCGCTGGTCGTGCGATCGTCAACAAGTATCGCGCCCGCAAGAAGTAGTTAAACAACTGCGTTACGATAGTGACCCGCTCACGTGGGTCACTATTTTGAGTGGTTAAAGTAATACCGCTTCCAAATTTGTGCTTGAGAAAAAGAAAAGGAGCATGAAAGTTATGAAAATTGTTGTTGCTGTAAAAGTAGTACCTGACGATCAGGACATCTTCGTTTCTCCCGATCGTTCTTTGGACTATTCCAAAGCTAAGCCGAAGATCTCCGAATACGATAAGAATGCGCTCGAGGCTGCTGCTCAGTTCGCAGCTGCCAACGATGGCTCCCAGGTGATCGCCATCAGCGCTGTTCCTGCCAAGAACGACGACACCAAGGCTAAGCAGAACATCCTCGCTCTTGGCGTCGATGAGCTGTTCATGGCTACCGACGATGCGCTCGAGACGGCTGACTCCTACGCTACCGCTCAGGTCCTGAAGAACATCGTCGAGACCAAGGTCCCCGACTATGACGTCATCATCTGCGGCGATGGTTCTGCTGACCTCTATGCTGGTCAGGTCAACATCCAGCTCGCTGCTGCACTCGGCGTTCCTACCATCAACGAGGTCACCTCGCTCACCGCTGAGGGCGACAAGCTCGTTGTCGAGCGCACGCTCGATGAGGAGGTCGAAGAGATCGAGGTCCCGCTCCCTGCTGTCGTTTCAGTCTCTCCCGATATCGCAACTCCTCGCATCGCTGGCATGCGCGACATCCTGGCTGCGAAGAAGAAGCCGCAAACCGTTGAGGCTGCTGCTGTTCCGGTCGACGTCAAGGTCGACGTCGAGGAGATCAAGGCTCCTGAACTTGCTCCGCGTAAGAATCAGATCTTCGAAGAGGGCGACATCGACGCATTCGTCGCTGCTGTTGCCGAAGCACTCAAATAACCTAGAGAAGGCGGTATAAGAATATGAAAGCATTAGTATTGGCAGAAACCATCGATGGCCAGCGTGCTCTTTGTGCTGGTGCCCGTTCTATCGCTGATGAGGTAGTTCTGGCGGTCGTCAAGGGTGCTCCTGAGACGGGCATCGCTGACAAGGCTTACGATATCGAACTTCCGGCAGGCGAGCCGGTCGAGAACGCTGCTGCTGGCGTGATCGCGGTCTACAATGCAGAGAACCCCGATGTTGTGCTCGTCGAGCCCACCCCGCGCGACAAGATCCTCGCTGGTCTGCTCGCTGCAAGCCTGGGCGCTTCGGTCATCTCCGATGTCACCGCTATCGATGGCGATGTCGTCACCAACATGTACTTCGGTGGCTTGGCAGAGAACAAGCAGAAGGCTAACGGTGCGAAGATCTACACCATTGCTGCTACCTGCTTCGACGATGCAGAGCCCACGGGTACCGACACGGTCGAGACCATCGCTTACACTGCTCCCGAGAAGCCCCTCGTTCTTCGTGGCACCAAGGAGGTTCCGCGCACCGGTGCTGACCTCACCAAGGTCGACGTCGTCGTTGGTGCAGGCCGTGGCTTCGCTGAGGAAGACGAACTGCAGATCGCTCGCGATCTCTGCGCTAAGGTTGGTGGCGAACTCGGTTGCTCCCGTCCGCTCGCTGAGAACGTCAACTGGCTGCCGAAGAACCTCTACATCGGCGTTTCTGGCCTTCAGCTCGCTCCTAAGGCTTACATCGCTCTCGGTATCTCCGGTCAGATGCAGCACATGGTCGGCGTCACCGGCGCTGATACCATCATCGCTGTGAACAAGGATGCTAACGCTCCTATCTTCAAGCAGGCTGACTATGGTATCGTTGGCGACATCAAGACGGTCGTTCCCGCTTTGATCGAAAAACTCTAAGAGGTTTTATAGGGGCGCCTCAAAACGGGGCGCCCTTTTTATGTATTCACCCTTTGAAAGGAAAAAAATGGCCGAGATTACTCTGGATGCCGATTTCGAACCTGATTTCGACGTCATTGTTGTCGGTGGTGGTTGCGCAGGCTGCGTGGCGGCTTACACCCTCGCCGAAGCAGGCAAAGCTGTTCTCGTTGTTGAGCGCGGCAACTATTCGGGTGCGAAGAACATGACCGGTGGTCGTATCTACACCCATTCTCTTGCACAGGTTTTCCCCGATTACCTCGATGCACCGCTTCAGCGCAAGGTTGCTCACGAGCGCATTTCGCTCATGGCTCCCGATTCGAACTTCACGGTCGACTTCACTTCGCGTGAGCTCACCGAGCCGGGTCAGGAATCCTGGACCGTGCTGCGTGCGCCGTTCGATCAGTGGCTCGCTGAAAAGGCAGAAGAAGCAGGTGCTGAAATTATTCCAGGCATCGCGGTCGAGGATCTGCTCATTTCCAATGGCAAAGTCGTTGGCATCTCTGCTGCGGGCGAGGAAATGACCGCGAAGATGGTCATCTTGGCCGATGGCGTCAATTCGCTCCTTACGCAGAAGGCTGGTCTTACCACGAAGCCTGCTCCTGCGATCAACGAAGTCGCTGTTGGTGCGAAGGAAACGATTCAGCTCGACCCTGAGACCATCGAAAGCCGCTTCCTTTGCAATCCTGGTGAAGGCGCTTCCTGGCTCTTCGCTGGTAGCTTGACCAATGGTGCTATCGGTGGTGCATTCATCTACACCAACGAAGACACCGTTTCAGTCGGTATCGTTGCTACGATGTCCGAAGTCATCAAGCAGGACATCCCGGTCTATCAGATGCTTGAGAACTTCAAGAATCGTCCTGAGATCGCTCCGGTCATCCGTGGTGGTAAGCTCGTCGAATATTCCGGTCACGTTGTTCCTGAAGGCGGCCTGAAGATGATGCCTGAACTCGTTGGCAATGGTGTTATCGTCGCGGGCGATGCGGCTATGATGTGCATGAACCTCGGTTATACCGTTCGTGGTATGGACCTTGCGATCGCAGCTGGTCAGATCGCTGGTAAGGCGGCTGCACAGGCTCTCGATGCAGGCGATACCTCCAAGGCAGGTCTGCAGTGCTACAAGACCATGCTCGATGATTCGTTCGTCATGCGTGATATGAAGCAATATCAGAACTTCCCTGAGTTCCTTGAAGAATGCCCGCGCATGTTCAATGAATATCCTGAGATGATCCGCGATATCATGAACCCGATGTTCATCGTCGATGGCAAGCCACGTCAGAGCATGAAGAAGATGGCGATGGGTCCGGTGAAGAAGGTTGGCATCATGAAGATCGCCAAGGACGCCATGAAAGGAATCAAAGCGCTATGATAGAGAACGTTTGTGATATCACCGTCAATGTCGACGAGAAGCTCTCGATCGATAAGTTCAATGTTGACGAAGAGAACGCCCATATCGTTCTAAAAGACAATCCTTCCGACGAGGAATTCCGCAAGCTCGTGCTGTGCTGTCCTGCAGCTCTTTACAAGGTCGAGGACGATGGCAGCAAGCGCTTCGATTATGCGGGTTGCCTCGAATGTGGCACCTGTCGCATGATCTGCGGCGAGACCATCCTTGAGAAGTGGGAGTATCCGCAGCCGACCATGGGTATCGAATATCGTTTCGGCTAGGATCTTGTAAGCGGGGCAGGAACATGCTCGTGTGATTTCGACTCGCTCCAATTCAATAGACTGAACAGGCAATAGACCCTTTTGAAGGGTCTATTGTTTTGTGCTATCAGTTACTTTGAACCTATCGATTTCTGCTATAATTTTCTTGAAACTAGAATCACGTGTCGGTATCGGAGTGCACATGAACCTTTCGCAACTCTACTATTTCAGCAAGCTTGCAGACCTGCAGCACTATACGCGCGCAGCAAAAGAGCTCTTCATCACGCAACCGACGCTTTCTGGGTCCATCTCTTCGCTCGAAAACGAATTAGGCGTGGCGCTCTTCCAAAAGAAGGGCCGCAACGTCGAGCTTACCAAGTATGGCGCTGAGTTCCTCGAGTACGTGAATGCGGCGCTCGAGCAGCTCGACAAAGGCGTGGCGGTCATGAAGAGCTATTCAGGAGAGAGCGATGGTGGGCTTATCGATCTTGGTTGCATCATCACGGTGCAGACCGACTACATTCCCCAGCTCTTGAATCAATACCATCGCTCCAGCGATCATCGCTACGATTTCAATATCTCGCAGAAACGCTCACAGGAGTTGCTCGGTAGCTTGAATGAAGGGCAATTCGACGTGGTGTTTTGCGCGCGCGACGACGATTTCGGCGATGACTTGCACTATGTTCCGGTGCTTGCTCAGGAATTCATCATCGCGATGAATGCCGACAGTCCACTGGCTGATAAAGAATTCATCGTGCCTGAAGACCTGGAAGATGTTGAGCTCATTACCTATCGTGAGCAGATCCCTCTGGGAAAGGCGGTCAAGGCCACGCTCGATACGTGGAATCTTCCCAACGTCCGCTATGCCTTCGACGACGAATCGATCCTTGCCGGGTTTGCTGCGAATGGCGTTGAAGTGGCGCTCATGCTCGACACGTTCTTCCTTAATCACGTGCAAGGCATCGTGGTGAAGCCGCTCTACAATAATGCGACCGAGAAGAAGCGCTTCTATCACACGATCTATATGGCATTCAACGAGAAGAAATACCATCCGTTCTGCGTGGATGATTTCATCAAGTTCGTGGAATCGAGCGAACTCGATCGCTCTGATCCCGATATGCTCTTCTTCGACTAATCCGCAAAGATGACAAACTACCCGGTCGCTTGACACCAGCTCGACCAGTGGAGAGGGTAAGGAACAGTGTGCTAGGGGTCAGGTAGCTTTGTCATCTTGGGCAACGTGCCGTTCGCGCGTTCGGTCATGCGCATGGTTGGACGCTGTAGGGCGAATTCACTACACTGATTCCTACTTATGATTTTACAGCTCGAACAGATCGCGAAATCGTTTGGCTCCCGGGAATTGTTCTCGGGGGTCTCTTTGCGCTTGGAAGAATTCGATCGTCTTGCGCTCGTTGGACCGAATGGGGCAGGCAAGACCACGCTGCTTAACATCATCTCTGGCAAGGACGAGCCCGACGAAGGGCGCGTGATCATCGCGAAGAACGCGCAGGTCGGCTACCTTGAACAGGAAGCGATCGAGATGGGTGATAATCCCATCTTCGAAGAGGTGCTCTCTGCTCAGCATGAGGTCGTGCGCCAGGAGCAGCGTTTGCGTGAGCTTGAAGCGGCGCTCGGCGAAGACCCGAGCGAAGCAGCGCTTGCAGCTTATGGCAAAGCGAGCGATATGTATGAGGCAATGGGTGGCTATACGCTCGAGAGCAGAGTGCGTGCGGTGCTCTTCGGTCTGGGCTTCAAAGAAGAGGATATGAAGCGTCGCACGAGTGAGTTCTCGGGTGGCTGGCAGATGCGCATCGCGCTCGCCAAGCTTCTCACGCGCAATCCCGAGATCCTCCTTTTGGACGAGCCGACCAATCATCTCGATCTTGAAAGCGTGAAGTGGCTCGAGAGCTTCCTGAAAAGCTACCAAGGGGCGGTTCTCATGGTGAGCCATGACCGTGAATTCTTGGACAATACGGTCAGTCGCGTTGCTGAGATCGACCTAGGGAAGGTAACGCTCTATACCGGCAACTATTCGAGCTACCTGACCCAGCGCGAAGAGCGCTTGGAACTCTTGCGTGAACAGGCTGCCAAACAGGCCGAAGAGATCGCGCATATGGAGGCATTCATCGAGCGTTTCCGCTATAAGGCTACGAAAGCCAAGCAGGTCCAGGACCGCGTGAAGAAGATCGAGCGCATGGAGATCATCCAGGTGCCCGAAGAGCGCAAGAAAGTGAAGTTCAGCTTCCAACAGCCGCCTCGAACAGGCGATAAAGTGGTCGCGGCCGAAGCGGTGGATAAGGCATTCGGACCGAAGGTCGTCTACAAGGGGCTCGACTTGGCGCTCTATCGTGGCGAGAAAGTGGCGCTCGTTGGGCCGAATGGAGCAGGGAAGTCGACGCTTCTGAAGATGCTCGCGGGGGTGCTCGAGCCTGATAGCGGCGCGATAAGCTATGGCGTGCATGTGACGAAGTCGTATTTCGCACAGCACCAGCTTGAAGAGCTGAATCCTGGCAATACGGTGTTCGAGGAACTTGACCGCGTGGCGCCGCAGTGGACGATCTCACAGGTGCGTACGCTCTTGGGCTCGTTCCTCTTCGGACCGAACGATATCGACAAGAAGGTCGCGGTGCTCTCTGGTGGTGAGAAATGTCGCTTGGCGCTCGCGAAGATGCTCGTGGCACCCACACCGCTGCTCTGCTTGGACGAGCCTACCAACCATCTCGATATCGCTAGTGCAGATATCCTCGAGCAGGCGCTCAAGCAATTCGAAGGCACCATCGTGCTCATTTCGCATGATCGCCATCTCATCCGCTCGGTGGCGAATCGCATCATCGAGATCACGCCTGAAGGGGTCACGTCCTATCCGGGTGATTACGACTACTACCTCTACAAGACGAGCTTGGAAGAGCAAAGCGAGACAGTACCATCCAAGAAGCTGCACACGGTGCAGGGGAGAGCTACGAACTCTGAGCAGGGAAGCGCAGCTGCTCCGGGCGTTCCTGGTGGAGCAGAGACCGAAGTGACGGTGCGTTCGCATCGTCGTCAGAAGAGTCAATCGGTCCCCAAAACGAAGGAGCAGAAACGCGCCGAAGCAGAGCGACGCAACCAGCTCTATGCTGCGCTGAAGAACCAGCGCAAGCGCATTGCGGAGCTCGATAAGCTCATCGAGACTGAACAAAAGCGCATGGATGAGCTTACCTCAGCCATGGCGGATCCGGCATTCTATGAGGATGCTGAACGTTCGACCGAGGCGATCGCTGAACATGCGTTGCTCAAGAAACGCCTTGCCGAACATGAGGAAGAATGGATCGCACTGTCTGAAGAGGTCGAAGAAGCGATGCGCGAGCAAGCGTAAGCCAGCATTCCCGATCTGAGGTGCCGCCGCGGCCGTTTGTTCTGCGCCCAACAAGGAAGAAAAGAGTGATATGTCGTTGAAACTCCACATCGTGCTCTTCGAGCCTGAGATACCTCAGAATACGGGCAATATCGCGCGTACGTGTGCCTGCATCGGTGCAACCCTGCATTTGGTGGAGCCACTGGGGTTTCGTCCTTCCGAGCGCAATCTCAAGCGCGCCGGGCTCGATTACTGGGACGACGTGAAGATCATCCATCACGCGAGCACAAAAGCTTTTCTCGATGAACATAGCGCGGATAATCTGTACTTTTTCACAGGGCAGGCTGAACGCAGCTACGCTGAAGTAGACTATGCAGGAGAGGTCTTCTTGGTGTTCGGGCGCGAAAGCCGCGGCATCGATCCAGAGATCTTGGAGCGTTATGCTGCGCAGTGCGTGCGCATCCCTATGAAAGAGGGCCTGCGTTCGCTCAATCTGTCGAATGCAGCGGCGATCGGCGCTTACGAAGCGCTGCACCAAAACGGCTTCTCGGGTCTCGTGTAAAAGCAGAGGTGGTAATGGATTATCAGGTAGTTTATATCGTTTGCAGCATTCTGGCGTTCATCCCTGCCATCGTCTGCCATGAATTCATGCATGGGTTCGCCGCTTACAAGCTTGGAGACAATACTGCTAAGCAAAGCGGCCGCCTCACGCTCAATCCGCTCAAGCACATCGATCCGTTCGGCACGATCATCCTGCCGCTTCTGTTGGCATTCATGCATGCGCCGGTGTTCGGTTATGCAAAGCCGGTGCCCTATAACCCGAACAACTTCAAGGACAAGCGTGTGGGCGATGTGGTGGTCGGTCTTGCGGGACCGGCGGCGAATCTCGTGCTGGCGCTCATCGGTTCAGCGCTCATGTTCGCCTTGCACGCGCAAGCTCTCACTACGCATCAGGAATTCTTCTTTTACTTCTATTGGTGGTTCCTGCCGATCTTCATCATGGTGAACCTCTATCTGATGTTCTTCAATCTGCTGCCCATCCCGCCACTCGATGGCTCTTCGATCATCGCGTTCTTCTTGCCGGTGAAGTACCTGCCCACCTATTACAAGGTTCAGCAGTATGCGTTCCCTATCTTCTTGATCGTGCTGTTCGTCTTGCCCTACCTCCTTCATTTCAATATCATCAGTGAATACTTGAATGTCACCGCAGGGGCGCTCGGCTCGCTCCTGATACCGGGCGCATGATGGGCCCGGGAAACGAAGGATCACATCAGTGTCGTATAAGGTCAAAATAGAGAGCTTCGAAGGCCCCTTCGATCTGCTGTTGCACCTTGTGCATCGTCAGCGCGTGGATATCGGGCAGGTCTCGCTCTCGGATATCACCGATCAATACTTGGCTGAGATCAGGCGCATGCAAGCACTCGACTTGGAGATCGCGAGCGACTTCATCGTGGTGGCTTCCACCTTGCTCGAGATAAAAGCTGCGAGCTTGTTGCCGCAGGAGATGCCTGAAGAAGGGGAAGAGTACGAGGAGTACGAGCCTTCCGACCTGCGGCGAATCCTCGTTGAGCGCTTGATCAACTACAAGAAGTTCAAGAATGCTACGGCAGCACTTGCGGTGCGCTTCGAGACGGAAACGCGCATGCATGAGCGTCCGTTCGGTCCTGACCGATCGCTCTTTCGCTTGATGCCTGACTACCTGAAGGGTGTTTCGCTCGATAAGCTGGGAGCGCTGTGTGCGCAGGTCTTCAGCCGCCAGGATATCTTTTTGCTGGAATCTGAGCATATCGCCAAGCGCGCGATCCCGGTTGAGGTGCAGATCGATCGCATCCACGATGCGCTGCGCCACCAGCGCGTGGTCAAGTTCTCCGATTTCATCGAGAAGGACACCGATTCGCACGTGATCGTGGTCACGTTCCTGGCGATCCTCGAGCTGTTCAAGCAAGCGAAGATCTCGCTGCGACAAGACGCGCTCTTCGGCGACATCGCCATCAGTTATATCGATAATGAACGCCCGGCGCAAAGCCAGGACGAAGAATAAGGAAGCGCACTATGGATGCTTTTGAGATGAGAGACGATCACGACCTGAAATCAGCGCTCGAGGCGATGCTGTTCGTTACGAGCGACCCGATCGACACCGATGCGCTCTCAGCGTTTCTCGAGGAAGATGTCGACCGCATCACAGTTGCGCTCAAAGAGCTGCAAGAGACCTATCAACAGCAGGATCGCGGCATCCAGCTCAACGAGCGCGCAGGGGGCTGGCAGCTTGTCACGCATCCGCGCTACCACGAATTGCTCGAGCAGTACGTCGTTTCCTGGGATAAACGCAAGCTTTCGCAGGCAGCGCTCGAGACGCTCGCGATCGTTGCCTATTGTCAGCCGGTCACGCGCAATGATGTCTCTGCTATCCGCGGCGTAAGCTCGGACAGCTCGCTCAATTCGCTGCTCGAGAAGGGCTATCTGCGCGAAGCGGGCGTTACCGAAGCGCCGTCGAACGCCACGCTCTATGGCACCACGAAGATGTTCTTGGAGCGCTTCGGCTTGAGATCGATCGCAGAGCTTCCCGATCTTGAGTCATTCGCACCCGATGAAGCCACGCGCAATCTCATTTCAGAGCGTCTTGGTTTCGTGAAGGAACAAGCGTTCAGCTACGAGGTGGAAGAAGAGAACGACCAGGAGATGCTCGAAGCTCTCACGGGTGCGCTCGGTGCGGTCGAGAAGATCGACCTCGAATCGATCAGCTTCGACGAAGAGTAGAGAGGCTGCTTCGTGGAACCTGTTCGCCTCCAGAAATTCCTCGCACGCGCGGGCGTTGCGAGCAGACGGGCTTCGGAGGAGCTCATCGCTTCTGGGCGGGTGAGCGTGAACGGGGAAGTGGTGCGCGAGATGGGCACGAAGATCGATCCGGCCTGCGCTGTGGTGGAGCTCGACGGTGCGCGCGTTACGCTTCCCGAAGAACACGTGGTGCTCATGCTCAACAAGCCAGCAGGATATCTGAGCGCTATGTCCGATGCGCATGGTGGACGCTGTGTTTCGGAACTGGTGCCAACGAAACGCTTCGCGGGGTTGTTCCCGGTCGGCCGACTCGATAAGGACACCACTGGGCTTCTGCTCTTCACCAACGATGGGGAGTTGGGAAACGCGCTCATCCATCCGCGCCATCATGTGCCGAAGACCTACCGCGCTCTGGTGAGCGGGCAGGTCGGTGAGCGTACGCTTGAAGCACTGCGCAGGGGGGTCGTGCTCGAAGACGGACCGACGCAGCCAGCAGAGGTGGAGCTTCTCGAGCGCCAGCCAAAGCATACCCTTCTTGAGATCACGATCTACGAGGGGCGCAACCGTCAGATCCGCCGTATGGGTGAAGCCGTTGGACATCCTGTTCACAAGCTGGAGCGCATCGCGCTCGGTCCTCTTTCGCTCTCAGATCTTGAAGCAGGCACGTGGCGTCTTCTCAGCGAAGAGGAACACCGCGCGCTCCTCGCTGCATCGGGTCTTTCCCGTGATAGAATGAAATAACGAAGGTAACCTTCGCATTTTCATCCGTTTAGGCAAGGAGAGTTGAGAGCATCCATGGATCGGCAAATTGAATCCATCGCAGTGATAGGTCTTGGTTTGATCGGAGCGTCGTTCGCTGGCGCTTATCGCAAGGCGTATCCCGATGCTCCGATCCTTGGTGTGGATGTCTCGCAAGAAGCGATCGATGAATTGCTCGACCGCGGTTGGATCACGCAAGGTTTTAGCCCGAACGCCCCAGAGCTTCCTGAAGCGCTCAATACGTGCGATCTGGTGGTTATCGCAACACCGGTCGGGTCGGTGCCAGAGTATTTCCGCATGCTCGCCGATTGCGATTATCAGGGCATCATCACCGATACCTGTTCCACGAAAGCGCAGATCGTTGAAGAAGCCCAAGCTATCTTGCCTCATCTCGATCACTTCATTCCTGGGCATCCTATGGCTGGCTCGGAGAAGAGCGGCGTCACGGGTTCGCGCGATAACCTCTTCGAGAACGCCCACTGGGTCTTGTGCCCCGATGAGCATACTTCGCCCGATGCCTTCGCGGCGCTTCATGAGGTGCTCACGGCGCTCGGTGCGCGCGTGGTGAGCCTTACGCGTGAAGGGCACGATGAGGCAGTGGCCATCATCAGCCATGTGCCGCATTTCGTTGCTTCTTCTCTGGTTGAACTCGCGGTGCGCCATGCGGGAGACCAGGAAGCGCTCTTCCGTCTTGCAGCCGGTGGGTTCAAGGATTCAACGCGCATCGCGGCTGGTTCTCCTGCGCTCTGGACGGGCATCGCCTTCGAGAACCCTGAAGCTATCACCCGGGGCCTCGAAGAGATGCAGGAGATCCTTTCGCAGTACGCCAAAGCGCTCGCGGGTGCGGATCGTGCCGAGTTCACGGCGCTGCTCGATCGTGCAGCCAATGCACGTAAGGCGCTCCCCGCAAAATGGATTCCTGCGACCGAAGATCTGCTCGAAGTGCGCATTCCGCTTACGAATCGTACGGGCGTGGTGGCAGAGGTCACCACGATCGCAAGCCAGGTCGGCTGCAACATACAATCTATCGAGATCGATCACATCACGTCATCAAGTGCTGTCCTCGTTTTGATTTTGACCGATGAAGGGGATATCGGGAAACTATCGACCCAGCTCATTAAGGCAGGGTTCACTATTTCCTTCCATCCTTTGAGTTCTAAGGAGTAACAGAGATGGATGCAGAAAATATCATGCGCATCGAGCCGCTCAAGGCGCCGCTCGATGGTGCAGCTACGGTTCCGGGGGATAAATCGATCTCGCACCGGGCGGTCCTGTTCTCAGCTATGGCTGAAGGAACGTCACGCCTGACCGGCGTGCTCGATTCGGCCGATGTGCGTTCGTCGATCGATGTCGTTACCGCGCTCGGTGCTAAGGTGAACCTTGAGGTTGGGGTAGACGGATCGCTCTCTGGTGGCATCACCGGATGGGGCGCCGAAGGCCCCAAGCAGCCTGATCATCCGCTCGATTGCGGCAATTCTGGCACTACGGCGCGCCTGCTCATGGGTGTTGTCGCGCCTTGGCCCATCAAGGTCGAGATCACTGGCGATGAATCGCTCAAGAAGCGCCCGATGCGTCGTATCATCGCGCCGCTCATGAAGATGGGCGTGCATTTCGAACCTGAAGCGCAGGAGAACCTGCCCATCACCGAGAACGGCAATCCGAACCTGAAGGCTATCACTTACGATGCGCCCATGGCATCTGCTCAGCTGAAGACGGCGGTTCTTTTGGCGGGCTTGGGTGCCGAGGGCGAAACGCGTGTGAACGAACCCGCGCTCTCGCGCAATCATACCGAACTAATGCTCCCTGAATTCGGCGTGGATGCAACGAGCGCCTATCGCAGCGCTATGGTCCAGGGACCGGCTACGCTCAAAGCTTCAGAGATCGATGTGCCGGGAGACCCGTCTTCTGCAGCGTTCCTTATCTGCGCGGCGCTCTTGAAGCGTGGCAGTTCGATCCAGGTAGAGAATGTGAGCCTCAATGCCGGCCGTATCGGTTTCGTCCGTACGCTTGAGCGCATGGGCGCTTCCATCGAAGTGCGCCACATGGGACAAGAGGGTAGGGAAGCGTATGGTATCATCGAAGCTGCCTATACCCCCAGGTTGACCGGCTGTGAGATCCCTAAGCAGCATATCGCGAGCGTGATCGATGAGATCCCGGTGCTCGCGCTGGTAGCTGCGCATGCGCACGGAAGAACAGTGTTCCGCCAGGTGAGCGAGCTCACGAAGAAAGAATCCAACCGCCTCGATGCCATCATCGAAGGGCTGGGGCTCTTGGGTGTCGATGCTTGGTGCGAGAACGATGACCTGTTCATCGACGGCCAGCCGAATCTCGTCGTCCCGCAAGGACTCACCTTCGACTCGCGCAAGGACCATCGTCTTGCTATGACGTGGTCGCTCGTAGGATTATGCGGCAATACGCCCGTGAATATCGTCGATTTCGATTCGGTGAAGGTGAGCTTCCCGCAGTTCCTCGAAAGTTTTGAAAGGCTTGCTCAATGATCGTTGCTATTGATGGACCTTCAGGCGCCGGTAAATCAACGGTTGCCAAAGCGGTAGCACGTAAGCTTGGTTTTTCGTGCTTGGATACGGGTGCGATGTACCGCGCGATCGCGTGGAAAGCGCTTGAAGAGGGAATCGATCTTGCGGATGCGGCGGCGCTCGGGGAACTGGCTCGCACGTGCGAGATCGCTTTCGAGCACGAGGGTAACGACCCTATTCCGCGTCGCGTGTTCATCGATGGCGCGGATGTGACCTCTGTTATCCGCACGGCTGAGATCGACAAGGCGGTCTCGCCTGTTTCTGCCACGCCTTCGGTGCGTGAAGCGCTCGTTGCGCAACAGCAACGCATTGGCGCGAGCGGCAACTACGTGGTCGAAGGGCGCGATATTGGCACCACGGTATTCCCCGATGCGGCGTGCAAGGTGTTCTTGACCGCATCTGCTGAAGAGCGTGCGCATAGGCGTGTGCGCCAAAATGTCGATCGCGACTTGGGTTCGATCGATTACGAAGAGGTACTTGCCGATATCATCAGGCGCGATGAGGTCGATTCAAGCCGTTCGGTCTCGCCGCTCAAGCCTGCAGAAGACGCGCTTCATATCGATTCGACGAATTGCTATATCGAAGAGATCATCGACCAGATCTGCGCGCTAGCTCAGCGCGCGCAGGAATAGGATGGCGGCGTGATCAAATCTCGCGAACAGCTTTGGGACATGTCGGCCGATGGCAACGACAAGTCGAACCAGATGAATCGCGTTGTCGGCAATATCGTTGCTGGCATCGTGCTCGTGCTCATGAAGATCGTCTTCCGTTTCTCGGTGAAGAATCGCGATATCATCCTGCAATTCACCGGCAAGAAGACCGGTGCAGTCGTGCTCTCTCCGCACAATTCCTACATCGATGTGGTCATGATGTTCTTGGCTTCATGGCCTAAGCGTTGGACGCGTTTGATCGCGCGCGAGAGCCTCTTTGAGGTAGCGGGCGGTTTCTTGGGTTTCTTCTTCGCTCGTGTGGGAGCGTTCCCGGTCAAGCGCGATACTGCCGACATGTCGACGGTCAAACGTGCGGCGCGCTTCCTGAAGAACGGGGAGCTTGTCGGTATCTTCCCCGAAGGTACGCGTCGTGGCAAGGGGAACAAGACCCCTGCCATCCATGGTGGTGCTGCGCTCATTGCGAAGCTCGGCAGAGCCCCGCTCGTGCCGCTCGGACTCAAGAACGTCGATCGCATCAAGCGGAAAGGGGAGCACGTGCGCTTCCCGAAGCTCACCGCGATCTATGGCGAACCCATCGCGCTCTCTTCGTTCGACTTCCTTCCGAAAGAGGAGCGCCTTGAAGCTGCCACCTGGTATGTGCTGCGCGAAGCTATCGCGCTCAGCCACGATAGCGCGCCCTCGGAAGTGAACATGGTCGAGCTCTTCCCTGAGAGCAAGGATTATACGGCGGTGTTCGCCGAACACGAGATTCCTCGCGTTGATGTTGCAGCGCTTCCCGATTATGAGCCGAAACCCCAGGAGAACTGATGGGTAGGCTCAAGGTTTCGCGCGCCGAATATGCAGGCGCTTGCTATGGCGTTCAGCGCGCTCTTGACTTGACGCTCGAGACGGCGAATGCGGACAAGACGGTCTGCACGCTCGGTCCGCTCATCCATAATCCGCAGGTAGTGAGCGATCTTGCAGCGCGTGGCATTCGCGTGGCTGATGCGGTCGAAGACTGCACAGAGCAGGCGGTGGTCATCCGTTCGCATGGGGTCGTTCCCGAAGTGCTCGACGCGCTTGCCGCCCGCGGAAATGAGATCGTGGATGCTACCTGTCCTCACGTGATGCGCGCACAACGCGCGGCAGCGAAACTTGCTGCCGAAGGCTTTCATGTGCTCGTGGTGGGTGAAGAAGGGCATCCAGAAGTCGAGGGGATCTTGGCGCATGCGCGTCGCGAGGGCGATCAGTGCATGGTGGTCGGCGCGGTCGAGGATATCCCAGAGGATCTGAACGAACCGGTCGGCATCGTCGTGCAAACTACGCAATCCCACCAGAAGCTTGCCGAGATCGTTGAGGCGCTTCAGGCACGGGGCATCGAGCCGGTGGTGAAGGACACCATCTGCTTCGCTACCATCCAGCGTCAGGATGCTGCCCGCGCTCTTGCTCGCTCGGTCGATGTGATGCTCGTGATCGGCGGCAGGAACTCGTCGAACACCACCCGTTTATATGAAATGTGCGCTGGGTGCTGCGATGCGGTTTATCATATAGAGAGCGCACAAGAGATCGATCCTTCGTGGTTCGCTCATAAGACCACGGTCGGCATCAGTGCGGGGGCGTCGACCCCTGAAAACCAGATCGAAGAAGTCGTTTCCTATCTGGAGACGCTCGATTAGTAAGGACTATCCTATGGCCTTGCCCATCGTCGCCATCGTTGGCCGCCCCAATGTGGGCAAATCAACGCTGGTCAATCGTATTGCAGAGAACAATGAAGCCATCGTCCATGAGATGCGTGGCGTAACGCGCGATCGTTCCTATCACGAGGCTGATTGGAGCGGGCGTGAATTCACGCTCATCGATACGGGCGGTATCGAGATGAATAAGGACGACGTATTCCAAGAGTCGATCCGCTCGCAAGCGCTCGTGGCGGCTGAACAAGCCGATGTGATCCTGTTCTTGGTCGATAGCAAAACAGGCATCAATGCCGATGATCAGGCGGTGGCGAACATCCTGCGGCGTTCGAACAAGCCGGTGCTGCTCGTGGTGAACAAGCTCGATAACCCCAACGACACTAACGCGATGTGGGAATTCATGCAGCTCGGGTTAGGGGAGCCTTGGCCGGTCTCAGCGCTCCATGGAACGGGAACGGGCGATCTTCTTGACGAAGTGGTGCAGCGTTTCCCTGAGCCAACCGAAGAAGAGCACGATGAGCTCGATGCGATCAATGTTGCCATCATCGGACGACCGAACGCAGGCAAGTCTTCGCTCACCAACAAGCTCACGAACAACGATCGCTCGATCGTTTCGGATGTAGCAGGCACCACGCGCGATGCGATCGATACTACGATCGAGCACGAAGGACGCTACTACACGATCATCGACACGGCAGGGCTTCGTCGCAAGAGCGTGATCGACGAAGATGTCGAGTACTACGGATACGTGCGCGCGCTGCGTGCGATCGACCGTGCAGAAGTGGTGCTGCTCGTCATCGATGGAACGATCGGCCTTACCGACCAGGACCAACGCGTTGCAGGTATGGCGGCCGAGCGTGGGTGCGCGATGGCGATCATCCTGAATAAGT
The DNA here is from genome assembly GCA_900538545.1 of uncultured Eggerthella sp. Classification (GTDB taxonomy): domain Bacteria; phylum Actinomycetota; class Coriobacteriia; order Coriobacteriales; family Eggerthellaceae; genus Anaerotardibacter. Next base: position 9,802 of record UPYK01000013.1, on the reverse strand, counting down.
GGGATCTGGTCGAAGGTCCTGAAGCTAAGGCAGAGATCCGCGAGCGCATCAAGGATCGTCTCATGTTCGTAGGGTATGCACCGGTCATTGCTATCTCAGCGCTCTCAGGCAAGAACGTTCATCGTATCTGGAATGCGATCGATACTGCCTACGACAATTACTGCTCGACCATCTCGACCTCGAAGCTCAACAATTGGCTGCAGGAGATCCGTGATTTCGGTCACACGATCTCGAAGGGCAAGAAGCTCTTGAAGATCAAGTACGTGACGCAAACAGGAACCTGCCCGCCGCAGTTCACGTTCTTCTGCAATCATCCTGATATAATCGAACCCTCATACGAGCGCTATCTCGAAAAGCGCTTGCGCAGCACCTTCGACCTCGAAGGCACACCGGTCCGTCTTCGTTTCAAGCGAAAGGATTAAGCTATGGATCTCGCGATCGCTTCGATCCTCATCCTGCTCATCACATTCTTCCTCGGCTCGATCCCTTTCGGAGTCATCATCTCGCGGTTGTTCTTCAAGAAGGATATTCGCAATGAAGGTTCAGGGAACATCGGCACGACCAACGCCATGCGCTCGCTCGGTAAGATCGGCGGCGGAGCGGTGTTCATCCTTGATTTCGGCAAAGGTCTGCTCTCGGGGTTCTTGGGAACGGTCTTTGCGGGAATGACTGCGCCTCTTTCTGGCTATGAAGCAGGTCAGCTCGTCTTGGCGCTTTCTTTCTTCGGTTGCGTGGTCGGTCATATCTATTCGCCGTGGCTGAAGTTCCACGGAGGGAAGGGGATCGCGGTGGCCATCGGTGCGCTCTTCTTCGTGTTCGGACCTCTGTTCGCCGTGTTCGAACTGGTGATCTTCGCGGTGCTCGTGGTCGCGACGCGCTATGTTTCGGTGGGCTCGATCGCTGCGGCGCTTGCCTGCCCGTTCTTCGCGTTCTATCTTTACTGGCCTAATCTTCCCGCGGCGTGCGCTATCTCGATCGCCGCTCTGCTCGTTGTCTTCGCGCATCGCGAGAACATCAAGCGTCTTATCAACCATAACGAGAATCGTATCGGCTCGAAGAAGAAGGCGTGAGTCATGAAAGTTGCAGTGATCGGTGCAGGATCGTGGGGCACAGCGCTCGCGAACGTGCTCGCTTCGAACGATAACGAAGTCTGCATGTGGGCGCGCAAGCCTGAAGTGGCCGAAGCGATCACGAACGAGCATCGCAATCCGCGCTATCTGAGCGATGCTGCGCTCGACCCTGCTATCACGGCTACTGCCAAGCTCGAGGAGGCGCTTGCGGGCGCAGGCGCGGTGGTGGTGGTCACTCCCTCAAGGCTCTTGCGCGATTTCGCCGAGCGCATGAAAGGGGTCGTTTCTGCTGAGACCCCCATCATCATCTGCTCGAAAGGCGTGGAGCAGGAAACGATGCTGCTCCCGATCGAGATATATGCAGATGTGCTCGGTAACGAGGATCGCCTTGCGGTGCTTTCGGGGCCGAATCATGCTGAAGAGGTCGTGTATCGGACGCCTTCGGGCACGGTCATCGCTTCTCCTTCTGAACAGACCGCGCTCTTCTTTCGCGGGTTGTTCGCGTCCACGAGCTTCAGGTGCTACGTTTCTTCTGATTACATCGGCGTGGAGCTGTGCGCGGCCTTCAAGAACGTTATCGCGATCGCGGTGGGCATCGCTTATGGCATGGGCATGGGGGACAATACGGCAGCCATGCTCATGACGCGTGGTATGGCTGAGATGAGCAGGCTCGTGTATGCCCGTGGCGGCGATCCGCTCACGGTCATGGGTCTTGCTGGTGCTGGCGACTTGATCGCAACGTGTACCTCGCAACATTCGCGCAACCGTACGTTCGGCGAATACGTGGCGAAGGGCAAGACGCTCGAAGAGTACGAGAACGAGACCCACATGGTGGTCGAAGGCGCGCTTGCCTGCAAGACCATCGAGCCGCTCGCGCGTTCCTATGGAGTGGAGCTGCCCATCACGAAAGCGGTGCGCAGCGTGCTGTGGGATAAGGCTTCGATCGAGGAGACCATCATGACGCTCTTTGACCGGCCGCTCACCACAGAATTCTGGGGACTTGAGCACGAGGGGGCCATCTATGCCAAGTGAGCGAACGTACTTCGTCTATCCGACCCCGATGGGTAGGATCACGATCGCGAGTGATGGCGCGCACATCACTCAACTCGTGTTCGGCCCTGCGGAACTTGAGGGAGCCTGCACGCCTACGGCGCTCACCAACGATGCTGCCAATCAGGTCCAGGAGTACCTGGCGGGGAAGCGCAAGCACTTCGATCTTCCGCTCAAGGCGAGCGGGACCGATTTCCAAAAGCGCGTATGGAGTGCGCTCGAAGAGATTCCCTATGGACAAACGCGCACCTATCAAGAGATCGCGTGCGCGATCGATGCTCCGCGCGCGATGCGTGCGGTAGGGGGTGCGAACAACAAGAATCCGTTGCCGCTCCTCGTTCCGTGTCATCGCGTGATCGGGAAGAATGGAGACTTGGTGGGCTATGCTGCAGGGCTCAAGATCAAGCAGTTCTTGCTCGATCTTGAAGCGCGAAACAGCTAGGTTCTTGAGAAAGGAAGCTTGGTTTCATGTTCTCTACGGTACGGATCGCTCCCTCGATCCTTTCAGCGAACTTCATGGATATGGAGCGCGATATCCGCATGCTCGAAGAAGCGGGAGCCGATATCATTCATGTCGATGTGATGGATGGGCATTTCGTACCCAACCTTACGATCGGCGTACCGTTCATCAAGCAGCTCCGCGCCATAACCGATCTCCCCATCGATGTGCACCTCATGATCTCGAATCCGCAAGAGCAGATCGATTGGTATCTCGATCTCGACCCTGATTATGTCTCGGTCCATATCGAGGCCGTGCCCGACGAAGACGAGCTTCATACCCTCTTGCGCCATATTCGCGAGCGGGGAGCTCATCCGGCGCTCACGCTCAAGCCCGATATGCCCATCGAGGCGCTCGATCCTTTCATCGAAGAGGTCGATATGATCTTAGTCATGAGCGTATTCCCGGGCTTTTCGGGGCAGTCTTACATCGAAGGAAGTGAAGAGCGCGTGGCGTATGTTGCGCAGGTAGCCAAGGAGCGCAACCCCGATCTGCTCATCGAGGTCGATGGGGGCATCAGCGCAGAGCGCACGGCGGGATTGGTGTGTGCTCAAGGTGCTGATGTGCTCGTCGCAGGATCGGGCGTGTTCGCCGCAGGGGATCCCGCTCGCGCGATCGAGGAGATCCGCCTGGCGGGAACGGACGCGCAGGCAGACAAGGGGCGTGCATAGCCCATGGCAGATGCGCCTTTCGTCTATCTCGATTGGGCAGCCACGGCACCGCTTTCGCTCGAGGCTGCTCGTGCTATGGCGCCCTATCTTGAAGCGGGGATGGCTGGTCTTGTGCAGGGTAACGGGAACGCGAATGCGCTTCACACCGCGGGGCGCGATGCGTTCAAGACGCTCGAAGCTGCCCGGCGCGATATCGCGCGCACGCTCGATGCGCGACCCAGCGAGATCATCTTCACCTCAGGAGCGACCGAGGCGGACAACGCTGCTCTTATCGGCATCGTCGAGGGGATTCTGGCGAAGCGCGGCGTGAATATCGGCTACGGCTCGCAAGCAAAGGGCAAGGCGCTCGAAGCGGCACCGAGCGTGATCGTTTCTGCCATCGAGCATGATGCGGTGCTCGAAGCAGCGGAGGTGCTGCGCCGTCGCGGCATAGAGGTCCTCTTCGTCAGGCCTGATAAACGGGGCGCCATTACGCCTGAGGCGCTTGCACACGTATTGGACGTGGCAACCGACCCTTTGCTCGTTTCGATCATGGCGTTGAATAACGAAACCGGCGCGCTTGCCGATATCACGCAGTTGGCAGAGCTTGCGCACCGCTCTGGTGCGCTCTTCCACAGCGATGCTACGCAGGCGTTCGGAAAGATACCGCTCTCGGTAAAACAGACAGGCGTGGATGCGCTTTCGCTCTCTTCCCATAAGATCGGCGGACCGAAAGGGGTGGGTGCGCTCTTCTTGAAGACGCGTACGCCGTTCGACGCGCAGATCGTCGGGGGAGGTCAGGAGGCGAATCTTCGCAGCGGAACGCAGAACATCGCAGGTGTGGTGGGCTTCGCGGCGGCAGCGCAGGCAAGCCACGAGCAACTTGAGGCAGCAAGCGCTCATATGCGAGCCTTGCGCGACAGGCTCTTTACTGGTCTCAGCGAGCTTTCTGGCGTCGAGGCGTTCATCGACCCCCGCTCGCCTGACTATGGGCCACATATCGTTACGGTGCTGTGCCCGGGTTTCGAGAGCGAAACGCTCATCCTGCAGCTTGATCGGCGGGGAGTGTGCGTATCGGGAGGATCGGCGTGTTCGTCGAGCGATCTCGAGCCTTCGCACGTGCTTTCTGCCATGGGGATCGAGCGCGATCGTGCGCTTGGCATGGTGCGCTTCTCGCTCGGACCAACCACCACAGAAAAAGACATCGATCATGCGCTACGCATGCTTCGAGAGGTAGTGAAGTGATCATGGAGTACATTAACACACATACGCACACGGGGCTTACCGGGCATGGAAACGGCACGATCGCTGAGGTCGTGCAGGCGGCTCGCGAGGCGGGCATCTCGATCCTGGCTCTCACCGAGCATTTTCCGCTCTCTCATGAGGTCGACCCTGATAACTTCGTCTCGATGCCCTGGGATGCGCTCGATCCCTACGTTCGCGAGATCGAAGCACAGCGCGCTCTTCACCCTAACATGCAGATCCTCGTTGGGACCGAGCTCGACTGGCTCGGAGACTATGAGGACCGCGATCTTTCGAGCATCGATTGGAGCCGCTTCGATATCATCTTGGGCTCGGTTCACTATCTTGATATGTGGCCTTTCGACGATCCTGAGCAGGTCGATCATTGGGACGAGGTCGGTCACGATGCGATCTGGGAGCGCTATTTCGACCAGTTCTGCACGGCGTGCGTTTCGGATATGCCCTATACGGTCATGGCACATCCCGATCTGGTGAAGAAGTTCGCCAAGTATCCTTCGCCAGCCTTCGATCGTGCTCGCGCCTACGCGCAAGCTGCTGAAGCGGCGGCGGCAGGGGAGCGCATGATCGAGGTGAACACTTCGGGAGCTTACTATGCCTGCAAAGAGCCCTTCCCTCATATCGATTTGTTAACAGAATTCAGAAAAGCAGGCGTGCCCGTTACACTGGGAACAGATGCGCACGAGCCGTGCAATGTCGATCGCGGCATCGACGCTGGATTGAAACTTCTCTATGAAGCGGGATATCGCGAGATCACCGCGTTGTTGCCAGGTGGTGAGAGAAGAGCGATCCCGCTCTCTTAACGCGAAAGAAGGTTGACATGTCTCAATCAGATATCAATGCATTGTTCAAGGTCCCAACGGGGCCTCTCGCGCCCGTGAAGACGGGCGTTTCTGTTGGCACGCTCGAGCGGCGTTTGCTCTCGGTCTTTCCTGCTGAGGATGCGTGCGCTTGGGATCGCACGGGGCTTACCGTGGGCAACCCAGGTGTCGAAGTGACCGGCGTGGTGGTTGCGCTCGATCCCACCATCGCAGCACTCAAAGAAGCTACTGACCTTGGTGCGAACGTGGTGCTCACGCATCACCCCGTGTTCATCGAAGCGGTGAGCAACTTCATGCCGGAGACCGTGCAGGGCGCAAAACCCGGGGCGGTAGTGAACTATGCGCTCTCTCACGGCATCAATTGCATGAATTTCCATACGGCGCTCGATGTTGCGCCGCAAGCACTTTCGATCTTGCCCACCTTGCTGCGTCTCAAGCCGCGTTATGTGCTCGACCCGCTTGCTGACAACGCTGATAAAGGCTTCGGAATGGTGTGCGCGAGCGAAGAGGGTGCGCTCTCGCTCAAGCATCTCGCAGCACGCTCGGTCTCCGTGTTCGGTTCGGTGCCGCGCGTATGGGGTAATCCCGATACCCTGCTCGAATCGATCGTCACCTGTGGTGGGTCAGCAAACGACCTGGTCGACCTCTGTTTGGAGAATGGCATCGATTGTCTGATCTGCGGTGAGGTGAAGTATCACGTGGCGCTCGAGGCGCGCCAGAGCGGGCTGTCGATCATCGAACTGGGACACGACGTTTCAGAGCTTCCGCTCTGTGCTCTTCTCGCGACCGAAGCGCTCGCGGCGGGTCTGCCAGATTCATGTATCATGGTTGTTGATCAATCGAAGAATTGGTATACCCCTGAAACCATTCGCCAATAGCGATTCGCCCCATACGAGATGAGCGAGGTAGGCATGCACGCAAGCGATCAGGAGCTCGAGAACCTCAAACGACTTCAGCATATCGATGCCGAAGTGATCCGCAACAAGAAGAAGCTCGATGAGCTCCCTCAGCGCCAAACTATTCTTGAAACGCGCCAAAAGCTCTCTGCGATCATCAAGAAGAAGACCCAGGTGCAGGATATGATCGACGCGTTCGAAGACGAATTGCATGCTCTGCTCTCAGAAGACGAACGTCTTGAGAAGAAGCAGCAAGAGACCCAAGAAGCGCTCGATCGGGTGAAGGGCGATTACCGCAGCGTTGAGTCATACACGAAAGACCTGCATGGGGTGGTCAAGCGCCGCGAGAAGCTCACGCAGGATATGGAGCGCGTCGATGGCGAGCTCGCGCGCATTCGTCCGCTCATGGACCAGATCATGGCGGGGTGCGCCGAGCTGGATGCACGAGAAAAGAGCGCCATCGCATCGTTCCAGGAAGAAGGCGGTTCGCTCACGCGTGCGATCGCGCAGGCGGAAGCCGAGCATAAGCAGCTGGCAGAAACCCTGAATGCCGAACTTTGTCGTGCATATGAGCGCTCTTGTCATGAATGTGGAGGCATCGGCGTGGCGGAGCTTGTCGATGGATCGTGCAGCGCTTGTCGTTCAGCCTTCGATAGCACGCGCATCAGCCGCATCAAGCAGGATGCGCCGGTGTCACGCTGTCCTTCCTGCAGAAGGCTTCTCATCGTTACCGCTTAGTCGAAAGAAGATTACATGAAACTCACCACGCGTGATGATCGTATCGAACAAGAGCATGAACACTTGAGCGACCAAGCTTCGTTCTCCGACCGATCGCTGGGGCGCGATCGTGCATCGCAGGAGGATCGCTTCCGTTCCACCTATCAAAAGGATCGCGACAAGATCTTGCATACCAAGGCGTTTCGCCGGTTGTCCCATAAGACGCAGGTATTCTTGGCGCCGGTGGGAGACCATTACCGTACGCGTCTTACGCATACGCTCGAGGTTTCGCAGATCGCACGTACGATCGCACGCGCACTTGGATTGAACGAGGATCTTACCGAGGCAATTGCGCTCGGGCACGATCTGGGTCATACGCCGTTCGGGCACGTGGGAGAGGAATCGATCAGCCGCTGTTTGGCGCTTCATAAGGGGCTCGACCCCGAGGCACCGGAGAACAAGGTGCTGTATCGCCATAATATCCAGAGTTTGCGCGTGGTCGAGGTCATCGAGAACGAAGGCAAGGGCCTTAACTTGAGCGAGGAAGTGCGCGATGGCATCGTGCACCATACGGGCTCAGAGCGCGCCAAAACGTATGAAGGTCGCATTGTTGCAACGGCTGACCGCATTGCGTACGTGAATCACGATATCGACGACGCGCTTCGCTCGGGCGTGCTCAAAGAATCCGATCTGCCGGAATCCACTCATCGCATCATCGGGGAGAATCACGCCGATCGCATCCAAACGCTCGTTGAGGATATGATCGTCACCTCCGATGCGCAGGGCGATATCGCCATGAGCGAACCGATCTGGGAAGCCATGATGGAGCTACGTTCGTTCTTGTTCGACAAGGTCTATACGTCCGATCAGGTCATGCGCGAGGTATACAAAGCGCGCCATTTGGTCGAGGATCTGTTCAACTACTTCGTGCGCCATTACGATGAAGTGCCTGCGGAATATCGTGCGCTTGCTGGCGACGATCCGCTGCGTGCGGTCACCGATCATGTTGCGGGCATGACTGATCGCTATGCGATCAACTTCTTCGAGGACATGTTCGTTCCGAAATCGTGGAACGCACAACATTAAGGTAGCAGGATCCCTCTTCATCCACCGACGGAGAAGAGAGTGCGCTCAAGGCTGATAGCGCTATACTGATGCGGTCATGAAAAACGTATCACTCGTAAAACAAGCATTGCAGATGGCCGCACCTATTATGGTGGGCTATATTTTTCTCGGCATTCCTTGTGGCATCTTGAGCCAATCGGTCGGCATGGATGCGCTCCAGGTGTTCTTGTTGAGCGCCCTTTTCTATTCCGGCGCTGGTCAGTACATGATTCCAAATATGTGGTTGCTGGGTTCTCCCATGGCCGCCATCATTGCGAGCGTGACGCTCGTCAATTCCCGCCAGATGCTCTATAGTGCATCGCTCTCGCGCTTTTGCGAGAATGTGAACAAGCGCCTGGCGTTCCTGTATGGTGCGACCGTTACCGATGAATCATTCGCGGTGAACGTGGTGAAGCTCGAGCAGGGCGAGTGGAACATCAAGGGTGCAACGCTCGTTAACTTGTTCTCGCAAAGCTCCTGGGCGCTCGCTAACGTGCTCGGGGTGCTGCTTGGAAGCCTGCTCACCGTGCCCACTGCGCTCGCATCGTTCGCGATGACGAGCATCTTCTTGTGCTTGCTGTTCTCACAACCAGCCACCAAAGGCAACATTGCTGCTGGCGTGGTTGCGGTGCTTGGCGTGTACCTGGCGAAATGCGTGGGGCTTTCAGGGCCGGCTATCTTGATCGGTGCTCTTTTGGGTGTTGCTGCCGGTATGATCGTGGTAAGAAGAGAGCGGGTGAGCGCACGTGGGTTGGACTGAGTTCGCGCTCATCGGCATAGGATGCGCGCTTACGATCCTTGTCTTTCGCACGGTGCCGCTCTTCGCACTGCGCGGCCGTGAGCTGCCCGGATGGCTCTCTCAGGCGCTCGCCTTCATTCCGCCAGCTGCCTTCGCTGCGCTCATCGCGAACGACATCTTCAGCCCTGGCATGTTCGATGCGGGCTTGTGGCCTGCGATGATTCCGGTCATCGCTGCGCTCATCGTGATTCCCGTTGCCATCAAGACGAAATCGCTCGTATGGAGCATCGTTGCGGGGGTAGGCTCGTACGGTTTGTTGTTGCTCATCTAGCGCCGCAGGAGCGTGTGCGCGAACCGTCTGCCGCTAGGCGAGTGGTTTTGCAACAATTTTTACATTTGCTTCTTGCGTCGCAATTTGGCTCACCGTATAATTATCAGCTGTGTCTCTGACATCACTTTGTGTTTGTATATAAAGTAGTGGAAATATAGAAGGAATTTGACATGGATATCATCCGCGCAATCGAGCAACAGCAGATCAATCCTGAGGTTGCAAGCTTTAACGTTGGCGATACGGTGAAGGTTCACTATCGCATCAAAGAAGGCGATCGCGAGCGTATTCAGGTGTTCCAGGGCGATGTTATCCGTCGTCATGGTGCTTCGAATCGCGAGACCTTCACGGTTCGTAAGATCAGCTTCTCCGTGGGCGTGGAGCGTACCTTCCCGGTTCACTCTCCCAAGATCGAGAAGATCGAAGTCACCCGTCGTGGTGATGTGAGCCGCGCAAAGCTCTACTACCTGCGCGACAAGGTCGGCAAGGCTGCGAAGATCAAGGAAAAGGCATTCTAAGAGCGCCTTCATTCGCATTCGAAAAGGGGTACGGGTTTCGTGCCCCTTTTTTTCGTTTTGGAAGATGACAAACTACCCGGTCTTTTGTCACCTTGGTAAAGAGCAAGGGATACCGAAGAGTTTGAGACAAGGTGACAAATGCCCGGGTAG
>UPYK01000012.1 GCA_900538545.1 uncultured Eggerthella sp. | reverse complement strand
CCACTCGTGAGTCGCGCAAGGCAGTATTATCCTCGCGGGTAGGGGGTGCGTCAAGAAGTATTTTGAGAAAGTTTGGGCGAATGGTTGAATTTTTTTTCGAAATCATAAAACCCCAGGAAAAGAGGGAATTTATTCGAGCAAAAACTACCGCTTACCGGTGCACAAAACCTTCACAGTAGGAAGGATTTTGAGAAAAACGCTTGCACCCTCCCGGGCGAGTCTACTCAAGCATCTTCGCTTATTTTCCTTCGCGCTCAGCTTGCTTTTGAGCGAGTCGCTCGAGGGAGACGATCTTGGTAACGAAGATGCCATCAGAGACGATATCGTCGTCTTCGTCGCGCACTTCGATATTCCAGATCTGCTTGTTCTTTTCCTGATAATCGAATGTCGCGATCGCGCGCAACACCCCTTGCCTGCCTGGCTTCTTGTGATCGATCTCGATATGAACGCCAAAAGGACGCTCTTTTTCGTAGTCGGCACGCATATCTACCGCGCGACTAGCAGCTGCCTCGACGAGTGCGAGCGTTACTCCCCCATGAAGGAACCCGAACGGTTGGAAGAGACGGGGGTGGATGTCGAGTTCGGCGACGGTTCTATCGGAGCTCTGTTCGGCAAAACGAATCCCGAGCATCCCATTGAACGATTCCTCATCACGTGCATCGAGCGCTTTGCAACGCTGCTCCTCGTCAGAAAAATCGACTTCTTCCATCCAGCTGTTATCAGTTGTATAGACACCGCTCATGTAAGATCCCTTCTATCTAGTGTTCGCGTACAAAATGATCACTCAATCCCAGTCTAATTCAAAAACTCAGGTGAGCTTCGCGAATCGATCGACCACGCCTTGAAAGGGTGGAGATATCCCCCGTTCAACATGAGTTTCCATAATGCAACTTTAAAACGGATTCAATACTTAATCATGCGCTCTTGACCATACGTTTAAACCCCCTGAACTGGTAAAATAAAATCACGATGAAGAGGGATATCCGATCGATCGTTACTACGATTTACCTTCGTTACCTTTGATGCTGATACACCATTCTTCTCATAAGACGAAGACATTCGTACGTTACGACAAGAGTTGAAAAGGCTGCGAAGACGATCGATTGCTACCTCAAGGATCGAACTTGCATTCAACCTTGATATCTCTTTTGGTCGTAGCTAATTAGCGCATCATCAAGTATCTGATCTACTTTTCGAGGTAAAGAAGCAGATGAAATACTTTTATCTTTAGCCACGCATAGTAACTCGAAGGTCGCGACAACCTTGTCGAATGATCTGATAAGGTTGGGTTCTGCCTCATAACGTGTAAAACAAACACGGCTCATAAGAAGAATATTCGCAGCATAATTATGGCTATGCAAGGCTAAAGGACAGGAAACCATATCCAATTTAGGGCGTTACTCCAGGTAGTGCCCTATTTTTATACAAAAGATCGCGTTGCTCTCCCCTGCGGTAGGAACATGCCTTTATAATGAGACAGAGCGACTGAGAGTATCAGAGGTTTGTTCATGACCAAGAATTTCGGCGATCAAATAAAAGACGCCATACAAGAAGCGATCACTTCGCAGGATTTTTCGTCTGTGAAAAGCGTTGTCGAACAATCGATCAATGCAGCAGCCTCGAGCATCGCCACCGGTCTTTCGCAGGCACAATCAAACGCCGCGCAAGCAAATGCCGAACATATCAGGCGTCAAAACGAATACTTCAACGCACTCAATGCGCAGCGCAATGAACTGATGGCCGTGCAAAACCGCTATGCGCCCGCAAATGGCGTCAAAGCCTCAGGATATGCTATGGCTATCGGCGGAGGCGTATTGGCAGCCTCGTTCGGCGTTCTCTCGCTTCTTGCATTCCTGGGTGCCGGACTCTTCTCTGCAGGCTTTGCGATCGGGGCAACGGTCATGCTCTGTCTTTGCGGCGGAAGTGTGGCGATGAGCGTTTTCGGCGCGAAGCGTGCGGGCTTCGCTAAACGCTTTCAGGCCTATCGCCGCATCCTGGGTACCCGTACCTTCTGCACGATCAAAGAGCTAGCAGCCCAAACCGGTGAAACCGACAACCTGGTCGAAAAGGATCTGCATAAGATGATCGATAAGGGCATGTTCCGCGAAGGCCATCTTGATGACCAGGCGACCACGCTCATGGTCACCAACGCCACTTACGAGCAATACCGCGAGACACTCCGCTCGAAAGCTGAGCGCGACCGCGAACAACAGCTGCTCGCAAGCGTGGAGGGCAACAAGAAAGCAACTCCCCTCTCCCTAGAAGCGCAAGCGATGCTCGAACGCGGACAGGCCTACCTTGCCAAGATCGCAGCGAGCAATGATGAGATCCCCGATCCAGTGGTGAGCGAAAAGCTCGAACAGACCGAAACGATTCTGCAGACCATCTTCAAGCGTGCTCAAGAGCATCCCGAAGTTCTGCCTGACCTCGAACAGCTTATGGATTACTATCTGCCCCTCACGATCAAGCTGCTCAACGCTTACGAGGAGCTTGATAGCCAACCGATCCAGAGCGATGCCATCCAAAGTTCGAAGAAGGAGATCGAAGAAACGCTCGGCACCCTCAACACCGCTTTCGAGAAACTGCTCGATTCGATATTCAAAGACATCACATGGGATGTCTCGACCGATATAACCGTTCTTCATACCGTGCTTGCCCAAGAAGGGCTCATAGACAATCCATTCGAACAACCCCAGGAGGATAGATAAATGACCGACGAGATCAAACCCGATAACGATCTGCCCGTGCCTTCGCTCACCCTCGAGCCGAATCTTGATGAGAGCGGTGCGATCGAACTGGTCGAAGAAACGACCGTGGAAACCGAACCAGCACCAAAGGCAGAGCTTGATGAAAGCGCACTGAGCCCTGAAGAAAAGGAGATGGTCGAGAACTTCTCGCAGCAGATCGATCTGAACGATTCGAACATGATCGTGCAATATGGCGCTGGCGCACAAAAGAAGATGGCCGACTTTTCCGAAAGTGCGCTCAAGAGTGTACGTACGCAAGAGCTCGGCGAAGTGGGAGCGCTTTTGACCGAGGTGGTCGGCGAATTGAGGAATTTCGACGCCGAAGACGAAAAGGGCATCTTCGGATTCTTCAAACGAGGCGTGAACAAGGTGCAGGCGCTGCGCGTGAAATACGACAAAGCAGAGAAGAACGTCGAGCGCGTGGTGAAGGCTCTTAAAGACAATCAGATGCGCCTGATGAAAGACAATGCAACGCTCGATAAGATGTATGACATGAATATCGTCTACTTCAAAGAGCTCACGATGTATATCCTTGCCGGCAAGAAAAAGCTTGCCGAAGTGCAGAACACAGAACTGCCTGCCCTTGTTGCAAAAGCAGAAGAGACGGGCCGTCCTGAAGACGCTCAAGCCGCGCGCGATCTTGAAGAGCGCATCGTGCGGTTCGAGCGCAAGCTTTCCGATCTCGAACTAACGCGCGTTATCGCAATGCAAACCGCTCCGCAGATCCGCATGGTGCAGAACAACGAGATCGCCATGATCGAGAAGATCCAGACGACGCTCGTGAACACCATTCCGCTCTGGAAGAACCAGATGGTGCTCTCGCTTGGCATCGCTAATGCAGCTGATGCGGTCAAGGCGCAAAATGCCGTCAATAAAACAACGAACGAGCTGCTGCGCAAGAACGCCGACATGCTGCAATCCTCCACCACGCAGATTGCAGAGGAGACCGAGCGCGGCATCGTAGATATCGAAACGCTTCAGCACACTAACGAAACGCTCATCCAGACATTCGACGATGTCTTGCGCATCCAACAAGAAGGCAGACAGAAACGCGCTGAAGCAGAGGTTGAAATTCGCCGTCTTGAAGATGAGCTAAAGAGCAAATTGCTCGAGATGCAGAACAAGCCTGTTGCTTCGTAAGCAAAGGGAAACGGCCTCGAGATCACAAGATCCTGCGTGATTCGATGGCACGGCCGAGTGTTACTTCGTCGGCGAATTCGAGGTCGCCCCCTACTGGCAGCCCGCTCGCAAGGCGGCTGACCGTAACACCCGTCGGCTTGATGAGACGCGCGAGGTAGCTCGCCGTCGTTTCGCCTTCAACGTTTGGATTCGTGGCCAAAATAACCTCGGTAATGTCAGGATTCGAAAGACGCGCCATGAGCTCAGCCACATGAAGCTCATCAGGGCCGATCCCTTCCAAGGGCGAAAGCGCTCCTCCCAACACATGATAGTGCCCAGAAAACGTCCCTGTGCGCTCGATGGGCGGAATGTCACGCGGCTCAGAGACCACGCAAATGCACGTGGCATCGCGTTTGGGCGATGCACAGATCTCGCAAAGGTCGCCTTGGGCATAGTTGAAGCACTGGGGGCAAAAATGCACCGTATCCTTTACTTCCTTGATCGCATCGGCAAGCCGCATCGCGTCGGCCTTGGGATTGTTCAAGATCCAGTAAGCGATGCGCTGAGCTGATTTCGGACCGATGCCAGGAAGGCGCTCAAGTTCATCGAGTAGATTTTGTATTGCAGAAGCAGCGTACACGAGTTGCTACATGAGCCCTGGAATGTTCATGCCACCCGTAACCGCACTCATACGCTGGTTGCTGAGCTCAGAAACACCGCGCAGCGCTTCATTTACTGCAGCAACGACCATGTCTTGCAGCATTTCAACATCTTCAGGATCGACGGCATCTGGATCGATAGTAAGTGAGGTGATAGCCATGTCGCCCGATGCAACAGCTGTGACCATGCCGCCACCCGCGGTTGCTTCGAAGCTCATCGTGGCGATTTCCTCCTGCGCCTTATTGAGCTCTTTCTGCATCTTCTGAGCTTGACGCATCATCTGTTTCATATCCATAGAGTTGAACTCCTCGTCTCGTTTTTTGTTTTGCTCGATTATACGTTATCAATTTTCAGTGGTTATCCGCAAATCCTCACCGAATGCCGCAGTGAGAATCTGTCTGGTTTGGTCAGCCTCTGAAAGCCCTTCTCCCGCTTGAGGCTCTGAACGAGGTTGTTCCGGCTGAACAGCTTGACCACTTTGACCAGCTTCCTGGTGCGTTTCGCTCGGCACTGGCGCAACGGGCGCGCCCTCATTCGGCTGCGACCCCTGCGGGAACGCTGCCGACTGGGATCCAGACTCTTGAGCTACTGCAGGCTGCTGCGAGGGCTGGGCGGGTTGAGAAGCTTGAACCGGTTGAGCGGTCTGCGGCGACTGCTGCACGGAAGCTGCTTGAGGGACGTCAGGTGCGAAATCAGCATCACGGTCCACGAACGGTGACTCATCTTCGTAGCGTCCCATCATTCCTGAAACCGCCGGTTCAGCTTGAAAGGCAGGTGGTTGCTGAGCAGCGGCAGGTTGAGCGCTCGGAGCGGGCCCTGATGCTGGCACCGGCGTCGCTGCCGATGCTGGAGTTGACACCGAAGCTGATGTCGTTGCCGATGCTGGTGCCGAAACTGGCGTTGAAGTCGGCACTGACACTGGAGCGTTCTGAGATGCCTGAGGGACTGCCTGAGGGACCTCAGCAGCTTGAGGCTGAGGCGCTTGCGGCGCATAAGCTGCCGATGTAGAGGCGCTCTGATTCACCGTGCCTTGATAGTTCGAACCAGCAGAAGGAGCGGATCCTCCTTGCCCCATGAGTAGCTGGAACGGCACCGAGCCGCCCGTCACCTCGATGAAGCTCTGCGCAAGAACGTCCTTCACCTCTTTTTTCTGAGCTGCAGCATAGGCGAAGCTCGAATCGGGCGAGAAGACGATCTTCACACCATGGTTTTGAGGATCGGCCTCGATCTTCGCACCCATGAACAGAACGCCACGCGCAGGATTCGACTTTCGAAGTGCTGAAGTGACCGAATGCCACATGCGCTGAAGGGCCGCAGCGTTCGTAAGGTCGACAGAAGCAGGAGGCACATTCGATGCCGGTGAGCTCGTAGCCGCCTGAGCTGGCATCGGTTGTGGCGCAGGAGCGGGTTGCGGCGCAGGAACCTGTTGCGGTGCAGGTGCGGGCCGCGGCGTGGGCATGGGCTGAGGCGCAGGAGCCGGCCGCGGAGCAGGTGCAGCGGGCGTAGGCGCTTGCGCTGGGGTGTAGGCTTGCTGCGGCGCAGGCTGCACCTGCGCTACCACCGGTTGAGGTGCTGAAGGCTGCTGCATGCTCTGCATAGAAGCTGGCATCTGCATCGCACCAGCAGCAACAGGCGCTGCTGGTGCGCCTTGCGCATAAGCGAGCGAAGGCGTTGAGAGCAACTTCATCTCAAGTTCTTCGATACGCTCGGAAAGCGACTCTAGGGTAAGATCGGACTCGGGGCGCAACAGGCGCGTGAGCGCAATCTCGAATGCAAGGCGCGAATTCGTGGTAGCGCGCAGCTCTTTCATGAGGTCGCCCAATACCGAAAGCGCACGACTCAAACGTTCAGTGCCGAACAGCTCGAGTTCGGATTCCATAACTTCGCGCGCAGAAGTGCTCGCGGAGATCTCCACGTCGGCATCGGTCAGGCTCATGAGGTAGAGATTGCGCATATGTTCGGCAAGCTCTTGAACGAACTGCGCGATATCGGCACCCGTTTCCACATAGTGAGAGACCCAGGTGAAGCAAGCACCAGCATCGTGTTTGCCGAGCGCCTGAACGATCTCGGTAAGGCCTTCGTTGTCGAGTGACCCAAGGATACGGTGCGCGCCATCGAGCGTAACGTGGCCTTCACCAAAAGCCGCGAGCTGCTCGAGCGACGTGAGCGCGTTACGCATGCCACCTTCAGCTTGATGGGAAATGAGCTCGAGCGCTTCAGGCTCGAACTCCACCCCTTCTTGGACGCACACCGCACCAAGACGCGCAGTGATCTCATCGACGCTCAAACGATGGAAGTCGAAACGCTGACAACGCGAATGGATGGTATCGGGCACCTTTTGCGGGTCGGTAGTACAGAGGATGAACACCACATGGCTCGGCGGTTCTTCGAGCGTCTTCAGAAGCGCATTGAACGCTGCCGTTGAGAGCATGTGGACTTCGTCGATGATGTAGATCTTGTAGGAGCCATGCGTAGGCGCATAATGAACGCGATTGATGATCTCTTCACGCACATTCTCAACACCCGTACGGCTCGCTGCGTCGAGCTCATAGACATCGGGGTGAGTGCCCGCTGCGATCGCTAAGCACTCTTCACAGGTGCCATCAGGATCGATCGTAGGAGCTTTCTCGCACAGCAATGCCTTTGCCAGGATGCGCGCCATGGTGGTCTTACCCGTGCCGCGTGGCCCACAGAAGAGATAGGCATGCGATACCTTTTCCTGCTCGAGCGCGTTCTTGAGCGTTCGTTCGATATGCTCCTGCCCGACCACATCCTCAAAAGTGCTCGGACGATATTTACGATACAGTGCTTCTGCCATGAAACCACCTAAGCTTTCTCCTTCTTAGCTTTGCGCGAAGACAGTGCGGTCTTGATCGCAGCGATGAAAGCGGGAGCCACCGAAACGGCAACGATGCCCAATACGATGACCTCGAAATGCTCTTGTACGAACGGCACGCCTCCAAAGAAGTAACCCACCAAAACGAACAAGCTCACCCAGGAAACGCCACCGATGACATTGAAGAGCGTGAACTTCGAGAAATTCATATGGCCCATACCAGCGATAAAGGGCGCGAAGGTGCGAAAAAACGGCATGAAGCGCGTGATCACGATCGTAAGCCCACCGTATTTCTGGAAGAAGTAGTCGAGCTTTTCCATGCGCTCGTGCGTGAGCGCCTTCACCTTGCCCGAGTCGATGATGCGTGCACCGAAGAAACGTGCGATCCAGTAGTTCGATGTGTTGCCCAGCACCGCTGCCGCGTAGA
This sequence comes from uncultured Eggerthella sp., assembly GCA_900538545.1. Lineage (GTDB taxonomy): Bacteria > Actinomycetota > Coriobacteriia > Coriobacteriales > Eggerthellaceae > Anaerotardibacter. The sequence continues at coordinate 53,816 of UPYK01000012.1, read as the reverse complement.
AGACGATGAGCGTGGCGAAGATGTTGAGCCCTCCCCCGTCAGCCGAGAAGACGCCCGCAGCGAACAAGAGCGAATCACCCGGCAAGAAGGGAAAGAAGACCAATCCTGTCTCGACGAAAACGATCAAGAAAAGCGGACTGTAGACCAATACTGGCCCGAGCGAGATGATCCAACCAGCGATGAAGGCGCGCGGATCGCTCAGTAGTCCGACGAAGAAATCGATGATACCCAAATGAATGTCCTTCTCTTTCGTTGTGCACAAAAAAACGTGCGCGTGAAAAACGAATATCCCGAATAGGCAAGGGCGCTCGTCAGCGGTCCCTTATGGCTGCTTCCTCCCGGACCTGACCAGGTTCGGAACTTGGCGCCGCCCAAGCCCATTCGAGATATTCATCGCGTGCACGACGTGCAACGGTTGAAAGTATACCTGAATTACCAGCGCGCTACAAAACCACGCCATCCTGCCGCAAAACTTCCATAACACTCCCAAGAAGATAGAGGCTCCCACACACGCAGATGAGCGGCGCTAGGTGCGCGCGGCGAGCTCCTTCATAGCGTTTGAGCGCCTCTGCCACGCCCGCTGAGATGCTCGGTGCCTCCACCATGATGTGCACACGCCGGGGCTCATGCGCATGGCGCAAGGCTTCTGCATAGTCCTTCGCAGCAAGCGCCCGCGCATTATCAGGAGTGACCGTGATGATCTCATCAGCCATATCGACCAGCACATCTGCCATGTCCTGGTAGTCCTTATCGGCGAGCACGCCAGAGACGATGATGCGATAGTGCTGTGGATAGGCGTGCTCGAGCGATGCAGAAAGCGCGCTGATGCCAGAAAGGTTATGCCCTCCATCGAAGATGATGAGCGGCTCTGCGCTCACCGCCTCGAAGCGCCCTGGCCAATGCGCTAGGCGCAGACCTTCGCGGATCGCCTCTTCAGGGATCGTCCAGCCGCGCTGCTTGAGCACATCGAGCGTATCGAGGGCAGTTGCGGCATTCTCAAGCTGAAACACACCGCGCACTCCAAGCGCAAGATCGTGCCGCTCCCGATAAGAGAAGCGCTCCTCGCTTCCCTGCTCCTGAGAAAGATCGACCTGCACGAACGGGCATGCGTGCTCGTGCGCGACTTGGCGGATGACCACCTCAGCTTCAGGCGCTTGTGGCGCACAGACAACAAGTGCGCCGGGCTTGATGATGCCTGCTTTTTCGCCCGCTATCTCTGCAAGCGTGTCTCCCAAGAACGCGCAATGGTCGAACGAGACGGGCGTGATGACCGCCACTTCGGGAGCCTCGATAACGTTCGTCGAATCGAGGCGGCCACCCATGCCAACCTCCACGACCACCACATCGCAGTGCGAACGCACGAAATGAGTGAGCGCGACGCCCGTTAAAAGCTCGAATTCAGTAGGGTGCTCTTCGAGCGTATCGGCAAGGCGCTTCACCGCTTCGGTCACGCTCGTAAGCTCGTCATAGGAGATAGGCTGCCCATTCACGCGAATGCGCTCTTCGAACGAATAGACCGCCGGGCTGGTGAAAAGCCCGACCCGATATCCCGCCTGCTCGAGCACTGAAGCGAGGAATGCACACGTCGAGCCTTTGCCATTCGTTCCCGCCACATGAACGAAACGAAGCTGCCTCTGTGGATCGCCGAGCCCCGAGAGAAGCGCATGGGTGCGTTCGAGCCCCAAGCTCATAGTTTGCCAGCGTGGCGAAGTGAGGTATTCGATCGGATCGAACACTAGCTGACCGGCTTCCAATCGCTTCCCACCACAACCTGGATATCGGTCTTAAGGTTGTAGTAGACGCTCGCATACACCGCACGACCGACCCCGAGATCGGCAACGATCGCCTCAGCGGCTGCTTCATCTTCTTTATCCTTGTAGATCACGAGCGTTTCAGTGTAGACCGCAGAATCCGCATTGCCGGTCTCCTGAACGGTATAGCCCTTCGACTGGAGGATCTGCGCCGCTTGCGCTGCAAAGCCATCGCTGCCCGTGCCGTTGTACACCACGATCGAAAGCTTGCTCTTGTCGATGCCCGACGTGTCGATGCTCGTATTGACATCTTCGCCATTCATGAAGCGCCCGCGCATCTGCTCCCACGCTTTGCTATTGGGACTGAAGCAGACCACGTTGTTCACCGTGTACTGAGAGCCCGGCATCAGCGCGGTATAGAATGAAGCTCCTTGCCCATACATAGCTGCAAGCGCAGAGAGCGTGTCGTAGGACAGGTCGGTCTTGATCGCATTGGAGATCACGTCTGAATCGTTGATCCAGCCAATACCCTCTGACGAGGTCATCTTATTGATGAGATCGAAGAAGAACTCCATCTGGTTGGTCATTCGCTGCGTGCGACCACCTTGGTAGTTGGTTGCGCTCACAAACGCCACGGCCTGCTCCCCGTTAAGGGTCTGCTCTCCTGGCGGGATGACCACATGACCTACCCGCGGATCGTCAAGACGATACTCGACGTTCACCTGAACGCCCCCGATATCATCGACGAGCGTTTTGAGCCCATCCTCGGTAATGCGCAGGTAGTGCGCGAAATCGATACCGGTTTGCTCCTTTGCCTTGCGCACCAATTCAGCCTCCCCGCCATAGCGCGGAGCGTTGCGCAGAAGATCTTGAGTGCCCTGATCGTAGGTGCACATGATGTTGTTCGGAATGTTCATGAGCGAAAAGCTCTTGTTCTGCTCATCGATGCGCAGCACCGCAAGATAGCTTGCCGCCTCGCTCGATTGGTCGTAGTTAGAAAGCCCTGCGAGCAAAATATAGTAAGGCTCGTTCTCCTTAGCAACGACGAGCTCTTTCTTCACGTCCTCGTCGTTGAGTGCCATGGTGGCAGAAGCGAACGACTTGAAAGCACAGGAAGCGATATTGAAGATGAGGAACGCGACCACGCAAACAGCTACGAGCGCGATGATGATGTTATTGCGGCGGCGACGCTTCATGAACTCTTCTGCACGCGATTTGCTCGCCCTATGCTGCGTAGTTCGTTGATCGACCGAGCGCGTTTCGACCTGCATCTGGCTGATCTCGGCGGTCTGCTTGGAAAACGATGAGTTGAGCCTTCTTGTTGAAGAAGCAGAGCTGCGCGCTTGGCGACGCGTTGCCGAGCCCGTAGCCTTATTGCGCAGATGGGGCTTGCGTGAGGAATGCTGAGGAGTAGCGTGGTTTCCGATCACTGAAGAGGACCAGTGCTTCCCAGCCTTTCGTGCTGAGCGCGAAGATCGAGATGAACTGCGTTTGGTTGGCATAGACTCCTCATCATACGCCGCACGGCAGTATTGCTTGCGACGCTTCTTCGATTTACCCTTTTGGTGCGCGCAGGCGCGGTTTCATTATAGCCCCGCTACACGACGACGCGCTCGATATGAGCGCCCAACGAGCGCAATTTACCCACGTAGTCTTCATACCCACGATCGATATGATGGATATCGTAGATGCGCGTTTCGCCTTCTGCCGCAAGACCGGCGATCACGAGCGCCGCACCACCACGCAAGTCAGGCGAAGACACCGGTGCGCCTTGTAATCCTGGAACACCCTGAATGAGCGCATGATGGCCATCAAGGCGAATATCCGAGCCCATACGATTAAGCTCAGCAGCGAACATGAAGCGATTCTCGAAGATGTTCTCCGAAACCACCGAACAGCCATCAGCAAAGGCAGCCAACACCGAGAATTGCGCTTGCATGTCGGTGGGAAACCCAGGGTGAGGCAAGGTTTGGATGTCGGTCGGGCGAAGGGGTTCCGTGCGCGAGACCGTGATCGAATCTTCGGTGGTTGAAACGTTCGCGCCCATCTCCTCGAACTTCATAAGGACCGTGCGCAGGAATTCTGGGTCGATGCCCTCGACCGTGATCGGGCCGCCTAAAAGAGCGCCAGCAGTGAGATACGTGCCCGCTTCGATGCGATCGCCCACGACCCAGTGCTCGCAAGGATGCATATCGCTGAGCGCGACCCCATGCACAACGATCGTAGAAGTACCTGCTCCCTGTACGCATGCACCCATTTCGTTGAGCATGTTCGCGAGATCGACGATCTCGGGTTCGCGCGCGGCGTTATCGATAACGGTCGTGCCTTCGGTGGTAACAGAAGCCATGAGCATGTTCTCGGTAGCGCCCACGCTAGGAAAATCGAGGAACACCTTCGCCGCATGGAGCCCATTAGGACTCGAGGCGTAGAGATAGCCATGATCGTTCACGAAATTCACACCCAGCGCCTCGAGCACAGAAAGATGCATGTCGATCTTGCGTGCGCCGATCTTGCACCCGCCGGGCATCGCAACGCGTGCCTTGCCGAAACGCCCGATGAGCGGACCTAAGATAGAGATGCTCGCACGCATTTTCGAGACCAGCTCATAGGGAGTCTCGAAGCCAGTTGCGTTCGCAGTGTCGATCGCGATCGTGTGGCCGGTGCGCTCAACGCTAGCGCCGAGGCTCTCGAGAACCTCGATCATGATATCGATATCGGAAATATTGGGAACGTTATGCAGGACAGATTTCCCCTGCCCCAAGAGCGCTGCCGCAATGAGCTTCAAAGCAGAGTTCTTCGCACCGCTCACGCGAACAGTGCCGGAAAGATGAGTGCAACCGTGAGTGACGATTATTTCTTCTGCCATCGTAGCTTTCCAATCTTGATTGCGGACAGTCTTATTATGACAAAGAACCCTCCGCTCGCCCAGCATTGCGGGTGCGAACGAAGGGTTCAAATGAGTATGTGGCGCGATTATTCGCCGAGAACGAAACGAGTGAAGCCAACGATCTCGATAGTGGTACCGAGCTCCTTAGCCACTTCTGCGGTGTAATCGGCAACGGACTTATCGGGGTCCTTCACGTAAGCCTGCTCGGTCAGAACGTTTTCCTTGTAGAACTTCTCAAGACGACCGGTAGCGATCTTCTCCTGAATGTTCTCGGGCTTGCCGGACTCAGCAGCCTGCGCCTTGTAGATCTCCATCTCGTGAGCAACAACGGCCGGATCGACCGCTTCGCGGGTTGCGGCGACCGGAGAAGCTGCTGCGACCTGCATCGCGATATCGCGACCATAGGTCTTGAACGCATCGTTGGTTGCGAAGCTTGCATCACCGAGCTTGAAGTCAACGAGCACGCCGATCTTGCCAACGCCATGAACGTAGCTAGCAACAGCGCCTTCAGGCTGGAGCGAATAGGCGAAACGGGCGAGCTGGATGTTCTCGCCAAGCGTGTGGATCGCATCGGTGACGACCGCCTCTACGGTCTCGCCCTCGATCTCGCTTGCGCGCAGTGCATCAAGATCGGCAGGAGCGTTCTCGAGAACAGCCTTCGCGATCTTTTCCGCATATGCACGGAACTTCTCGTTCATGCCGACGAAGTCGGTCTCGCAGTTGAGCTCAACGAGCGCACCTGCATGCGCATCGTCGGAAACGAGCGCAACCACTGCGCCTTCGTTCGTAGCGCGACCAGCCTTCTTAGCGACCGAAGCAAGACCTGCCGTACGCAGAACGTCGACAGCCTTATCCATGTCGCCATCAGCTTCGACGAGTGCCTTCTTGCATTCCATCATGCCTGCACCGGTCATTTCGCGGAGTTCTTTTACCATAGCGGCGCTAACTTGTGCCATAGCTATTTCCTTTCTTTTAAAAAGGGCAGGCTAAGAAACTTAAACCTGCCCCGGACAAACGTTGGATCGTAGACGATTAGCGAGGCATTTCCTCTGCATTTTCGTGAAGCTCCTCGTTAGGAGCGATCGGCTCTTCTGCAACAGCTGCAGCCTCGGAAGGCGCTGCCATTTCCTCGACCGTGACCTCTGCGCCCGTACCAGCGATGACCGCATCAGCGATGAAATCGCACAGCAGGCGAACGGAACGGATCGCATCGTCGTTAGCGGGGATGCCGAAGTCCACATCATCCGGATCGCAGTTGGTATCGAGCGTGCCGATGATGGGGATGCTCAGGCGACGAGCCTCGTGGATGGCGATCTGCTCGCGGTTGGTATCGACCACGAAGATCGCATCGGGGATGCGCTTCATGTTGCGAATGCCGTTGAGGTTGGTCTGGAGCTTAGCGAGCTCCTTCTTCAGCAGGATCTGCTCCTTCTTGGGGAGCTGCTCCATGCGGCCATCGGCCTCCATAGCTTCGAGCTCTTCCATGCGCTGAACACGCGAGCGGATGGTGACGAAGTTGGTGAGCATACCACCGAGCCAACGGGAGTTGACATACGGCATACCGCAACGATTTGCCGCTTCAGCGATGGATTCCTGAGCCTGCTTCTTCGTACCGACGAAGAGGATGGTGCCGCCCTTCTCAGCGATGCGCTTGACTTCGCTATAAGCAGCATCCAGGCCATAGAGGGATTGCTTGAGGTCGATGATGTAGATATCGCCACGGCTGCCGAAGATGTAAGGCTTCATCTTGGGGTTCCAGCGACGGGTCTGATGACCGAAGTGCATGCCTGCATCGAGCAGGGCTTTAAGATTGATCTTTGCCATGTTTCTCCATTCGTTGATCCTCTGCCTGGCTTCTTCCCTGCCCTCGCAACCTATTGGGCCACTAGCAAGCGCAAGTCCACCACGCATGTGTAATAAAAACAGCCTTTGTATTGTAGGAGAAGAACGCACGCTTGTATAGCGGCAATTCGTGAGCGGACACCGCAAGCCCCCTCTGAAGCAAAAGTCGGTTTGCACGCCCTTCGGAAGGTTTCGTAAACAAGGTGTAATCCCGACATATATACAAGGTGGCTATACTGGAAAGAGACATTCTTAGGTGCTCAGCGCGATGGGGGTCGCGATCTGAGAGCGAAGGGGGATTACGATGAAACCACTCGAGGGAATCAAGGTTGTCGACCTGACAACCTATATGGCCACACCTGCGACCGGACGCATCCTTGGCGAATGGGGCGCCGAGGTGATCAAGGTCGAAGCAGCAAAAGGCGATCCATGTCGCGTGACGCAGGCCGCGGTGTTCAATATGCCCATGTCAGATGAAGAGAACCTTGCATTCGACATGGTCAATCTGAACAAGCGATTCATCTCGCTCAATCTGAAGAGCAAAACGGGCGCGGAAGTGATGGATAAGCTCTTGGCAAACGCCGATGTCTTCATCACCAATACGCGCACCAAATCCTTGAAGAAGCTCGGTCTTGATTGGGAGACGCTGCACGCAAAATATCCGCGGTTGATCATGGGTCATGGGCTCGGGTATGGCAAGCGGGGTGCCGAAAAGGACGATCCTGGTTTCGACGTGACCTGCTACATGGCGCGCGGCGGCGTGTTCGGCACCACGGTCAACAGGGGCGATTCTCCCATGATCCCCACCAACGGCTATGGTGACCTGCAGGCTTCCATGTTCTTGGCTGCGGGCATCTGCGCTGCCATCGTCGGACGCGCTACCACTGGCGAGGGCGATTACGTTACGTGCGCGCTCCAGCATGCAGGCGTTTTCACGCTCATGACGGGCATGATCTCGGCACAGTATGGCAACCCGTATCCGAAGAGCCGTCTTGAGGTCATCTGCCCCTTCAACAATGTGTATATGACCGGTGATGGCAAGTACGTTGCCATGTGCGATCCTGAGTATGACCGCGATTACAACAAGATCATGAAGCTGATCGGGCGCGAAGATCTCGTCGACGATCCAAAGTACATCAACTGCGTGAAGATGAACGAGGCGGGGTTGAATGCCGAAGTGGTGGGTGTGATGGATGATGCGCTCGCTAAGATGACCTGCACCGAAGCGCTTACGCTCTTCAAGGATGCCGGCATTCCTATCGAGCTTTGCCAGACACCGCTCGATGTGTACGAAGACCAGAACGTCTGGGACAACGATTATCTGGTGAAGATCAAATATCCCGAATCCGAGCGCAATATCCCTACGGTTCCGATCCAGTTCGAATCGCAGCCCGCACCCGATTACACGCCAACGGGCATGCTCGGCAGCGCAACGGTCGAGGTCATGAAGGATCTTGGGTATACCGATGAACAGATCGAAGCTGCTATTGCCGATGGGTCGGTTTGTGGCGCGACCTCGCTTGATGTGCTTGCGGGATAGGCCGCTCAACATACGTGATCTGTTGCAGAGGGGGTCTCTCGACTCCTTCTGCATTTTTGTTTCTTGCAGTTCCTTTACTTCTTATAGAGAACGCTACAAAAGCGAGCGCACGAGAAAAACCGGGCTGCTCAAGCGGTCGCGTGGAGTGGTCAAAAACCCCTTCGCGTCCGTGTCGCCTAACGCAGCGAATCGCTCATGGGCAGTCGCTAGAGCCGGTCGCGCATCTCTTCGAGTTTTGCCAGGACCGACCGATCAAGGCGATCCGCCACGGTCGCCTTGCGCTTCGTGCGCGCGTGCCCTTCGACCTTTGCTTCGTCGTGCAAGTCGTCGATCTCGTTACTGAATCCGTTAGCGCTCATGCGCGTGACCATGCCGCCGAACACGGTGTCCTGGATCGTCGCATCGCTCGTGACCACGAGCACCTCGAAGTTCTTCTCACGCGCATCATGAGCGAGCTTCTCGATCACCTTGTCCGCACTCGAGCCATAGGGCGAGAAGACCACCTTCACCACGCCGATCCGCTGCGTCTTCCCCGCTGATTCAGGATTGTCGCCTCCATCGAACACCACCGTGACCGATCGGTATTCGCTTCCCGCGAACGCCGCAACATCGCTGATGAGCGCTTCACGCACTTGGTTGTATTTCTCGAACGTGTAGTCGGGCGCATGGCGCATCGAGCGGTAGCGCGAACCACTGCGCAACACGTTATAGCCATCGACGATGAGTATTTTCGTTCGCTTATCAGCCATCGAAGAGCGCTTTTTCTCCTTGAGTTCTAAAGGGCCGATCAGTTTTGCGCCTGAACGCGCGCCTGGCGCATCCATTCGTACATGCAAGCGGTGGCCGCCTGCGCAACGTTGAGCGAGGCGATATTGCCCGCCTGGGGAAGGCTCACGAGGAAATCGCACTGCTCTTGCGTAAGACGCGCAAGGCCCGTTCCTTCGTTGCCCATGACGAGCGCGAGCTTGCCTGCCATCGGCGCATCCCAGATGCATTGCGGAGCCTTTTCGCTCGCGCCAGCAACCCAAAATCCGCTCTTCTTCAAGCGGTCGATGAACTGGGCGATGTTAGCCACCTGCGCGATCGGAAGATGAGCGATCGCTCCCGCCGAGCTCTTGTATGTTGCGGCATTCACATGGGCGCTTCGTTTGTTGGGGATCACCACACCACTCGCACCAACCACTTCAGCAGAACGCGCGATGGCCCCAAGATTGCCCGCATCCGTAATATGATCGAGCACCACGATGAGCGCATTGCCGTTGTTCTGCTCCGCATGTGCAAGCGCGCCATCGATGAGCACCTGTGCAGAGCAGTACTCGAACGGCTTCGTCTCGAGCATCACGCCCTGATGCGAACCACGCTCAGAGCGTTTATCGAGCTGATCGCGCTTGACCTGCTTGACCGAAAGCCCCATCTTGTGAGCACGTTTCACCAGCTCGCTCACGTTTTTATCGCCATGACTGCCTTCAGCGACATAGAGACACGTTGCGGGAACGTTGGTCTTGAACGCTTCGAGTACCGCGCGTTTTCCTTCTATGTATTCAGCCATGGAACCATCCTTTTGAGCTACTGCTTATGTTCGCTGGTTCATTATCTCCGATTTTAAATTCACGCACCACTGAGCATACGGAAACGGTGAGTTTAGAGGCTCTGCACGGCGGCCCCTCATGCTTCGGCAAAGCGGCTAAGGTTTTTTCTTCGCAGTATACAAATGAACCCGATTACCCCTTATAATGTGCTTATTTGGGCAACGATTTCGACCAAAGGACGCATCATAGCAACACATGATGAAAATAGAGAAACCATTCTCATCGTTGACGACTCAGCGATGAATCGAATGCTGCTTTCCGATATCCTTGCGGATACCTACAACATCATCGAAGCAGAAGATGGTGAACAGGCTATCGCCATCTTGCAGCAGCATGCCTCCGAGATATCGATCGTTGTCTTGGATATGGTCATGCCGAAGGTCGATGGTTTTGGTGTCCTGGAAGCCATGAATGAGAACCGCTGGATCCAGTTCCTTCCTGTGGTCTCCATCTCGACCGAAAGCTCTCCTGAATTCGTCGAGCGCGCCTACAGCCTCGGCGTTACCGATTTCATCAATCGACCGTTCGACGAGCTCATCGTCATCCGAAGGGTGAGCAACACCATCAAGCTCTACGCTAAGCAGCGCAAGCTCACGAATATGGTCGCCAATGAGATCTTCGAAAAAGAGCGCAACGGCAGCTTGATGATCACGATCCTGAGCCACATCGTTGAATTCCGTAACGGCGAAAGTGGCATGCATGTCATCAACATCGGCACGCTCACCGAGATATTGCTGAACCAAATAAGCAAGAAGGACGATAGATACTACCTTCCCTACGCCGAGCGCGACCTTATCGTAAAAGCATCGGCGCTCCACGATATCGGCAAGATCTCCATTCCCGAAGAAGTCTTGAACAAGCCAGGAAAGCTGACCGACGAAGAATTCGAGGCTATGAAACAGCACACGGTCATTGGCTATCAGATGCTTTCCGACCTCGGATTCCAAGACGAGCCGCTCGTTAAGGTCTCGCGCGAGATCACGCGCTGGCATCACGAACGCTACGACGGGCGCGGATACCCCGATGGGCTCAAGGGAGACGAGATCCCCCTTTCGGCCCAGATCGTCTCCTTGGCCGATGTCTACGATGCGCTCACCTCAGAGCGCGTCTACAAGCCAGCATTCAGTCACGAGAAAGCCGTTCAGATGATCCTCAACGGCGAATGCGGCGCGTTCAACCCGCTTCTTCTGGAATGCTTGGTGGAAGCTCAAGAGGAGATCCGCCAGGGGCTCGCACAGCCGAATAAGACCTTCAACAGCTACGAAGACCTCAAATCGATCGCGCCCGCTATCCAAGATGCTGAAACGCTCGATGTGACCGAATATGCGCTCGACCAGCTGGAGAACGAACGCGAGAAGAATCACTTCCTCACCGAGATATCGCGTCAGCTGCAATTTGACTACAACAAATCGCTCGACTTGCTCCATATCCCTGCCTGGGCCGCGAAACGTCTTGGCACTTCTGCCCAGATCAAGGACCCTCTGCACACCGAAGCGCTCGCGAATCTGATCAGCAACGATCTGGTCGAGCTGCTCAGCAAAGCTATCGCTGAAACAACGCCTCAAGAGCCTCTTGTCCGGCTTGATTGCACGGTAACGAGCAATGGTGAAGCGTATGATTGCATCATCATCACTAAAACGGTCTGGTCACAAGAAGAAGAACCGACCCTAGTAGGGGTCATCGGCAAGATCATGCAGAACAACGGAGACACCACCTGGCTTGATGCGCCTTTCGAGTTGCCGAATAGCCACACACCCATCTATATCCATAACATAACGCCAACAGAATCGAGATAATCATGGCTAATCAAGTACCAAGTGAAGTCGTAGAAACGCTCTATCAGATCGCAGGGGGCGATTACGCTGGCGTTATCGGGCGCTTGCGCACCAATGAGCGCATCGCCAAGTTCGTCACGATGTTCGCAGACGACGCAAGCTATACGAATCTCATCGACAACATGGCAGCCGAGAACTGGGATGAAGCCTTCCGCGCTGCCCACACCCTTAAAGGTACGGCACGCGACATGGGATTCATCGAGCTGTCCGACCGTGCGAGCGAAGTCACCGAAGCATTGCGCGCCAGCGATACCGCACAGGCCAAAGAGCTCTTGCCTGCTGTAGAGGATGCCTACAAGCAGGTTGCAGACGCTATCGCGATGTTCCGCTAAGCGCGCAGACGCACTGAGCGTTCTCTTTGAGATATTCATCCTAGAAAAACTAAGGGCGTGCATTTCGCACGCCCTTTCTTGTTCTATAAGCCTTATATGAACAGGATCGGCAAGGCCTAGATGCCTTCTGCCGCAAAGCGCTTTTCGAGCGCTTCTTGGTGAATGCTGTATTTGAGCGCGATGTCTTTCGCGATCGTTCCCTCTTTTACCAGGTCGAACAAGCTTTGATCCATCGTGCGCATACCGGCTTGACGATTAGCCGCGATAACGCTGTCGATCTGATGGGTCTTCTCTTCACGGATAAGGTTGCGGATCGCAGGATTCACACGCATGACCTCGAAAGCAGGAACTTCCGTGCCGTCGAGCGCAGGTACAAGCTGCTGGCTTACCACTGCCTGCAAGACCATCGAAAGCTGCATGCGGATCTGGCGCTGCTGGTTCGCAGGGAACGCATCGAGGATACGGTCGATCGTGTTCGCGCCTCCCGTAGTGTGCAACGTCGAGAAGATGAGCTGTGCCATCTCGGCTGCCGTAACCGCCGTGCCGATTGTGTCATAGTCGCGCATCTCGCCCAAAAGCACGATATCAGGCGATTCGCGCATTGCAGAACGAAGCGCTTCTGAATAGGTAGCCACATCGGTAGGAATCTCGCGCTGAGTAACGATGCACTTGTCGTGGCGATGAACGAACTCGATCGGGTCTTCCATCGTGATGATATGGCCGCTTCGCTCGTGGTTGAGGCGATCGATCATACAGGCGAGCGTGGTCGATTTACCTGCGCCTGCCGGACCAGTGACCAGAACGAGTCCCTTTTCGAACTCGGCGCACGCCATGACCTCGGCAGGAATGTGATACTGCTCAGGAGTAGGAAGTGTGAAAGGAATGATACGGATGATCGCCGAGAGCGAACCGCGCTGACGGAAAACGTTCACGCGGAAACGCCCGAGGCCCGCTACCGCGAACGAATAGTCATCATCATGATTGAACGAATTGAGGAACGGATTGATGTCGCGTCCCGCAAGACCGTAGATAGCATGTACGACCTCGCTCGTGTCGGCTGGCATGAGCGGCGCATCCCAGCGCACCTGCCTGCCTTCAACCTGATATGTGAGCGGCAAGCCGGCCACGATGAAAATGTCGGATGCATTCTGATCCACCATCTCTTGCAGCAATTCCCGAATCTTCATAACCTATCCTATCCCTTCGCGATGCTCATCGATCGATTTGATGCGTTCTCTCTATTCCGCGTTCTCTCTATTTCTAAGGAGCCGACCAGAAGATCTTATCGGGATCTTCCTCGTTCCATTCCGTTGATGCTCTCCAAGATATTATTTCATAGCCTGCTGTTGTAGGTATCGAAAGCTCGATATCGAGCCTTCGTCCGTTATCCTGTTCGAACGAAATGCTCAGCACGCCGTTTTCGTAGGTATACCCATCCGGTGCATCTGAAACTTCGATGGCAGAGAGCACATTAGCATGCGCGCCATTCGCACGCGCAAGCAACCCATCCAAACGCGCTAGATACTCCTGCGCCTCTGCTTCGTTCGCATAGAATGCCGTGGTCGATTCTTCCTGACGCACAGTGATGGATTCTTCTGCCTCCGCCGTAACGAGCGTGAGCACTGCCATGACCGCCAGGCACAAGATGATGATGAGCACAAGGATGCTCACGGGGCCGATGCGTACTGAACCTTGCCGGGCCATCACATCTCACCCGCCTTCACATACCGCGCGGTCTCCAAACCATAATAGGGCTGAGAGCCCGCTTTGGCATTCTGATCGCCTGAACGATATACCTCGATCGTTGCGGTATACAGAGTTCCAGCAGCTTTTTGCTCGCTCTGCACCGTGGTATAGACAGCGAGGTCGTTGACGATCTCGATCTCGGGGACCGAATGAGGATCGGCATTGAAGCGTTCCGCCGTGTTCGACGCAAGATGCACCGCTTTCACCGTGACGCTATTCTCTTCACCTTGCTGATGAGCGAAAGCGAATGCTTGGACAAGGACCGAAAGACATCCTGCGACCAAGACCAAGAGGATCAGCATCTCGACGATGAACGCTATGCCAGAACGACTATGCGTCTGCTGGTCTTTGGGAGAACGGAATAGTGGCTTCATGAGCGCTCCCCCTCCTTGCTGCGCAGCGCGACAGCAGCAGTCCCATCGTCGGTCGTGATCGTGATCAGCCCATTATCGTACGAAAAATCGAACGTATCCGAATCGGAGAGCGTAATAGCTTTTTCAGGCACATAGGCACTTTCTGCAAGGACGTATTCTTCCACGATCTTGCCCTGGTAGGCATAGATGCGCGTCTCATAGCTAGTTTCCCCATCGAGCGTTTCGTGCAGCACGAGCGCTTTGCCTTCAGGACCTTCGCCCACCTCGACCACATCGGCCATGTCATTCGCATGGATGATATTAGCAAGGAACGCTTGATCGAGTCGCTCGCTGCGCTCTGTTTGCGCCATCGTGTCGAGCGTTCTGTACACGTTGATGCCCACCAGGAACGCGAGCAGCAGCATGACTATGAACAGCCCGAAGAGGACCACCGCGAAGAACTTGTTCGTCATCGTGGAGATAGGGCTTTTGTGGGTGCGGATGGCAGAAGGCGTGAAAACATTGTGCGTGTTCGCATCCGGCTCGTCGAACGCGATCCTGCGCGCGTCCTTCGACATGCCCGAAAGATGTGGCAGAGCAACTGGCTTCTGTTTCCTGTTATGCTTCATCGCGGCATCACCACCACACTAGGAGCCGTGTTGCTCGCGAGCACCTCGTAGATGATGACGTAATCGTCATGATTGACGCGCAGATCGTAGTTGTCTTCTAGGTAAGCCAGATTGGTTGGGAACGATCCTTCGATAGCTGCACACTGCATGGCAGCATCGAGGATGGTCGAGCGAATGGATGCGGCTCCCTGATCTTTCGCGCTCGCGAAGATCATATTGAGCAGGATGCCGAGCGCAACGAGCAAAGCGCACGCGAACACTGCAAGCGCAATGAAGCGATTACGTCGCGCTTTCTGCTGTTCGGGTGTTCTTTCCGTATACACGCTTCGATCCCTGCTCGTTTTCGGTCGATGTTAGCTTATCGATCCCATGACACCGATGAGTGGCAGCATGACCGAAATGAGCGTTGCGCCAACAGCAACCGTGAGGAACGCTGCCATGATAGGCTCGACGCTGTCGATGATCTCATCGATATCCGACACTGATTCGTTGAAGAACAGCGAAGAAAGCTGAATGAGGATATCATCCAAGCTGCCTGAGCGCGAAGCGACGGTGAGCATGCGCACATAGACAGGAGCGAACAGCTCGACCTCGCTGATCGCCTGCACGATGCTGCGCGGGTTCTCGCTGTCGATCATAAGATTGTGAGCAGAGGTGACGTTCTCGCGCAAACGCTCATGCGTGATGGTAGATAGCGATGCCCCCATAGCCTCATCGGTATTGAGACCCGATGCGATATAGATCGCGAGCGCTGAAACGAAACGAGAGAGCGCAAGCTCATACATGGCATTCTTCGTAAGAGGCAGTTTCTCGAACAGATTCATGAGCGATTGCCTGCCGCCCGGCGAGTGCGTCATGATGGTGGCTACGAGGAATACCAGGGCAAGAACGAGCGTAACGATAAGAGCGACCCAGCCAATGCCGATCGCGACGCTCACTTCGCTGAATGAGCCCGCTGTGAGCGAACCCGACAAGCGCTCGTACACGCCGATGAAGACGGGCAGGATGATCAGAACAGCGAAGAGCAAGATGGCACTCATGATGCAGAGCAACGCCGTAGGGTAACCGATGCTCGAAGAGATCTTGGCGAACAGGCGCGATTCTTCGTTGTAGTAGACGCTCAAACTGCGCAGCACATCTTCGAGATGACCAGAACGCTCTCCTACTTCGACCATGTCGGTCGCATAGCGCGGGAACGCTTCCGTGTCCTTCATGGACTGCGCAAGGCTCTTACCTGCGATCAAGCTCCGGTAGATCTTATTGCAGGTTTTACCGAATGAAGTATCACCCATGTCTTCGGAAAGCATATGGACTGCTTCGTCGGTCTGGATGCCGACCGACAACATGAGTGCAACACTATCGCAAAAAACACTGACTGCAGCACTGTCCGCTAAACGCTGTGCCATGGCATGTGCTCCTATTCCGTCATGACGAATAGCCGTTGCTCATCGAACCGATTCCACGCTCATCGCAGCGTGCTCACCACGATTCGTAATCCCCGATGAGCGCATTGCCTCATTATAGCGCGATTGGTTTCAAATTGCCTTGTGAACCATCGTTTCCCTTATTTTGGGCGCAATATGATGCTCTTTTTCTGATACCTGTCGCGCCAGAAGTTCTCACGCTTTCTCTTTGCGGTTTCGCTCGGTATAATATATCGACCGACCAAAGGTTCTTTTTTGGGCAGGTCGATTGCTTTTTCGATACTGAGCGCTGCGCGAAACAGCATGAAGGGTGGAATGTGACGGAAAGGCACAACATACGCTTCGTCAGCATCATGGGATTCGTTCTCACGTGCCTTATCTGCGTACTCGCTTTGAGCGCGTGTGGGGGAAGTGCGCAAGCATCCGATGGCTCTTCCGACGACACGAGCGGCGATCCATTCACTGCCCCTGCTGAAATCGAACTTTCTTCCTTCAATGCAGGTGCAGCAACGAGCTCCAATAACGCTTCGATCGACACCTCATCGGCTTCTAAAGGTTACGTGGGAGCAGCAGCTACCTCGTCAAGCCGCCTCAAGCTCCAGGTAACGAAAGACGGACAGTCGATGCACTACGATATGCCCTCTGATGGCACGCCCATTATCGTGCCCCTCGATATGGGAAGCGGCACGTACACGATCGGTGTCATGCAGAACACCAGCGGTTCGCGCTATGGAGAGCTCTATTCCACGAGCGTGAATGCACAGCTCGAAAGCGAGCAAGCTCCCTATTTGGTGCCGAACATCTTCTGCGACTACGATGCCTCGAGCGCTGTGGTCGCTAAAGCACAGGAACTCACGCGCGATGCGAAGAACGAGGGCGATGCATTGCGGCTCATCTACAGTTGGATCGAACACAACGTGGTTTACGACAACGCAAAGGCTGAACAGCTGAGCGGCAAATCGGGCTACATACCCAACCCAGATGAAACGCTCCAGACTCAGAAGGGCATCTGCTTCGACTACGCCTCGCTCGCCGCAGCCATGCTGCGCAGCCAAGGCATTCCCTGCAAGATCGTTACCGGCTACGTCTCCCCTGATGGGGTCTATCATGCTTGGAACATGGTCTGGATCGATGGAAGCTGGAAGACGGTCTCATTCACCGTGAATCCGCGCGACTGGACCCGCGTCGATCTCACGTTCGCCGCAAATGGCGCGGGGAACACGGTAGGCGACGGCAACAATTACACCGATCGCTACGTCTACTAGCTAAGCTCTTCGGTTACCTTGTCGAGCGGCATATCGATGCCGTACCAGATCTCTTCGCCGATGGCTGCTTGCTCGTTCATCATGCCGATACCGGTCACGACCGTGCATCCCTTCGCTTCAGCATCCTGCAAAAGCTGCGTGTGAAGCGGGAAATAGACGGCATCAGCAACGACCATGCCCGGCTTGATGAACTCAGCAGGAACGGCGCTCTCGGTCGAACCTTCTCCCATGCCCACTGGCGTTGCATTGACGAGCACGTTGCTCTCTTCGATGGCTGCCTTCATAGCCTCTTTGTCCTCATAAGGATGCAGGATAAAATCGCATCCCGTCTGCTCCTTTACCGGCTCGATGAGGGTTTGAGCGTGCTTATAGGATGGCCCGTTCTCACGCGCGAAGATATGAACGGTCTTCACTCCATCGAGCGCCGCCTGCACCATGATCGCCGATCCTGCACCTCCCGGACCAATAAGGGTGAAGGTCGATTCTTCAGGTACGACGCCATACTTCGCGATATTCTTCATGAAGCCTGCGCCATCGGTATTGTGACCGATCAGCTTCCCCTCTTCGGTCTTCTCGATCACGTTAACCGCACCGATGAGCGCCGCCGCATCGGAGAGTCCGTCAAGATACGGAATGACCGCCTGCTTGTTCGGCATGGTCACGTTGCTACCATCCCAACCGCCCATGCGACGCATGGCTGAAAGGATGTCGGGCAGATCGTCAGGCGTTGCTTCGAAAGCGAGATAGACCGCATCGATCCCCGTTAGCTCGAAAGACACGCTATGCGTCACGGGCGACGCCGAATGCCTGATGGGCGTTCCTAACAGGCTGATAAGATGCGTGTGTCCACTGATGTGTTTTGCTTGCGCGCTCATAGATCCCCTTCCTCTACAAACAGCATGAAACCCACTGCTCCCATGCAGCGGGCGAGGTATAGAACGATTATTTCACAGATGGGGTCTTACCGATAGAAGCGTGAAGACTTTGTTAACGAATAAAAAAAGAACCCCTCACACAGAGGAGTTCGAACGAATTGAAACTGGCTGGGCCAGCAGGATTCGAACCTACATAGCTGGTACCAAAAACCAGAGTCCTACCATTGGACGATGGCCCAGTTTCAACAGACCTTGCAAAAGACGCGAAACGAAACCGCATCACGCTTTGCGAGGTCAAATTATAGCCTATTTGACGAAGCGCGCGCAATCATGAATCGATGAGCACGCTCCACCCGAATACGCCTAGCTTACTCCGCGGAACAAATGGCCCGTGGTCGTGCCATCCGCGCGCGAAACCTTATCCCCACTCTTGAGCGCGATATCGCGTGCACGCACTGCACGGGCAACCTTCTTGCTCACCTGCTCAACGTTCATGAGCGTAGTATCGACCATGAGCGCGGATACCCCCGCTGCAACTAAGTCGGGCACCGCATGAGCAACGTCGAGTTCGACCGCATTGTAGAGATGGCTTCGCCCGAGCACGTCGGTGATGACCGGCAGCTCATAGCCTTTGCGGTCCTTAAGGTAGTGCGGGCTCTTGCGACGCGCACACTGCGCGCAATCCCGATTGCACGGACCTTGGCTCATGAGCAAGCAGTGCTCGGTTACCATGAGCTCGGTGTATCCCATGATGGTCGCACCGAGCGGCACGGGACTCACCTCGCCCAACTCTTCGATCTGGCGAAGGGTGAGCTCGGATGAGAGCCAGATGCGCGTTGCACCCAGATCGTGAGCAAGCTGCATATCGAGGCGATTCGTGAGCGGCACGTATGGCCCGATCTCAACTTGTGCTCCCAGCTCGCGGGCATGAACGATCTGCCCGAGATTCTGCACGAGAACCGGTTTGCCTTCCTGCACGCGCTTCCACACGTCAAAGCCATTGCGCGTTTCGCTATCGCCATCATGCGCCACCACAGGAAGCACCGGAATGCACCCTTTGGGATAGCCCGCTTGCTCGGCCGTTTGTGAAAGTTGACCTGCGATGATAGCTTCACCGCGACGGTAGTTGTGCACCGGCACATAGATGAGGTCCGCTCCAGCGCGTTTTGCAGCGCGCGCACAAGCTGGGTTCGTGGCAAGTACCGCAACCTTGCATGCACCTTTGCGGATCCGCGGTGCGAACGCGCGCGCAGGTGCTTTTTCGAGCACGCGCTCGTGATACTGCGCGAGCAGTGCTTCTTCAAGCTGCTCGCAGGCCTGCGCCCTGATCTTATGAAGCGCAGAGAACCCGATGCCAACCCCTTCATCGAGCTCGACCTCGATGTGATCGAGCTTGAAAGGAGTCGAACCTAAGCGGTCGATGTGCTCGATCACCTCTTCAGCGCTCACTGCTTTCGTGCGAGCAGGCTCGATAGGTGCACCTTCAACGAGGACCTCGACCTTGCGCGCTGCATCCCAAGGATCGGGCGTTGCGAGCGCAAGCTCGAGCGGGTGGCCGATGTGCATCTTCACGCGAATCGAAAGAGGGATGCGTGGCTCGCCAGCCACATCGTGAAACGCCGCTTCGGCGCTGCGCACCCGAAAGACACGATCGCCCTTGCCAAGCGGTTTTTCGATCTTGAGCACTGCCCTACCACTCGGCAGCGTTTCGATCTCATCGATCTCGTGGATAATGTTGCCCTTGTTCGTCCAGAATTCGAGCACATCTCCCGCCACGAGCGGAAACGCTGGATCGATCTCGACACGACTGCCCTTCACGTTCGCGATACGCCCTGCGAAGCTTCCGCGATTGTTCGGACGCGCATAGCTCATGATCTCGTTGCCGCGCTCGCCCTCCAGATACGCGGTAGTGAAACCACGTGAGAAGGCTTCTGAAAGTTCCTGGATCTCCTCGGCGGTGGCGCGCGGTGCGTTTGCCCAATCGAAGTTCTCCTCGCTCACTCCGTCTTCAAGCTGAGCACGTGCCCACGCATCGAAGCGGTCGAGTACGCTGCGATAGACGCGTACCACGCAGCCCACATATTCAGGCGACTTCATGCGTCCTTCGATCTTCAGCGAACTAACACCCGCGCGGATAAGTTCAGGGAGGATCTCAGCCGTGCAAAGATCCTTCGGTGAGAGCAGATGCTCACCAGGGGCATCGAGGCTCTTGCGCAGTGCACGATTACGCAGCTCATAGGGCAACCGACATGCTTGCGCACACATGCCTCGATTCGCACTGCGCCCGCCCACCATCGAGGACATGAAACACTGCCCCGAATAGCAGACGCAAAGCGCGCCGTGCGCGAAGCATTCCGTCTCCATGCCGAGCTCCGCGGCAAAATGGCTCAAGTCGGCTACCTCCGCAAGCGAAAGCTCGCGTGCCAGCGTGACGCGCTTGGCTCCCAGTGCCGCCTCAGCAACGAGCGCGTCTATCGTGTGGGTATTCATCTGCGTTGAGATATGCACCCGTGTTTGCGGGATCGTGCGCGCGATCTCTTGAGCCAGGCCGATATCCTGCACGATGAACGCATCGACCCCCACACGATACGCCTGACGCACGAGCTCGAGCGCGTCGTAGAGCTCCGAAGGAAGGATGATCGTATTCACCGTAAGATACACCTTCACGCCGCGCAGGTGCGCATAATCGCACGCCTCGCGCAACGTTTCGAGCGTGAAGTTATCGGCGCTTCTGCGCGCATTGAACGAAGAAGCACCAAGATAGACCGCATCGGCTCCCGCGCTCACCGCAGCGTGAAGCGCGATCATGTTGCCGGCGGGCGCTAGTAATTCAACAGATTTCATCGCGATATTCCTTGCCATAACAGACTACTGCACCGATGAAACGGGTGTCCATCGGTGCAGAACAGCTAAAAAGACTCAGCGTGGAGAGGCCTAGGCATCTGCCGCTTTCTGGTCGGCGCTTTCGAGCGCTTGGATCCCTGCTTCATAGTGGCTCTTCACGTCATTCAAGCGATCGCCATACGTCGCGAAATCGAACGTGCCGTTTTCGGGAGCTTTAACGTCCTCATAGAGATCGACATAGGCCGCAAAAGCTGTTTGGAGCTCTTCGGTGCCCTTAAGATAATCGGACTGGATGTCCTTCATCTCGTCGGGGACAGAGAGCGCCTTGAGCTTATCGACTGAGTTATTGATCGCAGCGAGCTGCGTGCTCAATGAGACGACCTCACCCTCCTTGACGATAGTGGAGAACTCGGTCATCTGAGCATCGATCTCATCCATGATCTGATTCACGTTCGCCATGTACTGACGATTGAGCGTTTGAGGATCGTTCGCCTGCTGAGCATTAGAAGCACAGCCGCTCAACATAAGCGCGCATGCTAAAACGATCGCGGCAGCAAAAGCCACCATGCGTGACGAGATCGATACAGCTTCATGGTTCTTGTTCATACTATCCTTCATCCGTAGTTCTGCGAGTCGGTTTCTTTCAATGCCAGAGAGGAACAGGTGCCCCCTCGTTCTATACGGCCGCTAAAGCCGTCCTTCAGGCGGCTATCGGCGCTATCCTTCAGGCGAAGAGCCCGATGAGCCAGAGGAGCCCTCTCCACCTGATGGAGGCGTGGTCGTACCACCGCCCTGTTCACCACCTGATGAGCCGGATCCTCCAGAATTGCCGCCACTACTTCCTGAGCTGCCGCCTTGGTTGCCTTGGTTGCCTTGACCGGTTGAGTTACCACTTGAGGCTGAATCATCAGGTTTGGGCTTCTCTTCTTTCTTCTTTTCCTCTTCCGGCTTCTCGCCTTCAGCAGAAACGGTTTCACCTTCCGCGCCCGATCCATGACCGATATCGGTCTTGGTGAACTTGATCGTGCCTGCGCCTTCAGGGAATTCTTCCTTCTCTTGGCCACGCAAGAGCTTGTTCACGAAATCGCCGAAGATGCTATCGCACGCGACCCAGGTAGGCATCGATTTTTCATTGCGATCGCCGATCCAGATCGCAACGGAGATCTGAGGCGTGATGCCGCAGAACCACTTGTCGCGGTAGTCTTCACTCGTGCCGGTCTTGCCGCCAACAGGCTGTCCGTTATAGAGCGCCGCGTTGCGGCCCGTGCCCTTCTGGACAACGCCCTCCATGACTTCGACCGCTGCTTGCGTAAGATCGGTATTGAGCACCTTATCGCCACGCGTGTCGGCGTGATAGATGACTTGACCCGACGAATCCTTGATCTCTTCGATGCAATTCGCCTTGTGCAGCGTGCCGCCGTTCGCGATGGTCGCATAGGCCTGAGCCATCTCGAGCACACTTACCTCTTCAACACCGAGCGTGATGGAAGGAACGCTCTCGAGATCCGATTCGATACCGCACTTGTGTGCCATATCAGCAACCTTATCGGGGCCGATCTCGGTACAGAGTTCCGCAAAGCCGGTGTTCGATGAAACGGCGAATGCGCTCTCGATGCTGCGCGTGCCATAGTTAGCGTTGCCGTAGTTCGCTACTTCCCAATTGCCGATCTTCACCTTTGAGGTACAGTTCAGATTCGTCTCGGGAGAATAGCCTTCGTCCAATGCCGCCAAGAGCGTGAAGGTTTTGAATGAAGAGCCCGCCTGGCGCTTCGCCTGAGTGGCAAGATTGAATTCGTTGGTCTTATAATCGCGCCCGCCTACCATAGCTTGAATATAGCCAGTGTCGGGGTCGATCGCCACGAGGGCACATTCGAGATTTTCCGGTAAGCTGTCGAGCTTGCGGTTTACCGCCTTTT
This sequence comes from uncultured Eggerthella sp., assembly GCA_900538545.1. Taxonomy (GTDB): domain Bacteria; phylum Actinomycetota; class Coriobacteriia; order Coriobacteriales; family Eggerthellaceae; genus Anaerotardibacter. Next base: position 30,988 of record UPYK01000012.1, on the reverse strand, counting down.
CAGCTAGATCTTGCACGTGCGGGTCAAGCGTGGTCTTCACGTTCAAGCCGCCCTTGAAGACTTCATTGACCGAGTAATCCTTCAAGAGCGTGTCGCGCACATAGCTCGTGAAATAGTCGTACTTCATGATGCCGTTGGTTTCCTCTTCACGCGTTATGTTGAGCGTGAGCGGAGTCTGCTGGGCTTCATCGTGTTCTTCTTGCGTGATGTAGTTATTGCTGAGCATGCGATCGAGCACGAGGTTACGACGCGCTAAGCAGTTCTCAGGATTGTCGACCGGGTTGTTATAAGTAGGCGATTGCGGAATACCGATGAGCGTCGCAGCCTCTGGCAAGGTAAGGTCTTTTGCAGGCTTCGAGAAGTAGAGTTGCGAGGCTGCTTCGATACCATAAGCGCCTTGACCATAATTGATGGTATTGAGATACATCTGAAGTATCTCGTCTTTGCTGAACATCTTCTCAAGTTCGAGCGAGATATAGGCTTCGCGCACTTTTCGCTTGATCGTAGATTCGTTCGCTTCATCGGCAAGCACCGTATTGCGCACGAACTGCTGCGTGATGGTCGAAGCGCCTTCCCTGCCCGTGCCGGTCAGGTTCACCACGATCGCGCGGGCGATACCCATCATATCCACGCCATCATGTTCGTAGAAGCGTTCGTCTTCCGTTGCGACCGTGCCTTCGAGCACGTAATCGCTCATTTCCGAAAGCTCGATCGGATCGCGATTCTCAACGTAGAATTCAGCGAGCAGCGTGGTGCCGTCGTTGGCATAGACGCTGGTCTTTTGCGCATAGTTGAACGCAGACGAATCTTTATAATCGGGCAGATCCTGCAACCAAACCGCTGCGGCTGCAGCCACCGCAACGCCGCCGGCACCAAAAATGACCAGCACGATAACAAGAGCGAGCATTGCCTTGCTTAACGGTTGACGCTTTTTGCGATGTGCCCTCTTTTTACGAGTGCGAACTGACATCTTACCTCCATGGATACACTGTGAAGTATTTTATCATGGCGGCGTAAACGACAAGGCTGCCATATGCCACGGGTGAAGATTCACACGGTTTAGCCACAGAATAGCAAGAATTGTAAGGTTTTTATGATGAACGCTCGAGCTTAGGCGGGCTGCTTCTGGAAGAAATAGTCGTTGTCTTGCGTGTAGGAATCTTCCGCAAGCTGCATCTGGTCGTGAAGCGCTTCGCGCGACGTGCCGCCAAAGGTGGTACGTGCCGCAACGATGCTCTCGAGATCGAGCGCACCCGTGATGTCCTCTTCGAAGAGTTCGCTTTCCGCCTTGAAGTCTTCGAGGCTCAGATCATCCAAGTTGCAGCCGCGTTTATCGCAAAGCAGCACCAGATGGCCCACCACTTCATGCGCCTGCCTGAACGGCATGCCCTTCTTTGCCAGATAATCGGCCACATCGGTTGCAGCCAAATAGCCCTTTTCAGCCTGGATGCGCATGGCATCCTGATTGATCTTCATGGTGGCGATCATGCCTTCCATGCAGGTAAGGCAATCATAGAGCGTCTTCGCAGCATCGATCACACCCTCTTTATCTTCCTGAAGATCCTTGTTGTAGGCCAGCGGCAGCGATTTCATCGTAACGAGAAGCGCCACGAGATCGCCCACCACACGACCCGACTTGCCGCGGATGAGCTCCGCGAAATCGGGATTCTTCTTCTGCGGCATGATCGACGAACCGGTCGAGAAGGCATCGGAGAGCGTGATGAAACCGAATTCCGAGGTAGACCAAAGGATGATCTCTTCTGCCAAACGCGAAAGATGGATCATGCTCACGCTTGCTGCGTAATCAAGATCGAGCAGGAAATCGCGATCGGAAACCGCATCGAGCGAATTCGGGATAGGTGCAGCGAACCCAAGTGCTCGGGTGGTCGCATCACGGTCGAGCGGGTAGGTGGTGCCTGCAAGTGCCGCCGAACCGAGCGGATTCATATCGGCCGCATCGAACGCTTGGCGCAAGCGATTGAAATCGCGCGTGAACATCCAGTAGTACGCCATGAAATGATGCGCGAGCAGCACGGGCTGAGCATGCTGAAGATGCGTATAGCCTGGGAGCAGCACCTCTTCGTTCTGCGCTACAAGCGCCAGAAGCGTCTTGCGCAGCTTCAGATTCGCACCCATCAGTTCACGGCAAAGCTCTTTCGCATAGAGACGCGTGTCGGTGATGACCTGATCGTTTCGAGAGCGGCCGGTGTGCAGACGCGCGCCCGCATCGCCGATGCGCTCGGTGAGCACCGCTTCGATGGACATATGAATGTCCTCGTTATTGATATCGAAGACGAAGTTGCCCTCTTCGATATCGCGCTCGATCTTCGCAAGTCCCGCCGTGATCGCTTCAGCATCTTCATGCGAGATGACACCCTGATCGGCAAGCATGCGCGCATGCGCCATCGACCCGGCGATATCCTGTTTGTACATTGCCTTATCGACCGGCAGCGATGCACCGAACTCCTGCGTGAATTCGCTCACGCCCTCTTCGAAACGTCCAGACCACAGTGCCATATCTTCTACTCCCCGTTACCCGTATCTACTCGTATCTCGTTCCCTGATCGGAACCGGAGGGGGGCATTTCCCCCTTATGCAAAACGAGCGCTCGGGTAACCTGCCCGAGCGCCGCTTAGTGTATTCCGCTTGCTTATTTGAGCGCGTCTTCTTCGAGCTCTTTCGCATCGCCATCGGTCTTGCCGTTGTCGCGACGGTTCTTCGCCCACACGCGATTGGACAGGCCATACAGATCGATGAAGCCCTTCGCAGAATCACGATTGAAGGTATCAGCAGCATCGTAGGTAGCCAGGCCATAGTCGTAGAGCGAATAGTTGGACTTGCGGCCAGTAACGGTACAGGTGCCCTTGTAGAACTTCAGACGGACAACGCCTTCAAGGCAGGTCTGGGTAGCAGCGATGAATTCGTCCATCGCATGTTTGAGCGGCGAGAACCACTGACCGTTGTAGACCTGAACAGCCCAGTCTTGCTCGATGTGGGCCTTGTAACGCATGACCTCGCGCTCAAGGCACATATCCTCAAGTGCACGATGTGCGCAGATGAGCGCCAGGGCAGCCGGCGCTTCATAGCATTCACGAGATTTCACGCCGATCATACGGTTCTCGATCATGTCGATACGGCCGAAACCGTTCGAACCAGCGATCTTGTTCATAGCTTCGATGATCTCAAGGAACGACATCTCCTTGCCATCGAGCGCCACCGGAACGCCAGCAGCGAACGTGATCTCGACCTCGGTCGCCTTATCGGGAGCAGCCTCAGGATCGACCGTCATCGTGTAGATATCGGCCGGAGGCGCTGCCCACGGATCTTCAAGCACGCCGCATTCGATCGCGCGACCCCACAGGTTGTCGTCGATCGAATAGGGGTTGGACTTAGTAGCATCTACGGGTACACCGTGAGCTTCAGCGTAATCGATCTCTTCAGGACGCGTATGAAGGTCCCATTCGCGCACAGGAGCCAGGATCTCGATGCTAGGATCGAGCGCTTGAATGGAGGTCTCGAAGCGCACCTGATCGTTGCCCTTGCCCGTGCAACCATGAGCGATGTACTTCGCACCTTCTTTGTGCGCAACATCGACCAAGAACTTGGAGATGAGCGGACGCGAAAGCGCAGAGACCAGCGGGTACTTGCCTTCGAAGTGCGCGTTTGCAGCAAGCGCCTTGGTAAGGTATTCGTTCACGAAAAGCTCGCGCATATCGATGACGTAGCATTCGAGCGCACCGGTCTTCAGCGCCTTTTCCTTCACCTTCTCAAGGCCCTCATGCTCCTGGCCGACCTCGCCCACAACCGCGATGACATCAAGGCCCTTTTCTTCCTGGAGCCACTTGATGCACACGGAGGTATCAAGACCGCCAGAATATGCGAGTACTACCTTATCTTTTGCCATGTTGTTTCCTTCCTTAACAGGCGCAAATTTCATCTTTGCATTGTAGCGTGCGAACGTGCCCTACGAAAGTGGGCGCAACACGCTTTTAACAGCTATTTCGTCTCCTCAGATGCGCCGCCTTCAGCAGCATCGTCTGAAGAGCTCTTCTTCTGCGCAGCATCCTTCTTGAGCGCATCGCCTAGTTTGTCTTCAGCGTTGCCCACTTTATCCTTGAGCATCTCCATGACCTCTTTGAAATTAGCGTTGACGTTTTCCGCTTCTTTCATGAGGCGCTCGTATTCTTCCTGAGCGGCGGCCGCTTCTTCTTCGGCCTTCTTCGCAGCTTCGACAGCTTCGATCTCTTTTTGCTTCGAATCGATGCAGATCTGCGGAAGCGCTGCGATGAACTTGTCGATATCCTTTTCCTCGATGATGAGTGGCGGCAAGAAACGCAACGTGTGCTCGTCGGTAGCGTTGATGATGAAACCAGCATCGAGCGCAGCATCCACCACGAACGGAGCTTTGAATTCATCTTTGAGGACAGCACCGATCATCAGACCCGAACCGCGAACCTCGGTAACCTCGTCCAGAGCAAGGAGCTTGTCCGCGAAATAATCGCCCCTGTTCTCAACGCGCTCGCCAAAGTTGCCGGTCTTGAGCGTATCGAGCGTTGCGTAAGCAGCAGCCGCGGCCAAGTTGCTGCCGCCGAAGGTCGAGCCATGATCGCCCGGCTCGAAAGCCTCGGCTACCTCGATGCGGGCAACGCAACCGCCCATAGGCATGCCAGATGCCACGCCTTTCGCGAAGGTGAAGATATCAGGCGTGATGCCGGCGTTTTGGAACATGAACGGATAGGTTCCGCAACGATAGAAACCAGTCTGAACCTCATCAAGGATGGAAAGCGCACCATTGCGACGCGCGAGCTTAGTTGCCTCGAACAGGTAATCAGGATCGATCGGGATTACACCATTCTCGCCCTGGATCGGCTCCATCATGATGGCAGCGATCTGACCGGGATACTCCCACCAAATATTGCGCAGCGCATTGATATCGTTAGGCGGAATAGCGATGAAGCCTTCTGGAAGCGGCTGGAAAGGCTCTTGTTTGTCAGGCTGTGCCGTAGCGGCAAGCGTTGCGAGCGTACGACCATGGAAGCTTCCTTCAAGCACGAGGATGATGTGACCACCAGAAGACTCTTTCTTCGCCCAGAGACGTGCGAGCTTGATCGCGCATTCGTTGGCCTCTGCCCCGGAGTTCGCGAAGAAGGTCTTCCAAGGGGCACGGAAGAACGTGGGTATGCATTCGTTAGCCATCTCCGAAATGAGCTTGGCCACTTCGCCACGTTTCTCGATATAGAAGTAGTTGCTCACGTGGATGAGCTTCTGGGCCTGCTCGGCGATGGCTTCCGCCACACGCGGATAGCAATGCCCCAGGCTGTCAACCCCGATACCCGAGAGCAGATCGAGGTATTCCTTGCCCTCTTCGTCCTTTACGGTGACGCCCTCACCTTCAACGAAGCAGACGGGCTTGCGCTTGAAGGTGTGCATGATATACGTATCGTCTAGTTTCTTTACTTCTTCAAAGGTCATGTCTAAAATCTCTCCTATTTACCCTGTTAGCTGGCTGTTTTCTTCTTCGTTAAAGATTCTCCACGAGACGAGAGGCCAGCAACCCGAGCGGGGCGTACTCGTCTTTTGTATTGTGCTCGTCATCATTATATATGAGAGTGCCGCAGCCCACTTGAGTGAGCAGCTCGATCAAGAGCGAATGCGGCATCGTGCCGTTGATGATGTGAGCACGATGAACACCTGCTTCGAGTGAGAGCACACAGGATTGCAGCTTAGGGATCATACCTTTGCTCACGCGCCCTTCTGCGAGCATATCGCGTGTTTCTTGAAGGGACATGCGCGAAACGAGCGAATCCTTATCATCGAAGTCTTCGTAGAAGCCGTCCACATCGGTGAGGAAGATGATCTTCTGCGCACCGATCGCACCGGCAACAGCACACGCGACCGCATCGGCATTGATATTGAACGAACCGCCATCTTCACCTTTACCCACCGACGCGATGATGGGCACGTACGCTGCATTGATGAGCGACTTGAGGTAAGCCGGATTCACTTCGATTACGCTGCCAACGCGCCCCAGTTCTGGTCGAACTTGCTCAGCCACGATCGTGCCCGCATCAGCGCCATTGACCCCAACAGCCAAGTTGCCATGTTGATTCATAGCGCGCACGAGTTCCTCGTTCACCTTGCCGATCAAGGTCATCTTCACGACTTCCATGGCCTCTTCGGTAGTGACGCGCAGTCCATCGATGAATTCAACATCTATGCCGAAGCGTTCCATATTCCGCGAGATGTCCGCGCCACCGCCATGAACGATGACCGGATTCACCCCCATGATCTTGAGCATGACGATGTCCGACATGACCGCATCGCGCAGTTTCGGATCGACCATGGCAGCTCCACCGTATTTGATCACGATGGTCTTGCCCGTCTGATTCTTGATATAGGGGAACGCTTCGATGAGCACCTCTGCGGTGTGCGAAGACGTGAGCTTTCTATCTTTTGCATATTTCATACTGATATCTCCAACAGTTGGTAAATCGATCAAACACTCATGAGTGCCAACTTGAGGCAGGTGGCAGCCTTAGGTTCGGTAATCACCGTTGATGCGCACATAATCGTAGGAGAAATCGCACGTCCAGATGGTAGTGGAACTCGTGCCAGCCCCCAAATCCGCTTCGAGCACGATCTCGGGCTCTTCGAAACGCTTGAGCGCCTCTTCCTCGCTGAACTCGACGGTAAGGCCATCGCGGCACACCGGAATTCCCATGATATCGATCGAAACATCCTGCTGCTCGAAATGCGCTCCGCTGCGTCCGAGTGCGCCAGCGATACGCCCCCAGTTCGCGTCGTGCCCAAAAACAGCGGTCTTCACGAGCGGCGAATTTGCCACAGTACGAGCAGCCAGATCGGCCTCTTCGTCATTTGCTGCGCCTGTGATCTTCACAGTAACGAGCTTGGTCGCACCTTCCCCATCACGCGCCATCTCGCGAGCGAGCATCTGCGTGAGCGCATCGAGTGCGGTCTGGAATTCTTCGTAGGCAAGCGAGCCTTCCGCGATGCGCGCACCTGGCGCTGCCTTGCCGCTTGCCAGCAAGAAGCAGGTATCGTTCGTTGAGGTATCGGAATCGACCGTGACCTTGTTGAAGCTCTGGTTCACACTGTGAACGAGTGCGCTGTGGAGCACTTCGGGAGCAAGCGGTGCATCGGTGGTGATCACGGCGATCATGGTAGCCATGTTCGGCATGATCATGCCCGAGCCCTTCGCCATGCCGCCGATCGTGATCGTGGCTCCTCCCAGCGCAGGATCCTGGCTCACGTAGCGAATCGCACGCTCCTTGGAATAGGTATCGGTAGTCATGATCGCGCTTGCCGCATCGCTTCCCGTTTCACGCGTCATGGTCTTGTGAAGCTTTGGCACGGCCGTTTCGAATGGTGCCGTGTTGAGCAGCTGCCCGATCACGCCTGTTGAAGCAACGAGCACTTCATCGGCGCAGCAGCCAACCACATCGGCAACGATCTGGCAGGTGCGCTCAGCATCGGCGATGCCCACGCTGCCCGTTGCCGCATTCGCGCAACCTGAATTGACGATGACCGCCTTAGCAAGACCATAATTCTGTCCGCCAAGATGTTCTTTGGAAACCGTTACCGGAGCGGCGCAGAACACATTTTGCGTGAAGGTTGCCGCTGCTGGGCAGAGCTCATCGGCTTCAACAAGGGCCATATCGAGCCTGCCGGGGTTCTTGCGGAAACCGGCATGGATTCCACCCGCCCGGAAGCCTAAAGCACTCGTTACGCCGCCGCTTTCGACCACGTCGAACGCCAAATCTTTATCACTATCGTTATTCGTTTGAAAAGTCATAAGAAGAACCATATCCCTTTACTGAAATTCTTAGACCGGAAGCGCCTCCATACGAAGGCCGGTCGTTTGATCAAAACCACAGACGATGTTGGCGCATTGTACCGCTTGACCTGCTGCACCTTTGCAGAGATTATCGATCGCGCACACGGCGATGAGCGAGCCGGTCGCCTCTTGATAGGCAATGCCGATCTGGGCATTGTTCGTGCCTACCACAGAAGCGGTGCGCGGCATCTGGCCGAGCGGAAGCACCGTGACAAAGGGATATCGTCGTCGGGCGTAGGTTTCGACGTAGAGCGCATGGAGCGACTCGAGGGATTGTGTAGCGTGCGCTTCTTCGTTGAGCTGAAGCGTGACCGTTGAGAGCAAGCCGCGATTCGCTGGAGCGAGATGCGGCGTGAACACGAGGCGGCCTTCTAGCCCCAAGATCTGCTCGATCTCGGGCGTATGCCGATGGCTTGCGACGCCGTAGGCTTCGAAGTTATCGTTCGCGTTGCAAAAATGCGTGCGCACATTCGCGCTGCGACCAGCGCCGGTTACGCCAGAGATCGCATCGACCACCACAACGCCTTCCGAAAGCGCAACAGCCGGCCAAGCAGCGAGTGAAGTGGCCGTAGGATAGCAACCCGCGCAGGCTACCAGGGTGGGATGGTGCTGAGCGTGCAAGTCGCGCGCTTCGAGCAATTCTGCTTCCGTGATCTCGGGCAAGCCGAAGAATGCCTGCTCCAACAGATCGACTGCCGTGTGAGGCGTCTTGTACCACTGTTCGAAAACGGCAGGATCCTTCAGGCGAAAATCAGCCGAAAGATCGAAGACCGAAACATCCGCCGCCAAAAGATCGGGCACGAGCGTCATGGCTGCCGTGTGAGGCGTAGCCATGAAGACCACATCGCAATCGGCAAGAGAGGTGGTGTTGTGCGCCTCGAATTCAAGATCGCACACACCCGTGAACGCAGGATAGAGTTCCGAGATAGGCAGCCCTTCATCGGTTGAAGACGTGATCACGCGCAGATCGAATTCAGGATGGCGAGAAAGGATGCGCACCAGTTCAGCTCCTGCATATCCAGCAGCACCGATGATACCGGCAACTAGTCCCATGGCCATTCCTTTCTTCTCGCGCGGCTACCTGCTTAAAACTTAGTCTCTAGATGATACTCCTATTATGCGCGATATGAGCTTCATAATTCCCTTCGATGATGCGGACGGAGAAAAATGGCCCCGCTTTCAAAGCGAGGCCACAAAATGCGAAGGGATATTCAGTTCTTCTCGCGAAAACGAGACTTAGTACTCTTCGTAGGTGGTAGAGCCATCCGACCAGGTGATCTCATAGTAACCGTGGCTGGCATCATCGCAATTCGGGACCTTCGTCTTGCTTACGATGGTTTTCTGCGCAGCGGGCTTGCTTGCTGAGGAGCTCTTATTTGAGGAAGAGGAGCTTGCCTTGCTCGAAGAAGACGTGCCGCTCTTGGTAGTGGCGCCCTGCTCCTTCTGAGCGCGCGTGACGGTGATGATCATCTCGTCTGCTAGTGGCGTGGTCACTTCAACATCGACCTTGTCGCCATTCGCAAGCGTGACCTCTGCCTTATCGAGCGCGTCTTGGACCGTTCCGCCCAGAATAGCGACATCGACATTCTTGCCATCAACGGCGACCACCACATTATTCATACGCTGAATGGTAATGGTCTTGCCTTCGCCTTCGATCTTGCTATCGAGCGCGGGATCGACCTCATCGCCCTCATTGACCGTGATATTAGCCGCGGAAAGAACCTCGCTGACGGTCTTCCCTTCTTGCGTGGTCACTTCAGTGCTTGCATCGCCATCGACCACCTTGACGGTGACCTCTTTAGGTGCGCAAGCGCAAAGCGCCACCATCATAACGGCAGCTGCCACGATCGCAACCAGGCACGCAGTGAGTTTCTTGATTCGTACGTTTTCCATGTTCACCACTATCTCTCGATGTTTACCGTATTCGATCCTATTGCCTTGAATCCATCTCCATCGCGAACAACGACAGAGACCGAAAGCGTTGACAGACCCTCGTAATCGCTTGCATCCAAATACGCAAGGAAGGCATCTTGGCGCTGTTCAGTGAGGAGATTATAGCATTCATAGAGCGTTCCTGAATCTTCGCTATCAGAAACGAAGAGATAGACGGGTGACGAACTTTTGGCAAGTTCATCATTCATAAGCCCGCTCACCTCAAGATAGAGTGGAGAATTCTCGCTCTCCTTCACGCTGAGCTCGAAGCTTGTATCGGTACTCAGATCGATCTGTTGCGCCTCGATGATGGGCGCACGCATGAGCGGCGGCTGGGTCAAGAACCACTCGATGTTGCGCTCGGCGATCTCGAACACGACATCGTTTGGCTGATATTGCTCAAGCGCAAAGTCGAGCATGATCGGAAACGATTTGCTGAAGACCGCATCACTGAACGCTGAAGCGAAGAACGGCAGAAGCGCATTGCCGAACGAATCGCGGTACATGAACAAGGTACCCTGCGCGTTATCGTTGTTGGTTCTGATCAGCGGCTCTTCGACCGAAGAGGTGTCCGTCGCATACCGATAGGTCCCTTCGGCATCATAGTAATAGTTCAGCTCTGCGACAGACGACGATGGGTAGATCATCTTATTGAGGTCTCCCACGAAATCTTCGCGTTGACTGGGGGTCGTGCTCGAAAAATCATCATGAGGCTTTCCGAGCTTCGAGAGGATCGTGTTGTAGGCAAGGAGCGCGCCTTTGCTGTTCCAATGCGAATCACGCGAAAAATAGAGGGTCTCATCCTGCTTCTCGAACACAGGAAAGAGGTTGCAGTACTCCACGGAACTATGCGCGAGCGCAGCGTTGAGCAAGTCGCGATTGCGCTCAGCAGACTTGTCCGCATGATAGTAGTTCGGCATATGTTCGGGATAGAGCGTATTCTTGTTCGGCGCCACCGTGAACAAGAATTCTGCATCATGCTCTTCTACGCGCTGCTGCACGAGCGTGAGGTTGTGGACGATGCCCTCGATCTGCTGTTCGCTGAGCGCATTCTGCCCCATATAATCATCGAGCGTTGAGGCGTAATAGAGCCAGCCATCCTTGCCTGCGATCACCGAATCAAGATTCGAAACGCCGAACACCTTGCTCTGTATCTCCGCATCCGCCGTGATGATCTCGGATCTGAATGCGAAATGCTGCTCGAAATAGTTGCCCAGATCGGAGAGGATGTTCGTATTGAAGCTGCCGTCTTCGTTCGTGATGCTGGGAAGCGCGCTGCTCTCTTCGTTGCCGATGGCCTCAGCGTTCGGTTTGAAGAACATGCCCACCGAAGGGATAAGACACACCACGAGGCATGCGATGATGAAGATCACTGCACCAGTCTTTTTCATGATCGCCCCTCCTAGAACCTAAAGTAGATGAACGGATGATAGCCGCCCGAAGATAGTCGTACGATGCACCAAACAAGGCCGATGAACGACAGCACGTAGAGCGCAACTGAAACGATCTTCCACGGAAGGGTCAAGCTTGAAGGGTTGAAGATCATCTCTTTGACCTTCTCGGCAAGAGGTCGGATAGGCGCACAGCCAATGATCGCAACCACGAACATGACCAAGAACCACGGCGTGAGCTGTTCGAAGAAGAGCGCCATATGAGCACTGGAGAAATCGAACCCGAAGAACATGGCGCCAAAATAGCCGAGCGCGTACGAGAAGGTATCCGCTCTGAACAGAACGAAGCCCAGCGTTACCACGAGCATCGTATAGAGATGCCCGAAGAACTTCGGCAGCTTCTTGAGCCCAGGGACATATTCCTCGATCAAGAGGAACAAGCCATGCCAGAGGCCCCACACCACGAACGTCCAGCTTGCACCATGCCACAAGCCGCACAGGAAGAAGACCGTGATACGATTGAACGCTGCGCGCGGTTTGCCTTTCCTGTTGCCGCCCAAGGGGATGTAGAGATATTCCTTGAACCAGGTCGAAAGCGAGATATGCCATCTGCGCCAAAAATCTTGGACGTTCAGCGCGCTGTAGGGATAGTTGAAATTCTCTTTGAACTTGAATCCGAACATCATGCCAAGACCGAGCGCCATGTCGGAATATCCGCTGAAGTCGTAGTAAATCTGGAAGATGTAGGCAATAGCGCCCAGCCATGCCGTCAAGACGCACAGCTCAGGCACTGGCGTCGAATACATGATATCGACGACCTGGCCCATGGTATCGGCAATGAGGACCTTCTTCGCCAAACCGCAGATGAAGCGCCTAAATCCGCGCGCGATGTTCGACACGTCCTGTCGCCTATCGATGATCATGTCCTGGATGTCACGATATTTGACGATCGGGCCCGCGATGAGCTGCGGGAAGAACGAGATATAGAGCAGCACGTAGAAGAAGTTCCGCTGGACTTTCACCACACCACGGTACACATCGATGACATACGAAAGCGCCTGGAAGGTGAAGAACGAGATGCCGATGGGAAGCGCGATGGCAGGTATCGGCAGTGCCGTGCCGAAGATCGCGTTGAAGGTCTCGATGAGCATGCCCGAATACTTGAACACGACCAGAAGACCCAAGTTGGCAACGATGGCGATGACCACCGCAAGCCTGTTCTTGCGCTCAGGCGTTCGGGCGATCCAAAGCGCGTAGAGGTAGTTCATCACCGAACTCAAGAGCATGAGGAACACATACACCGGTTCCCCATAGGCGTAGAAGCCGAGGCTTGCGATGATGAGCAGCGCGTTCTTCACCTTCAGCGAAGGCATGATGGTATAGAGCAGGAACACTCCTACCAGAAAAACACACAAGAATACTAACGAACTAAAGACCATGGGCTAACTCAGGAATCTCTGATGACGAACCGGCGCTATCAGATAGCCACACGCATCCAAGGCTCACCTTGCTTATTGGTATAGCCTGGGCCACCACTCGCATTGATAGCCCTATTGAAGTAATTCTCTGATCGATGGTTCTTTTCCCATTCAGGATCGTATACGCGCCCATCGATCTCGACCCATGCATGGCCGCGATTGCACGCATAGACGTTCTCGTACCCGATCGCTTTAGCCATGAATGCGAACGCTGCTGCATAGCTCAAGCAATTTCCACCGCGCCCAAGGAAGACGTCATCCGCATAGATGGTCTCCCAACCAACACGCTTCATGTGCGGGATGCGCGGATTGTATTCGCGGAAATCATCGCGAATATGATTGAAGGCTGCACGGAGCTTTTGCTCTTTGGTCATCGAAGCGTTCGTGCAGCGTTCGAGCTCCTTGACCGCGCGTTCGAAAACAGCTGCATGAGCTGCAGAAACGGGAACGTACGCGCCCGAAGGGCTGAACACATAGCGCTTGCCATCGATCGTGCGCAGGCCCGTGGCCATCACGCCGTTATCATCGAGCCAATACTTCTTACCCTTGAGGGTAAGCCAACCCGTATGAGCAACGCCGCCTTCGTCGCCATAGAACCATGCGCCACCGAACTTCTGCCAGCCAGTGAGCGCTGCTCCTTGGGCATTTCTCAAGACAAGTTTTCCGTTTTCTTTCGTGCCCACAGCAACGATCGCACCTGACGAGGTTGCATAGCCGACCTTGCTGTTTTCAAGATCCACCGTGGTGTTCGCACGCATCGCGCCTGAATCGGCAAAGGAATAGAGCGCGCCGCTGATGGTAAGGTTCTCATTGGCTGCCATGAGGCCCTGCTTGTCTGCCTGCAGCCAGTACCATTTGCCACCTGACTTCACCCAGCCATTCTGCTGAGCGCCAGACTTGTTGGCGTAGTACCAATCGTCTCCCGTGTGGATCCACTTGGTTGCCATGGCACCATTGCCATCAAGGTAGTAGCGCTTGCCTTTGTCGGTGATCCAAGCACTCGTGGCCATCTTGCCGTCTTGCGCGGCATCGAGCCAGTACCACTTGCTGCCCGACTTGACCCAACCGCTCATCTGCTGGGCACCGGAGTTGTTAGCGTAGTACCAATCTTGGTCGATCTGGATCCATTTGGTGGCCATGGCGCCAGAACCAGTAAGGTAGTAGCGCTTGTTCTTATCGGCGATCCATTTGCTGGCCGCCATCAGGCCCTGTTCATCGCCTTGCAGCCAGTACCACTTGCTGCCCGACTTGACCCAGCCATTTTGCTGAGCGCCCGACTTGTTGACGTAGTACCAGCCTTCATCGGTCTTGATCCAGCCGGTCTTCATGACGCCCTTGCCATCAACGTAATAGCGCTTTCCCTGATCGGCGACCCAAGCGCTCGTTGCCATCGCACCGTTCTGATCGGGCGCGAGCCAGTACCATTTGCCGCTCGACTTCACCCAACCGGTCTTCGGCGTGCCGTTCGCAGACGTGAAGTAGTACCACGTACCATCTGTATCTTTCAACCAACCAGCTTTCGTGGGTTTGTTTGCAGGGAGAGAAGTCTTGTCCGAAGGCTCAGTCGTTTCTCCGGTATCAGCTTTGGCAGCTTCATCAGCGTTGCCACCCTGCTGGTCATTCGCTTGAGCTTTGATGCTCTGATCGGAAGCATCCGCATCGCCCTCAGCCGCAACAAGCACGCCTTTGTCAGAAGCAGCGCCGCAAGCTGAAAAGCCCGTTTCGTCACCAGCAGGAGCGATCGAGGCCTGAGGGGCGGTTGGCTCAGAAGCCGAATCGGCAAAAGCTTGCGTTGCAAATACCCCAAAGCAGGCGATCGAACATGCCAAGATGAACGTTATTCCCAAAAGCCTACTACGAATCGATCTACTCATCGAACCTTCCCACTCCTGTTTAAAACCTTGCGTTCATAGCGCAGAGATCGGGAATCCCGATCTCAACACGCTCCATTTCTATGAACTAGATGAACTAGATAGCTACGCGCATCCAGGCTTGGCCTGAAGAGATCGCGCTGGCATAACTAGGGCCACCACTCTGGCTATACGGACGAGCAAAGTAGTTGCCCGCATTATGACGAGTCCACTCAGGATCGTAGACGAGCCCATCGACCTCAGCCCATCCATGGCCGCCGCTATTGCACGCATAGACGTTCTCATAACCTGCAGCCTTTGCCATGAATGCCATAGCTGCCGCACAGCTCAAGCAGTTTCCACCGCGACGAACGAAGATATCGTCTGCATAAACGGTTTCCCAGCCCACGCTCTTCATGTGCGGAATACGGGGATTGTACTCACGGAAATCATCACGGATATGATCGAAAGCGGCACGGAGCTTCTGCTCCTTGGTCATCGAAGAATTCGTGCATTTCTCGAGCTCTTTAAGAGCACGCTCGAATGTTGCCGCATGAGCTGCGGAAACGCGCGTATACACACCTGACGGGCTGAACACGTAGCGCTTGCCATCGATCGTGCGAACGCCCGTGGCCATCACGCCGTTGGAATCCATCCAGTACTTTTTGCCCTTAAGATCGAGCCAACCGGTGTGAGCAACGCCGCCTTCATCGCCATAGAACCACGCACCACCGAACTTCTGCCATCCAGTGAGCGGCGCTCCTTGAGCGTTCCTCAAAACGAGCTTGCCATCTTCTTTTACACCGACAGAGGCAATAGCGCCCGAAGAGGTAGCGTATCCAACTTTATTGTTATCGAGATCGACAACGGCATTCGTGCGCATCGCACCATTGCTATCGAAGGAATACTGCTTGTCTCCTATGGTCTGCAGCGCATTTGTGAGCATAAGGCCCTGCTTATCGGCTTGGAGCCAGTACCATTTGCTACCTGATTTGACCCAACCATTCTGCTGAGCACCAGACATGTTGGCGTAGAACCAATCGTCTCCGATGTGGATCCACTTGGTGGCCATGGCACCACTGCCGCTGAGATAGTAGCGCTTGTTCTTGTCGGTGATCCACTGGTCGGCAGCCATAAGACCCTGCTTATCGCCCTGCAGCCAGTACCACTTGCTGCCTGACTTCACCCATCCATTCTGGTTGACGGCGCCCGACTTGTTGGCGTAGTACCAGCCTTCATCGGCCTTGATCCAACCAGTCTTCATGACACCCTTGCCATCAACGTAGTAGCGTTTGTTCTTATCGGTGATCCAAGCGCTCGTTGCCATCGCGCCATCCTGATCAGCCTGCAACCAATACCATTTTCCACCGCTCTTCTGCCAGCCGCTCTTGAGCGCACCAGAAGCGCTTGCATAGTACCAATCTGAATCGAGCTTCACCCATTGCTTGGCGTACATCGCACCAGAGTTCGCAGCGATATAGGTAGCTTTCCCATCGCTGAACTTACCGATCTTCATCTTGCCGTTATCAGCAGGATCGAGATAATACCAAGTCTTATGGAGCTTGATCCATCCCTTAGAAGGAGCTGCGTTCACGCTTTTGTAGTAGTACCACGAACCATCCGCATCCTGCATCCAACCTGCACGCTCTGGTTTATTCACCGGTGTTGTGGCCTGATCGGGAACATCGGTCTTATCGCCCGTTTGATCTTCGGAGGCATCGGTCTTATCGCCTGCTTGGTCATCCGCTGCCTGACCGCCCGTCGAATCGCCTGCTGGCTGATTCCCTGCTTGATCGCCCGTTTGAACGCCAGCCTGATCGCCTACAGCTTGATCTTGAGCAACAAGATCGTTTGTACCCTGGCCGAGTGCGCCAGCTTTCTCCGTGAAGGCTGCAGAAGCTTCGGTCGCGGTTGTGGCCGTGGAAGCATTTGCGCTGGTATCGAGGGTATCTGCATGAGCATACGCACCACACGTTGCGAGACAGATGATCGAAAGAACAGAAGCTATCAGAAAACCTGATGCTCTTTGGGTCAACGATCTTGCATCTTCGATCTTCCTGATCATATTCAGCGCTCCATTCTGAGAAACGAACCTGCACTCTTAAACCAAAACTGATTCTTACACAGCTAACGAACAGGTCGAGGCAGCAGATATTTCCAAATCGACCTGCGTATTCATAAGAGTTTTTAACGGTTTATAAACAAAGTTCATCTTATCACGCTAAACGGAAGGTGCTCAATATGGCAAAGCGCAAAAAAGCGCCTTGAGCAACAATGTACCCAAGGCGCACCGTAAATAAAACAGTATATGAAATAGGCTAGTCCACGATCTCTTCAAGAGTGATCTCGAAGTTCAGATCCTTACCTGCCATCTCGTGATTCATGTCGAACACCACATCATCATCGGTGATCTCGACCACTTTGACCGGGAATGCCTGTCCACCAGGAGCCTGCATGTAAACGGTCTGTCCAACAGGCAGATCGTCAACATCGGGCACGTTTTCCTTCGGGATGCGCTGAACAAGCTGCTCATCGCGCTCGCCATAAGCATCAGCCGCAGGAATATGGACCTTCTTAGTCTCGCCCACGGCCATCTCGTTCACCGCCGCATCGAAGCCGGGGATCATCATCCCCGCCATGCAGGTGAACTCCAAAGGTTCGCCGCGCTCGACCGAAGAGTCGAACACCGTACCGTCATCGAATGTACCAATATAGTTAACGCGTACCTTTTTTCCTTCGTTGCTCATATCGTTTCCTTTCACGAGGAGAACAGGATCATCTCTGCTGATCTGTTTGCGAGATTTCTTTTCGTTCGAGTAGTGTAGCGTAAATTCGCACGCCTTTTTGTCCCCAACGCATTGTCGACATAGAGCTGTCATATAACGCACCTACAAACACGTTAGCTGTCTTTCTGCATCGTTCCCCACTTGTCGCGCGCAGTGCGCATTCGTTCGCCTAGAATGGTCGCATGTCTTCCCCGCACGAACAGCCCCAAGGAACTCAAGCCCAGCACGCGACCCCCACGCGCCAGCAGGTCATGGCAACGCCCGCGTTTCTCTACGCGACCGTCCTTCTGATGGGGGCGATCGGCGCGACGCTCCGTTACCTGATCGAGCTCATCATCCCGACTCAAGGCTTTCCGTGGGCAACGCTGCTCATCAACCTTGTGGGATGCTACATCATCTATATCGTCTATCAGTGGTTCGACAGGCGCGTACACATACCGCACCCTATCGCACGCGGCATCGGCGTTGGATTGGTTGGCGCCTTCACTACGCTCTCTGCGTTCTGCACTGAGAATCTTGCTTTCTTGCAAGCTGGCGAATACCTCATGTTCGCGCTCTATGTATCCGCGACCGTTTTCGGCACATTCATTGCCTCGCTTGCTGGCTGGGCTACCTGTTCCCTGCTCGCCTATCGCCGCCTCAAACGCATCCAGCGCAGACGCATCGAGCATCGTCTTGAGATGCAACGCGCTAAGAACGAAAGCACCAGCGAAGCCTCTGAAGAGAGGCGCTCATGAACTTTCTTGCGCTCATAGGAATAGCAATAGGTGGCGCGATCGGCGCTCTTTCACGTGGCCTTTTGACTCGCATGCTCAAGCGCCATCTGCCTGAGCAATTCCCGTTTGCCACACTCATCGTGAACCTGATCGCCTGTTTTGCGGCAGGCATGGTCATGCCGCTCGCACTGAATGAAGTGCTGTATTTAACCTTGACCGTCGGTTTCTTAGGCGGCTTCTCGACACTGGCCACGATGAACTTCGAAGCAGTGAGCCTCTTTGCGACCAAGCGCTATAAATATTGCTTTGCCTACCTTGCAATAACCTACGCGAGCACGCTGGGCGCCGCAGCACTCGGCTTCGCACTGGTAAGCTTCTTTGTTAGTTGATCGATCAGTAATATCTGCTGCCTAAACGAACAGAGGCATTGCCTTAGAGACTACTCAGGATCACCGGGATGAGGGTGATTGTCGAAGTATCCCGTCTGGCCGCGCACATTCCAGGCGCAGGCCACCAAGAACATAACGATCACCAGTGTGATGATGGCTGCTGGGTTTACCTGCCCTTGCGAGATCTTGCTGGCAAGGTCCCAAAGTTCGAGCAAGCCGTAAAGCGTTACGATCCAGAAGAATAGCGTGATCTTGCGGGGGTCCTTCGCGCCGATGATCCCCGACAACGCCACAACGATGCCCACGATCCCTGCGACCAGCGTCTCTCCACCGAGCACCACACCAGGCATCAGATCGATCGACTTGATGCCGAAGAATTCCGCGAGCACCACGAAGACCACGCCAACCGTAGCAAGAACCACCGAGAGCACGAACATGAATGCGCAGCAATAGAAGGTACGCCGTTGCCAGGGCGAATACTTTTTGGGATCGAATGAGAGCAGTTTCCCCACAAGCTTCCTCTCTCGCATCGAGCCAAGAACGATCGACACGCACTCGATCGTTCTCTTCACTGTGACTCAAATAGTCTTTCCAATACGCACAAGGCGTTCGCTATCCGCGAACCTCGGCGCCCGTTGCTCCACAGGTCTTCTTGATCAAGCGCTCATGCTGCTTGTTGACCTCTTCAGCGGTAAGCGTCTTGTCGGGCGAGCGATATTCGAGCGCATAGGCCATCGATTTCTTGCCTGCGCCCAAACGCTCTTCATCACGATACACATCGAAGAGCTGGATGCTCGAGAGTAGCTTGCCCCCTGCAGAACGCATGACCTGCATGAGCTTTTCGTTGGTCACGTCTTCATCAACCACGAGCGCGATATCCATCGTAACTGCCGGGAACAGCGGCACATCTACGTAGTCGCGCGCGGGCTGACTCGTTTTCACGAGCGCATCAAGATCGAGTTCGAACGCAACAACAGGCGCAGCAGCCTCGAAGGCATCAGCTGCAAGCGGATGGATCTCGCCGACCCAGCCGAGCACCGTGCCGCCTGAAAGCACCTGAGCAGCACGTCCCGGCTGCAGGTGCGGAGCCTCTTCAGCAGAAAGCGCTTTGAAGCGCACCTTGGGCGTAGCGAGCTCATGCAGAAGGCTTTCGACGATGCCCTTGCCATCGAAGAAATCGAATGCAGCCGGCGTATTGTTCCAAGCAGGATCGCCCATCGCGCCCGCCAGCACTGCTGCAACGCGTTCTTTCTCCTTGGGGTTCTTCTTGCCCTCTGCCGCGAAGAACACGCGCCCTGTTTCATAGAGCTGAACATTCTTCACGCCGTGATTCTGGTTGTACGCAAGAGAATGCAGCAACCCTGGAATGATGGATTGGCGCATGATGGACTGTTCTGCATTGAGCGGATTGAGCAGCTCAACCGGCATACCCAACCCTTCTTTATCCATGCGCAGCTTATCGAGATCGCCCGGTTCAGCGAACGAATACGTTACGGTCTCATTGAGCCCCGCCGCGCGCAGCGTATCGTTAATCTTCTGGATCTTCTGCTCAGCCACCGTGCGCTTGCCAATGCGGCCAGCACCACCTGGCAGCGTCGGTTCGATGCGGTCCATGCCGTAGAGGCGCAGCACCTCTTCATAGAGGTCGATCTCGCGTTCAAGGTCGGGGCGGAACGTGGGCGCGAGCACATGGAGCAGCTCGCCTTCAGCACATGATGCCGCCGCAGATTCAGCTTTATCGGCCACCGTTACCGCACAACCCAAGCGCGTGAGCGTCGAGATGATATAGTCGCGATCGATCTCGGCACCCATCATGGCGTTGAAACGCGGAATGCGGAAATCGAGCATGATAGGCTCGGTCTTCTGCTCCCACACATCCACGATGCCCGGGCGTACGGTGCCGCCCGATACCGCCGCGATGAGCGCAGCCGATGCATCAGAGAACGCACCGATCGGATTGTCGTCTACGCCGCGTTCATAGCGCAGCGAGGCCTCGCTGATAAGACCCAAGTTGCGGCTCGTGCGGCTGGTGTGACCGCTGCTGAACGTAGCTGCTTCGAGCAAGATCGTGGTCGTTTCGTCGGTCACCTCGGAATCGAGGCCGCCCATCACGCCTGCCAGCGCAACAGCCTCCGTAGGCGTAGCGATCACGCTCATATCAGACGTGAGCGTGCGCTCTTCTCCATCGAGCGTGGTGAACTTCTCGCCGTCTTCAGCAGGACGCACGATGATGTGGACCTTGCCATCCTTGTTCGCTAGCTTGTCATAGTCGAATGCATGGAGCGGTTGACCGAGCAGGAACAAGATATAGTTCGTCGCATCAACGATGTTGTTGATCGAACGAGCGCCCGCTGCAGTAACGCGCTGCGCCAACCAATCGGGGCTTGGACCCACTTTCACGTTCTCGATCACGCGTGCAGTATAGCGATCGCAACGTGCGGGATCCGATATGGTCACCTCGACCGAATCTGCAGTCGGCTCAAGGTCTTGGTTTTCGCCCAAGTTGAAGATCGGATCATCGAGCGGATCGGTAAAGTCGCGCTCATACATGGCCCCCACCTCGCGCGCCATGCCCTTCATGGAAAGGCAATCAGGGCGATTCGGCGTGATTTCAAGATCGAGGATCTTGTCGTTGAGCTTCATATAATCCGCGAAGGGCTCGCCTACCGGCGCATCGGCAGGCAAGATCATGATGCCATCGTGATCGGAACCGAGCCCCAGCTCGCGCTCGGAGCAATTCATGCCGTTGCTCACCACGCCACGTAGCTTGGATTTCTTGATCTTGAAATCGCCGAACTCAGCGCCTACCAGCGCCACGGGGATCTTGTCGCCTTCGTTGAAGTTCTGCGCGCCGCATACGATCTGGAGCGGTTCAGGCTTGCCATCTTGTCCGAGATTGTTCTCGCCCACGCTCACCTGGCAGACCCACATATGATCCGAATCGGGATGCGCTTTCTTTTCGATGATCTGGCCCACGACCACCTTATCGTAGGTGGCGCCAGCGATCTCGACACCTTCAACGCCCGTGCCGGTCAGGTCCAGACGATCGCAAAACGCCTTCAGATCAGCAGGTATCTCAATATATTCACTTAACCATTTCAAAGAAACTTTCATTTTTTATCCTTCTTTATTTAAAACACTGAAATGTTTTTGTCTCTCGTAGTTGGTCAAAATCAGCGAGGGTTCGTCTCGTGCGTAGGATCGCCGTGTTGCGCGGCCGAGCGCACTTCGTACGTGAGGGTAAGCGCAAGAGCGGCGAGCATGCGTGCGAGACGAAGCCGCAGCGTCAACGCAGTTCTTAGAACTGCCTTAAAAACCTCATATCGCCCTCAAGCAACATCCTCAAGTCGGGAACGTTGTATTTGAGGCATGCCACGCGCTCGACACCTACACCAAAGGCGAAGCCCGAATAGACTTCAGGATCGATGCCCGAATAGCGCAGCACGTTCGGATCGACCATGCCGCAGCCCAAGATCTCGAGCCATCCCGTTCCCTTGCAGAAGCGGCAACCTTCGCCGTGACAAATGCCGCAGCTCACGTCCACTTCAGCCGAAGGCTCCGTGAACGGGAAATAGTGAGCGCGGAAACGCGTCTTGCGCTCTTCGCCGAACATCTGCTTGCAGAAGTAATCGAGCGTGCCCTTCAGATCGCCGAACGTGATGCCCTTATCGACCACGAGCCCTTCGATCTGGTTGAACTGCGGAAGGTGCGAAGGATCCGCCACATCACGGCGATATACCTTACCAGGCGCGATGATGTAGATGGGTAACTCCTGATCCTCCATAGCATGCACCTGAACACCAGAAGTTTGCGTTCGCAGAAGCACGTCCGATTCGCCCTTCACATTCGTGGTATCACCCGAAAGGTCGCGCACGTAGAAGGTGTCTTGCATACTGCGCGAGGGATGATCGGCAGGGGCATTCAGCGCTTCGAAGTTGTAGTAGTCGGTCTCGACCTCAGGACCGGTTGCCACCGAGTAGCCGATGCCAAGGAACACCTCGGCGATCTCATCGGTGATGCGGTTGATCAGATGGCGCGTACCCATCTGCTGCACACGGCCAGGAAGCGTGATGTCAATCGCATCGGCCTCCATGCGCGCAGCGAGCTCTGCACCGGCAAGCTCCTTCTTCTTCGCCTCGAGCGCACCTTCGACCTCGTTGCGCGCGGCGTTCACGGTCTTGCCCACCTGCGCGCGCTCTTCAGGAGCAACTTGTCCCATCGAACGCAGATAGCCAGTCAAGCTACCCGATTTTCCCACTACCTTGATGCGGATCGCCTCGAGCGCATCGCTCGTAGCTGCCTGATCGATCTCGGCAAGTGTTGCAGCTTGCAACGCCTGAACTTCATCAATGACTGACATACGATTGCCTTTCCCTATACTCGAAAAGCCCGTGCGGCTTCTGTTCACCTTCTTTTGAGCAAAGAAAAAGAGCTCTCCTCTTTGCCCTATCCAAGGACGAGAAGAACTCTCGCGGTACCACCCTGGTTACCTTCGCGCTGCGTTTTGTGAACAGCAAGCGAAGATCACTCATATCTGCTCTGTAACGGGAGCACCCGATGAAGCTTACTGAAGTGCCTGCTCATTTGAGCATTTGACCCGTTCGGCAACACTGCTGGTGAAGGGAATCACATCTCGCATCGCTAGGCTCTTTCAGCAACGAGCCCTCTCTGGAAACGATGCAGCCGAAATGTGCTGTCTTCGTCATCGCATTTGGTGTAGAAGAGTATAGCGCATGTTCGTGGCAAGCGTCGTGGTTCATCGGCGAATTCGCTCGAAGCGCGCTGCCCTTCCGCTCCCAGGAAAACACGAGCGCCGAACAAGTCTCTGCTTCCAGGAATGTACGCACGGATCGCCCGCGAAAGGTGCTCGCTCGCTTTGTTACAATGAGCCTACTTCATTCGCTTCCCCTCTTCCGGAAGGAACCCACCATGAACTTGGCAGATCTTACCTACAACGAAGCTGGCCTCATCCCCTGCATCGTGCAAGATGCAAACACCCACGAGGTGCTCATGATGGCCTGGATGAATGAAGAGGCTGTCCGCCGAACCCTCGAAGAGAAGACCACCTGGTTCTGGTCGCGTTCGCGCAACAAGTTCTGGCACAAGGGCGAAGAGTCTGGCAACACGCAAGAGCTGGTCGATCTGCGCTACGATTGCGACGAGGACACGCTGCTCGCGCTCGTGAATCCCGCAGGTCCTGCCTGCCACACTGGGGCGCGCACCTGCTTCTACCGTTCGTTTCTCAACGAAGATCCGCTCTTGGAGCGCTAGCTCTTGCGTGCACGTGAGTCAAGGGGACGGTTCCTATGTCGCCGTCGATCAGGATGCTCCGGTCGGCAATGGCGCGCGGAGAGCACGCTTCTCCCCTGTTCACGCAGGCGTAGGTTGCCTCGCTATTGGATTTAACGGCATCCCAGAACGGATGCTTGATTATCGCAGGCGTGTTGTTGCCGACACCCAGTTCCAGGTAGAGCATCTTGCCGCTTGCATGCTCTTCCCTGAAGTTCTGATAGCGATTACAAGCTGCGTGCCATCCCGCATCCTCGCAGAAACTCCCGTCAACACGCAGGTTCGGCACCAGAGGGGCTCCGCAGTCTGGGCATTTCGGAAGCAGAAATTCTGGAATCTTCATCCCTTTCTGCTCGGCCACCATCTGGCGGATCTGCTCCTCGTTATCGTAGGTCTTGTTCGAACAATTTCGCGAGCACTGGAACAACCCGTAGTCTCCCTGAGTGTAGAAGAGCCGGGTCTTGTCGAACCCTGCCAGCTGAAACTGATGGTCCACGTTCGTAGTTATCACGAAATAATCTTTGCCGTCGAGCACCTTCAGCAAGTCGAGATAGGGCTTGCCGGGTTCCACATCATAGCGATTGAGATAGATATGGCGGCTCCACCATGCCCAATAGGTCAGAGAGTCGAGAAAGGGATAGAAGCCACCGGAATACATGTCGGTAATGCCGTAGGCATCGCGGAAGTCGGCGAAGTTCGCATCGAATCTCCCACCCGAATAGGTAAGGCCTGCAGCGGTAGATAACCCCGCGCCCGCACCTACCATAACGGCATCGCACTCACTGATGGCCTCGGCGAGCGCCAGCGCAGCCTGATCAGCGGACATCTCGCTGCCCTTTACCAAGGCAGTATCATGCCTCGCACATGAATATCCTCCACCAGAAAACGTATTACCCGAAAAGAAGCTCATGGTAAATATCCTCGTCTTTCTGCCCGAACACATTGAATATCACATGGATGTCAGATTCGTTGCGATCAAGCCAATCTCGAACCGTCTTCACGGCAATCTCTGCCGCATCGCCTTGAGGGAACCCGAAGACCCCCGTGCTTATGCAGCAAAAAGCGATGCTCTTGGCTCCGATTGCTTTCGCTGCATCAAGACAGCTTCGATAAGAACAGGCGAGCAATCCCCTATCGCTTTCGGTCGAGGTGCCGCTCGCGATCGGCCCCACTGTATGGATGATCCACTTCGATGGGAGGTTATAGCCACTCGTCACCTTCGCCATGCCTGTCGGCTCAGGGCACCCCTGCTCGCGCATGATGCGGCTGCATTCGGCGCGCAGCTGGACTCCCGCGAACGTGTGGATCGCATTGTCGATGCAGAAATGTCCCGGGATCCAGCATCCAAGCATTTGCGAGTTGGCGGCGTTCACGATAGCATCAGCCGCAAGCGTTGTGATATCTCCGCGCCACAGGCTGATGCGGCTGTCCAAGGATGTGCGCGGCAGCACGTCCGCATCGGTAATACCAGCATGTGAGATGCGTTCACTTAGCATCCTATTCTGCGCGTCGAGGATATCTTCGGGCACCGGCATCGGCTCGCGCACGTTCACGAGGTCGCGGTACAAACAGAAGAGCTTATCCACATCGCCACAGGCATCACAGATCATCCTGTTTGCCTCATTTTCGCCGTAGCGCTCTTCTGCAAAGAACCTCACGCAGCAGGTCAGATCATCACTCGCTGTCATCGCTTCACTCCTCCTTGATCGCCTCGTGCTCATAGCAATGCCTCGTCCTATCTTAGAACTTGCCGTTGTCCTTCGATGACATGAATAGTAGGATGTCAGGCGCCAGAAAGGAAGTAGGCACTATAAAGTGCTGTAGGTACTCACAACGAGGAACCCCTCTCCTTCGCATAGCTAAGAGCGCTCTTCCCGAACGTGTACGCGATGATGGAAAACGGCTCATCGAACGCATCACATGCAAGCCGCTCACGATTACTGCCCTCGGTTTGCGTCTAATGGATGTTCGCCTTGATAATATCTCGTAAGAATTCAGTGGCCCCGGCACCACAAAAGCCGTCGTAGTATTCAACGAAGCGCGGATCGGCAAGGTAACCTTCTGCTAAGGATACATGCGCCTCAGGCGAATAAGCTTTCTCTCCCCAGTGAACCTTGATCCATTGGGCGTGCATCCCCGCCACAAGCTTGGACTCGGGAGATTCCGGGTCTTTAGTCATCATGGCGAGAACTAAGTTATCCTTGATGCGCTGTTCGAGTTCCTCTTTAGCATCCCAGGCCGTCTTGCTCATATTGAGCATTCTTTCGTTGGCTGCATCGATAGCCTCGTCGCCGTAGAATGCACGTGCTTCCTGCCCGAACTCCTCCTCGAAGTCGGCGACAGATTGTTTCTTGATCTGCTCGAATCGTTCCTTATCGTCCATTTTCTCGTAATCCTCCAATCCTGCCACGGCAAGCTTTGCCGTAGCTATGGTCTTGTCCAGCTTCTCCCTTTGTCGACAAAGAAGGGTCAGATGCTCTCGAAGCATGGATGCGAGGTCGAAGTCCGATTTGTCGAGCGCCTCCTCTATGGACTCCAAGGGCACTCCGCAAGATCTCAGAAGCAGGATATGCTGCAGTCTGCGCATGTCAGCAGTATCGTAGACTCGATATCCATTCTGCGCTCGCGCAGGGACGAGCAGTCCGATCTGGTCGTAGTAGCGGAGCGTGCGCGAGCTCACACCGGCAAGGTCGGCCAGTTCCTTGGTGGTGTATTTCCTGTTATCTGATGCAATCATGCTTCCTCCAACAAACATCACTTCAAAGCATCTGCCGTCAGGCTAAGCTATGACGCAGCGTAAAGGTCAAGCGCTAATCACGCATATCTTCCCAGCGGTCTTTTGTCAGCTTGCTTACCATGAGATTTCTACGCTCATCGAAGCCGCTTCTCCATCTTCTCGAAGACAAGCTTTACGTCATCTTCGAGATCGATGATTCCATGTCCGGTTGTACGATAGCCCCTATGCTCATAGAGCAAAGCGGCAGGAAGGGAAAACAAAAAGAGCTTCTACCCACCAAGCGCCAGCAGAAGAGCTGCCAATAACAGCCCGATCGCTGCGCCGCCGACAAGCTTCACCACAACACCAAGCGCTGGATGCTTGCGCGATAAACCCTGCGAATCGGATTCTTCACCAATCTCACCTTTGAGAAAGCGGTCGATCTCCCGATAGGTGACGATGTCGTGCTTCTTCTTCAGGCGGTCGATAGCAATAGCCATGCCGAACCCGATGGCATAGAGCACGATGAACGTGATCGCGCCTGCGATATTGCCCTTGCTCATACGAGCGAAACCAGAAGGCTCCTGCCAGGCAAGCGAGAAACCTAGCAGAAAGAGAAAAGCCAACACCGAAAAGCCGACCATCCCGTATGACAAGAGCCGCATCTTGTGCGAATCCTGCTTGACGGTCTGCTGGATCCTTGCAGCATCACCTTTCACAAGATCGTCTATAGAGGTGTCGAATAACCGGCTCAGCAGAAGCAAGCTCTGCATATCAGGGTAGGTCTTGTCATTCTCCCAATTCGAAATGGTCTGGCGTGATACGAATATCGTTTTAGCAACTTCGTCCTGGGAGAGTCCGCGTTCTTCCCGTTTGGTTCTTAATTGTCGTGCCAGTTCCATCTATCCGTGCCTCTCTCGGTTCTTTTTCGCAGCGTCTTTAAGTTTGTGCCGCCTGAAATGATAATCCACGTATTTGCCAAATGCCTCGATGTGTCTGTCAAAAGTCTTTTACATAGCATCTGAACAGGTATTTTGCCAATCTGATCCATTTGCGCGCAGAGAGACGAATCGAGAAAATAATGCAGTCATGCAATCCGATTGAAAGGATATACGCCGATGAAAGAAAACGGTAAGCGCTTCATTCAGACACACGTGCAGCAAGACGGCCTAGCGAACCGCACCTATGTCCTCATTGATCGAGAAACAGGCGTTAACTATCTGCTCGCGGGATTCCTGGCGTCCTCTGGCGTCAGCTGCACGGGCATGACCGCACTTCTTGACGCAGACGGCAATCCTGTTGTTACACCCGTTGAAGAAATCAAATAGACAAAGCGCCGATAACGAAAGGAGAATAGCTATGGCACGTGAAGAGAAGGTTTGGGAATATGCGATAGAGGCAGGATATACGCCTTTAGAGGATAGATGCATCATCGTGAAAGGTGCGGCGGGGAATCTGAGTGATAAGATCGTCCGGTTCTTCAGTGCGTGCGATGTGGCCGTCCTTCAGATGTGCGAGAACGAGCTCATCTTGCTTCCCTTCGACCCTTATTGGGCAACCCTCGAAAAAGATGCATCCCTTGTCGTTCCCTATTCGGAAATCAACTCGGTGAAGCTTGTCAACGACCTGCTCAATGTGATCATCGACATCGAAACGAACACTGGCAACGTTCGCCTCACCACGCAGCAAAAGGAACTGAGCGATATCCGCCTCTCGGGCATCTACGCATCACAGTATGCTGGCGGGTACAAGAACTGGCATGCCGAAAACGTAGAGGCAACCTTAAAGGCTCTTAGTGAGCTTTGATGAGTCAGTAGAACCGTCCCCTTGACTCACAGCGAATTCAGCAGATAGCCGTAACCTTCATTCTCCATTTGTTCGCGGGGCACAAAACGTAAAGCTGCACCGTTGATGCAATAGCGCTGTCCGCCCAACGCAACAGGACCGTCTTCGAAGACGTGGCCGAGATGATTGTTGCCACGCGCACTGCGAACCTCGGTTCGCAGCATGCCCGCAATCGATTCATCTAGCGCCTCCACGATGGACGACTCGGCTATCGGGCGCGCAAATGCGGGCCAACCACAACCGGAATCAAACTTGTCAGCTGCTGCGAAGAGCGGTTCGCCCGTTACTGCATCCACATAGATGCCATCTTCAAACAAGTGGTCATAGGGATGTGAAAAGGCGCGTTCAGTCGCCCCCTGTTGAGTGACGGCAAACGTGGTAGGGTCGAGCATTGTTTCCAGCAAAGCATCTGCAGGCTTTGAATAGTCATGCTGCGCGATGGCGAAATCCGCTGCATGCTCAGAAACGAAATCTGCAGCATCGGCGAGATTGACATGACAATACCCTGAAGGATTAACATCCAGGTAGTTCTGATGATACGGTTCGGCTGGATAAAAGCTTTGCAGCGGACATGCTTCCACACGAACTCGACGACCTATGCGCCGCTCGACTTTGCTTAACTCAGATACAACGATTGGCGTGTCTCGTTCGTCTGTCCAATAGATTCCCGTGCGATATTGAGTGCCCCGGTCATTGCCTTGGCGGTTCAATGATACGGGATCGACCGTGCGCAGGTAGGCTTCCAGAAGAAGCGGCAAAGGGATGACCTCTTTATCGTAAACGACACGGACCGCTTCCGCTGCTCCTGTTTCGCCCGAACAAACCTCTTCGTAGGAAGGCTGAGGGGTGCTCGAATTCGCGTATCCCACTTCAGTCTGGATGATGCCAGGCAGACGCTTGAGATAAGCTTCCGTTCCCCAGAAGCATCCTCCTGCCAGCACGATCTCGCCTTTGTCCATGGCGCCCTCCTTCGTAGAACTCCTCTTTGATCAAGCTTACACGGCACGTGGTAAAAAGATCAGTCAACTGGTTATTGCTACTGAAGCGTTTAGGGCGAAACGAAAGAGCTTCATTTCCGAAAACACCGTTGATGTCGGAGGACAACGGGGACGTAGCTTATTGTCCGCGTTCTACCATCTTTTGGGTCAAATCAACGTTCGTTGTTTCTAAGCGCAATTTCATTCAAGAACAACAACGAACAGAAGGCTATCCTGTTCTTGAAAGGAAAGACCTTGCATGAATGAATCTTGCACCATCAAGCCCCTTCCCCTTTTCAAGGGAGAACACAGAACATACCGTGGCATCTTGCAGCCGTTCGCAGATCACGCCCATGGTCATTACGTCTTCGGCATCGTTCGTGAAGGCGAGCGTGAGCTTGTCCTTAACGGAGAGCTTCTGCGCATAAAGAAGGACGATATTCTTGTGTTCAATCCTGGCGATGCTCATGGCTGCACCCATATAAGCGAAAGCCCTTTTGCCTATGACAGCTTCACGGTTGCGGCAGAGATCCTCGATGGCCAGCGGTTTGACTTTCCGAGCAATACCGACGATCTGCCGCGTAAACAGCTTGAAGAGATATTCTCTCTGCTCGACAGATGCCGAGAAGAGGACGCACTAGAGGCGTTCGTGGCTTTTGAGCAGACCCTCGTCGCCAAGCCCAACATGAACCCGCTGAATCCCAAACACGAGGAAGCGGCAGCGCGCCTTTATGCGCATATGCTCGGGCATCTCGCAAAAAGGACATGCGTTGAGGTGTTCGCGGAGAACGAGGGCATCTCTGCCTATGCGCTCATCCGCGCCTATAAGCGCATGTTTGCCCTCACGCCAGTTCAACATCAGATGGCACTCCGTGTGGATGCAGCATGCGAGCTTCTGGCTAATGGTGCAAATGTATCAGATGCGGCAGCCGAACTTGGGTTTTCGGATCAAGCGCACCTGACGCGCGAGTTCAAGAAGCGTATTGGATGCACGCCTGGTTCCTATGCCACAATGCGCAAGGCGAGCGGAGGACGAGAATGAAATACCACCTCGTAGCGCTCTTTACCATCTTCGTATGGGGCATCACCTTCGTCTCCACCAAGGTGCTCTTGGTGGACATATCCCCCTTATGGATCTTGCTTTTGCGTTTTGTTCTGGGCCTGTGCATCCTGTGCGTCATGCGACCCCACGTTTTGAGGCTTAACGAGCGAACGGATGAAGCGCTCTTCGCCGCTGCCGGGGCGACGGGTATCGCCGCATATTACCTGCTAGAAAACGTTGCGCTCGTGTTCACCACCGCGACTGCAGTTGGTGTGATCGTAGCGGCATCTCCGCTGTTCACGGCCCTAATCTCCGCTGCCCTCGGCGATCGTTCTTCTATCAATATCCGCTTCTTCTGCGGCTTTGCGCTCGCAATAGCAGGACTCATCGTTGTTGGTGCCGGCACGATGGGCGAAGGCGACATCGTGTACTTCACCGGTTTCGACCTTTTCGGCGATATGCTTGCGCTGACCGCAGCTCTTGTATGGGCGGTCTATTCCACACTGGTCGCTCGTATTGCGCAGAAAAGCTACGAAACGATCGCAGCCACGAAGCGCACGTTCGTCTGGGGCGTTGCCTTCATCTTGGTTACCATGCTCATCTTCGACCCGCATGCACCGCGGGCATCTGTCCTTCTTGACGGGCAGAACCTGCTCAATCTGCTCCTTGGTCACGCCTCTGCGGCACCCGATCCCGACCGTAAGCACCTTCGGAATCAGCCT
>UPYK01000011.1 GCA_900538545.1 uncultured Eggerthella sp. | reverse complement strand
CGCGAGCTGGGTTCAGAACGTCGTGAGACAGTTCGGTCCCTATCCTCCGCGGGCGTAAGAGAATTGAGAAGAGCTGCCCCTAGTACGAGAGGACCGGGGTGGACGAACCTCTGGTGTCGCAGTTGTTGACCAACAGCATAGCTGCTTAGCTACGTTCGGATCGGATAACCGCTGAAAGCATCTAAGTGGGAAGCCGACTTCAAGATGAGTTCTCTTTTTGGTAAGACCCCTTGTAGACTACGAGGTCGATAGGCTGCAGCTGCAAGCGTTGCAAGGCGTTCAGGCGAGCAGTACTAATTGGTCGAGCTCTTTATCTCTTCTATTCTTGATCGTATGCGATCCAAGCACCTGCGCTATACAACCTTCAAGGTAGCCAAAGGATCAGTCATGCAAGCGAATGCCTTGCATGAGCGGAACCATAGAGAGGGGGATCACCCGATCCCATTCCGAACTCGGTAGTTAAGCCCCTCTTCGCCGAAAGTACTGCGGTGTAGTCCGTGGGAGGATAGGGCGTTCTGCTCATGCAGGGCATTTCTTTATTTTTTATCGTGCCTGTCCAACTGGCATTTCTCTTCTTCAAATTGCACTTTTGGAGCAAATTTGGAGCAAATCGTCCCTCTACGGGTACCACTGCTGTGCTTTTCATCTGCGTCAAGAATGAGCGGATCATGATGGGGTGTTACTTTGGATCGCTTAGAACAATTCGAGTCAATGCTCACAGAGATCGAGAGCGATCTCGAGTTCAAGACTGCCGAGGTCGAGAGATCAAAAGCCCAAGGTAAAGAGAAATCTGCGACCTTTAAACAATATCTAGCAGATAAGCTGCTCTATCAACGCATACTATCGATCTATGAGCGGCATGGCCTTCGCTAAGGCTTGCCTTAGTTGCGAAGCAATTCTTAAAGCAGCGCTATACAGCATTTCTTTCTTTTTCGTGTACTACATATGGTACACTCTTTAATTGCCAAATACAGTATCGTGGTTTGGCATAAATCGTTTTGCGATATTGCAAGAAATGCCCAGTGAAAAGCGCCCGCCGACATCGGAAGGTAGCATGCATCACTAGGCATTTTTGTATCTGCTGATGCCTGATTCCTCATACAACAGTTTGGGGTAGTGATATCTCGTTCGTATTAGACTATAAGAAGATAATCTTCCAAAGCATTTTACGATAGACTCGATGAGAAGAATACGCTGCCTAGAGTGCTTGCTGGTCTCTGGAAGAGAAATATAAAATGCTTAGAAAAGAAGGGGAATGCGGAAGAGATGGCGAAGCTGATCGAGGTTCAGAGGGGTCAAGATGGTACAGTGCTGGCTACTGCATCGGATGCGGCGTTGAATGATGCGAAGCCTGTGCCAGTGATGGATGTTGCTGAGGTGGTCGCACTTGAGCAGCGCATCGCGCAAGAGGGGACATCGCTCTATACGCTCATGACGCGTGCGGGGAAGGCGGTTGCCGAGACGGTTCGCCAGCACACTCCTGTGGGCGCGCGCGTTGTGGTGCTGGCAGGGTCGGGCAATAATGGTGGCGATGGCTGGGTGGCTGCCGAAGATCTTGCAGTGCAAGGCTGTGACGTAGTTTTGGTTACGAAAGCTTCTGCGGCTGAGATAAAAGCTGAGCCAGCGAAGACCGCTGCCTTGAAGGCGGAAGAGGCTGCGTCGTTTCGTGTAGAAGTTGATCCCGGCCGAGGCGCCATCAAAGAGGAGCTCAAACGTGCAGACGTCGTAGTCGATGCGATCCTTGGAACGGGCTTTTCGCACAGTGAGGTGCGCGAACCGTATGCGAGTTGGATCGAGCTTGCGAACGAGATCTGTAGCTGCAAGCCAGAATGCAGCGGTAAGAGTGCGGGTGAGGGCGCATGGCTGATCGCTGTTGATTACCCGAGCGGGCTCAATGCTCAAACAGGTGCTTCCGCGCAGGCGTGCATTCGCGCTGATGAAACGATCACCATGCTCGCGGTGAAGACTGGGCTTCTCGTACCTGAAGCTGCCCCTTATGTCGGCCAGCTTCGGCTTGCTCTGCTCGAGAGCGAATGATGTTCAGCCTCATAGCCCTTCGTAGTGTGTCCACATGTGGATGACTTTGATCGCGCCCTCAGAATGTTCATTCATATTGTCATTTCTGGGCAGATTCGATCGCTTGCACGAGGAATTCGGTTGTCCCTTCGCCGACTGCTGAATCGTAGTGCGAAACGAAGCGCGGATCGCTGAGGTACCCCTGCACAAGACCGAGGTATGCTTGCTCTTTGTAACCCTTGCCCCAATGAATCGCGATCCACTTCTTATGCATGCGCGGGCGCGATCAGCCCACAGCTTTCGTAATAGCGAAGCGTTCGTGTGCTCACGCCTGCTGCCTGAGCGAGCTCGGCAATTCCTACCCAGTTTTTCTGGTGTGCGTATGCGTTCGTGCTGTCCATGGCTCACCTCCCAGATGCATCGTAGGGTTTGACGTAACGTCAATGTCAAGAGCGATCACTCGTTTCTGAAGCGGTTAGGCGATGATTGTTCATTAGTCTTCAAGCTCGCTCTCGAGGGCGCGGCGGCGCTTGATGGCATCGTGGATGGTGAGCGTGATGGCTGCAAAGCCCACCAAGAAGCCCATGATGAAGAAGATGACGCCGATCGCAAGATCTCCCATCCAAGCTACGTTTTCAAGGCCGACGATCTGAACCTCTGCCACGATACGCATGCCGCAGGTAAGGACGCCAACTATTGCACCGCAGAAGAGCGCGAAGAGGGTAACGAAGTCCCAGGGGACCTGATCGACCTCGGCGAAGCGCTTGTGGCTGGAAAAGTAGCCCGCCCTTGTTTGCATCGTGAGTGAGACAACGCCAGCAACGAGAATGGTTAGCACGAGCAGCAGGTGGACGGGAATGAGCTTCTCTCCAAGCGCGGTGAAGATGGGCTGATCGGTGGTGGAGGATACCTGGTCGAGCATGATCGCATAATAGAGGCTGAGCACCGACCCGATCAATAAGATGGTGCCACCCACCTTCATGCTCTTGTTCTCTTCAGCCTCAAGCCGTTCGTCTTTTGGTCCCATGATCTGGTTGTATCGTTTTATCAAGTTCATGGTCTTCTCCTATTCCCAGAATAGATCATCAAGTGTTTTACCGAGCGTTTTGCAGATGGCAGTACAGAGCTTGAGGCTGGGGTTGTAGCGACCTGCTTCGATGAGCCCGATGGTCTGCCGTGTTGCGCCAACTGCGTCTGCAAGTTGCTGCTGAGAGAGTCCCGCATCTATGCGCGCCTGCTTCATGCGCTCGTTCTTACCGTTTTCCAATAGAAATACCGCCTTTGAAAGAATGCAATATATATCTTGCATGGCAATTATATATTGCATTTTCCTCTTATAAAGAAGATTCTTATCCCCAAATACGTTGTTCTGTGGGTTGACTGAACGTGTTCACGTATATAACTATATAACTATAAGGTTATAAACAAGCGATGGGAGGGTCATGAGAAAAGACGGTCTTGTAGAGCGCGTTTGCCTCTATAACAAAGCGATCAGCGATATAAACCGGATGAAGATGGTCAAGATCGTCGGCTCGCATGAGCCCTACAGCATGAACGTGAGCGACATCGCCGAGATCTTGGGGATCAGTCAGCCGGCTTGCACGAAGCATCTGAAGATCATGGAGGCTGCAGGGCTGTTCAAGCGCGAGCGCGTGGGCAATTCGGTGTACTACATGCTCGATGAAGAGGTGGTCGAACAATATCGCCAGGATATGTACCATGCGTTCGACCATGCAAGTACTCCGTGCCCGTATGAATTCAAGTGTGATACGTGTCCAGTGAAGGAGACCTGCATCTGAAACGACGCGATCGCTGCGTAGAGAAGCGATGACTGCATGGGGCAACGAGAGGCGCGCCAAGAGGTGCCTAATTGATGAAGGAAAAGCGAGCTGTTGCTCGTTGAAGGAATAAGGGGTGATCAGTATGGCGGCAAATGGGGATCTGCCAGGAATGGCTGAAGGGCAGCCACGGTTTCTCGATCGATTCTCCAAAGGCACGAAGGTGGGCTTCGTGGTTTTGGGATATGTTCTGGGTATCATCGGCGTGTTGATCGATTGGGCGATCGGCCACCGCAAGAAGATGATGGAATGCAGCGCTGAAGCGATCTGGTATGGATTGATCGGTTGGGGTGCGAACGTTATCACGCGCTTCATCTTGATCGCAACGGGCGTCTATGCTCATTTTGGGCTTACCGATCCCGTGCAGGGGCTTTTTGGTCCTGGGGTGACAGCTTGGAATATCCTATGGTGCATCTGCGGTGCGTGTTTCATCCTTCTTTCCATGTTGTGGATCTATGGGTTGCGTACTAAGATGAGCGATCCTGAGCGTGCGTATGTGATGAAGGGCGACGATCATTTCGCGCCCGGCACGAGGACGCTGCGCTACGATGGCGGCATCACGGTCAACGCGTTGCCGGAAACGATCTGGCCCTATATGCAGCAGGCAGGACAATCGAAGGGCGGTTGGTATAGCTTCGAGCGCCTTGAACGCCTCTTCACGTTCGACATCACCAACCACTACGATTGGCAAAAGTATCCGCAGTGGCAGAATCTTCACACCGGGGAATTCCAGTGGTTTCACCAGGCACCCTGGTCGATTGGCGAATGGGTGACCGATTGCTCGAACGGAGAGAACGGCCTGTACTATTGGGCAGCGCACTCGGATACGGCAACCGACCCGACCTGGAAGGACCGCGGGCCGAACCAAGAGGGGGCGCTTCGTCTGTGGTTCAAGCGCTTTGCCTGGACCTGGAACTGGGAGGTCTATCAGATCAACGAGACGCAATCGCGCTTCATCTATCGTTGCGATTGCCATTTCGATCCGTTCTTGCGCACGCCCATTCATAAGTATTTCGTGGTTTTCGTCCTTGGAACGGCCTCACTTGTCATGGGGCGGTGTTGTATGGAACTATCACGAAGCTTTCGGAGGGGGATCGAAACTTCAGGAAGCGCTATTTCGAGTAAGAACAAACGCGTAAGGAACGCAGAGCGAGTGTGAATCGCGCAAGATAGCCAGTACGTTTATCGAAGAGAGATGAAAGCTTGGCGATGACTCTTAGGGGGAGGATTCGCGAAGGCAAGATCAAGGGGGAGATCATGAAATCGCATTACGAGACCATCGTGGTGGGAGCAGGAGCTGCAGGCATGAATTGCTGCTTGGAGCTTCAGAAGAACGACCGGGAATACCTGCTCATCAGCCCGAATATTGGCGGGCGCATCTGCAATGATGAAGAGCGCCATATGAACTATGGTGCGGTGTTCTATTTCGGGACCTATAAATATATGTTGCAGTCGGGGCTCTTGATAGAGGGCGCAGACGTACTGCCAGCGCTTTCTGCAGGGCAGTGTCATCACGACGATGGCAGCGCCTATGAGCCGGTTTCGCTCACCACGCTCATGGATGCACCGTCACTTCTGCGCTATATGAAATGGATGCGTGAAGAATTCATCCCGCGTTACAACAAATTCAAGGACGACTGCACGATCATGGAAGTGAGCGCAGCGCTCGAGCGTGACCCGATGATCAAACAGCTCTATACCGAATCGGCGGAAGATATGATCAAGCGCCTGGATTTCGGACCGATCGCGCATGATCTGGTGAGCATGTTCGCGCATGCCTGCACAGGCACCAAGATCAAGGATCTGACCGCACTCGACTATCTCAATACGGTCCAGCCGCTCACGATGCAGATCCCGCCCCTGCGCTTGCTCTTCGACCTGAAGCGCTTCGATTTCGATGCTGAAGGAACGAAGGAGCGCCTTGGGCAAGGTTCGGGCGAAGTGTTGATCGACGAGATCACCTCGGTCAAGAAGTGCGATGAAGGTTGGGAAGTCGAATGTGCGGCTGGGAAGTTCACGGCCGATAATCTGGTGTTGGCAACGCCCGCCATCGATACGCAACGGCTGCTCGAGCCGGTGGAAGAGGTTGAGCCGCTCGACATCAGGCGTGCTTCGCAGCTGACTGGCTATTTGGTAGAAGGCGAGATCAAGCCTGAATATCGCAAGCACATGCTGCATCTGTTCGACGATACGATTCCGATCATCTACGTGGCGCATCGTTTCGACGGAGATTACGAGATCTTCACCGAGGTCGATTTCGAAGAGTCGCGCAAGTTCGATGAGTACTTCGATTCGTGGCGCGTGATCGGCAAGAAGCATTGGTCTTACGCGCTCTACACGCAAGCCCACGAGGCGCTTCCGCAGAATCTCGCGCCGGGACTGATCATGGCAGGTGATGTGAACGGGCTTGGCATGGAGCCGGCGTGCATCAGCGGAATCTATGCGGCGAACAAGATCATGGGTAAGACGGTGGATTAGCCATGATCGACGAAGCGCGGATCATCGAGATCAAGGAAGACATCCTTTCCGATAACAACACAGCGGCTGAAGCGCATCGGCAGCAGCTAGCGCAGCAGGGCACGCTCTTCGTTGATGTGATGTCATCACCAGGGGCGGGGAAGACCACGCTGTTGCTCAGCTTGATCGAGCGGATGCGCGGCAAGGCGAACATCGGCATCATCGAAGCGGACATTGAATCGTTCGTGGATTCCGAGAAGATCAAGCAGGCAGGCATCCCGGCGGTGCAGCTTGAGACGCGCGGCATCTGTCATGTTGAGATGGATATGGTTACGAAAGCGTTCGCCGCGTTCGGGCAGGCAGATTTCGATTACGTGTTCCTTGAGAACATCGGGAATCTGGTTTGTCCTGCGGAATTCGACACGGGTGCGCATAAGCGCATCATGCTGCTTTCGGTGCCCGAGGGCTTCGACAAGGTGTACAAGTACCCGCCCATGTTCGCGGTGGTGGATGCGCTCGTGGTAACGAAGACGGACTACTTGCCGCTCAATCCCGATTTCGACATGCAAGCGCTTGCTGAGCGGGCACGCGTTCTGAATCCGCGCCTTGAGATCTTCGAAGTTTGTGCGCGCACGGGCGAAGGCGTTGATGCGTTGGTGAGGTGGCTCGAAGATGCGCATGCCGCACTTGGACAAGCGCCTGATTCGGCGGAAGAGGCAAGCCATGCATGAGCTGGGCGTGACGAAGAGCATCGTTGAAGTGGTAGTCCGTCATGCGCAGGAGCAGTCGGCAAACCAGGTGCGATCGGTGAACCTTATCATCGGAGAGATGCGCAATCTCGAAGAGGAATGGGTGCAGCGCTACTTCGACCGCTGCGCTGAGGGCACGATCGCTGAAGGGGCGAACGTGTCGATCACGAAGGTTCCGATGACCTTCTATTGTTCGGCATGTGGGGCCACGTTCCAACTGCCTATGGGGAGCGATCAGCATATGTGCTGTTCAGAATGTGGTAGCGAAGACTACGACATGATAACGGGCGGTGAACTGTTGATCCAGAGCATCGAAGTGGTATAGGAGACATCGCGCAAGGTGAAACGCGGCGGTAGGTGAGTACGCGACGCGGCAGCAGTGCAGTGGTGTAGAGAAGAGGGGAAACCATGGAAGGAAAATCAGAAAGCAAACCAGGTATCGATTACGAGAAGCTCAAGAGCTTGGGCGTGCCTGACGAGGTGATCGCTACGCTCGATCCGCGTGATGGGGGCAATATCACGCCGCAGGGTGAGGTGCTCTTCTTGGATGAGGAGCGCTTGAAACGCAGAGAACTGCCGAATAAACCCCTGCACAAGAATCATCCGCGGGGACTGGGCATCAAGGACTTCTTGATGACGAAGGTGCTTGCGACCACGCCCGCTACCTGGGAGCGTACGCTCAAGGTGTTCATGCTGATCGTTAAGGGCGCGAAGTTAACGGGTAGAGAAGACCTGGCATCCGAGATCTACAAGCGCATCACGCAGTTCTCTCCTGATGAGAAGATGTATAGCCACGGTAATGTGCTGCCGCTGAATGTGGATATGACTGATGAAGGCAAGAGCACGGTGCTTCCGATCGACCTGATCATGGATCTGATCGATCGTGCGGAATACATCGCTCAGATGAATCGCTGCATCTGCCGCTCTGCGCATGATTGCCAAGACTACGACCAGGAGTTCGGTTGCTTGTTCTTCAATATGGCAGGCGTGACAGCGGTGAACAACGGCCTTGCACGTCCGGTCACGAAAGAAGAAGCGAAGCAGCATGTCTACGATGCCCGTGATAAGGGTTTCATCGGGCAAGCGCTCTATGTCGAGCTCGAGCAGATGGTGTGGGGCTTCGAGAATGAGAAGATGGACGAATTCATGGAGGTCTGCTTCTGTTGCCCGTGCTGTTGCGTGGCGCTCGATGTGTGCAAGAATGCGAATCGCACCATCAAGAATCGCTTTGGCGGCGCGGCATTCACGGCAGTGATCGACCATGATAAGTGCACGCAATGCGGCTCATGTATCGAAAAATGCCCTCAGGCCACTATTTCGCAAGATGCGGACGGAAAGGTGACGATCGATCAAGAGCACTGTATCGGTTGCGGTTTCTGCAAGAGCGTGTGCGAGTTCGATGCCATCA
This sequence comes from uncultured Eggerthella sp., assembly GCA_900538545.1. Classification (GTDB taxonomy): domain Bacteria; phylum Actinomycetota; class Coriobacteriia; order Coriobacteriales; family Eggerthellaceae; genus Anaerotardibacter. The sequence continues at coordinate 54,157 of UPYK01000011.1, read as the reverse complement.
CGCTCAAGCAAACTATGCCGCTGCGCGAGAGCATCCATGAGTACTTCGAGAAAGAAGGACGCATCGACATGGTGCTTGACACATGCAGCATGCCCATTCCGCCTGAAGATTACCAGTGGACACCGGCAGATACGTTCCCTGCGAAGGTCAAGAGTGCGGTCAAGACTGGCGCAGATAACCTCGCGCGTGACTTCGGTTGTGTTGATGCGAAGGCGTTTGTGAAATACAACGGCAAGCGTACGCTCGGCGTGCTCGGCGCGATAGCGGCAGGTGCATTCCTTATCAAGAAGCTACGAAAACGATAATTGAGCAAGAAAAAGGAAGGAGCCCCGAGAGGCTCCTTCCTGAAGATCGCGTTTCCATGCGCGTTTTTCTCTGGTGCGATTGTATTTCGTATCGCCCTGCACCCCGTGCCCACATGCATAAGCATTGATGTAGGGCTTGCTCGCAAGCGTTGCCTCTTCGGCAGTTTGCTTCCACACCACGTTGCCTTTTGGTGCGTGCTGGTGCTTGCGTTTGCTACGCGCACGTTTGCTGCGTTTCTTCGCCATAAAGCCTCACCTCCTTCATGTTTCGCCTGATTCATGCGTGAGAGGATTATCGGCTATTATTTTGAAGATGACAAGTTAGTGGCGGCAGGCTGCGCTTGGGTCCATGGGTGCGACCTTGCCTTCGGCGAACAGCTGCACCACTTTGCCTACGTTGGGTTCGGTGGTATCTGAATACACCTGCACTCCTGAATTGGTGAAGCGCGTGAAGGGCGGCATGCCCATGCCAGCTGCCAGAATTCCATCAACATCAAGGCCAGAAACGAAGTCGATCACACCACCGCAGCCTACGGTATCGTGGTCGACATTTTTAACAGATTCGACACTCTCGATGTCCATGTTGTCGGTATAGGTGACGATGGTGAAAAAGGGAGCGTGTCCAAAATGACCACTGCGCATGCTATCGAGGCCAGTGTTGCTTTCGCTGGGGATCGCGATTTTCATGACAGTTCCTTTCGATCGAGCAAGTTTACAGCGAATAGTATCAAAGAGTTAGCAGTAGGGGCTAGAGGGAGCCATCGTTTCTAGAGAATCGCTCCAATACTTTGACTTGAAAGCGCGGTGTTCTCTCATGATCAAAAGAACGATCGGCGTGAAGTTCGTGGCCGAGCAGATGGCGCTGCCCACGCATGATATAGGTGGGTTTCTAGGAGCTGCATCAGGGATTACGTTTGAAAGTAGCATGGCGATGGCAGTATAATGGCAGCTTAAGCGATTCTATCGATACGAAGGTCGTGTACTTATGCTGCATCTTTCGAACTCTTTGACTCCAGAAAACAAAACGATCAAACGAAACACTCTGGCTGGCATTGCGTTTGCGCTTGTTCTCGCCCTTGCGCTTGGGTTGGGTTTCCTTTTGAATCCGCCTCATGCGTATGCGCAAGATGGCCAAGCGATGGCTGCTGCTGAGGCTTCGGATGCGCGATCAGCAGTGAGCGAAGATGGGATGTCTGCGCAGAATATGGCTGCTGAGCAGCCTGTATCGCAAGCGAGCAACGAGCTTCAGAGCGCCGATCTTCAAGAGGCGAACGTTAGTGCTTCACAGGAGAATGCAGGTGCAGTAGGAACGCCAGCTTCAGATGACAAAGCTGTTGGTTCGAACGTGGAAGCTGCTATTACGGGGAAGAGCGAGGCAGCAGCTTCAGATGACGATGACGCGATCACCACGGCAAGCCCTTCATCTCCCAATGCTTCGCAACCTTCGCAGAACCCTGAAGATGCGATCACGCCTGCTGCGGGGATTCCAGAAGGATACAGCGCAGGTTGGCAGCTCATCAATAACAAGTGGTACTACTTCGATGCAGCGGGCAAGGCGAAGACTGGCTGGCTCAAATCAGGCGGAGCGTGGTATTACCTCGATCCGGCCGATGCAGCCATGAGAACGGGGCTCTATCAGGTGGGAGATGCCTGGTATGCGTCGAACGAATCGGGCGCGATGGCTGCGAACAAGTGGATCAAACTTGGCAACGATTGGTACTATGCAACAGCTTCTGGTGCACTCAAGACCGGCTGGCACAAGTCGGGTGGAAAATGGTACTGGCTCGAGCCTTCGAAAAACGGATGCATGGCAAGCGAAAGCTGGGTGAAGGACGGCGAAGCGTGGTATTACCTCAGTGCTTCGGGCGCGATGAAGACGGGCTGGCAGTTGTATAAGAATAGCTGGTACTATCTGAACGCTTCGGGCGCGATGTTCACGGGTTGGAAGAAGCTCGCGGGTACGTGGTATTACCTCGATCCCGCTTCGGAAGGCAAGATGAAAACAGGCCACTATCAAGTTGGCGATACCTGGTATGTTTCGAGCGCTTCGGGTGCGATGGCTGCGAACAACTGGGCGCAGGTTGGGAGCGACTGGTACTATGCAACGGCTTCAGGTGCACTGAAGACCGGCTGGCATAAGTCAGGCGGAAAGTGGTATTGGCTCTCACCTGAGAAGCAAGGCCTCATGGCTTCGGGCACGTGGATCAACGACGGGAAAGCCGATTACTTCATGATGAAGAGCGGCGCGATGTTCACGGGTTGGCTCAGCCAAGGAAGCGCTGATGGTTTGGCCAATGGCATGTTCTTCGACAAGCAGAAGGTGATCGATATCGCGCTGGCAGAGGTGGGGTATCGCGAAAAAGCGACCGACGCGATGCTGGACGAGAAGTTCGCCAATGCGGGGCCGGGCAATCATACGAAATACGGCCGCGACATGAACAAGATCGACCCGCTCACCATGGATTACGCTGATGCTTGGTGCGATGCATTCGTGGATTGGTGTTTCGTGCAGGCCTTTGGCGTCGAAAACGCGCGTGGTCTTTTGGGCGGTGCCTTCAACGATTACACGCCCGTTTCCGCGCAGCTCTTCAAGGACCAGATGTCGTGGTATACGAGCGCGCCGCAAGTGGGCGACCAGGTCTTCTTCCAGAGCAGTGAGCGCATCAATCATACGGGCATCGTTTATTCGGTGAAAAATGGAAAGATCTACACCGTGGAAGGCAACAGTTCCGATCAGGTTGCCAAACGTGAATATGCGCTGAATGCGGCCAGGATCGCTGGCTACGGGCGTCCGCTCTACAACAATCGTGGGGATGATGGCAAGTTTGTTGCCGCGAAAGAGTGGTGCTATCTGGATGCTTCTGGGGCGCGCGCTTCTGGCTGGATCAAGTCTGAGGGAAATTGGCATTATCTCGATCCGGCTACGGGGCTGATGGTGCGTGGCAAGAAGGTCATCGACGGAAAGACTTATTCCTTCGATACTGCCGGCGTCATGAAGACCGGTTGGGCGAAGGAAAGCTCGAAGTGGTATTACTACGATACATCAGGCGCCATGCAGACGAATTGCTGGATAGAGGATAGTTATTACGTTGATGCTAACGGTGTGATGGCGGTCAACACCTGGATCGGCGACAAATACGTGGGCGCCGATGGCAAATATGTTCCGGGAAAGCAGAAATAGATCGGTCACTCTGCGTTAAGGAGAGCCTGATTCGCGTTCCTATTTTTTCCTAGAGGTTGTCTGGAGTTCTAGAGTAGTTGGGTTTCGTCGAGCTTCTTCACGACGAAGCTGTTGAGCTTCGCAAGGGGCTTGTGCAGTGCGAGACCGAACACGAGCGAGACGGCCAAGAATCCGCCTAAGCACAGCATCGAGATCCAATATTGCATGCCATAGATGCCCGCAATGCATCCTTGGAATGCTTCCATGGAATGAGCGAAGGGAAGCCACGGGTAGATTGCTTGGAAGAAGGGCGCCGACATCTGAATGGGGAAGATGCCGCCCGATCCGCCAAGCTGCATCACAAGTGCGATGATCGCGATAGCTTTACCCACGTTTCCAAAACAGGTCGTGAGCGTATAGACGATGTTCGAGAAAACGATCGCGCAGAATATGCATGCCAGCAGATAGAGCCAGAAGTGCTCGCACTGAACACCCACGAAGAAGACGTTTCCGATGCAGAGTACGATCCCTTGCAGGATAGCGATGCAGGCGAAGATGCCATAGCGCCCCAAATAGACCTGGTGGGGCTTCACGTCTTTAAGGCCTTCGAGCCTGCGCTTCGTGGGATTCACGCTCGTGAGCGCAACGAGGAAGATCGCTCCGATCCAGAGGGAGAGCGAAGAATAGAAGGCGCTCATCGTGTCGCCGTTGCTCTTCATCTCATAGACGGGGTGTTTCTCAAGAACGGTCGGGGCAGACAGGAACGCAGCGATGGCTTCTGGATTGTTGCCGATGATCTTGCGGATCTCATCGATATCGCTCGTGCTGATGGCCTCTTTAAGGTCATCGCGTGTTTTAGCGAGGTTGCTCTTGATCGTACCAAGCACGTTCGCGGTGTTATCGAGGGAACCCTGAAGCGCTTCCATGTTCGTCGAGAGATTGTTCGCTGTGCCAGAAAGGTTGTTGGATATTTCGGTGAGCGAATCGCTCAACTCGACGCTCGATGACTTGAGTGCGGAAAGATCTGACGCCAAGCTCGCCGTTTGCTGCTTGAGCGTTTCTTCGAGCGAAGAGTTCATTTCCGTGATGTCCTTCTTCGCGTTCGCGAGCTCTTCGTTGATCTTGGTGCGCGCATCTGCAGTGGTCGTGCTTATCGTGCTCACGTCGGTCTTCGCGCTATCGACGGCTTGCTGCAAACGATCGAGCGTGGCAATGGCAGCATCGATCGTATCGAGCGCGGTGCCGGAAACGCCTGCGGCCTGCAGATCGTTCTTCATCTGCTCATACAGTGTTTTGGTAGAAGCGAGGGATCCAGATATGCTACCCAGCAGCTGCTCGGTGGCGGCAGGGTCTTGGCTCGCAGAATCAAGGGCAGCATTGATCGCGGACGAAAGTTCATCGTAGCTGTTCGCGTTCGACGTGATCGCGCCATTCACTTCATCGGTGATGTTGCCGAGTGCTTCATCGGCTGATGAAAGCCCCGTTGAGGCTTCAGAAAGGAGCTCGTTGGTGGTGTTCGTGGCGTTTTTCGTGTTGCCAAGAAGCGTGCTGCTTCCCGCAAGGAGCGTTGCGCTGTCGCCGACCATGGAGGAGAGACCCTTCACTTCGAGCTGTGCGGCATCAAGGTCTTCGACGGCATTATCGAGTTCATGCAGGAGTAGCGAAGCATAGTTCATGATGTTGTCGCCGTTGAGGAAATCGGTAAGGCTGCTCGTTGTTGAGAGCGCGATATTCGCGACCGTTTTCGTGAAGGTCTGGTCGATCTCGTCCTGCAGCTCGGTAGCTCCTTCGGCGGTAACGCGCGGTGCGATGGCGTTCTCCTTCTCATTGGTGTAATAGGTGATCTCCGCTTTGGTTGCGTGGTCGCTGAAAACGGTCATCAGGTTCTTCGTGAAGTCCTTAGGGATGACGATCGCTGCATAGTATTCGCCCGAATGAGCGCCATCGACTGCTTCCTGTTCGCTGACGAATATCCAGTCGAAACTGTCGTTTTCGTGCAGCGCGCTTATGACCTGGTCGCCCGCATTTATCTTGGTCGGGATAAGAGCCGAAGAATAGCCCTCGTCTTCATTGGCAACGGCCACCTTGATCGAGCCGGTGTTGGCATAAGGATCCCAGAAGCCGAGCGTGGTAAGCCAAGCGTACATAGGCGGAACGAGGATGAGACCGATCGCAACGATCGCGGCGATCACACTCGTCTTGAGCGCGAGCACATCGTTCTTGAATATGGCGAGGATATTATGCATCGCGCGCTCCACCTCCGCTTCGCAGAAGGGGTTCGGGCATTTCGTGGGTTTCAAGCTGCACTATTTTCCCTGCATCGGAGGCCGGTTCGCTTTGCGCAAGTTTGAACTGGTATTGGATATCGGCATGAAGGAACAGGATGATGATCTGGTATCCAGCCACTATGAGCGTACCGAGAATGAACCAGGAGAGCAGAATGAGCTTTTCGTTGGGAGAGCCTTCGAAGAGGATGAGCGTAGCGAGCATGAGGATGGGCATCGCGAACAGAGCGATCCAGCCGATCTTCATGAGCAGTGGGTATTTCGTATCGAATCTCATAGCGCGCGCGATGATCTTTTCGCGGTATTGCTTCGTTTGCATGAGCGCCAGCAGTACGGGGCGCAAGCGGAACCATTGGGCGCCTTTGGGCACGGATTCGGAAGCGAACAGTTCAGTTTGGGAGAGCTTCGCGTCGAAGAGCGTGTTCACGTTGTAACCGAAGTGAACGCCTATAAGCCCGATGAACAGACCAACAGGGATGAAGCAGCCGCCTAAGATGAGCATATCGATAAGATAGTGCGCTCCATACATGCCGCCAATAGCTTCGCGCATCGCGTCGATCGAATAAGTGAAAGGTAGGAGCGGATTGAGCACCTGATAGAATTCGGGCATCATCTCGACGGGGAACATGCCTGATGAGCCAGGAATCTGCAAGACGAGCAAAACCACCGCAAGCGCTTTTCCGATGTGACGCATGCTGTACGCGAGTGCGTAGAGCAGGTTCACGTACACGAAACCAGCCAGCACGCCTGCTCCGATGAACGCGGTAGGATTTTCGCATTGGATCCCTAGTACCAGATCGCCTATGCAGATGATGAGGCTTTGGATGATGCCGATGCTCACGTAAAAAAGCCAGCGTCCGAAATAGGCCTGCGTTGCCGAGAATCTTGGCAAGCCTTCTGGATCGACGCGGAGACGCACGATGGCCATGAGGATGAATCCGCACACCCAAAGCGCCAGGTTGCTGAAGAAAGGTGCTATGCCCGAGCCGTAAGGGTTGACGGGGTAAAGCGTGACCGTATCAAGCTTTACCGGGGAAGACATGAACGAAGAAACATCATCGGGATTCATGCCCAGCAGGGTGGTGAGCTCTTTGAACGAAGCGGAATTCTGGAGCGAGCGAAGATCGGTGTAGGTTGATTCGAGGTTGTTCTCTAGTGCTTCGAGCGAGAGGCCTACTTCCGCACAGATGGATTTCGACTGCTCGAGCATCGAGGCAAGCTGCGTTAGGAGCGTGCTCTCTTGATCGAAGAGCGTGTGAAGCGATTCGGTCGCGCCCCGCAAGGTTCCGATCGCTGATGCGAGGCTGTCGAGGCTCGTGTCGATCTCGGGCAAGATGGTGATCTGGAAATCCTTCGCGCTCTTTTGAAGGTTGTCCGCACTTGTTTTTGCTACGTTGGCCACGGTGTCTGTGGCATTCTTGACCGCTTGCGCATTGTTGTCGAGCTGGTTTGCGAGCTGCTCGAGCGAGGTGATGGTAGAAGAGAGGCTCGCGTTCTGCGCTTCGATATCGCTGATGGCCTTTTGCACTTGGTCGGTAGAGGCAACAGGGGAGTTACGCAGCGATTCGAGCAGTTGGTCGTTGTAGCTGACAAGCTCGTGCGCTTCACCAAGCGCGGTATCGACGTTGGCTTTCGCCGTTTGGATGTCGCCTGCGATCTGGGCCGAAGCAAGATTGATATCCACGGCTGCTTGTGTGAGCGCGAGCGCGCTCTCGGTAACTTTCGTTGAAAGTGTTGCGCTGTAGTCGTTGAGCGTTTTGCGGATGTTCTCGAGCGAAGTGGAAGCGGAATCGAGACGGGTATCGAGCGCGGGCAGCGAAGCGACAAGCTTCTTGAGCAGATCGTTCGAAGAATCTACCGAGCGAATGGAGCTATCGATGGTGGGTGTGAGATCGTTCACCATCGTGCGGTTTTGATCGATCGCATTCTTTGCTTCTTCAATGCTGTGGGATAGGAGCGATGTGGACTGTTCGCCCTTATCGTGCACTGCGCCGCCCGTTCGTTGCGCGATCTCAACGACCTTGTCGCTTACCTGAGAGACGAACGATTCATCGATCGTGGTCTCGATCTTGGAAGCAGCTGAATCGGTGACTTTCGTTCCTGAGCCAGAAAGCTTCTCATTAACGTAGTATTCGATCTTGGGTTGGGTGAAATTGCCGCTGAAGACGCTGATGAAGTCTTCGCTGAAGTTCTCGGGGAAGATGAGCGCTGCGTAGTATTCGCTCGAGTAAACGCCGTCCATGGCTTCATCTTTTGAGACGAACTGCCAATCGAGCTCGTGATCGCTGTGAAGCTTATCGACCACTTCCTGACCGATGTTTATCTTGCCTGTGTAGTTTGAGTCGGCACCCTTGTCCTCATTTACCACCGCCACTTTGATCGAGCCGGTGTTGGCGTAAGGATCCCACATCGTTTCGATGGTGTACCAGGCGTAGAGCGCGGGCAGGATGCAGACGCCCGCCAAGATGATGCAGGCGACTGGATTGACAACGAGCCGCTTCAAGTCGCGCACGAATATCTGCAGGATGATCGAGAGATATTTTCGTGCGCGATCGAGCATGACGTCTTCCTGAGAAAGCCTAATCTTCGTTACGAAGTTCAGTGTCTACGGTCTCTTTGATTTCGGAATCGGCAACATTCTGTTCGCGTCGTTCGCCCTTTTCGGCGAAATGGATCTCGTCACGCAATGAGCGATCATAGCGATCGGCATCGTGGCTCAGATCTTCACGACGCTCTTGGTAGTATTCGCCGCGGCGGTCTTTGATGTGCTTGGCCTTTTCTTCTTCATGAAGATGTTCTTCATGTTCATCTTGGCGTTCGTTCGGTATTTCGAGAGTCATGATAGGTTCCTTTTCTCTTGTAGTTCTTGTTGGAATGGCTGCAGAAAGAGCTGCAACACCTATTTAGCCTAGCGCTCTTTTTGTCGAGATCGCCGGTCAGCGATCAGTTGTTAATGACTTGCAATAAGCCTAAGAACAAAGTGACAAAAGGGTTCAGAGGAGAGGCGGAAAATCCTGTTTTTGGCGCGTTGTCGCTCATCTCGATTCGGGTGCGATGGTTTGGGCGCTTAAGGATATTTGTCGGGTACGCTATGCGATCGTCCTTGCCGGGCACTTTGGCACCTCAAGATCCTTACAAGATTGTTCTCTTTATGTAAGGAAGATGAATGGCAGCGCCCATGGCAAGCCCCTAAGCTTGAATCAAGTGGAATGTTCGACCCGATGGAGGCATCATGAAAACCAGAGTCATGCCCTTATTCTCCCTTGCTCTTATCGTAGTTGCTTTGGTTTTTCTGGGCGCTGGGTTCTTTGGGGGAGAACGCACCTGCTATACACAGGTCGATAATAGCAAGGTTGAACAGATCGAACCTGATAAGGGCATCATCAAGCTAAACGGAGGAATGTCGTATAAGTATTCGCTTCCGGCATACACCGAAGATGGTGCAGAAGCCAACGTGGTGTTCGGTACTGAACGAGAACTTACCGAAGGGCGCTACCTCAAACTGCAGGAGCGACCGATCCAGGGCGTGATCGGTTGGCAAGAGGTTCGTTTCGACGAGCTTCCGCCTGTTGTCCAGGAAGCTTATAGGCGCTAGATCGGTTTTGAGAGCGCATTGTTGCAGCAAGTGCGATCGCTTCGGCATGGTGAGCAAGCGCGATCGCTTCGACATCGTGGTTGTGAGCGAAAGAAGAGAGCGCGCGTGAATCGTTGCATTCCTTGCAAGAAGGTTGAACCGTGCGCGTACCCTGTTAGCGCAGCGTGCGCAAATAGTCTTTCATGCTGGCAGCGATGCGCCGGCTCTCGATAGCTTTTTGGATCGCTTTGCGGCGCGTCCATTCATCGAGCAGGGCTTCATCACCTTGGCGTTCCAAGTATGGAAGCGCAGCAGCTTCCTGCTTTGCGAGCGCTTCAGCGAAATACCAGGCACGCATCATGTCCACATAGTAGATGTCATCTTCGGTGGCGGGGTGGGCTTCGCTGTTGGGCATGCGTGTAGCTGCGACCCATTCACAAAAGCGGGGCTCGAACAGTTCGCCAAGATAAAGCCCCATAAGGATACCGATGGCAAAGCGAATCGTGTAGCAATGATCTGAAGCAAGCCAGCGCTTGACCTGGTCAAGCGTTTCTTCTGGGCGCTTCGCGAATGTTTTGGTGGGAAGCTGGTCGCAGGTTGCCCAGTTATTCACGAAAGGAAGGAAGCGCTCGTAGAGCTTGAGCGCTTTATCGTAGTCGCGCTCTGCGCCGATCGTGAAGGCATGTACTTGGTTTTCGTCGAAGAGCCGATGGGGGAGCGCGCGCAGAAACGTGTCAACGTCATCTCGCTTAGCGAGCTCTTTGGCTATCTTGCGAAGTGCAGGCGTTCGAACGCCTGCGATGGTCTTGGGATCCACATTCGGTACGAGTCGCGAATGGAAAGCGCGGTAATCCAGATCGACATTCGCTTCCAAGCTGCGGCAGACGAACTCGCCAGCGGTGTCTTCGCCGAAGCCAGGAAGCTCGTTTCGAAGGATCTCTTCCAAGGGCGCATCCTTAGCTTTGGCGAGCAGCGCGTCTTTTTGAGCGCGGTCGAGTTGCTTGAAGTGCGCTTCTGCGCTCATGGCACGTTCTTTCGAATAGAAGCGGGCTTGCGCGATCAAGCGTACGGGCGCGTGCGATTTCGTGTACTTGGCACCAGTGCCAGCTTGATGTGCGGAAACGCGCGCCTCGACATCGGTGGTGTATCCCGTGTAAAGGCTGCTGTCTCCGCATTCCAGAATGTAGATGTAGTGCTCGAAAGGCTTCATAGTGGATCAGATGCTAGCAAGCGCAGGTGAGGTGCGTCCAAAGTGCACATCGGCATAACGAAGATGCACGCTCATTTCTGCGCTTTAACATTTACCAGGTGCGCGATGCGAGCGCACGGAACTGTGCAACGGTAGGAACATGGGCGTTCAAGCCGCCATCTACCGTAACGACTTGCCCTGTGAAGTATTCGCTTTCGTCGGATGCGAGGTATACGCACATGGCAGCAATATCATCAGGCGAGCCATAGCGCGTAACCTCGATGTTATCAAGGAAGATGTCCTTCAGCATATCGGGCACGTTGTCGGCGTTCTCTTCGGTGATGATAAGGCCCGGACGCACACAATTGCATCGAACGCCGTCCTTGCCATATTGCAGTGCAGTGTATTTCGTGAGCATGTCAACGCCCGCCTTTGCGCAAGCATAAGCGGTCGAGCCCAAGTCGCCACTGCATGCAGCCATGGATCCGATGTTAATGATGGAAGCCTTGTCGTTGCGCTTGAGGTAGGGCAGGGCGATCTTCGTGCAGTAGAAGGTGCTGCGGATGTCGCTGGCGAAGACGGCGTCCCAGTCTTCGAGCGATATCTCGTCCACGCGACCATCCTTCAAGGCCATGCCAGCAGCATTGTTCACCATCACGTCGACCTTGCCCCAGGTTGCTTCCGTGTCGGCAAGAAGCGCATCGACGGTTTCAGGTTTGGTCACGTCGAGGAAGTGATACATTGCCTCGCCGCCTGCGGCTTTGATCTCGTCGACGATAGCCGCTCCACGTTCTTCACGGCGGCCGCATACGACAACGCGTGCGCCTTCAGTAGCGAACATCTTTGCAATACCTTTACCGATGCCACTCGTGGATCCGGTGACGATGGCGACCTTGTCCTTCAAGCGATTCATATTGACTCCTTTGTCGAAAATGGTGCTTCTTCATTGTACTGCTTCAATATTTCGAATCTGATACAGAGCATGGAGGTTCCTGTATGAAAGCGCTATATGGCCTGACAGAGGTATTCAAAGAGAGGGAACGGTGCGTCTTAGCGCACTTTTTCGACAGGAAGCATTAAGCACGCAGTTTCTTGCGAAGGTATTCGAGCGCCATGATCGGATGACGAACCATCATCCTGGGCGCAGCATAGCGCATGATGGCTTTGATGCGAATCTGAGCATCGCCGCGCTGGCAGTGTGTCTTGCAGTCTTGGCAATTGCCTTCGTGTCCGTATGGGCATGATGCTGCGCGAGAAAGCGTGTTCTCTATGGTTGCACGGCACTCTGGGCACATTCCGCCTTCATCTTTTTGAGCATCGGCGTGATTGCCTTGGCAGTAGATGCTTCCCATGGCTTCGAGAACACGTCTATCTTTATCGATCTTATTCACGTGCATCAGTATAGATGAGCTAGGAGCTTACGTACCAGGAAGCTCTTGAGTGGACGAATGTTGGCGGTGCTCTTTTCCTGATCGGACCCTCAGCTACTTGTGACGTTTCGTCGTCCCGGATTTATAGCGTTCGAGCTGCTCATTCAAAAGATGCGTCAGGCATCGAAGTGGGCGAATGAGCGTGCTGAAAGCTTGCATGCAGCAATGTTGCAGATGATGAAGACCATAAGCCCTGCTGCAAGCGCGCAAAGTTGAGCGCTTGGGTCATTGAAGCTCGCGACACCAAAGGACGCAGCGTTCGCAAGGGGGAGATAGGGGAGCACTACGGTTGCAGCAATGCAGAGCGCGGCAGGGATAGAAGCGATGATGAAAGGCAGTCCGACCTTCAGCGGATTGCGATAATACAAGGGATAGAACACCAGGTTGAACATGCCGAACGTGATGAATCCGAGCGCAACAAGATAGAGATTCGCGGCTGTTCCCACTGCTTCCGAAGGCGGGGTGATCCCGTTGATTCCCAGCGGATCGCGCAGCGCGATGAAGATGATCATGATAGCGAGCATGATCATTTCGATCCCAGTCATGGTAAGGATGCGCGCTCTTGCCATGCTGGCGCGAGACAGCGGGAGGGAGAACGAGTACTCGAGGTCGTGCATTTCGCGGGCGTTCATTCCGTTGAAGAAGGCGACCAGGACCCCGTAGATGAAAATGGCGCCATACATCCACGATGGTATGAGCACGAGCGCTCCGAGTACCACGATGAAATAGGTCGAAGGATGCACGACGAGGCGGAGCTCTTTCAAAAGTGCGGCTTTCATAGCGTTGCCTCCTGTGCCGTGTGGATCATGATGTCGTCGAGCGTTGCAGGGTCACCGATGCCTGATCGGGTAGGGACAAGAGCGCTCGTTCCGTTGGCGGTTTCGCGTATTCCGTAGATCGGTGCGTCGGCGTGTTTCGCGGCATCGAGCGGTGCAACGCGATAGCGGTCCTTGAATTCGGAAAGGCTCCCTTTGCCGATGATGTTCCCGTTGTCGATATAGAGGATGTTGGATGCGCATTTTTCGAGGTCGGAGGTTATGTGCGTGGAGAACAGCACGCCTACGTTCTCGCTTCTGGCCAGCTTGAGAAGGATATCCAGCACTTCTTCGCGCGAAGCAGGGTCGAGCCCGCTGGTTGGTTCATCGAGGATGAGTAGCCTTGCGTTGTGAGAGAGCGCGAGTGCGAGTGCGAACTTGACGCGCATACCTTGGGACAGATCCATGATGCGCTTCTTCTGATCGAGGTTGAAGAGCTTGCAGTAGCGAGCATACGCATCGTTGCTCCAATTCGCATAGAACTTGCTTGTGACATTCGCGATAAGCGAAAGCCGCTTGGTGCGATAGAAGTCTGCGCTGTTGAGCTCGAACCCAACCTGCTCCTTGATGGTGTCTTCGTTTCCCAGGTACGGCTTTCCGAAGTATTCGATGGTTCCGCCATCGGGGTGCACCGCACCTTCAAGACATTTCAAGGTGGTCGATTTCCCCGCGCCGTTTCGTCCGATGAAGCCCGTTATGGTGCCTGCCTCGACAGAGAAGGAAGCATCACGCAGCTCAAAGGCAGGATAGGATTTCACGAGGTCCTCGACGCGCAAGAGCGTTTCTGGCTTGGATGAGCCACTGCTATGAATTGATGGTTGGGCCATCTGCTCTCCGTTCGTTCACTATTCGCCCATAGCTCTCAAGCATGGATTCCGCATCTTCGACCTTCTGCAGTGCGATGCCTTGTGCTTCGTCGCCCAAAACGAGCAGTTCGGATCCTGCGTGCAGCTCGAAGATATCGCGCGCTTTCTTCGGGATGACGATCTGTCCGCGTTCTCCCATGCGCACGATGCCGAAGATGTGCTTCCCGCGGGGAGGAATGGGGTAGCCCGTCGCTGCTTCGTTATGCGCGATGAGGTCGTCGACAGAAACGCCCAAAAGCTTTGCGAGCGCATAGGCGTTTTCGAGATCGGGAAGAGATTCTCCCGATTCCCACTTGGCAACGGTCTGCCTTGCAACACTCAGTCGATTCGCAAGGTCTTCTTGGGTGAGTCCGAGTGCCTTTCGTGCCGCTTGGATATTCTGAGAAATCATACGATTCATACCTCCTGATATAGCGTATCGCCCCTTTTCTTCTTTCACCACCAAGTATAGATGGCATTTGAAGGGCAATAATGTAATGAGTTCATGACATTTCAAGACACTGGAGAGCAGTTCTGCCTTCGCTTTGTTTTGAAGGGCGGCGCTGTTCTTTGCCCCCTTAAGGCTTTTCGTCTTGACGGCTGTGTATAGGTGTGTATATACTGTTTATATTGCATATGCACACAGTCTCGCGAAAGGACGCTTTTGCGAGACGATGCGGCAGCCGCTGCAGGGCTGCTGGAAAAGAGGACAATTGGAGATCGTTATTTCGAATTCGGGTTCGGTCCCGATCTACGAGCAGATAGAGGCTCAGATCAAAGACGCGATCATGACCGGCGAGTTAACAGCGGGGGAGCATCTCCCAAGCATTCGCTCTCTTGCCAATGATCTGCGGGTGAGCGTGATCACTACCAAGCGCGCGTACTCCGATCTGGAGGAGCTTGGCTTCGTGGTCACGGTTCAGGGGAAGGGCACCTTCGTTGCCAGTGGCAATCAGGATCTGCTGCGTGAGGAGCGCATTCGCCATGTTGAAGAGTCGCTCGAGCGCGCAATAGCAGATGCGCGACCTCTCGGGCTTACCGCGGATGATCTGCACGAAATGCTCGATCTGCTTTTGGAAGACTAGCTCGTCCGAGGAGATTCACATGGACGCATTGATAAACGTAACTAACTTAGGGAAGTGCTACGATGGCTTCCATCTTGAAGATATCGGGCTTGCCGTCGAGGCTGGCACCGTTGTGGGCTTGATCGGATCGAACGGAGCGGGAAAGACCACCACGATCAAGATGCTGCTCGGCATCTTGCAACCTGATGAGGGTGAAGGTGAAGTGCTCGGTTGCCCGATCGGAAAAGGCATGTTTTTGGAAGGGAGCGTCAAGGAGCGCATTGGCGTTGTTCTTGATACGTGCGCCTTCCCTGAAACCTTGAAGGTCCAAGACGTGGCAACGCTCGGCCGTTTTGCCTATCGAAATTGGGACGCGAAGCGCTTCGGTACGCTGTGCGAGCGTTTTGAGCTTGCGCCCAAGAAGAACGTGAAAGAACTTTCGCGCGGTATGGGCATGAAGCTCATGTTGGCCTTCGCGCTTTCGCACGATCCTAAACTGCTCGTTTTGGATGAAGCAACAGCTGGCCTCGATCCGATGGCGCGCGAAGAGGTGCTGGATATCCTGCGAGATTTCATGAAGACCGAGGATCACGCGATCCTGCTTTCGACGCACATCACGAACGATCTTGAGAAGATCGCCGATGAGATCATCTGTATAGATGGCGGCAAACTCATTTTCGACCTGCCCAAGGATGAGGTGTGCGATGTAGCGGGCGTTGCGCACTGCAGGCAGCGCGACCTTGAACTAATATGGGAGAGCGCTTGGGCAGAAGATGAGCGTATGCGGAAGCTCAAGAGCGGCATGGCCTACGATGTGCTCGTGCCCGATCGGTTCGCTTTCGCGAAGGCTTTCCCAGACATCGCGCTCGATAGCGCAACCATTGACGATTACATGACGCTCACCTTGAAAGGAGAGCAACTATGAAAGCTATGATCTTCTCAGACCTCATCACTTCCAAGAATGCTTTTGTGCAACTGCTGCTCATATCCATTGTGATCTGCGGGTTCCTTGCATGGGGTACGGGTGAGGTGATCGTTGGCACGGCTGCAATGGCAACGATGGCTCCTTTGATGTACCTCTTCTCGATCTTCGCCTACGACGAGATGAACGGATGGGAGCGCTTCCGTATGACGTTGCCTTTGACCAAGCACCAGGTTGCCTACGGGCGCTACGTGAGCATGCTCATCGTTTCGGTGGTCTCGATGCTTGCGGCTTGGCTGATCTCGTTCGTATTCATCGCGATCATTCAGGCTTGGGGTGGTTTCGGCACAAGTGCGGAGTTCGCGGCCCCTGAGTCTCCTCTCGCCGTTCTCGATTGCGGCATAGCTGGCTTTGTCTTCATCTTGCTGCTTGCAGCACTCACCCTGCCGCTTCTGATGCGTTTTGGCATGAACAAGGCAACACGCCTTTTGCCGCTTCTCGTGGTCGTGATGGTCGTGCTTGCGAGCGTTGCGATCGGAAACGTTTCAGATGGGATCGACATGGTGGCCGTGCGCACCTTCTTGAATGACCACACGGTTGCTATCGCGATAGGGGGCTGTGTGGTGTCAGTTGTCCTTTATGTTGTGAGCGCATTTATCGCCGCACGCCTCTATCAGGCTCGCGAACTGTAAAATAGATCGAAGCACGTGGCGCAAATGGGATGATCTCGCTTTTTGCGAGCGCACATGCGCTGCTGTGCTTCGCTGTTGTTCTATGAAAGGGCTCATGATGGATTATCAGAAGATCACCTACACCGTTGAAGAGGGTATCGCGGTCATCGCGATGGCGTGCAAAGAGAACTTGAACGCGCTCGATACGCAGATGGGCGCCGAATTGCTCGATGCGATACGTAACGCGGAAACGAACGATGAGGTGAAGGTGCTCGTGATCAAAGGGCTCGAACGTTCGTTCTCTGCAGGTGGCGATGTGGGGATGCTCCATGGTGTCTTCGAATCGGGCGAGCCAATGGATATGGCAGCCATGATGGAGAAGAACAGCATCATCACCGACAAGCTCAAAAAGATGGACAAGCTCGTCATCACCTCGGTTGCTGGGTCGGTTGCGGGCGCTGGCGTGAGCTTGGCATTGAGCGGTGATTTCATGATCTGCGCCGATAACGCGAAGTTCATTCTTGCATTCGTGAACCTCGGTCTTGTGCCCGACATGGGTCTTACCTATCTGCTCTCGAAGGCCATCGGCCCTGCGCGCACGATGGATCTGGCAGTGACGGGTCGCCCGGTGGATGTAGCGGAATTCTACGACTGGGGTCTCGTGCAGCGCATGGTGCCTGCCGATATTTTGGATGAGGAGACGATGAAATTCGCGCGCAAGCTGGTGCGTGGCCCACTGGTCGCTTACAAGAATATCAAGAAGCAGATCTATACCGTTGAGTATGCGGAGTATCTCAAGTGGATCACGACCGTTGAAGTGCCCACGCAATGCGAATGCGCTGCAACGCAGGATTTTCGCGAAGGTGTCTACGCTTTCATCGAGAAGCGCCGCGCAGAATTTGCAGGGAATTAGCGCAAGCAGCACTCATCGTCATCGTTGAAGAGCATCGTTTGAGGCTCGTGGCCTAGGAGGGCTGCGAGCCTTTTACTCGTTTGAGCCGCTACTCGAGCCTGCAGCCATTTCGGCGATGGCGTCGCTCGAGCGTTTGATCTTCGCCTCGATACGCTCTTTTTCGTCACCTGTTGCAGGTGTGGGTTGGTAGTTGTTTCGCGAGCTTACTGAAGAGATCGAGCAGGGGATCACGTTCGTGTTGTCGATCGTGACATCGTTGCCGCGCACCGTGAACGTTTGTTGAACGATCATGCAATCCTTATCGCTGGGGTTCTTGTTGCCGCCGAAGCAGAAATTGCCCAAGCTATAGACGATCGTATGCCCGTTGTAGTTCTCCATGCCTTGGATCACATGCGGGTGTGATCCGACCACGAGTGTTGCTCCAGCATCGATGGCAGCATGTCCGAGCTCCATCTGAACGCTGTCGGGCACGGTCTCGCGCTCGGTTCCCCAGTGGAAGAACACCACGATGATCTGCGCTTCCGCTTCTTTGGCAGCGTTGATGTTGTTCACCATTTCGTCCTTGATGCCAGCACCTTCGGCCAGTTCGTACGTTCCGACGAGCGCAACCTTCACGCCTTTCACGTCCAGATACGCGATGCGATCATAGCCGAAGGTAGGAATGCCCACGGCCTCGACCGCTTCGATGGTGTCGGTGTAGCTTTGATCGCCGTAGTCGCGCGAATGATTGTTCGCAAGCGATGCGGCATCGACGTTGCCCGCCTTGAGTATCTCGGCGTATTCGCGCGGTGCTTTGAACGCGAAGGTCTTATCGGCGCGCGTAGTGGAATCGGTGAGGGTGCCTTCCATGTTCACGATCGTGGCATCGTCGTCTGCGAAGATGCTAGCCACGTTCGCGAAGAAGTAGGCGGGGTCGCCCACTTCGTTGTATTTTGCGTTGAAGCTCGTGGAACGATCGAAGCCTTCGTCGGTGCCGAGCGTGCAATCACCTGCGAAGGAAAGCGTGATCGTTTGGCCTTCAGGGGCAGCTTTGTCCGAGGCGGCAAGCGTTCCTTCACTGTTCGATTCGCTTGAGGAACAGGAGGTGCAGGAGCTGAATGCGAACGCGACTGCGATAAGGGCGATGAGGGCGAAAGCGATCCAGATCGTTATGGGGAACTTATGGCGTACTTCTTGAACGGCGCTGTGCTGCTGGGCGTTTCGCGGGCGTGCTTGCGCTTGGGAATCGCGCCTAGAGGTGCCTGCTTGATATCGTGCGTTGCGCTTGGAATCGTGCATTCTCTCTTGGTTGCGAGGTGCAGTTCTTGCTGAAGTTGCGCGCACCCTATCGCGCGAGGGCTGTGCGTGTTCGCGGGAGCTCGCCGAAGAAGACTTGCGAGCATTCGGCGTGAATTCCCTGGTGTCCGATGCGGGTGCTTGGGTGCTGGAAGCAGCGGTGCGCTCACGAGCGGTTCGTTCGCGGGTTGCTTCGTTTCGCGCTGTATTGCGCGCGACGTTTTGCTTCGCCTTGCGCGGGGCAGGGCGGTCGGTGCGCTTCGTCGGTTTTCTATCTTGCTTTTTATTATGTTGATATGGCATATGCCACCTTTTTCTTAGTAAGCTAGAGAAATAGTAACAAAGACTGCGCCATGATGACCAGGGAAGAAAGGCGTTTGGGCATGATAATCAAGAAATCACCGCGCGATATCGATGCGATGGCGAAAGCGGGGGAGCTCTCTGCGCGAGCGCTTCGCGTGGTTGGTGCTGCGGTGAAGCCGGGCGTGACCACGCTCGAGCTCGATCGTATCGCCGAAGAGACCATTCGCCAGGGCGGTGGCATTCCGGCGTTCAAAGGCTACGGTGGATTCCCGGGTTCTATCTGCGCGTCGATCAACGAGCAGATCGTTCACGGCATTCCTTCCGATGCTATTGTGCTGCAAGAGGGCGATATCATCTCGATCGACACGGGCGCTACCGTGGGCGGTTGGGTCGGCGATAATGCCTGGACCTTCCCCGTGGGAAAGATCTCGCCGAAGAAGCAGCGCTTGCTCGAGGTGACCGAAGAGAGCATGTGGGCAGGTATCGATGCGGCACGCGCGGGGAATCATCTGGGCGATATCGGGCACGCGGTTCAGGCGATCGCTGAGGATGCGGGGTATGGCGTCGTGCGCGAATATGTGGGGCACGGGATCGGCCGCGTTATGCATGAAGAGCCGAATGTGCCGAATTACGGGCGCAAGCATACGGGTCCGTTGCTCGAGGTGGGCATGGTGCTGGCGATCGAGCCGATGATCAACATGGGCACGCGTAAGACCAAGCAGCTATCCGATGGTTGGGGCGTGATCACGCGCGACAGGAAGCCAAGCGCGCATTTCGAGAAGACGGTGGCTATTACGGAAGAGGGGCCGCGGCTGCTCACGATCGAGCCGGGTTTCAAGCGCCCAGTCGAATAGCGTTCGTTTGAGCCGCGGCTACTCGTGTGCGGCGAGCGTTGCGCCCATGCCGAAGCCGTAGCTGCCAGCCGTTGCTACTCGTGCGCGCGGGGGTGCGCGGCGAGATATTCTTCCTTCAGATGCGACATTTGCACATGAGTATAGATCTGTGTTGTGGCGATGTCGGCGTGTCCGAGCATATCCTGGATCGAACGCAGATCGGCGCCGCCTTCGAGCAGGTGGGTTGCGAATGAATGACGCAGCGTGTGAGGGTGAAGGTTCTTCACGCCGATGCTCATACCAGCGCGCGCAACGATCGCATGCACGCTTTGACGTGAAAGGCGCCCGCCACGCGCATTCAGAAAGACCGCTGTGGTGGCAGGAGCTTTTGTGCTTTCAAGCTCGGGGCGCACCTCGTTCAAGTATTCGATCAGCCGTTCGAAGGCGATGCCTGAAATGGGAACGATACGCTCCTTGCTTCCCTTGCCGAACACCCGCAAAAAGCCTTCTTCGGAAAGGATGTTCGCTCGGTCAAGATTCACCAGCTCACTCACGCGCAAGCCGCATCCGTAGAGCACTTCGAGGATGGTCGCATCGCGTTTGCCCGTTGTTGTTGAAGTGTCAACGTTGTCGAGCAGATCGTTCACCTGATCGATCGAAAGCACATCGGGAAGGCGGCCTGGCTTCTTGGGAAGCGGAATCGCTTGAGCCGGGTCGGCATCCACATACCCTTCGCGTAGGGCGAAGCGATGCAATCCCTTTATCGCTGAAAGCCTGCGTTCGAGAGTCGAGACAGCAAACCCTTGATCGAGCTGTCTCTTTTGAAAAGCAAGAATATCATCGCGCTCTATATGGGCAAGATCGGTCTTGCCGCGCTCTTCAAGAAAGGTGCGATAAGTTGCAAGGTCCTTGGCGTAGGCATCGATCGTGAGCGGAGAAGAACCGCGTTCGATGGCAAGATAGGCAAAGTATTCTTCGATGATCTGTTCCATAGCTTCATTGTAAACGCCTTGGAGCAACCTGTCTTATTCGGTAGTTTTTGTTGGCGATTGGTTCGGGTTGTTCAGGTAGTTCCCAGGAAAATATGTAGTTGGAGTCTCTTCTGCTTGGTAAGGCGATGTGCGCTCAACGAAATACATGCGATACCACATCAAGAACATCCATACGATGAAGATCTTTCGACTCCGATCAGCTCCGGCAAGATGCTCGTTCAGCAATCGGTCGAGCTCGTCTTTGTTGAAGAACAGCTGCGCTTCGGGACTTTCGAACCACGTTTTTACGCGCTGGGCATTAGCGGGTTCACGCAGCCAAGCGGCAACAGGGACGGGAAATCCTAGCTTTTCCTTCTGCGCCCAATTTGTGGGGATGGCGGTCAAAGAGGCTTTTCTCAAGGCAACCTTGGTCTGTTCAGGAGTTACGCGCATGTCAAGTGGCAGCACGGATGCCGCTGCGAATACTTCCTTATCCAGAAAGGGGACGCGGCTTTCAAGAGAGTGGGCCATCGCCATCTTGTCGGTTTTGAGCAGGATGTCTCCCACGAGCCAGTTGCGAATGTCCACGTATTGCATCTGGGTCGGTTCGTCGAAGTCATGATCTTGGGCTTCCTGGTAATCGGGAGAAACGACCTCGAGCGGATCGGGTGCCTTTACGGGATCCTTGAGGATTCGTTCGCGTTCTTCCACCGTGAAGGAAACGCCATTGGCGTTGGTGTAATACCACTCTGCTACAGTTTCGCTCGCACGCTCCAGGAAGTTCGCGCCGCGTATGCCGAACTTTCGCAAGAGCGCTGCGCTTGCGCGAAGAAGCGGCTTGGGAAGCTTGCTCAACCGATCGGTCGCCATAGGGGCCTGGTAGATCTTGTATCCGCCGAAGAGTTCATCAGCTCCTTCCCCCGAGAGCACGGCCTTCACTTTCTTGGAAGCGATCTGGTCGACGAAGAAGAGCGCAACTGCCGAAGGGTCTCCCGAGGGCTCATCCATGTGCCACTGCACATAGGGCAACGCTTTCCAGTATTCATCTTGGGTGATGTGCTTGTTCGTGTTGGACACATCCAGTTTTTCAGCAAGCTCAGCTGCCCACGAGATCTCATCTCGCTCGCCTTCGTATTCGCTGAAGCCAACGGTGAAGGTTTGGACCAGGGGATTTTCCTGTGCGAGCAGTGCTGCCATATAGCTTGAATCGATACCGCTCGACATGAAACTACCCACTTCAACATCGGCCACGTTGTGGTAGTGAACGCTCTCGCGCATCGCTTCTCCTACGCGATCAGCTGCTTCGTGGAGCGAGCAGCTTACCTCGTTCTCATCGAAGAGAGGAGACCAATACTGCTTCATCTCTATATGGCCATCCGGATGCACGACCATAGAATGCGCAGGCGGCAGTTTGTAAATGCCTTTGAAAAAGGTTTCAGGAAGCGCACTGAACTGAAAGCTGAGGTACTGCTCAAGAGCCTCGCGATTGAGCTCGCGTTCGTAGGCTGGATGCTCGAGGATGCTCTTTATCTCCGATGCGAAGATGAACTGTTCTTGCTGAACGGTGTAGTAGAAGGGTTTGATGCCGAAGAAATCGCGTGCACAGAACAGGATCTGCTTCTGCTCGTCCCAGATCGCGAAGGCGAACATGCCACGAATGCGATCCAGCACTTTTTCTCCCCAGGCAATATAGCCCGTGAGCAGGACTTCGGTGTCTGACGTGGTCTTGAGCACCCAACCTTCTGCTTTGAGCACAGCGGCAAGAGCGCGGTAGTTGTAGATCTCGCCATTGAACACGATCGCATACTCGCCAGTTTGAGATACTACGGGGATATCGTTTGGCTTCTTGTTGGCGCCGAGCGCCTGACCAGCGCTGATGAGTTCAGATACATGATGATTCGACTTGCGCACCATCGGTTGGTAGCCGCCCTCAAGATCGATCAAAGAAAGGCGACGGTGGCCAAGGGCAACGCCGTTTGCAAGATACGCTCCTTCGCCGTCTGGTCCGCGGTGCGCCATGATGTCGCACATGTTCTTCAGGACCTGAGCGTCCTCGGGTTGAGCATGGGTGAAGCCGCAAATTCCGCACATGGTAGGGACTCTTTCTCCTCGGTTGGATGGGTCGATCATGGTGGATTTGACTTGGCGCTATCCTATGATTCGAGAAGGGTTCCTGTCCCATAACAAGGCATGAACTTATTCTTAAGGTTTTCTTACTAAGCCTTTGAACTGGACTTATGCGCGTTGGAGCGCGATAGGCATGCGCGCATGAAAAAAGCACCGAACACGATCGGTGCTTTTATACGTTAGAAACGCGGCATTGCGTGGTATTGAGCCGTGTTACGGTTTGGCTTAGGGATCTATTGCTGCGCAGCGTTCACAAAACCTACGAAGAGCGGATGGGGTTTGGTGGGGCGGCTTTTGAATTCGGGATGGCCTTGGCTTGCCACGAACCACGGGTGATCAGGGATCTCGACCATCTCGACCAAGCGCTCGTCTGGCGAGACACCCGATATCGTAAGCCCTGCTTTCGTGAGCGTGTCGCGATAAGCGTTGTTTACTTCGTAGCGATGGCGATGACGCTCATAGATGAGCTCTTCGCCATATGCTTCATGTGCGCGTGAGCCCGGCAAGACTTTGCAAGGGTAAGCTCCGAGTCGCATGGTGCCACCTTTGTCTTCGATGTCTTCTTGTTCGGGCATGAGGTCGATCACGCGGTAGGGAGCTTCCTCGTCGAACTCAGCAGACGTTGCCCCTTCCAGACCAGCTACATCGCGGGCAAATTCACAGACAGCCGCTTGCAGACCAAGGCAGATTCCGAGAAACGGAATGCCGTGTTCGCGTGCATAGCGTGCTGCTTCGATCTTGCCTTCGAAAGCACGTTGCCCAAAACCGCCAGGCACCAAGATGCCCTGCATCTCACCGAGCAGCTCGTCGGCATTTTCAGAGTTGAGTTCTTCGCCATCGACCAGATGTACCTCAACATCGGTGCCTTGTGCAATACCTGCATGATGAAGTGCCTCGATGATCGAGAGGTAGGCATCAGGCAAGCTCACATATTTGCCTACGACCGCGATATTCGTCGTGTCTTTGCAAGCGGCGCGCGCGTCGAGGAACGTTTGGAGAGGCGAGAGATCGATCGGAGTAACGGGTAGATTGAGCTTCTCAAGCACCTGTACATCGAAGTCTTGCGCAGCGAGCATGATGGGCACCTCATAGATTGAAGGCGCGTCGGTGCAAGAAAGCACTTCGCGCGGTGCTACGTCGCAGAAGAGCGCGATCTTCTCGCGCACGCCGCACGAAATCTCGTGGTCGGAGCGGCAGACGATGAAATCGGGCTGAACACCCAGTGAGCGCAGTTCCTTCACGCTGTGTTGGGTAGGCTTGGTCTTCACCTCGTGAGCTGCAGCGATATAGGGCACGAGCGTCACGTGTACGAAACAGACATCGTCGGCAGGTCGTTCGCGCATGAATTGACGCGCAGCTTCGATGAAGGGGAGCGATTCGATGTCGCCGATCGTGCCGCCGATCTCCGAGATGACGATATCGGCATTCGTCTGATCGGCAATGCGGTAGAGGCGTTCCTTGATCGCTTCGGTCACGTGCGGAATGACCTGTACGGTACCGCCGAGAAAATCGCCGCGACGCTCTCGTGCGATGAGCGTTTGATAGATCGATCCTTGAGTGAAGTTGGATTCTTTGGTGAGGCTTTCGTCGATGAAGCGTTCATAGTGTCCCAGATCGAGGTCGGCTTCTTGACCGTCGTCGGTAACGAAGACTTCGCCGTGCTGGAAAGGAGACATGGTGCCAGGATCGACGTTTAGGTACGGATCCATCTTTTGCATGGTCACTTTGTAGCCGCGTGCTTTGAGCAGATGTCCGAGCGATGCTGCGGTAATACCCTTGCCGAGCGATGAAACCACGCCGCCCGTAACGAAAATGTGCTTAGCCATGATACTCCTAACGGTGAACACCCTGCGTAGAAGACGTTCGAGCTCCCACGGGCTGACCTCTGTCCAACCGTTATTCAATTTTAAGGAGAAAATGCGCGCAGGACGAAAAACGAAACGTGCGTTCACATGCTTGTAATCAAATTGAAATAGAAGCAGATGACAAACTACCCGGTCGTTCGACACCTTATTGTTTGAAGAAGGTTTCGGCGGCGTAGTCGTAGAAGGATTTCGCCTGGTAGCGCAAGAGGAGCGTGGGTTCCTCGCCGGTTGCTACGACGATCTTGCGGATAGGGGAGTCGAACGTGATGCGTTCGCCATCGATGAACAGCGTAGCGGCACGGCTTGCTGGCGAGCTGTCCAGGTCGATCTCGACTACGTCGGACGAGCCAGTGAGCAGCGCACGCGATTGAAGCGTGTGCGGTGCGATGGGCGCAACGATAAGCCCTTGATAGCTTGGATCAACGAGCGGTCCGCCCACAGAGAGCGCATAGCCGGTAGAGCCCGTGGCGGAAGCGACGATAAGCCCATCGCTGCGCATATTGGCAATGAGCGAATCGGAAACGCTGTAGCTGAATCCGATCATGCGGCCTTGATCGCCTCGTGCGATGACCATCTCGTTCAGGGCGAAGAAGCGCTGCGGTTCACCTTCGCCTTTGAGGATCGGGTCTGCGGTATGGCGGTCGCAGGAGCCTTCGCTCTTGGTGGATTCGCTAACAAAGGCAGAATGCGCTGATGGATCGGAGCTTTCGGCCGAGGAAGCCTTCGTCTCCTTGTGGATGAGCGGATAGACCTCGAAATCATCTTGCTTCGTCGCAGCAGCATCGAGGTCATCTTCGCAATAGACCTCCACCTGTAGGTTGGTGCGCGCTTCGTAGGATACTTCGCCAGCGAGCGCCTCGCTCACGATTTGGATGATACCTTCATCGTTGGGGTTGGCCATGAAGCCGAGGTGCCCGAAATTCACGCCGAGGATGGGGATGCGACGCGTGCCGATCTGGTTGGCGGTGCACAGGATCGTGCCATCGCCCCCTAAAACAACCGCTAGATTGAAAGCTGGTTCTTCACTTGTGGGGAATTGGTCGATAATAGAACAGTTCGACCGAAGGTCGTCACGATCGTAAGTCTGATAGTCGATGTGCTGCTTATCGAAGAACGCCTCGAGCAAAAGGGATGCTTCGAGCGCTTTTGGATTGTAGTTATTGCGAACGATCAGAACACGCATGTGACTTCCCTTAGGCTTCCCTTACTATGGTTGATTGAGTCTACTCATTATAGTCGCACAAAGAGGACCTGTGGCAAACGATTCAAGCTCGAATATCATCAAGAACACCAGCCTGATCACGCTGGCAACGCTCACTTCGCGCGTAACCGGATTGGTGCGCACATGGGCGATGGCGTTCGCGCTGGGTAATACGGTTCTGGCCTCGGCGTACAACATCGCCTACAACATGCCGGCCATGATCTACGAACTTGCCGCAACCGGTATCTTAGCCACGGCATTTCTGCCGCTTTATCTGCTGCAGAAGGAAAAGAACGGCGATAGCGGGGCGCAGACGTTCGCCTCCAACATCCTTACGCTCACCACGATCATACTCGGGCTCTTGGCGCTTGCCTGCTCGATCTTCTCCGCGCAAGTCATCGAGACGCAAACGTTCGCCGGGGGAGACCCAGCAGCGAAGGAGATGGCCATCTTCTTCTTCCGCGTGTTCGCTGTGCAGATCTTGCTCTACGGATTGGGCGCGGTCATTACCGGCATCTTGAATGCGGAGCGATCGTATTTGGCGCCTTCGCTCGCGCCCGTGCTCAACAACCTGGTGGTCATCGTGACCATGTTCGGCTTCGTGCCACTCTCTTCGTGGAACCCCTCCTTTGCCATGTGGTGGTTGGCGGTGGGAACATCGCTTGGCGTGCTCGTGCAGTTCGGCGCCCAGATTCCTGCGCTCATAAAACGAGGCGTGCGCTTGCGCGCGTATGTGAATCTGCGCGATCCCATGCTGGTAGAAGCATTGAAGGTAGCTGCGCCGATGTTCCTCTATGTTGCCGGTACGATGATCACGTTCTCCTGCAAGAACGCTTTCGCGCTCCAGGCCACGCCGAACGGCCCTTCTACGTTGAGCTACGCTTGGATGTGGTATCAGCTGCCCTATGGCGTTATCGCGGTATCGCTTGGCACCACGCTCTTGACCGAGCTCTCGGATTGCGCCGCACGTGACGATTGGCCGGGTTTCCGTCGCTTTGTTTCGAGCGGTTTGCGCAATACGTTCTTCCTCATGATCCCGCTCGCTGCCATGGTGTGTTCGCTGGCTTTTCCGCTCATGCAGATGTTCCAGGCAGGTGCGTTCTCCGCTGAAGATACGCAGAGTGTCGGCATCATCCTTATGTTCTGGACGCTCAGCTTGCCCTTCTACGCAGGTTACATGTATATGTATCGCGTCTTCGCTGCCATGCGTAAGTTCGTCCAGTTTGCGCTCGTGGATTTTGCGCTGCGCTTCGTGCAGGTCTTCTTCTACTGGTATCTCTGTTCTGGGTCCGTGGGGCTGGTAGGTATTCCCGTAACGGACTTCTTCTTCTACGGTGTCATGTTCGTGGTGTGCTCGCTGATCGTGCGCAGCAAGGTCGGCTCGTATGGCAACAAGCGTATTGCGAGCATGTTCGCCAAGACACTCGTTGCGAGCATCATCGCTGGTGTGGTGGTGTTCTTCGCATCGCAAGGCGTGCTTGCGGCATTCCCGCTTGGGGGAGCAGCAGCTATTTTCGAAGCGGTCGCGATCGTGTGCGTTTGTGGCATCTTGGGGTTGGTCATCGCATTCGGGCTTTGCAAGGTGTTGCGCGTTCCCGAGTACCAGCTGCTCGGCTCGATCCTAGGTAAGCTCAAGAGCAAACTCCTGCACCGCTAGTCGAGAGCAGGGGTAGGCCGAAGGGTTCGGTAGGTTCTCCTGCAAGCAGCATGCCCACGAGGCACTTGTAATTACCCGCTTTCGCTGTTCGCTTGCTCTTCGAGACAAGCTCATGCGCTTCGCTCCTTCGGACAACCTAATGCTATTTAAGAGTGCGGACTCAGAGCAATCCAAGTACCTCATGGGCACAGCTGCTTGTCTTACGTGATTCACTGGTCGAGATGGGCGGGTGCTCCACCTTGATCCCTTTTGGGCTGAAATTGTATCGATCAGCGTGGTTTTTCGCGCGAAAAATCGTTGTCGCGCATATTTCTCACAAAAAATGCTCCACTTTGCTCCACCAACGGCATAACAAAATCTAGCTAAAAAATAAATATCGAACCACAACATATAGTGCCAGGTTCAATACTTGTGGCAAAAGTGGTGGTAAAAGTGGGAACAAAGTGGGGCAAAAATGCATTTTGTGTTGCAATGTGGGGTTGATGGACTTAAAATACATTGCAGCGGAGAGTCTTATTTTGAGAGGAGGAGGAGTGAGCGAACTCTTAGGCGAATACCGTCACAAGATGGATGCCAAGGGACGCCTGTCGCTTCCTTCGTCTTTCAGGAAAGTGCTCTCACAGGATCTCAGGATCACTCCTGATCCGGAAAACCAATGTCTGTATGTCTTTGAAGTGGATGACTACTCGAATTGGGTAGAAGGACTCTTCGAAGGCGAAGGTGGTTTTGACGTTAGCAGCAAACGCAAGTCTGCTTTACGTAAGGTACTCAATTCTCGCGTGAGGAACTGCGAGATTGATAACTCGGGCCGCATCCACCTTACCCCCGCTCAGCGAGAGATCGCCGGGCTGGACAAAGACGTGGTGTTCGTCGGTGATGAAGATCATTTTGAGATCTGGGACGCGAAGCGTTGGGATGATTTCGTCGGCTCTGTCGATCTGGCATCGCTGATGAGCGAATCCTAGAGCTTGCACTGTGACAAACGAATATCGGCATATACCTGTTCTGCTCGATGAATGCCTCTCAGGTTTAGAGCTTTCGGCGGGCAAGACCTTTGTCGATGCGACGCTTGGTGGCGCGGGACATTCGCTCGAAGCAGCCAAGCTGATCGGGGCAACCGGTCACCTCATCGGCATCGATCAAGATCAGGTAGCACTCGATGCAGCAACTGCACGGCTTTTTGCCTTGCCAGACGAGATACGCCCAGAAATCGATGTTCTCTATGGAAACTTCGGCATGCTCGACGAATTATTGGTCGAAGCGGAAGTTCCCCAGATCGATGCGATCCTCTTCGATATCGGCGTTTCCTCTGTGCAGATCGATACGCCTTCTCGCGGCTTTTCCTTTAAGGAAAATGGCCCACTCGATATGCGGATGAATCCGAGTAAACACACCATAACCGCAGCAGAGATCATCAACACCAAAAACGCAACAGATCTCGCTCGGATCATCCGGTCATATTCAGACGAGAAATGGGCTAACCGCATCGCGGAATTTATTGTGAAAACCCGCGAAAAGGCGCCTATCACAGAAAGTCAGCAGCTTGTTGAGATCATCAAGGCTGCGATACCCGCCTCTGCCAGAAGGAGCGGCGGGCATCCAGCCAAACGAACGTTTCAAGCGTTGCGCATCGAAGTGAACGGGGAGCTCGACATGCTCCGCAGTGGATTGGAAGCGGCGATCCGTTGGCTTGCTCCAGGGGGACGCATCGCGGTCATCAGCTATCATTCGCTCGAAGATCGCATCGTCAAAGATACTTTCAAAGAGTACGCCAAAGGTTGCACCTGTCCGCCCGATCTGCCCGTTTGCGTGTGTGGAAACAAGCCGATACTCGAGATCATCACCCGCAAGCCCATCGTGCCGAACGCTGAAGAGGTTGCCCGCAATCCCCGAAGCAGAAGTGCGAAATTGCGCATCGCGAAGCGCCTTGACGAATTATCCTCATGAGCACGCAGTTCACTCACACCCTGCGCGTTCGCTCGTATAGAGATACAGTGCCGAAAGGTTGGTGAGAACGGTGGCAGGAGCACCCGCATATCGCTACGATACTGCCGTGCAAAGCCCGGTACGTGAACACCAGCAGCCTCCCGTTCGTGTTGTACCGGGGCGTAAGCATGAGATCCAGCATGGTCTTACCGACTTCCATGTTCTTATCGTTAAAGTCATCGTTGCCGTTTTGGCGGTGGTGCTTTGCATCGGCTTCATTCAAGTTGGGCTTGCATCGGCGGCGTATAGTGCAGCGTCTGCATCGAGCGAATTGCGTTCAGAGATCGCAACCATGCGTTCCGATGGCCAATCGCTCGCCGTTCAGAAGAGCCTTATCGCATCGCCGAGCAATCTGCGCACCATCGCTGCAGATCAGCTTAAGATGGCCGCTCCTGCAACTGCTTCAACGATCACGCTCGAGCCCGATGTGGTGGCCTTCGATGCGAGTGGCAATATCTCTCTTACGGAAAGCATCGCAGCTGTTGCCGCATTGGAGTAGGTCCTATGCCGTATTCGAAGAATCCCCGTTCGGGAAAACCTTCTCGTAACGCTTCACCTCGCATGCGACGCAAGGCTCAGATGCCTGCGTCTTCTTCGTATACCACGCATGCAGCAGCTACGTTCGAGACGAGTCCGCACCGCTTGAGCATTCTGCTCGTGATCGTTCTTGCGATCGCGATCATCGTGTTCGGACGCTTGGTGTGGGTTCAGATCATCGACGCGCATGCCATCGAGCATGCCAGCGATTCGCAGCGCACCGTCACGGTAGATGTCGAACCGCGCCGTGGAACGATCTACGATCGCAATGGCGTGGTGCTCGCGACCACGGTCGACGCCTACAACTTCTTCTGCCATCCGCATAAGCTGCAAGATCCTGAGCAGATCGACAAGCTCGTAAGCACGCTGGTGCAGGTATGCGGTGGCAATGCTTCGGAATACCGCGAGAAGATCGAACAGGATACCAATTTCGTCTACTTGTTCAAGGGTGCAGATGAGGAGCAGCTCGAAGCGGTGAAGGATCTGGGGATCGATGGCTTCGACTACGAGAAGACCAATAAGCGCATCTACCCGTGCGGTTCGATCGCCAGCCAGCTGATCGGCGTGGTGAACAACGAAGGCCAGCCGATCTCGGGTCTTGAGCTCTACTACAACGATATTCTCGGTGGAACGCCGGGCAAGAAGACCACCATGTACAGCAAGGAAGGCGTGCCGGTTCCTGGTGCGACGAAGATCGAAGCCGAAGTGGTGAATGGTCAGGACATCGTCATCTCGATCGATGTCGAGCTGCAAGAACGCGTTGAAAAAGCGGTGGTCAAACGCACTGATGAGGTTGATGGCAAGACAGGCTTCGGCGCAGTCATGAATGCTGAGACGGGCGAGATGCTCGCGTGCGCTTCAGCCCCCACCTTCGACATCACGGATCTCTCTTCCGTGAAAGAAGGCGCAACGAACCTTTCCGGCATCTCACTGCATTATGAGCCCGGTTCGGTGTTCAAGGCGATCACGATGCTCGCGGCGCTCGAAGAGGGAACGGTGGAGCCAGATAAGAGCTACTTCTGTCCTGCTGTTCTTGAAGTAGGGGATCACAAGATCACCGACTCGCATGAACGCGCCGATGAGGATATGACCGCGACCACCATCATGGCTGACTCGTCGAACATCGGCATGTCGCTGATCGCGCGA
The DNA here is from genome assembly GCA_900538545.1 of uncultured Eggerthella sp. GTDB lineage: Bacteria > Actinomycetota > Coriobacteriia > Coriobacteriales > Eggerthellaceae > Anaerotardibacter. The sequence continues at coordinate 23,083 of UPYK01000011.1, read as the reverse complement.
GAGCTCACCTTCTCGAAGTTCTATGAATACCTGCAGAAGTATCGGATCGTCGAAGACACGAAGATCGACTACCCCGGTGCGGTGAATGGCTACTTGGCACCGCGCGATAAGTGGACCGAGGTACAAGGCTACAACATCAGTTTCGGCCAGGGCGTTGAAATGAGCCCGATCCAGATCATGCGCTTCTACGGCATGCTCGCCAATAACGGCACGATCGCGCAGCCGCATTTCCTGATCGATGTGCCATCGCAGAGCGAGGAGCTCGAATATCCCACCGAGAAGATCGTGGATAACGATTCGGCGATCGATAAGCTCGACGGCATGCTCGAAGCAGTCGTTGAAGATGGTACTGGCACGCAAGCCCAGATCAAGGGCTATCGTGTGGCTGGCAAGACGGGCACGGCGGAGATCGCTAGCCCGAACGGAGGCTATAAGAAAGACGCGTACAATATCTCATTCGTCGGTTATCTGCCCGATGCTTCGACGAAGCTCGTATGCTTCGTTGGCGCGAACGACGTGCCCGGCGAACGGAAGACCGTACCTGCCTTTCAAGATATAATGGAATTTGCGATCGATCGCTACAACATCACGCAAGACTAGGACGGCTATGACAGATCGAACCTGCGCAGAACTCTTCGACCACACACACGCTACGATCATCGGCGATGCCGATCGACCCATCTTAGGGGTCGCATATCGCAGCGATCAGGTGAGACCCGGAGATGCGTTCTGTTGCATCGTTGGCTTGAAAGCCGACGGACATGCTTTCGCGCAGGATGCCGTCGATCGTGGTGCAGCGGTATTGGTGGTCGAGCGCATGCTCGAAGTGAAGGGGGATAACGATGTTACCTTCATCCTCGTTAACGACACGCGCAAGGCAATGGCTCATCTTGCGGCTCACTTCTATCGAATGCCAACTCAAGATCTTTCTCTCGTAGGAATCACGGGAACGAACGGTAAGACCACCACCGCCCATTTGGTCGAGCACATCGCTTCGACGCTAGGGAAGACCACCGGCATGATCGGTACGGTAGGGATCGATATCGCAGGCAAAGCGTTGCCTGCCGATCACACCACCCCTGAATCGTGCGACTTGCAACATATCTTCGCTGAGATGCGCGATGCAGGATGCGACGTGGTGGCCATGGAGGTAAGCTCACATGCGCTCGATCTCGATCGCGTGTGGGATTCGACCTTCGCGGTCACTGCTTTCACCAACCTTACACAGGATCACCTCGACTATCACAAGACATTCGAGGCGTATTTTGCTGCGAAACGGCGGCTCTTCTCTGCTGATTATCCGGCGAAGCGCGTTATCAACATCGATAGCACGTGGGGCGAGCGGCTCGTTGCTGATGCGCTCGAACAGGGTGATGAGGTGATCACGACCGGATTCGCCGAGAACGCTGACATTCATCCGATCGAGATCGCTTATGATGTCGCACGCACACGCATCGTACTTGGCGTGCGTGGGGAGGCGATCGCCTTCGAGTATCCGCTCGTGGGTAAATTCAATGTGGAGAACGTGATGACCGCCTTCGGTATCGCGCTTGAACTCGGCTTCGCGCCGCATGATATTGCACGCGCCTTGAGCGATGTGCCGCCGGTGCCAGGGCGCATCGAGCACGTGATGCTTGGACCGGGCGAAGGTTCGGACCGGGCGCGCCAGATCGCGGTGTATGTCGACTACGCCCATACGCCCGATGCGATCGAGAAAGCGCTCGCGTCGGTCAAGCAGCTTACGAAAGGCAAGACCATCGTCGTGTTCGGCTGTGGAGGAGATCGCGACGCGACCAAACGCCCGCTCATGGGCAAAGCGGCGCTCGCGGCAGACTTCGCGGTGGTCACGTCTGATAATCCTCGTACCGAATCGCCCGATGCGATCATCGAGGACATCGTTGCCGGCATGCAGGAATGCGGCGAGCGTTTCAGCGTCGAGCCCGATCGCAAGCGCGCGATCGAGCATGCGCTATCGCTTGCGCACCCTGGAGATTCCGTTCTCATCGCGGGCAAGGGCCACGAAGACTATCAGATCATCGGCACGACGAAGCACCCCTTCGATGATCGTGAGGTCGCGCGTCAAGCGCTCAAGGAGCTCGATCAGTAAGCGATGAGACTCAATTCCAAACAGATCGCAGAATTCACCGGCGCTACCGTGATCGTCGAAGCGCTCGATCCCTCGCAGCTTGCGCTCGGGATCACGTGGGATTCACGCGATGTGGAAGAGGATTTCGTCTATGTGGCGCTTCCAGGAGAGCGCGTCGATGGGCACGATTTCATCAATGAGGCGCTGCGGAAGGGCGCGCACATCATCCTTTGCATGCAGGGGGTGCCTGAGAGCACCCGCATCCTCGCACATGAGATGGGCGCTGCGATCCTTGAGGTGAGCTCGACCTTCTCTGCCATCACCGATCTTGCACGCGGATGGCGCGGCTTCATCAAGGGCACCGTGATCGCACTCACTGGTTCAACTGGCAAGACCACCACGAAGAATCTCTTGCGCGATGTTCTTGCGAGTACCTTCGAGGTGGTGGCGACCAAAGGCAACCAGAACAATGAGCTTGGCGTACCCAAAACGCTTTTGGACGCGAATCCTGAAACCGATTTCGTAGTCGTTGAGATGGGCATGCGCGGATCGGGGCAGCTGCGAGAGCTCTGCGATTTCGTGAAGCCCGAGGTCGCGCTCATCACCAACACGGGCGAGTGCCATATCGAGCTTTTGGGTTCGCGTGAGGCGATCGCAGCGGCGAAAGCCGAAGCGGTCGAAGCGCTGCCTGCAGGAACGGGGCTTGCGGTCCTGAACTATGCAGACGACAACACACTCTTCATCTGTGAGACCGCGCAAACAGCAAAGCGCAGCATCCGAGTGATCTACTTCGATGGCTCGGGAACCTTTGCTGCCGAAACCAATGAGGGCGTGCCCTGCGTATGGGCAAGCGACATCGAGCTCGATGGTGCTGGCTGTGCGCATTTTTCGCTCCACTTCCCTGGCGAGGCGGAAGCGCTCGCTTGTGAACTGGGCCTTCGCGGTGTTCATAATGTCTCGAATGCGAGCGCGGTGGCAGCGCTCGCCTGGCAGGCGGGGGTCGATCCGGCTCGTATCGCCGAAGCGCTCAAAGCGTCCGCACCCGAAGCGGGGCGCCAGGAGATCCTGCAGGGCAAGGGTGATATCACGATCATCAACGATGCCTATAATGCGAATCCCGATTCGATGCGTGCGTCACTGGCCATGTTTTCCGCGCTTAACGTGAAGCACAAACGCTATGCTGTATTAGGTGATATGGGCGAGCTCGGCAGTTTCGCCGAGGCTTGTCACGAAGCGGTCGGCACGTTCGCTGCTACGCAAAAGCTCGACTACCTCATCTGTGTGGGGGAGTTGGCGCGCTCTATCGCTCGTGGTGCGCTCGAGGCGGGTTTTCCCGCTGACCATCTCGTGTCGGTCGCGACGCGGGGAGAGGCGCTCAACGAATTGGATACCCATCTCGAACCAGGAGATGCCGTGCTGGTCAAAGCGTCTCACTCCATGGAGCTGGAACGCATCGTCAGGGGGCTATTAGCATAATGCTTGCAGTGTATGCACAGTATCCGACCTTCACCGTGTTCCTCGCGGTGTTCTTGGGCGCACTCGTTACGATGGTACTCATGCCGTTTTGGATCAGGGGCTTGAAGAAACACCTGATCGGGCAACAGGTCCGCGCCGATGGTCCCGAAAGCCATCTGGTGAAGCAGGGAACGCCCACTATGGGTGGCGTGGTCATGCTCGTGGCAATGGCGATCACCGTATTCTTGCTTGCAGCTCCAGAACTCGATACCACCTTTATCATGCTGGCGATCATCCTCACCGGCGTGCTCGGGCTTATCGATGACGCTTCGAAAGTGGCGAAGGAGCGTTCGCTCGGTCTCACGCCGAAAGCGAAGCTCATCGGGCAGTTCCTCATCTCGACCGCGTTCGTGCTCGCGGTGGTCAATTGGCTCGGTGTTGCGCCCACCATCGATATCCCCTTCGTTACCACGCTCGATTTCGGCATCCTCACCACCACGCTTCCCTTCGATGTTCCCGCAGGACAGTTCAGCATCCCGTGGCTCTATCTGATCTTCTGCGACATCCTGCTCATGGGCCTTTCGAACGCGACCAATCTCACCGACGGTCTCGACGGTCTTGCAGCGGGCACGGTCATGATGGCGATCCTCGTTATGGCGGCGATCGCATATCGCTTGGGCATGCTCGATGCGGCGCTCGTGGGTGCGGCTATCGCAGGTTGCTGCATCGGCTTTCTGTGGTTCAACGCGTATCCGGCTGATATCTTCATGGGTGATACGGGCTCGCTCGCGCTCGGCATGGCGCTCGGCTGCATCGCCATCGTTACGAAGACCGAGGTCATCTCGCTTATCATCGGCGGGCTCTTTGTGATCGAAGCGCTTTCCGTCATGATCCAGGTGTTCTACTTCAAGCGCACGAAGAAGCGCTTGTTCCTCATGGCGCCGCTTCACCATCATTTCGAGAAGCGCGGATGGAGCGAAGTGAAGGTGGTCGTGCGTTTCTGGATCATCTCGGCATGCTTCGCTGCTGTCGGATTCTGCATCTTCTTCGCCCAAACGATGGTAGCCTAGAGACAGGCATCATCTGCCCGAGCGAGAGGAAGGATCGTCCATGAGCGAAAATCCATCGATGTGCGTGAGCCGAAAAGCGGCTCCTGAAATACTGGGCAGGGTGATGGTGCTCGGTCTCGGAACGACAGGCCGGGCGGTGTGCGATTACCTCCTCACGCAGCAAGAGCGCCTTGAGGCGTTTTGCGTCTATGCAGGTGCTTCTTCTGAGGATGCGCGCGCGTTCGCAGCAACGCTCGAAGCCGCTGGCGCTCAGGTCTTCTTCGACACGATAGAAGTTTCGGGCAACTTCGATCTCTGCATCGCAAGCCCCGGGATCTCGCAATTCTCCGATTTCTACCAGAACGCAGCTGCCCATGCGAAAGAAGTGATCAGCGAAGTTGAATTCGCCTGGCGCGAGAGCGCTGCCGATTCAACCTGGATCACCATCACCGGCACGAATGGCAAGACCACTACCACGGCCCTTTGTGCGCACTTGCTACGGGCCCAAGGTTGGCGCGCGCAGGCAGTGGGCAACATCGGTGACACGTGCATCGAAGCGGTGAGCAAGGGCGAGACCGACTATTATGTAGCCGAAGTGTCCTCCTATCAGCTTGCCTCCACCAAAGACCTTGCGCCCGATGTGGCAGTGCTGCTCAACATCACGCCCGATCACTTGAAATGGCACGGGAACTTCGAAGAGTACTGCGCGGCGAAGCAGCGCATCTACGCGAACCTTGCGCGCAGCGGCGGAGTGGCTGTGATGGATGCGATGAACGATATCGTGCGCGGGTACGTGCGCGAGCTCAAGAGCATTCCCGCCGAAGAGCGCGGGTTCTCCTATATCCCCATCGGCACCGCCGAAGGACTTTTCACCAGCATGATCGATGCCTGCGGTTCCGAGAATGCCGCCTTTGTGGATGGCGCGGAGCTCGTCGTTGAATTCGACGGGGCAACGTATCCTCTCATCGAGATGAATGAACTGCAGATTCCTGGTGAGCACAACATTTCGAACGCGCTCGCAGCCGCCGCCGCAGCACTCGTGGTGGGTGTTGAGATCGATCGCGTGCGCGCGGGTCTGAAGAGCTTCACCGCGCTCGAGCATCGCATCGAGGCGTGTGGCGTTGTGGGCGGTGTTGAGTGCTATAACGATTCCAAGGCGACCAACGTGGATGCGACCTTGAAGGCGCTCGCGGCCTTCGCTCCGCGCAAGCCTATCGTGCTCTTGGGCGGCGACGATAAAGGCACTGACCTTGCCGAGCTCGTCGAGGTTGCGAGCGAGCATTGCAAGGCGGTCGTCTGCTACGGCGAAGCGGGCCCGCGCTTTTTGGAAGCGTTCGCTTCTTCTGCGCTGCCGCATCATGAGGCACCGCACATGGCTGAAGCGTTCGATAGGGCGCTTGCGCTGGCAGAGCCGGGCGACATCATCGCGCTTTCGCCAGCATGCGCATCATTTGACGAATTCACCTGCTTCGAACAGCGCGGCGAGATATTCAAAGAGCTCGTGGCCGCTCGAGCGCGCGAACGGGAAGGTTCGGCGTAGGTTATGGCACGGGCGCAACAAACACACTCCAATCGCACTCATTCGCCCTCTCGTTCTCCTCTGCAACGCACTTCGAAAGAAGTGATGATTCCGCGTTTGATGGTCATCCTTTCCACGGCGGCATTGGTAGTGCTCGGCCTGGTCATGGTGTTCTCTGCATCGTCGGTAACAGCGTTCGTCGAACAGGGCGATGCTTATGGCGAGACCATCAAGCAGGTCATCTTCGCGCTCATAGGCGTTGGGGTCTGCGTTGGCGTGATCGTTGCGGCTAAAACGCTCGGATTCGAGTTCATGACCTCGAAATTCGTTGTCTATACCTTCTGGGGAGTTTGCGTTCTGGGCATTCTCGCCACGGCCGCATTGGGCAAAGAAGCGCTCGGCGCGAAGCGTTGGCTCTACATCGGTCCCGTTTCCATCCAGGTCGCCGAGTTCATGAAGATCGCGCTCGTGCTCATGAGCGCGCGCATCATGGTCGAGTTCAACGAGGGCATGGATGCGCTCAAGGTGTTCGTGCGCTGTGCGATCTTCATCGTGGCGCCGCTCGCGCTGCTCTTCGTGCTCCAGTCCGACTTGGGCACCACGGTCATCTGTCTGGTGGCCATCTTCGCGATCCTCATCTTAGGCGGCGTGCCGGCTCGTTGGATCGTGCTGTTGCTCGTGCTCATCGCGGCGCTCGTTGTTGCGGCGATCGCTGCTGCACCGTATCGCATGACGCGCTTCCTTACCTTCCTCGATCCGTGGGGAAACGCGGAGGGCGATGGATACCAGATCGTCCATTCGCTCCAGGCGCTCGCATCAGGCGGGTTCTTCGGCGTGGGGCTCGGCAATTCCTATGAGAAGCTGCAGTATCTTCCTGAAGCAGAGACCGATTTCATCTTCGCGATCATCGGCGAAGAGCTCGGCCTTATCGGTGCGATGGTGGTCGTTGCGCTCTTCGTGGTGCTCCTCTATGGGGGCTATTGCATCGCGAAGGATGCGTCCACGAATTATGGCATGCTCATCGCTGGTGCGCTCACGACCATGCTCGTGGCGCAGGCTTTCATCAATATCCTGTGCGTGATCGGCTTCTTCCCGATCACGGGCAAACCGTTGCCCTTCATATCATCGGGTGGTTCGTCGCTCATCAGCTCGCTGTTGATCGTCGGTATCATCCTGTCGGTTTCCTTCACGAGCGAGCCTGCTGAAACGCCTTACCGGGAACGACGCGAAAAGCTTCATGTTGTCTCTTCGGTCGATGGCGGGGGATATCAACGCTCGAAGAGGCGATAGTAAGGAGCGCTCATGCGTATCGTGCTTTCAGGTGGTGGCACCGCCGGTCATATCAATCCTGCGCTCGCGCTTGCCGAGACGCTGGAAGAGCAAGGCCATGAGGTCTTCTATGCGGGCACGCCGCAGGGTGTCGAGGCGCGCCTGGTGAAAGAAGCGGGGTTGCCGTTTCAAGCCTTCGAGGCAAGTGGGTTCGACCGCGCTCATCCGCTCACGCTGCCCAAGGCGCTGCGCACCATCCAGAAGAGCACGAAGCGCGCGAAAGAGTGGTTCGGCGAGATCAAGCCCGATGTGGTGGTCGCGTTCGGCGGATATGTGTGCATCCCGGTGAGTCGGGCGGCAGAAGCGCTCGGTATCCCGCTCGTGCTCCATGAGCAGAATTCCGTCATGGGCATGGCGAATGCGTATCTTTCGAAGGGAGCAGCTCGTGTTGCGCTCACCTACGAAGTTGCAGGCGAGCAGGTGGCGGACAAGAGCAAGATCGTGGTCACGGGAAACCCCGTGCGCAAATCGATCTTCGCCTCTACCCGCGAAGCAGGACGTGCGTATCTGGGCATTCCTGAAGACGCGCTCATGCTGCTCGTGTTCGGGGGAAGCTTAGGCGCACGCCATCTGAACAGCGCTATCGCCTCGCTCAAGGATCGGCTTCTTGCGGTCGATGATCTCTACATCATGCACGTTACCGGCCCGAAGGAACTGGAGACGGTCGAAGCTGCGCTCGATCTGAGTGAGGCAGAGCGCGCGCGTTATCAGGTACTCGGCTACCAGGACCATATGGGCGAGGCCATGGCGGCCTGCGACATGGTCGTATCGCGTGCAGGTGCCACTTCGCTGGCAGAGATCTCTGCGCGTCGTATCCCGGCGCTGCTCGTGCCGTTTCCCTATGCAACGGCCGACCACCAAACTACCAACGCGAAGGCTTATGTCGAGCGCGGTGCGGCCTTGATGATCGCGGACGCGGACGTGGAATCGGACGAATTCGCTACGTTGGTGTTCGATCTTATCGGCAGCGAACCACTGCGTGATTCCATGCGCGAGGCGGCAGCGACCTTTGAGACGCAGGACGCAGCCGCGAAGTTGGCAGATGTGGTATTGGCGGCAGCGAAGACGCGCTAATCCTTTACAATGTGGTGCGGATGAGGAGGCAGTGCGTGAGTCATTTCGACAAGAAGAAGATCCATTTCATCGGCATCGGTGGTGTGGGCATGAGCGGTATCGCTCATGTTGCGCAGGAGCAGGGTCATAGTGTATCTGGCTCCGATCTGCGCGAAAGTCGCTATACCAATCAACTGAAGGATGCCGGCATCCGTATCTTCATCGGTCAGCGTGCCGAGAACATCCCTGCTGTCGATCCCGATATCGTGGTCGTTTCCACGGCGATCCGAGAAGACAATCCTGAACTGAAGGCCGCGCGTGAGGCGGGTATCGAGATCTGGCATCGCGCCAAGATGCTCGCAGCGCTCGGTGTGGGCAAATCCACGCTCGCAGTGGCAGGCACGCATGGCAAGACCACATCCTCTTCCATGCTCGCATCGCTCATCGATGGGATTGGACTCGATCCGACGTTTCTGATCGGCGGCATCGTGCGTGCGTACAACTCGAACGCGCACAGTGGCAAGGGTGAATACTACGTGGTCGAAGCCGATGAGAGCGATCAGTCGTTCATCCATCTCGACCCGAGCGCGGTACTCATCACGAACATCGAGGCCGATCATCTCGATCACTACGAAGACCTCGATGAGATCTATAAGCTCTTCAGCGATTTCATGACGCTCGTGCCTGAAGATGGCTGTTGCGTGGTTTGCGGTGAAGACGAGGCGCTGGTGCGTGTTGCGCGTTCCACTGGACGCAAGATCTACACCTATGGATTCGACGAAGCGTTCGACACGACCGTTTCGAATTACCAGACCCATGGCCTGGCTACTTCATTCGATATCACCTTGCCTGATGGCAGTTCGTATAGCTGCCAGATCAAGCAGAACCCAGGGCGCCACAATGCGCTCAATGCAGCAGGCGTGCTCACGCTCATGTGGACGCGTGGATTCGACGTTGCTGCGGCGGTCGAGGCACTGAAGGATTTCGCGGGCGTGCGTCGTCGTTTCGATCGCGTGGGCGAGGCTGGTGACATCACCATCGTGGACGATTATGCGCATCATCCTACCGAGATCGCTGCCACGATCGAAGCGGCCAAATCGCTCGATTTCAATCATGTACACGTGCTCTTCCAGCCGCATCGCTATTCACGCGTGAAGCTCTTCACCGAAGTGCTGCGTGATGAATTCGGACGCGCCTTCGACAAAGCTGATCGCGTCACGTTCATGGATGTGTATTCGGCGGGCGAAGCACCGGTCCCTGGTGTTACGGGCGCAACGTTCATGCAGGTGGTGCTCGATCACGAAGGGCATCCCGAGCAGACTTCGTTCGTTCCGCATCGCATGAAGGTGGTGCCAGCGCTGCTCGAAGTGCTCGAGCCGGGCGATCTGATCATCACGATGGGCGCGGGCGATGTGACCGCGATCGGCCCCGAGCTGCTCGCTGCTCTCAAAGAACGTGAATTGGAGGATCGCGACTGATGGCGCGACACGCTTCTGATCTTGAATTACTGCGGTTCGAGGATAGCTTCGACGGCGAGATCCGCCTAGATGAACCGCTTTCCAAGCATACGAGCTATCGCATCGGTGGCCCTGCGCGTGCCTATATCCTCGTGAATTCGCCAGCGGCCCTTTCGGCGGCGCTCGCTGCTTGCAAAGCCGATGAATGCCCCTGGGTCGTTGTGGGCAAGGGGAGCAATCTTCTCGTTTCCGACGCAGGATTCAAGGGTGCGGTCATCGTGCTTGCCGGCGAGTTCAGGAACTGGAAGTTCGACGAAGAGAACGCACGCGTGGTCGTGGGTGCCGGTACCACCTTGTCTCGGCTGGTCCAAGAGGTCTTCCATCGGGGATACAGCGGCATGGAGTTCGCGGTCGGAACCCCAGGAAGCGTGGGCGGCGCGGTGCGCATGAACGCGGGGACGAAAGACGATTGGATCGGTTCACGTGTGGTATCCGTTACTACGTTCGCACCTGATCAGGGCTTGAAACGCTATGCGCCGAGCGATATCGAATGGGCTTATCGTTCCACGTCGTTTGCGCCCGACGAGATCATCGTCGAGGTCGAACTGCAACTCACCCCAGCGCTCTCAGGCAACATCCACGATAAGATGCGCACGCTCCTCGAGCGCCGCAAGGCTTCGCAACCTCTCGAATACCCTTCTTGCGGAAGCGTGTTCAAGAATCCCGAAGGTGCTTCAGCTGGCGCTCTTATCGATGAAGTGGGGCTTAAGGGGAGTATGTGTGGAGGCGCACAAATCTCGGAAAAACATGCTAATTTTATTGTGAACAAGAACAAGGCTTGCGCATCTGACGTGCTTGCGCTCATCAAGCGCGCACGAGAAAAGGTGAAGGAACACTATGGCATCGAACTTCAACCGGAGGTCAAATTCCTTGGGTTCGAAGAAGAATTCAAGAGCTGACAAGACCTCAGCCTTGCCTTCTTCGGTCAAGGGACGTCCGAGCCAGGATCGTTCGGTGCGCATGCCTCAGAACAATCGCGCAGGCGCTAAGAAGCAAACTGCCGCTCGACCTCCACAACGGCGTGTCTCGCACAGCGCTTATCGCGATGCGAACGTATCGCTTCCTTCGAACCGCGCGCGCAACACCCGTCCAGCTCCCGTCTCTTCGCATGCGAATTCGCGGCGCACTTCAAGCTATGGGTCGAGCCTTCCTAATGTCGATAGCAGCTATCTTGCCGGTCAGGGTTCGCGCACACAGGGGAGTAGCGGAGCGCGTCAGGCATATCGCAACGAGCCATTGCGTTCAGTGAGCGTTTCTCAGGTACGTTCGAATCGGCGTCAAACCCAGCAGAAAAGATCGCGCAAAGGGCTCATCATCGGCATCGTGGTGGTCGTCATCGTGGCGGTGCTCGCGGTCGGGCTCTTCATCTTGAGCCGCACGGACTTGTTCCCGGTGAACAAGATCACCGTTTCGGGCGTTCATCATCTTACCGACCAGGAGACCGCGGAGCTTGCAGCGGTGCCTGAGGGAACGACGCTGCTCAATGTGGATGCGGGTGGCATCGAAGGGCGTCTTGAATCGAACCCGTGGGTCTTGGACGCTTCTATCGAGCGCCATTTCCCCGACACGCTCAACTTGAACATCACCGAGCGCGATATCGTGGCGGTGGTCGATGTGGTGATCGACGATAACGACAACCAGCAAACCTGGGCGCTCGCCTCGGATGGCACGTGGCTCATGCAGATCCCCGATCGCAACAGCGAAGAGGGTCAGCAGCTTGCCCCGCAGGTCTACGAAGATGTCGATGCGGCGCTGCATATCTCGAGCGTGCCATACGGTGCCGTTCCTGAGGCTGGTTCGCAATGCAATAACCCCAATATCTCGAATGCCCTTGCTATCATCGATGGCATGTCGACCGAGCTTGCCGACCAGGTGAAGTCGGTCTCTGCGGCAAGCTCCGATTCAACGGCGCTCACCTTGAACAATGGGGTCGAGATCGCATTCGGCGATTCATCGGACATTCGCGATAAAGAGCGCGTCTGCCTGGAACTCATGCGTGAGCACCCTGGCAAGATCGCTTATATCAACGTGCGCACGGTGAATAAACCGATCTGGCGTGCAGTTTAGTTACATTTGAGCAGTTTATTGTTTTCAATCAATCGGCTCTTGTGTACAATTAATCCAAGTATTCGCGGGTAGGCATTCCCGTACGTATGATTTCTTAAATATTGAAAGCGGGCATGTTATGCAACAAATATTAGGCGCTGATAATCTTGCAGTCATCAAGGTTGTAGGAGTTGGCGGCGGCGGCACGAACGCGGTCAACCGCATGGTTGAAGCAGGCGTGCGCGGTGTTGAGTTCATCGCAGTGAACACCGATCGCCAGGCGCTGCTTCTCTCTGATGCAGACAAGACCATCCACATCGGCGAAGAGCTTACGCGCGGTTTGGGTGCAGGTGCGAATCCTGAGATCGGTTGCCAGGCAGCAGAGGAATCTCGCGCAGAGATCCGTGAAGCGCTCGCTGATGCTGATATGGTGTTCGTTACCGCTGGCGAAGGCGGCGGCACGGGCACGGGTGCTGCACCGGTCGTTGCTGAGATCGCCCGTGAAGAGATCGGCGCACTTACCGTAGGCATCGTCACGAAGCCCTTCAGCTTCGAAGGCCGTCTCCGTCGCAACCAGGCAGAGCAGGGCATCGACTTCCTTTCCATGAAGGTCGACACGCTCATCGTCATCCCGAACGATCGCTTGCTCGAGATCGTCGACAAGAAAACCAGCATGCTCGATGCGTTCCGTATCGCAGACGATACGCTGCGTCAGGGCATTCAGGGCGTTACCGACCTCATCACCATCCCGGGTCTTATCAACCTCGACTTCGCGGACATCCGCACGGTCATGAAGGACGCGGGTACGGCTATGATGGGCATCGGCATCTCTTCGGGCGAAGCACGTGCGCTCGATGCAGCTCAGCAAGCTATCAACTCCAACCTGCTCGAAACTTCCATCGCAGGTGCTTCACGCATCCTCTTCTCCATCGCGGGCGGTCCGAGCCTTGCGCTTTCCGAAGTGGACGAGGCAGCGCGCGTGGTCGAAGCGGTGGCCGACGAGAACGCGAACATCATCTATGGCCAGATCGTCGATCCGGAAATGCAGGAAGAAGTGCGCATCACGGTCATCGCGACCGGGTTCAAAGCGAACACTGCGCAATCTGCCATGGATTTCTCTCGCAAAGATAACGTATTCAACTCCACTACGCCGCGCAATGGCGCGCAGCAAAACCAGGCTCCTCAGCAGACGCAGAGCACCTATCAGCAGCTCTACTCCAACGAGCCGCGTTTTGCCGACGAGGATTACATCCCCGATTTCCTGAAGCGCCAGTAAGCGCACAAGAGAGACGCACGCATCGCGTCTCTGCCTGAAAGGTTCGCTATGACAGCCCTCATCTTGCCACGACCAACGCTCGATGAGGGCTGTTTTGCGTCTGTGCCTGTTTTCACCGATGAAGCGCTCTTCGAAGCGTGCGGCGTGCGCATCGCGTTCACTATGCGCGAAGGCGGTGTGAGCGAAGGGCCTTATGCTTCGCTTAATCTGGGCTCGCATGTACAAGACGATCTTGATAAGGTGCTCCAGAACCGTGCATTGCTCTTCTCTGCGTTGGCCCCTTCACTCGAGGAATCCGAAGAGGCGCTTATCGTTCCAAAGCAAGTGCACGGCGATACGGTGCTTACGGTTGGGGCGGTAAGTGAGGTTACCAGCGTGCAGAGCCAAGCGGCTGAAGGTGCCGATGGGATCATCGTTTCTGCGCGTGAGGTGGGAGCGCTCCTGTGCTTCGCTGATTGCGTGCCAGTTATCATCGTGCTGCCTACGGGCCGTTTCGCGGTCGTGCATGCAGGCTGGCGCGGGGTTGAGAACGAGATCTCAGCGAAAGCGCTCGATCTCATGCTCGACCAAGAGTGCCAGGAGCACGGCTTTGGTCGAAGTGAACTTGCAGCCCAAACCAATGTCTATATCGGTCCTTATATCCATCGCGAATGCTTTGAAACGGGCGCAGATGTCCATGCTCTTTTCGTTGCGAAGTTCGGCGAGGAGTGCCGCTTCGATGATACGCATATCGATCTGGGAGCCGCCTTGCGCGTTCAGCTCGTTGCGCGCGGCATCGACCCTGCGCGTATCTGCGATCTGGGCTGTTGCACGGTATGCGAGAATGATTGTTTCTTCTCCTTCAGGGCGCAAGATGGCGTGTCGGGTCGCCACGGTGCGTTCGCGATCCGTCTCTAACATCGTTTACGGTTCAGCAGCATGCCCGCGCCCTTTTCCCAGGTGCGGTATAGTAGGATAAAGACGATACGCAACTTCGAAGGAGCATCCTCTATGTCAACAAAAGAGCGGTATGAGCGCGTGCGTGCTGAAGTGGATCTGGCCTGTGAAAAGGCAGGTCGTGACCCGCATGAGGTGTTGCTGCTCGCAGTTTCTAAGACCGTCGACCTCGACCAAGTGCAGGAGGCTATCGAAGGTGGTGCGCATGCCTTCGGCGAGAACCGCCCCGATGAGCTTTTGCGCAAGCGCGCGGCGTTTCCCCAAGAGACGTGGCATTTCATCGGCAATATCCAATCGCGCCGCATCCACGATATCGTTTCTGCTGCCGATCTCATCCATTCGGTGTGCAAGGCAGAGCATCTCCCCAAGATCGATAAGGCAGCGGCAGAGCTCGATAAGGCTCAGCCCGTCTTGCTCGAAGTGAATGTTTCAGGTGAGGAATCCAAGAGCGGCTTTCGTCCTGATGAGGTGTATGAGGTTATCGCGCGAGCGGCGGATCTTCCCCATGTGCGCATCCAAGGGCTTATGACCATGGCGCCGCGTGCCGATGAAGAGGCGATCGAGCTATCCTTCGGCGGGCTTGCGAAACTGCGTGATGAATTGCAGGCGCGCCTTGATCAAGCAGGCGTTGATGTCACGCTGTCTGATATTTCTATGGGTATGACCGAAGACTGGCCTCAAGCAGTCGAGCGAGGCACTACTATAGTAAGGGTTGGACGAGCGATATTCGATCCCTCGTTCGAGTAGGACAGAGAGTCGTGTGCTTCAGTTGGTGGAGCGCAAGGCTTGTAAAGGAAAGGCTTTATGGATTTTCCCAATCCTTCAAAATCTGCAGGAAGCTTCGTTGAAAGCATAAAGGACAAACTCAACTTCGGGTCGCGAAATGCCGAGAAGGACGATTACGCGCAAGAAGAGTACGATTACGAAGATTACGCGTACGACCCGAATTTCGACGATTATGGCGAATATGGCTACGATGAATCGTATGCGGTCGACTCTTATGGCGATTCCTATTCCGATACGTACACCACGCGCGATCCTTATCGTACGCGTCCGGCGCGCCTGGTTTCGCTTGACGATATCAAGAGCACGACCTCGGCCTATGGGGTAATAACGCCTGAACAGCCGCGGAATTATAGCGTGCCTACCTCGTCGTCGGTCCCCGGATATCTCTCCAGTACGGCGGATTCTCGCTTTGGTACGCGCTCGAGCAGTCGTGTGAATGTGAGCGCCGATCTCGATTCCGATCCAGCCGATACGATCGGTTTCGATCGACCTGAAACAGCGTATCGCGATTTCGTTTCGCCGTATCAGCGTCAAGATGCAGCGAAGACTTCGGTGATGCCCTCTACGGGGTCGAGCGGCCTTGATGGTCTGTTCGCCTCGACCGATCCTTCCGCATCGAGTTCCGTTCCTGCCAATCGCGGCTCAAGTGTTGGCGGGCATTTCACCCGTAAGGTAGAGATCTTCGAGCCGAAGAACTTCGAAGAAGCGGTCAATATCGTCACCATGCTCAAAGAGGGGAGCGTGGTCATCTTGAACCTCAAGTATGTGAACGCTGGTCTCTCGAAGCGCATTCTTGATTTTGCGTTTGGCGCGGTCGCAGCGCTCGATATGCAGATCACCTATGAAGCACCGCAAGTGTTCTCGATCATAAAGGATGGGAAGCTCACGCTCGTTGAGCGCGATCAACTGCGCCTCAAGAAGGTGCTCTAGCGTTTTGCCGATCGGCCGCTTCGCCGAGAGGGTCGGCCTGGTCGTGGATAAGGAAGGAAAGGATACAACGTGAGCTGGCAGTACATTCTCATTTCGCTTTCAGATGCCTACAGTTTCGTCATCGTTATCTATGTTCTGCTCTCGTGGTTCCCGATGGGTGGCATCATTGAGGAGATTCGCAACGCCCTTGGTAAGATCTGTGATCCTTTTTTGAATCTTTTTAAACGACTTATCCCCCCTATTGGTGGGATGGTGGACATTACCCCTATTATCGCGTTACTTGTGTTACAGTTCGGGGTGCGATTTATAGTATCATTGTTCTAAAGCGCGCATATTTACCAGGCAAGAGAGGTTGTTATGGCGATTACATCCGAGGATATTCAGCAGCAGAGTTTCAAGATCGAGCGTCGTGGATACGATGTCGATGAAGTAGATGTCTTCCTTGAGCACGTTTCCGATGAGATCGATGCGCTCAACGATGAAATTGCCCACCTGCGTGCCCAGCTCGCTGAGGCGAAGAGCGCGCCAGCCAGCGCGAATCAGCAGCAACAAGCAGCGCCTTCTTCGGAGGATTCAGCTGCCCTTGCTGAGAAGGACGCCCGCATCGCAGAGCTCGAAAGCCAGCTTGGCGAGCGCAAGAGCGAAGACAATGCTATCGCGCAGGCGCTCATCATCGCGCAGCGTACGGCCGATGAGATCGTTTCAAAGGCGAAGACCGATGGTGAGAACATCCGTCGTAACGCCGAAGAAGAAGGCCAGCGCATTCTCGATAAGGCTGATGGCGAAAAGCAGCGCATCATCGAGCAGATCAGCGAACTCACGGTCAGCCGCGAGAAGGTACGTGAGCAGTATCAGGAGATGCTCAAGGACTTCATCGCTGCATCCACGAAGCGTCTTTCCGAGATCGGTGGCGACAACACGTCCGATATCGTTATTCCTGAAGGCTTGATCGATGAGGATGCGAAAGCTGAGCCAGTTGCCAAGAAATGGTCTCCTTCTCCTTCAACTGCAACCTACACCACGCCCACGGTCAATCCCGCTGTTGCCAGCCCGGCACCTCCGAAACCCTCGCAGTCTTCGAAGGATCTTTCCGGTTACGGCGATGCGGATGATTCCTTCACCTTCGATGAGATTGACTAAGGTCTCATGGCTGGCCAACCGTATAAACTTGCACTACGTCTCACGCCCCGTTCGGGGCGTGATGCTGTTTTGGGCATAAAAACCATCGAAGGTTTGGATGAGGTGCAGGCCTGCGTGACCGCGCCGCCCGATAACGGTAAGGCGAACAAAGCGCTCTGCAAGCTTGTCGCTTCTGAGCTGGGGATCGCAAAATCGAAAGTGGAGGTGGTGCAAGGGCAGACAAGCCGCCATAAGCGCCTTGCTATCGATGCCCCCGAACCCCTCATCACCGCTTGGCTTTCCGAGCTGCCTGATCTTTAGCTTTTATAAAGAAAGGGGAGTGAGTCTATAAGCCGGGTTCTGTGATCGGCAACCATTTATCTCGACTTCCTGTTACCAAGAAGCTCTAGCACGCAACCCGAATGCACGGAAAGGCGACCGTATCGCACTCCTATTTGCGCTTGCTTCAGATGGGGTTTACCAAGCCATACTGTTACCAGCATGCTGGTGCGCTTTTACCGCACCGTTTCAGCTTTTCTTACGCACGAAGTGCGTAAGAGTTTTCTTTTCTGTGGCACTATCCGTCGGGTCACCCCGCCCAGCCGTTAGCTGGCATCTTGCCTTTTGAAGCCCGGACTTTCCTCACCGCACGCGGCGCGGTTGCCCGACTCACTCCTATGGTATTCTAGCAAACATCACCGAAGCGCGAAGGAGGATCATGCATTCTTGCTTGCTGGTAGGGGGCGCACCTACTGAACATAAAGGCCTCGATCTTGTTCTCAAGAACTTTCTGTTCGATGTGATCATCGCGGTCGATGCAGGATATGCCGCGCTTGTGGAGCGAGGGATTGCACCGCACCATGCGTTTGGTGATTTCGATTCGCTCGGGTTCGTTCCGCAAGAAGCAGAAGGCGGTGTGTGCATTCATCCTTTCGATCCTCACAAAGATTTCACCGATATGGACCTTGCGCTCAACTTCGCGATCGATGAAGGATTCACGCATATCGTCATGTGCGACGGCCTCCATGCGCGTCTCGATCATTCGCTCGCTAACCTGCAGTTGATGGCAGCTGCTGCGCGCAAAGGTCAGCGGGTGTGGGGTGTTACCGAAGAAGAAGTTGTCGTTGCGCTCGATGCCGAAGGCGAATTGGATCAGCTTGAGATCGCAGCAGGCCCACAAGGAATCTGCTCAGTGCTCGCTCATTCCGATAGCGTTTCAGGAGTCTACGAGACAGGCTTGGCATACGGTCTTGAAGATGCTCAGCTCACGAACTGCTTCCCGCTGGGCATTTCGAACGAACTCACCGGTCAGGCTGCGCGTATTTCGCTCGAAGAGGGAAGCGTCTGGATCTTTCTTCCGCTAAGCGAGCTCAAGGGTATCTCGTACGCTGGTGAATCCTTCATCAAGTAAGAGCAAGGGTTGCGCGAGCAGTCATAGTGCACGAACGCAACGAGGCGGGGCATCGCATGCCTGTTCGCGCTAAGCACGAGGTGAACGAGCTAATCCGTTTTCGCAGGACCAGCAGGAATCATGCCGCTTCCAGATTTCCAGCCGCATATGACCAGCACGATCGAGAGTGCGAGCATGACCGCAAGCGGCAAGAACCATGACCCTGATAGATCGACGAGCAGTCCGAGACAGGCCGGACCGATGGCTGCCATAAGGTAGCCGAATGTTTGCGAGATGCTTGAGAGCTTCGAGGAATCTTCGGGATTCTCGGTGCGCACGCCAAAGTAGTACATGCACAGGCAGAAGGGCGCGCCCAGTGCGAAGCCCACGATAACAGTGGCTACGATCGCTGTTGCATCGGCGTTCACGAAGAAGAGTGCCACGATGCCGATCACGCAGATCATCCCAATGCTTGCACCGAACAAGCGTTGTCGCTTGAGGCGCTGGGCGATAGGCGGAACGAAGATCGTGCAGGGAATGCCCACGATAGGGAAGAGGGCAACGCAGGTGGTGATCGCCTGCGAGCTCACGCCGCCTTCAGTAAGGATAGCGGGAAGCCAGGCTACGAGACTGAAGAAGAGGATCGATTGAACGCCGAAGAGACCCGTTATCCACCAGGTGAGAGGTTGCTTCAAGAGATGTTTGCTGATCAGGTGCGTAGGATGCAGGCGAAGTACCCGACGCTCGGGCGTGCCCTTCGTCGATCTCATCATGCAGCGCGCTGCGATCCAGAGAAGAAGCGCGATCGCGGCGAAAGGGACGACCATCGTCAAGACCGTGCGCCAGTCGGAAGAAGCGGCGACGAGCGCGGAGCTGAATCCCGCGATGCCTCCAGCGAATACGCTGATAGTAGTGGTGTAGAGGGCCGTCATCACGCCTACATGGGCAGGAAAGTTGTCACGCACGACCGAAGGTAGCAGCACGTTTCCTGAAGAGATGCCGAACCCGAGAAGGATCGTGCCGAAGAAAAGACCGAACGGGCCAGCGAACGAGCGCAGGAGGATCCCGATGATGATCGCCGTGCAACCAAAAGCAAGCACGCGACTTTTCCCAAAGCGTTCCGATAATGCGCTCATGAAAAGCGCCGAGGCGGCGAACGCAAGAAGGGGAAGCGTGGTCACCAGGCCCATCGCTGCAGATGAAAGGCCAAGATCGTCTTGCACCTCAACGCACAGTGCGCCCATCGAAGTGATGGGAGCGCGCAGAACTGCAGCAGTGAACACGATCGCTAAAGCAACGACGATAAGGAAGCGCTTATCTGTTTTGAAGCGCGGTCGATTCTTATCCATATTTCTGCGATGGAGTATCATGGTTATCCATGATACGACATGCACAACAATTTGGTAGCGCGATCAATGCCAGCCGAAGGTGCATCTGAATGAGCTATACTTTCACGTAGTGGTTTGAGATGCCACGATTACATACGGGGAGCTTGCGTGTTGCAGGCTGAGAGGGAGCGGTGCTCCGACCCGATGAACCTGTCTGGATAATGCCAACGAAGGGAATGAGATCATGACGATCACGCAAATCGATGCCGCTCGGCAAGGAATTATCACTGATGCAATGAAGCGCGTTGCAGAGAAGGAGCGCAAGACCCCTGAAGAGATCCGCGCATGTGTTGCGGCAGGGACTATCGCGATTCCAGCGAATGTCAATCATAAGAACCTCGATCCTGAGGGTGTGGGTACGGGCTTACGCACGAAGGTTAACGTTAACTTGGGGATCTCAGGCGACCTGATCGATCCCGAAGTCGAACTTGAGAAGGTTCGCGTGGCGCTTGAGCTGGGCGCGGAAGGTATCATGGACCTGTCGAACCATGGCAAGACCCAGGAGTTCCGCAAGCAGCTGCTCGAGATGGCTCCCGTTATGATCGGCACGGTGCCCATGTACGATGCGATCGGTTATTTAGAGAAAGCGCTCATCTCCATCACGCCGCAGGACTTCCTTGATGTGGTGCGCCGTCACGCCGAAGACGGCGTGGATTTCGTGACCATCCATGCAGGCATGAACAGGCGCGTGATCGAATCGTTCAAAGAGACGGGGCGTTTGATGAACATCGTCTCGCGCGGCGGTTCGCTCATCTTCGCTTGGATGGAAGCAACAGGCAACGAGAATCCGTTCTACGAATACTACGATGACGTGCTCGAGATACTGCATGAATATGATGTGACGATCAGCATTGGCGATGCGATGCGTCCCGGTTGCGGGTACGATGCTACCGATGCTGGGCAGATCGCTGAGTTGATCGAGATCGGCAAGCTCACTAAGCGCGCGTGGGATGCGGGCGTTCAGGTTATGGTCGAAGGACCAGGTCATATGGCCATCGATGAGATCGCGGCCAATATGAAGCTGCAGAAGCGCCTCTGTCATGATGCGCCGTTCTATGTGCTCGGACCGCTGGTTACCGATATCGCACCAGGTTATGACCATATCACGGCTGCTATTGGCGGCGCAGTGGCCGCGAGCAGCGGTGCGGATTTCCTGTGCTACGTTACGCCAGCTGAGCACTTGCGCCTTCCCGATGTGAGCGATGTGCGTGAAGGCCTGGTGGCTACGAAGATCGCGGCGCATGCGGCAGATATCGCTAAAGGAATTCCTGGTGCGCGCGACCGGGATAATCGTATGAGCGATGCGCGCAGACGCTTCGATTGGGAAGAGATGTTCGATCTGGCGCTCGACCCAGTCAAGCCGCGCGAATACTTCGAGAGCGCGCCGCCAACGAACGAGGAATCATGCACGATGTGCGGCAAGATGTGTGCGGTTCGCACGGTCAATACCATCATGGATGGTCTCGTGATCGATCTTGGTGACGAATATTAGTCGTATGCGAACGTGGAGCAAAGAAGAGATTCGTGATGCCTTGGGGCTCTATGCGGTCACGGATCGCTCGTGGCTTCGGGGGCGGGAGTTCAAGGAGGTCTTGCAAGAGGCTCTTTCTGCAGGCGGGATCACTTGTGTACAGCTTCGCGAAAAGCACGCTGCGCCTGAAGAGAAAGAGACGCTTGCGCGCGAGGCGCAGGCGTTGTGCACGCAGGCTGGCATACCGTTTCTGATCGATGACGATGTCGAGCTCGCTTTGCGCATTGGTGCTGATGGCGTACATATCGGACAAGATGATATCCCCTGTGCTGAGGCGCGTCGTGCGCTTGGCGACCAGGCCATCATCGGCGTTACGGCGAAAACGCTCGAGCAGGCGCGCAAGGCGGAGGCTGAAGGTGCCGACTATCTGGGAGTAGGCGCGGTGTTTCCAACGTCAACGAAGCAAGACACGTGGACGATCGATCACGAGGTGTTGCGGCAGATCTGCGCCGCGGTTTCGATCCCTGTGGTAGCTATTGGAGGGATCACGGCAGACAATGCGCGTGAACTTGCGGGGACAGGCATTGCAGGCATCGCGGTGGTTTCGGCGATCTTCGCGCAGGCTGATCTGGCAGGTGCGGTCAAGCGTTTGTCGAAGGTAGCCGAAGCGCTTTGAGGCTCTGCTGGGCGAAAAAGACAGCGCTAGGTGAATATTCAAGAGTAGGGATGAGGGTGGTATGAAGAGCGTAGTGACCATAGCAGGTTCGGATTCGAGCGGGGGCGCAGGAATCCAGGCAGACCTGAAGACCATGACGGCGCTGGGAGTGTATGGCCAATCGGCCATTACGGCACTTACTGCGCAGAACACCATGGGCGTGTTGGGAGTGCAGGAAACCACACCCGGATTCCTTGCCGAGCAGATAGAGGCGATCTTCGCTGATATTCGCCCTGATGCGGTCAAGATCGGCATGGTGGCGAATCCTGCGCTGATCAAGGCCATTGCAGAATCGCTACGTGCTTACCGCGCGGAGAACATCGTGCTCGATCCTGTGATGATCGCGACGAGCGGGGCATCGCTGGCAACTGACGATGTGGCGCAAAGTTTGGTTCGTGAACTGTTCCCGCTGGCAAGTGTGGTCACGCCCAATCTGATCGAGGCAGAGGTTTTCAGCGGGATTGCTATCACGCAACCGCAGCAGATGGTAGAGACAGCGCGCGCTATTCAGGCGCTTGGTGCGCGAGCGGTGCTCGTGAAGGGTGGCCATCTTGAGAGCTTCGGGAGCGGGGAAGAACCGGTGCGTTTATGCGTTTCAGGATCGGAGGTGGTGAGCGATCACGTCTTCGAATCAGGACAAGCATATGATCTGCTGCTCGCTGAAGATGGCACAGAATTCTGGCTTCGCGAGCCGCGCATCGAAACGCAGAATACCCACGGCACAGGCTGTACGCTCTCCTCGGCGATCGCGTGCTATCTAGCTGAGGGGTGTGAACTGGTCGAGGCGGTCAAACACGCGAAGTTCTATCTGACCCAAGCACTTGCACATGATTTGCAGCTCGGCAGCGGCCATGGTCCGGTGAATCACGGTTGGCACCTCGACACCGCCATAGATGACAAACCACCCGGTCGTTCGACATCTTTTTTCGTCCGTCGTCAACTCGATCAGTGGAGTGGGTAAGCCACGAGGTTCCCCGCTTCCCTGCTCAAGAACCTGCATTCTGCAGGTTCTTTCGTG